>DATCBO010000015.1:0-4945 GCA_036511795.1 Xanthobacteraceae bacterium
CAGGAGATCGCGCTGCGTCGGCGGACCGGCGAACGGCCGCAGCGGCGCCAACAGTTGCAGCGCGGCGGCGCCAAGCCGCTCGGCCTCATGCGCAAGCTCAATGGCGGTGCGAAACGACGGATGAGAGACGCCGACCATCACCGGCGCGCGGCCGTCAACGTATTCGACGGTCGAGCGGATCAGCGCCTTGCGGGCTTCGAAGCTTAGATAGGTATATTCCTGCGTTTCCACGCCGGCCGCGACCACCATGGTGGCCGCGCAGTCGCGCACCACGTAATCGATTTGCCGGCGCAGACTGCGTTCGTCGACTTTGAGATCGGCGGTAAACGGCGTCAGCGGCGCAACGATCAAACCAGGCTGTCGCATCGGGCGTGCTCCATTCAAACCACGGCCGGCATCATGCCGTGATTGTTACTGCTTTGGAATATGCGCCTTGGCGATCACCGCGTCCCATTTGGCGATATCCGCCCGCATGCGCGCGTCAAGCTCCGCCGGCGTCGAAGCGTGCGCGTCAATGCCGAGAGCGAGCGCGCGCTTTTTCAGGGCCGGATCGGCCAGCACCTCGTGCAGCGCGGCATTGAGCGTGTCGATGATCTCCTTCGGCGTGCCCGTCGGGGCGTAGAGGCCGTTCCAGGCCACGACGTCGAAACCGGCGACGCCGGCCTCCTGCACGGTCGGCACATTGGGCAGTTCGGGCGAGCGCTTCGGACCGCTCGTCGCCAGCGCCCGCACCTTGCCATTATCGAGCGACGGCTTGATGGCGGCATAGAAATCCACGTCCATCTGCACATCGCCGCGCAACAGCGCGACAACAACATCAGGCGAGCCGCGGAACGGCACGATGACGAATTTCGCGTTTGCCATCGACTTGAACAGTTCAACGGTGAGATTCTGCGTGCTGCCGACATTGATCGTGCCAACATTGATCGCGCCCGGCTTTTCGCGATCCGCCTTTAAAAAATCTGCGAGCGTGTGGAACGGCGAAGCCGCATCGACCGCGAACACGGCGGAAAAATAACCGATGGTCGAAATCGGCGCGAAGGACTTGAGCGGATCAAACGGCAGGTGATTGAACAGCGGTACGCTGATCGCGGTGCCGTTGGTGAGCAGCGCGAGCGTATAGCCGTCCTTGCCGCCGGACAGCGCCATGCGCGCCGCCGTAATGCCGCCGGCGCCCGGATTATTTTCGATCACAAAATTCTGCCCGAGCTTTTTGCTGAGCTCCTGTGCCACGAGCCGCGCGGTCACGTCGGCCACGCCTCCCGCGCCGAACGGCAGAATGACCCGCACCGGACGGTTGGGATATTTGGCCTGTGCACGTGCTTTGCCGGCGGCCAGTGCAGTCGCCGAAAACGCCAGCCCAAGCGCCGCCTCGCGGCGGGTCATCGAGGTCTGTGAACGCCTGAAATTCATCTTCAACACCCTTAGAGCGGTTATGGTTCGCTGCTCTCGTCCTTAGCCTGCCACTTTTGTTCTGTCTGCGCGACATAATCGGCATAGCGGCTCGCCGCGATGGCGGTGCGGGCAGCCGCGACGAGGTCCTGGTAGTAGTAGAGATTGACGAGCGAAAGCAACGTTCCGCCGAGCGCCTCACCGCTGCGGAACAGGTGATGCAAATAGGCGCGGGAAAATTCGCGCGCGGCCGGACAGCGGCTTTCGGCATCAAGCGGGCGCGGATCGTCAGCGTGACGGGCGTTCTTGATGTTGATCGGGCCGAAGCGCGTAAAGGCGAGGCCATGGCGGCCGTTGCGGGTCGGCATCACGCAGTCGAACATGTCGATGCCGCGCGCGATCGCCTTAAGCAGGTCGGCCGGCGTGCCGACGCCCATCAGATAGCGCGGCCGCTCGGCGGGTAGCATGACGGCCGTTTTTTCCACCACATCGAGCATCACCTCCTGGGTTTCGCCGACGGCGAGCCCGCCGATCGCGTAGCCGTCAAAGCCCATTGCGACGAGTGCCCGCGCGCTTTCTTGCCGGAGCGCGTCGACATCGCCGCCCTGCACGATACCGAACAGAGCGCGGCCCTGGGCGGCGCCTTCGAAAGCGCGCTTGCAGCGCTCGGCCCAGCGCAGCGACAGCCGCATCGCCCGTTCGATCTCGGCGCGCTCGGTAGGCAACCGCACGCATTCGTCCAACTGCATCGCGATGTCGGACCCGAGCAGGTTCTGTACCTGTGTGGCCCGCTCCGGCGACAGCTCGACCATGGCGCCGTCGAGATGGGATCGGAATGTCACCCCCTCCTCCGTCACCTTGCGCAATGCCGAGAGTGACATGACCTGGAAGCCGCCGGAATCGGTCAGGATCGGATAAGGCCAGCGCATGAAGGCATGCAGACCGCCAAGCGATGCAATCCGCTCGGCGCCCGGCCGCAGCATCAGGTGGTAGGTGTTGCCCAGAAGAAGCTCGGTGCCGGCCGCACGAACGTCATCGTGGTGCACACCCTTCACCGAGGCTTGCGTCCCCACAGGCATGAAGGCCGGCGTGTGTACGAGGCCATGCGCCGTCGTCATCTCGCCGGTGCGTGCGGTACCGTCCGTGGCGGCAAGTCGAAAGCCAAAGGTCATCGGCGCAACAGGAATCCCGTGTTTGCCAATGACAGGTGCAATATTGTCCGGGTCCAGCGCAAGCAGTTCACGGCGGCGGAGCCACGTGTTGGGCTGACTTGCAAACCGAAGACGGGGTCAGGACAGGCGGGCTGATTTGCCGCCGCCGAACAGCCAGGCGTCGCTGTCGAGGTCGCGCTTAAGCATGGCGCACTCGCCGGGCTTTCCGCTGGCGCCGATTGCAACGCCGATGCGCCCAGGAGCATCCAGATTTCCTACTCCGGCAATCCCGACGATATCAGTCCGTCCGTTATGATGCGCTTTGGCCTCAAGCTGTATGAACAGCTTGGAGAGCGAGCCGATACGGTCCTCGGCATGCGCCAAGGCGGCTTCGCGCGCATTAATCTCATCGGACATCTTCAAGAGTTCGTTGGACATATTCGCCAAGTTGTCCGCAAGCTTGGTTTTTTCATCGGATAGCTTCAAGAGCTCGTTGGACACATTCACCAAGTTGTCGGTAAGTTTTATTTTATCGTCGGACAGCTTCAGTGCCTCATTGGACAGCTTCGACAGCTGGTCTGAAAGCTTTATCTTCTCATGAGATAATTTCATCACCTCATCGGCGAGATTTGCGTGCGATTGCTTCAAACCCTGAAATTCACGGTCTTTGTCGCGCAGCGAATTTTCCAGACTTTCGGTTCTTTTCTCGGCGGCGCTGTTGTGGAAGTTCAATGTCAGAATGTTCTGGTGAGCTTCGGCGAGCTGATTTTCCGCGCTGGCGGCACGTTCCAAGGCGGCTTCGAGCTGCGCACTGAGCTGCGCCGTCTCCGCTTGCCGCTTTGAATTAGCCTCGTTGCGTTCGCCCCGGGCGGCCGACAGCGCCGATCGCGTTCGTTCAAGCTGCGCGCGCCCCCGGTCCGCGGCCGCGGCGCTCTCCGCGAGCTCGCTGGCGAGCCGCGCGCTTTCCGCCGAATTCAAATCGAGCGATTTTTCCAGCGACGAGATGGCGTTGTCGCGGTGGGCCAGGCCTTCGCGTGCCGAACAGAGCTCGCCTTCCAGCTCGATGGCCCGTTGCTCCGCCGCCATCGTGCGCAAGGCCCGCGCAGTCAGGGTGTCGCGTTGCCCGGAAGGCTTCAATGAAGGACCGTTATCCTGCGCCACCGCTCGTTGGCCTCGGCCAGTGTCCCAAGGCGCCCATTCTATGCGACGCGCCGTGAGTCGCGTTGTTGCCTGTTAGCCTCGTCACCCTGGTGACTTAATGGTTAATGCGGCGTTAAACCTTCTGCCCCTGGGGCGCTCTTCGGGCAATTCTGGGACCGATCCGGAATCCGCCGCCTGGCGGTGCGGAGCATGGGTTCACGGCCGGCCCACCGGATGGGCGTGATGGAGAGGTTATGAAAAAGGTCCTTTTGATCGTTCTTCTTGTGCTGGTTTGCGTCGTCGGCGCCGCGGGATATGCCGGCTACCGCTTTTTGTCCTTCCTCATCAGCTGCAACGGCTGCGTTTACGAATATAACGGCGGCACGGTCGTCCACGGCTCCGGCCATGCGGTGACCCAATCAAGGCCCGTAACGGGTTTTAGCGCCGTCCACGTGGCCGGCACGGGCAGCATCTTGATCGACCGCACGGGCACCGAAAGCCTGAGCATCACGGCGGACGACAACCTGTTGCCGCTATTCACGTCGGCGGTGAAGGACGGGGTGCTGAACCTTGGAATAGCCAAGGGCAAGAGCTTTCAAGGCAAGGCTCCGGTCTATCGGATCACCGCCGCCAACTTGCGAGATATTGAGATTGCGGGTGCCGGCGATGTTAAGGCAAACGACCTCGACGGCGACTCACTGTCGGTGAAGATCGGCGGTTCCGGTGACGTGCGACTTGCCGGCCAGATCAACACCCTGACAATTTCCGTGGCCGGCTCCGGCAACCTCGACGCCTCCGCGCTGAAGGCCAAAAGCGCGACGGTAGCCGTCGCCGGATCCGGCGACGTGACGATCAATGCCAGCGATACCCTCGATGCGCGCGTCAGCGGATCGGGAGAGGTGCGCTACCTTGGCTCGCCGAAGGTTACAACCAAGGTCAGCGGCTCGGGCTCGGTCAAGCACAAATAGACCCGCGAGACGCGGGCCGCGCGCCGCGAAGCAGCAGGCAGGCATCGCCGTACGAGTAGAACCGATAGCCTGCCTCGATCGCATGCGCATAGGCGCGCTGCATGGTGTCGAGGCCGCAAAATGCCGAGACCAGCATGAACAGTGTCGAGCGCGGCAGGTGGAAATTGGTCAGCATTCCTTCCACCGCGCGGAAGCGGTAGCCGGGTGTGATGAACAAAGCCGTCTCGGCGGAGAACGCGCCGAGAGTGCCATCCTCGGCCGCCGCGCTTTCGATAAGTCGCAGCGAGGTCGAGC
>DATCBO010000016.1:0-11942 GCA_036511795.1 Xanthobacteraceae bacterium
CACTGGCTGGCGCCGTTGTGACGGCGGCCGGTCGGCAGATCAGCGTCGAGCGCGCCGCTCCCCGCCGCAGCGGGGCTCGGCGGCGGGCGCCAGGCGCAACGCAGCCATAAGCCAAAACGACAAGGGCCGCTTTACAAAGTACGTCTATAATAGCCAGGATTCGCTGACTGACGAGCGTGCCCCGTAAGTCCGTTGGTTCCCTTGGCAGGGGGCGACCCCGCGCCTACATTGCAGAAGACAGGGACGTGAAGCCGCCACGTTCAGGGTTGAATGGCAGCGCTGGGCCCGCGTGCGATTGCGGATCAAGGGACTAATATGAACGCTAATCTGCGCAATTTCGCCCTGTGGGTGATTATCGTCCTGCTGCTTTTGGCGCTATTTACTCTGTTTCAGAACCCCGGCCGCAATACCAGCGCGCAGGAAATCAGCTTTTCGCAGCTGCTGAGCGATGTGGATAACGGGCGGGTCAAGGACGTCGTCATCCAGGGTCCGGAGATCCATGGCGACTTCACCAGCGGCGGCAGTTTCCAGACCTATGCGCCGAGCGACCCGTCGCTGGTTCAGCGTCTTTACAACAAGGGCGTTTCGATTACGGCACGGCCGCAATCCGATAACGTGCCCTGGTTCGTGTCGCTGCTGATCTCCTGGCTGCCGTTCGTCGCACTGATCGGGGTGTGGATTTTCCTGTCGCGGCAGATGCAGGGCGCCGGCGGCAAGGCGTTGGGCTTTGGCAAAAGCCGCGCCAAGCTGCTTACGGAAGCGCATGGGCGTGTCACCTTCGATGACGTAGCCGGCATCGACGAAGCCAAGCTTGATCTGCAGGAGATCGTCGAATTCCTGCGTGACCCGGCGAAGTTTCAGCGCCTGGGTGGCCGCATTCCGCGCGGTCTGCTCCTGGTCGGGCCGCCCGGCACCGGCAAGACGCTACTGGCGCGCGCCATCGCCGGTGAGGCGAATGTGCCGTTCTTCACCATTTCCGGCTCCGATTTCGTCGAAATGTTCGTCGGCGTCGGCGCGAGCCGTGTGCGCGACATGTTCGAGCAGGCAAAGAAGAATGCGCCGTGCATCATCTTTATCGATGAGATCGATGCGGTCGGCCGCCATCGCGGCGCAGGCCTCGGCGGCGGCAACGACGAGCGCGAACAGACGCTCAACCAGTTGCTGGTCGAGATGGATGGCTTCGAGGCCAATGAAGGCATCATCCTGATCGCCGCCACCAACCGCCCCGACGTGCTCGATCCCGCGCTGCTGCGTCCCGGACGGTTCGATCGCCAAGTGGTGGTGCCCAATCCTGACGTGGTCGGACGCGAGCAGATCCTCAAAGTCCACGTGCGCAAGGTGCCGCTGGCTCCCGACGTCAATTTGAAAACCATTGCCCGCGGCACACCCGGTTTCTCTGGCGCAGATCTGATGAACCTCGTCAACGAAGCTGCACTGATGGCGGCGCGGCGCAACAAGCGCATGGTCACCCAGGTCGAGTTCGAGGATGCCAAAGACAGGGTGATGATGGGCGCCGAGCGCAAGTCGCTGGTCATGACTGAGGAAGAAAAGCTCCTCACGGCCTATCACGAAGGCGGCCATGCCATCGTGGCGCTCAACGTCAAGGCGACCGATCCGGTGCATAAGGCGACGATTATCCCGCGCGGTCGCGCGCTCGGCATGGTCATGCAGCTTCCGGAGCGCGACAAGCTGTCGATGAGCCTGGAGCAGATGACCTCGCGGTTGGCAATCATGATGGGCGGCCGTGTTGCCGAAGAACTCGTGTTCGGTCGAGAAAAGGTCACGTCCGGGGCTGCCTCCGACATCGAGCAGGCTACCAAGCTCGCGCGCATGATGGTGACGCGCTGGGGGCTTTCTGAGGCGCTAGGCACCGTCGCCTACGGCGAGAATCAGGAAGAAGTCTTCCTCGGCTATTCGGTGGCGCGCCAGCAGACCATTTCTGAAGCGACGGTGCAGAAGATCGACGCCGAGATCCGGCGCTACGTCGAGGAGGGCTACGCCGAGGCCCAGCATATCCTCACCGAAAAGCGTGCCGATCTCGAGACGCTCGCCAAGGGGCTGCTTGAATTCGAAACGCTGACCGGCGACGAAATCAAGGATCTGATCATGGGTAAGCGACCGGTCCGCGAATCCATCATTGAGGCGGCGACTCCGCGCCCCTCGACAGTGCCGAGCGCCGGCGCTGGGCGCAATCGGCCGCGTCCGGAGCCTGGTCCTTTGGAGCCCCAGCCGCAGGGATAAGCGCGGCCGCTCCGGTGCCGGCGCCAGGCGTCTGGCGAGGCGTGGAATCGTCGCTGAGTGCGGCGAAGGCCGACTGAACCAGCACCCTATTTCGTACAATCTGTGCTGGAACTGCTAACGCGTCCCACCGGCAAAGTGTACGCGCGTTTATGAGCCGTTTATGCGGGCAGCATATTATTTGTTGAGTTTTTTTGTAACTTTGGGCGCGCGCGACCAAAAAAAGCCTTTGTCCTAAACAAACCTTTTGGCGTCGGATGCGTTGGTTCGTAAGGCAATGCGCCGGAGGGAATGGACTGGAGTTGGGGGGTGACGCGTACGTTGCGGATGTCTGGCCGAAGACACATATGTCGGCCGCCGCTTCGTTCTCCCGTCACTAATCCGCGCTACCTCGGCCGGGCGCTCCCTCGGCGAAGATCAGGGTTTCAAGGACAATATGAGCGTCACATCGGTTGAAAGAGCCGCAACCCCGTTTCATGCCCTCAAGACTGGCGACGGGGTGCAGCGCTCGGGCGCATGGGCATATTTCGTCTATGCGCTGATTTTCTTCGGTTTCATCGTTACCGTCTATTGGCAGCTGAGCGGCGTGCTTCCGCATATTCTGGAGCTCTTGACCCAGAACAGCTACGGATGGCTGATCGCTTACCCAAGCTTGTTCTGGACGGCCGCGGGCCTGCTGCTGCTCGGCGCGCGCACGCTATGCTGGGCCATCTACCGCCCGGTCCCGGCGCTCGCGCGCGAAGACGCTCCGTCCATCACGGTCATCGTCCCGGCCTACAATGAAGGTGCGATGGTGATGCAGGCCATCACCTCGATTGTGGAGGCTGATTACCCACGTGACCGCATCGAGATCATCGCGATCGACGACGGCAGCAAGGACGACACCTGGGATTACATCTCCGCAGCCGCACAGCGGTATCCCGGTCTTGTGACGGCGCTCCGGCAAGACTGCAACCGCGGCAAGCGCGAGGCCATGGCGCTGGCCATCGGCCGAGCGCGCGGCGATATCTTCGTCACCGTCGATAGCGACAGCGTGATCGAACGCGGCGCGCTGTTGGCAATTGTCGCACCCTTCAACAATCCGCGCGTCGGCGCGGTCGCCGGCAAGGTGCTGGTCTATAATCGGAAAAGCGGCATCATTCCGCGCATGCTTCACGTCCGCTTTATTCTGTCCTTCGACCTGTTGCGAGCATCCGAGTCGGCCTTCGGCAACGTCTATTGCTGCCCTGGTGCGCTCACCGCGCTGCGTGCCGACGTGGTCCGCCGGGTGGTGCCGCGCTGGCTCGAACAGCAGTTTCTCGGGGTGCGCTGCACGTTCGGCGAAGATCGGGCGATGACCAATCTGCTATTCATGGAGGGCTACGACGCCGTCTACCAGCAGAACGCCGTCGTCCACACCGAAGTGCCCGAGGTGTTCCCGAAGCTGTGCAAGATGTTCCTGCGCTGGGATCGCAGCTACGTGCGTGAGGAGTTTCAGTACCTGCGCACTATCGTGTGGCGCCGGCCGCTCAAGACCCGCATCGCCACGCTGTTCGACCGCATCGTCGCCAATTTCCGCTATCCGGTGATCTACGCCGCGCTGGCGGCGCTGCCGATCATGATCTGGAACGAGCCGTCGGTGCTTCCGCGCCTGATGCTGGCGATGGGTCTCGGCACGGCGATCAGCACCTTCCACTATCTGCGCAGCGAGCGATCGTTCGAGTATTTCTACGCCATTTTGTACTCCTACTTCTGGCTGTTCACGTTGTTCTGGATCTTCCCGTACGCGCTGATGACGGCGCGCGCGCGTTCCTGGATGACGCGCTAGCAAGCTAAGTCCAACGGCAAATTTCGGCGCCGCGGCGGGGGTGCGCTCACCTGCCGCGGCGTCGCCGTTTCCGGCGCCGCGCAGCCCTGCTCGCGGCGACGCGATATTCCCATGCGCAAGCCTGCGGCGTAGCATTGCCTCGGAAACGGTTCATGGAGACGACGATGCTGTTGGACCATCGCACCTATACGCTTCGCCCGGGCACGCTGCGCAAGCAGCTGGAGCTTTACCAGCAATTCGGCTTCGGCCCGCAGACGCGCTTTTTCGGCGAACCACTGGCGTGGCTCATTTCCGAGACCGGCGACGTCAACAGCTTTGTCCATATCTGGGTTTATGAAGACTTCGCCGACCGCGCCAAGAAGCGGGCGGCCTTGTTCAAAGATTCGGAATGGCTCGTCTACCTCGAGAAAAACGCGGCGGCCGGCTACCTGATCAAACAGGAAAGCAAGCTGATGTCGCCGGCGCCGTTCGCCCCCATTAAGCGGTGATGCCGGCCGCGGGCGACCGCCGATCGCCGCTGCAAAATCGCGTCACGCCGTTCGGCGACCTCGCCGCTGTATCGGCACGCGGGCTGTTCATGGGCAATCGCGGCGGCCGTTTTCACACCGACGCAGGAACGCTGACGGGCCGCCGCTGGGCGTCGCGGCAATGGATCTGTTGTCTGCTCGACTTCAAAGGGCGGCATCGCAACGTCTGGGGCCGCTTCTATACCGAGCTGTTCTTTCTTGATGAACCCACCGCGCTCGCGGCTGGCCATCGGCCCTGCTTCGAGTGCCGCCGTGAGCATGCGGTGACATTTGCTGAGAAATGGCGCGACGCAAGTGGACTGCATGCGCGGCCTCACGCGGATGAAATGGACGGTGTGCTCCATCGCGAACGCCTGCACGGGCGCGTGAAGCGCGTCCACCGACAAGATATCGATGCGTTGCCCGACGGAGCGTTCGTCGCGCTGGAGGAGGAGGGGGCTTTTGCGGTGCGCGGCAATTCTCTCCTGCGCTGGACATCGGAAGGCTACCAGGGAGGCAGGCGGCGTTCGCGCGTCGGCGCGGTCGATGTGCTCACGCCTCCGGCAATCCTCGCGGCTCTGTCTGCCGGCTACCGTCCCCACTGGCATCCCACTGCGGATAACTGATGAACCGGATTACGGTGGCGGCCGACAAACGGTCGCGTCATGGGGACCGCATGCCCTCCTCGCGCGCTTTGAAGGAGAGGCTATTGCGCTGTGTTTCCATTTTGCTTGCGACTGCGCTTGTCTTGGCGATCCAATCGCCGGCTGGTGCCGAGGAGCTGTCCTATCTGGGAGCCTGGAAATTCGTCTCCGCCGTCCCCGCGCCGTGGGCGTCTTCGCCGCAGAAGGCCGACGTCGCCGGGATGAAGCAGCTCATCGGCAAGACCGTGAATCTCGGATTGAAGGCGATCACCGGGCCAAACGTGTTTGCCTGCAAGGGGCCGCATTACAAGGTGTCGGACTTTCCCGCCGACATGCTGTTCCAAGGCCAATTCGGCGAAATGCACGACGCCGATCATAGCAAAGACCCGTTGCAGCTCGCCCACGCGTTGGGTTTCACCGGAACGACCTTCAAGACGCTCGAAACCGGCTGCGAGATCGACTGGCATTTCGTCGACCTACGCACGGCGGAAATCGGCCTCAACAACTTCGTCTACACCCTGAAAAAGCAGTAGGGACGTCCGATCGTCGCCGACCGATCAGCCGCGGAATGCCGCCTTGATCGCCTCGACGCCCTGTCCGGATTTCGCCGCGGCTATAATGCGCGCCTCCTGCTTCAGCAGGCCGTCGAGCGCATCCTTCATGGCGTCGATTTTGTCGACCGGCACGATCACCGCGCCGTGGCGATCGGCGTGGATAAGATCGCCGGATTTTGTCGCCATGCCGTGGATGGTGACTGGGACGCCGAAATCGACCACGTGCACATAGGCGTGCGACGGGCCTATCGATCCGGCCAGCATCTGAAAATCGAGCGCCACCGCCGGAATGTCGCGCACCGAGCCGTTGGTCACGGTGCCGAGACAGCCGAGCGCCTTGTGGACGTTGGTCTGCACTTCGCCCCAGAACGCTCCGTAACCCGCGGGTTCGTCGAGATCCTGGATCATCACCACGCTCGGCTGCGGCGCGGCGCCGACATAGTCGAGATAATCCATGCGCTTTTGCATGTAGCTTGGGCCGCTGACCACATCGCGGGCGCGAATGGTGACGGTTTTGGCGAAGCCCACCATCGGCGCCAGATCCGGAAACGGACAATGCAGGTGCGCGACCGTGTAACCCGCGCCGCGGCACTCAGGGGCAACAATTTCGATCAGGTTACACACGGTCGGCGTATCGATCGACCGCAGAAATGCGAACTGGCTGTCCGACACCATGACGTTCCTCTTTCTGACAAAAATCCGATCAACGTCCCCACGCTGCTGCGACGATCGCCGCGATGACGATTTGCATGGCGACGATTGCTGCGACGCAGCCGCCCCAACCGGTGAAAGTCCAGGCAAGGCCGCCGAAAAAAGCTCCGGCGCTGCCGCCTACATAATACGCGGTGCCGTACAGACCTACGGCTGACGAGCGCCCCTCCTTGGCGGTCATGGCGACATAGCCGGTCGAGACCGCCTGACATACCATGCCGCAGATCGCGCACAGCGTCAGCCCCGTCATGATGATGCTGACCGGAGCGGCCAGCAGCAATAGTGCGCCGACGATCCAAAGCGCGATGACGCCCAGTATGAACGGCCGGCGGCCGAACAGCGCAATCGCGCGCCCGACCCACGGCACAATCGGGCTTGAGGCGAGATAGGTGAAAAACAGCGCGCCAAGCAGCGTCGGCGAGAACAGATATGGCGGCGCCGCGAGATGGAAGCTCACATAAGTGAACGTCGCGATGAAGTTGAACAGCACGCCGAATCCGATCGCATAGGTCACGATGAGCTGCCGATCGCGCAAATGACGGAGCATTTGGCGAAGTGACGAGGCAAACCCGCCTTCGCGCACGAAGTTGCGCTCACGCGGCAGCATCCGCGCGACGATGATCGCAGTCACGAGCGTCAGCAGCGCCACGACGCTGAAGGCGAGGCGCCAGCCGATCAGATCAGTGAGCATCCCCGGGATGAAGCGCCCGCAGAAGCCGCCGATGCTGGTGCCGGAAATGTAGAGCCCGGCGACCCGCGGAACGTCGGCTGCCGGCCACTCGTCGCCGATATAGGCGACGGCGACGGTAAAGATCGGCGGCAGCAGCAGCCCCTCGACGAAGCGCCAGAACACGAAGGCCGGAATGCTGGTGACGAGTGTCATCAGCAGCGTTGGCACCACGATTGCGAACATGGCGGCGGTGATCAGCCGCTTTCTGCCGAGCACGTCGGCAAGCGCGCCGGTGAACGGCGCGGTCAGTGCGATCGCTCCGGTGCCTGCGGTCATCAGCCAGGAGATTTCGCTCGCGCTGACGTGGAACTCGGCCGCGAGATCGGGCAGCAGCGCCTGGACTGAGTAGAGATTGACGAAGGCGCAGAAGCCGGCCGTTGCTATGGCCAGACTGCGGATGTCGAAGGTCATGCGGCCATTATGGGCAATGCGACGGTTTAAATCACGCCGCTATCGGTTCCGCTGCTCAGGCCGCTGTCGGTATCGACGACGCTTAGAGCTGAAGGATCGAGTCGAAATCCCAGGTCGAGTTGGCCGGGTTTTCGCCGATCCGAATCGTTTTATCGTCGAGGAACCGGTAGGGCGGTACCGGCAGATTGTACGGTGCCGGCACGCCGCTATAGACGCGCCCCGCTGCGTCGTATTTCGAGCCGTGGCAGGGGCAAAAATAGCCGCCGATCCAATTCGCGACCGGCGTGGCCTGGCTCGGTGCCGGGTAGAACAGCGGGATACAGCCGAGATGCGTGCAGATGCCGACCAGCACGCCGTATTCGGGTTTGAGTGAGCGATGCCAGTTGGTGGCGTAGGGCGCCTGCTGTCCATTCTCTGAATTCGGGTCGGCAAGCAACGAGGTGTCCGGGGCGCTCTGGAGCATCGCCAGCGCCTGCTTGGAGCGGTGGTAAATCCAGATCGGCCGCTCGCGCCAGCGAACCATGATCTGCGAGCCTTCCTCGATCTTGCTCACGTCCACATCGACAGGGCCGCCGGCCGCAAGCGTCGAGGCGTCCGGATTCATCTGCTGGACCAGCGGTACCAGGGTGGCGACTGCGCCGACCGCGCCAACTATCCCGGTCGCGATGTAGAGGAAATCGCGGCGCGAGGGGGCTTCCGGATGCTCGAATGTGGGGTATGCGCTATCCGCCATTTCCAGGCCTTCTTAAGCTGATGAGAGCCTTGAGGGTATTCTTTGGAGACTCTTGGCCGCTTTATGTCGGCACCGGGACGCTTCGTCAATCCAGCGCTGCGCGGGCTCTTGCCGCAGTTTCTTCAGGCGTGCCGGAGGCATCGATCTGCCGCCAATCGAGCGCGCCAAGGCCGTAGTTTTCCTGGGCCCGCGCCACGTCTCGGGTGGCATCGGAGGCGTCGCTGCGGCGCGTGTCGACGCGCGCCAGGCGAGCCTGCAGATTCGCGGTGAGAAAGAGCCCTTGCAGCGGAACTTGGGCTGCTTTCGAGGTGGCTGCCAGAGCCGTGCGTTCGCTCGGCTGGGCGAAGACCGCGTCGACGATTGCGGCGTGCCCTGCGCCAAGAATGCGGCGCGCCTTGTCGGCCAGCACCGCATAGACACGCGCGTTGACCGTGGCGCCATAGGCGTCTTCCGGCAGTTTCTCCGTCTCGCCGACGCCGAACAGCGCCTTGCGCTCGACGTCCGAGCGCACGATCACCGCGCCCGGCATCGGCCCGATCGGCGGCGCCAGCGCACGCGCGAGTCGCGTTTTGCCAGTGCCTGAAAGGCCGCCGACGGCGATGAAGGCGGGCTTTGGCGGCGCAATTGCGCGCTGCGCGAAGGCGAAATAGGCGCGCGCCGCCTCGGCAATGGGGGCGTGGTCCGCCGTCGCGGCGCGTTCCATGCGCGCCACCGTCACTTTGGCGCGGATCGCCGCGCGCATCATCAGAAAGAATGGCAGTGCCGCGAGCCCGTCGAGGTCCTCGGTGCGCCGAGCTTCGTTGAGATACCTGTTGAAAACGACATTTGCAGCCTGGATCAGCCCGCGTTCGCAGAGGTCCATCAAGAGGAAGGCGAGATCGTAAAGCACGTCGCCCGACGCGATGATGTCGGAAAACTCGATGGCGTCGAACAGCACCGGTTTGCCGCCAACGAGTGCGATGTTGCCGAGATGAAGGTCGCCATGGATGCGGCGGATGAGGCCGCGCCGGCCGCGCTCACGCAGCAGCGGGAGGATCCGCTCGTAGGCGGTTCGGCTCGCGTGGCCGAGGTTGTCATTTTCAGTGCCGTCGAAAATATCCCGCCGTTGCCGGAACGCCGAGACGTGCTCATCGATGTAGGAGCCGAGCGCGGCGATCCAAGGCTCCGCTTCGACCGGCTTTGCGCGGGCATGCGCTGCGGCGATCGCATGGCCGAGCGCGTCAGCGAGCGCGTCGTCGATTTCGCCAGCCAGATGGTCGAGGGTGCGCTGTTCGTCAAACCGGCGCATCTCAACTGCGAACTCGACTGGCGGGCCGCTGCCGCCGATCGCGAGCGCCCCATTGGCTTGACGCGTAATGGCGACCACGCGACGGTAGATGTCGGGCGCGTAGGGTGCATTGACCGAAAGTTCGGCGTCGCAGGCCGCTTTGCGCTTGTCGAGCGTCGAATAGTCGAGAAACGGAAAGCGCACTGCGCGCTTGATCTTGAGCGCGTGATCGCCGGCGAGAAATACCGAGGCCGCGTGCGTGTCGATGCGTTTGATAGCGTGCCCGCCGTGAGTGGCGGGATCGGCCAGAAAGGCCAGCACCTCGTTCTGCCCGTCAGCGGCGTCGTTCAAGTACCTGCTCCGATTTCATTTTCCGCCTCTCGGCGGAGCGGGTTCCCGGCCTTGGCGAACTTGCGCTATTCATACGCCAATTGAACGCCGAGGAGACGCCTATGCGCGCCAAGGACAACTTGCGCACCGCCGCCGAAGTTCTGGTCGACCAACTGGTCCTGCACGGCGTACGCCATGTGTTCTGTGTGCCGGGGGAAAGCTACCTCGCCGTGCTTGATGCCTTTCACGACAGCGCGCTCGACGTCACCGTCTGCCGGCAGGAGGGCGGAGCTTGCATGATGGCCGAAGCGGTCGGCAAGGTCACCGGCCGCCCCGGCGTGTGCTTCGTCACGCGCGGCCCCGGCGCCACCAACGCCTCGCCGGGCATTCACATCGCGCGGCAGGACTCGACGCCCTTGGTGATGTTCGTCGGTCAGATCGGGCGCGACATGCGTGAGCGCGAGGCCTTTCAGGAACTCGACTATCGCGCGGTGTTCGGCTCGATGACCAAATGGGCGACCGAGATCGATGATCCGGCGCGGGTGCCGGAGATTGTCTCGCGCGCGTTCCATACGGCGGCCAATGGGCGGCCGGGTCCGGTGGTCGTGGCCATCCCCGAAGATATGTTGACGGAACGGGTTGCCGTTGCGGATGCGCCGCCGTTCGCGCTGATCGAGACCTCGCCGGGCCCCGACGAAATGACGAAATTCGCGGACATGCTGTCGGCGGCACGCGCGCCGATCATGCTGCTCGGCGGCAGCCGCTGGTCGCAAGCGGCCTCGGACGCCGTGGCGCGCTTTGCGCAGAAGCACGCCTTGCCGGTCGCCACCACCTTCCGCCGCGCGCATTTATTCGACGCTCTGCATCCCTGCTATGCGGGCGATCTCGGCATCGGGCCCAATGCCAAGCTGATCGAGCGGATCAAAGGCGCGGACCTCGTCGTTTTGGTCGGCGGACGGCTCGGCGAGCTGCCGTCGCAGAGTTATACACTGTTCGATATTCCGCGCCCACAGGTGCCGCTTGTGCATGTGCATCCAGGCGCGGAGGAACTCGGCCGCGTCTACAGCCCGAATCTGGCGATTCACGCGACGCCCACGGCGTTTGCCGCGGCGCTGGAAAAACTCGAATTGCCGCACCCGTTACGCGGCGCGGCGGATGCCGCGCACGCCGACTACCTTGCATGGACGGAAAAGCCGACCGAACAGCCCGGCGCGGTCAATTTCGGCGCCGTGATGGTATGGCTGCGCGACAACCTTCCTCCCGAGGCCATTATTTGCAACGGCGCTGGCAACTACGCCGCCTGGATTCACCGCTTCTTGCGCATGCGCCGGTTCGGTCAGCATGTGGCTCCGACCGCGGGTTCGATGGGTTTTGGCGTGCCCGCGGCTGTCGCCATGAAGCGTCTTTATCCCGAGCGGCCGGTCGTGTGCATTGCCGGCGACGGCGATTTTCTGATGAACGGGCAGGAGTTTGCCACCGCCGTTCAGTACGACCTGCCGTTCACTATCATCATCAGCGACAACGGTCAGTACGGCACCATCCGCATGCACCAGGAGCGTGAATATCCGGGCCGCGTCTCGGCGACCGAGTTGCGCAATCCGGATTTCCCCGCCTACGCGCGCGCCTTCGGCGGCTTCGGCATCTCGGTCGAGCGGACAGAGGATTTCCCGGCGGCGTTCAAGGAGGCGCAGGCTTCCGGCAAGCCCGCGATCATCCGCCTCAAAATCGATCCCGAAGCGATTACGCCGACCACGACGCTCGCCAAGATACGGGCCAAATCGGTCGCCGATAAAAATCGCTGAGCGGCTGTCTTGCTGTTGCCCCGCACCGTTCCCAGCTATCCGCGTGAGATGGCCGGCTGAGCAGCGCTGCTATGGCACGGCGAACGTTATGGGGTTGCACCGATGAATGCGATATTGGGCTCTCTGGCGCTGGTTTCGGCCATCGCGCTCACGGCCGTTCCGGCTGATGCCAAGGGCTGTATCAAAGGCGCCATCGTCGGCGCCGTGGC
>DATCBO010000017.1:0-8727 GCA_036511795.1 Xanthobacteraceae bacterium
GGGACGGGGCGAGTGCGGTGCCTGCGGGCGGATTTGTAACCCGCTCCCGGGCGGCATCGGGCATCAGCCTGCCGGCATCATGACCGGCGCGTGAGGTGCTCACTGTACGGGGATTAGTTCGGCGCGGGTAACACCCGTGGAGATGCGCACGATCCTCGCCCCGGTTGGCGATCCATAGGATCGAGCGCTCCGGACTGTCCTCCGAAGCATGGCCTGGTGCAGAGCCTTGGGGACCAGCTGTCCCTCTGGCAAGAGCCGCGGTGGGACGCCGAGAGGCGAGCGCGCTCCGCAAGAGCGCGCCCCGTGCCCGCAAGGCGCGGGTTGTGACGACGCGTCTCTCGGCGTTCCGCTTCCCCTTTGTTTGCAGCCTGGGTCGGGCACAGGGAACCCCAGGAAATAGCGCAAGCGGGAGAAGCCGTTAGCAACATGGTGGGGCAGAGGACTCGCGCGCGAACAAAAAACGCGCCGCGAGAACGGGAGCGCTCGTCATTGCGAGCGAAGCGAAGCAATCCAGGGCGGCTTGCGATAGCCGCGAGGCCCGCTGGATTGCTTCGTCGCTTCGCTTCTCGCAATGACGGGCGCCCACCAAGAATGGTAATGTTTCCGCGCGCGGCTCAACAATGATGAAGGACCAGAAATGCCCTCAGCCAGCCCCGTCGGCTTGATCGGCATCGGCCTCATGGGCGAAGTCTATGCCCGACGGCTGATCGCCGCGGGATTTTCCGTGATCGGTTTTGACATCGATCCTGCCAGGGGCGAACACCTTGAGGCGATCGGCGGCCGCTCGGGCTCGCTCGTCGAGGTCGCACAACGCTGCGAACCGATCGTGCTGGCGGTGTTTAATACCGATCAGGTCGAAGACGTGGTCGAGCATGCGCTCGTCGCAGCCGCGGCCGGCAAGATCGTGCTTTGCACCTCGACCTGCGACCCCGACCGCATCGCCGCGCTCGCGGCGCGGATAGGCGACAAGCTGCGCTTTCTGGAAACGCCGGTCTCCGGCACGAGCGAGCAGGTCCGCGCGGGTGACGGCGTCGGCCTGATCGGCGGCGACGCCAAGATCGCGCAAGCCGCCGCGGGCGTGCTCGACGCGCTGTTTCCGAAGCGCTTTCACATCGGCAAGGCCGGCGACGGCGGCCGCGCCAAGCTGGCGGTCAATCACATCTTGGCGCTCAACCGGCTGGCGCTTGCCGAGGGGTTGGTGTTCGCCTCCCGCCTCGGCCTCGATCCGGCGGCCTTTCTCAAGGTGGCGCGCGAAACGGCTGCGGCCTCGCAAGTGATGGATACCAAGGGACCGAAGATGATCGCCGGCGAATTCTCGCCGGAAGGCCGCGTGCGGCAGTCCCTCAAGGACGCTCATCTAATGCTCGACCAGGCCCGCAAGGCCAGCCAGAAGCTGCCGCTGCTGGAAATTCACGTCCAGGTCCTGGAGGCCTGCGTGGCGCATGGCGAGGCCGAGCGCGACAACTCCATCGTCATCGAGGAAATAAGGCGAAGGCGGGAGTAATGCTCGTCATTCCGGGGCCGAGCCAACGGGTCCGGCCCGAAGTGGCCGGCCCGATGACAAGCTCCGCGAGGAGCCCGGAATCCATAATCCCAGCGCCGGGAGTATGGATTCCGGACTTGCCGCTTCGCCGCAATCCGGAATGACGGGCGAAAGCCTTGCGCAGGCCGGCCAAGATTGCTTCCCTGCGGGCCGCCGATGGGCACCTTTCAGCATGCAACGGAGCGAAACTTGTCCGATCAGAAATTCACCGGCCGCCGCGAAGATGTTCGCCTGGTGACCGGCCACGGCCGCTACACCGCCGACGTCAACATGGACAAACAGGCGGCGGCCTTTTTTCTGCGCAGCGATCGCGCCCACGCCAAGATCCGCAACATCGAGACCGCGAAGGCCCGCGCCGCCCCAGGTGTGATCGATATCGTCACCGGCGCCGACATGGCGGCCGCGGGCTGGAAAGGGCTGCCCGCGATGGCGTTCTTCAAGGGCGTCGGCGGCTCATCGCTCAACGTGCCGCCGCGTTTGGGGCTCGCCCGCGAACGCGTCCGCTTCGTCGGCGAGCCGGTCGCGGTGATCGTCGCCGAGACCGAGCATATGGCACAGGATGCCGCCGAACTGATCGAGGTGGACTACGAGGACCTGCCGGTGCTGGTCGAAGCCGCCGATGCCAGCACCGAGAACGCGGTGCGCATTCATGACGAGGTGGCCGGCAACCTGGCGTTCGAATACGAGTACGGCAATCGCGAGGCCGCCGATGCGGCGATGGCGGCGGCGGCTCACGTGGTGCGCGTCAAGGTACGGGCGCAGCGCATCGCCGGCAATCCGATGGAGCCGAAATCCGCTGTCGCCTCCTATGATGCAACGAGCGACGCGTTCGAGCTCGCCGTGCCGACGCAGGGCATCAGCGACATCAAAAATACGCTGGCGGCGATCACCGGGTTGCCGGTGGAACGCTTTCGCATCCGCTCTTCCGATGTCGGCGGCGGCTTCGGCATCAGAAACGAAGTCTATCCGGAATTTCTCGCACTGTTGTTGGCGGCGAAACGCAGCGCACGCGCGGTGAAGTGGACCGGCACGCGCGGCGAAACGCTGTCGGGCGATCATCACGCGCGCGCCGCGGACCTCTCCGGCGAACTCGGCCTCGATCGCGACGGCCGCTTCGTCGCGCTACGCGTCGAATGGCTGGTCAACCTCGGCGCGTTCTGCAGCAACGCCGGCCCGCTCATCAACACCGTCGCGGCGCCGACCAGTTCGGCGATCAGTCTTTATAACGTCACCGCGGTTCACGGCCGGCACAAGCTGATGTTCACCAACACAACGCCGACCACGGCCTATCGCGGCGCCGGGCGGCCGAATGTCGCCTATCTGTGGGAACGCCTGGTCGAAGAAGCCGCGATCGTCACCGGCATCGATGCCATCGAGCTGCGCCGCCGCAACGTGCTGCGCAAAGACATGTTCCCAATGAAGACGCCGACCAATTCCAATTACGACAGCGCCGACCCGGCGCGTCTGCTCAAGACCGCGTTGCAGGCGGCCGACTGGAAAGGCTTCGGCAAGCGGCAGCGTGAATCAAAGCGCCGCGGCAAGCTGCGCGGCATCGGACTCGCGCTGTTTCTTGAACCGTCGGGCGGCATGGGCAAGGAGCAGGTCGAAATCCGTATTGAATCCGGCGGAAAGCTGGCGATGTATTCCAACGCCGGGCCGTCGGGCCAGGGCCATGAGACGGTCTTTCCGGCGATCGTCGCCGACGTGCTCGGCATTCCTGCGGACAATATCGAGCTGCGCTACAACGACGCCGCGTCGCCGAAAATGCTCGGCACCGGTTCGTTCGGCTCGCGCTCGCTGATCAGCCACGGCGCGGCGCTGCAGACAGCCGCGAAGGAGATCGTCGAGAAAGGCAAGAAGCTCGCGGCGAGCGAACTCGAAGTCGCGCCCGGCGACGTCGTGTTCGAGACCGGCACCTATAAGGTCGCCGGCACCGACCTCGCGATCGGGCTGCAGACGCTGCTCGAGCGCAAGGGTAGCGAACTCGACACCAACACGACGATCGATCTCGCCAGCGCGTTTCCTTCGGGCGCGCACATCGCCGAAGTCGAGATCGATCCCGATACGGGCGAACTCGCCGTGCTCAACTACATCGCCGCCGACGATTGCGGCACGATCTATAGCCACAAGCTGGTCGAGGGCCAGTTGCATGGCGGCCTGATGCAAGGTCTCGGCCAGGTCATCGGCGAGCATATCGCCTACGATCACGACACCGGCCAGCTCCTGTCCGGTAGCTTCATGGATTATTTCATGCCGCGCGCCGCCCACCTGCCGCCGATCACGCTGATCGACTGCGCGGTGCCCTCGCCCGCCAACGTGCTCGGCGCGAAGGGCGCGGGCGAAGCCGGCGCCACAGGCTCAGTGCCGGCGCTCGCCAATGCGGTGATGAACGCGCTCGCGGCCGTGGGCGTGCGGCAGCTGGAAATGCCGTATTCGCCCGATCGCATCTGGGGAGCGATCCACGATCAGGCGACGGCGAAGGCGGCGGAGTGAGGCGCGATTTTGCTCCGCTCAGGCGTGCGGAACGGGATTGGCCGGAACGGCGAGCGGATTTGCGCTCGCCAACAGCGCCGGCGCCTGACCGAGCGGCGAGGACGCGGCGAGCGCACCGCTATCAGTCGCGAACGAGGCCATCGCCTGCGTGAGTTGGGTGACCGAACTCGCTGGCTCGATGGTCGGGGTGCTGATCTCGCTGGGTTGCGAACCGGCCGGTGTGCCGCTGGTTACGCCTACGATCGACCACTCCAAGCCGACCTGTCCCATGGGGGTCGTCGAAGTGATGGTGTTATTGCCGATGTCGAAGAGTTCGAATACGCCGCTGTTGCTGTTGCGCATCAGCATGTCGGTTTCGTCAGCATTGCCGGAGAAATCGCCGAAGCCAGCGATCGTCCATTCGAGACCGACCTGTCCCATGCCGGTTTCGAGCGTGATCGCATTGTTGACGATGTCATAGACCTCAAACGCGCCGGTATTGGCGTTGCGCATCAGCATGTCGGTTTCGTTGGCCCGGGTCGAGAAATCGCCGAAGCCCGCGACCTGCCACTCGAGTCCGACCTGCCCGATCGGCGCGTCAAAGGTAATCGTGTTGTTGCCGATGTCGTAGACCTCGAACACGCCCGTTGTGCTGTTGCGCATCAGCATGTCGGTTTCGTTGGCCCGGGTCGAGAAATCGCCGAAGCCGGCGACCTGCCACTCCAGGCCGATTTGTCCCATCGGCGCGTCCGACGTGATCGCGTTGTTGCGGATGTCGTAGACCTCGAACGCGCCGGTGAAGCCGTCGCGCATCAGCATGTCGGTCTCGCCGACATTGCCGGAGAAATCGCCGAAGCCCGCGACCTGCCATTCCAGTCCGACCTGCCCGACCTCGGCGCTGCCGATGATGGCGTTGCTGCTTACATCGTAGAGCTCGAACACGCCGGTCACTGGATCGCGCATCAGCAAATCGGCGGTATCATTGCCGTTGAAGCCGCCCATGTCCGCCGCCTGCCAAGCCGGATCAATCTGCCCGAGCGGACCGTCGAGCAGGATCGTGTTGTGTCCGATGTCATAGAACTCGTAGGCGCCGTCAGAGTTGCGCACCATGACGAGCTCGGCCATCGTTCCCTCCGGCGGGACCGGATTGGGTGGCGGCTGGACCGTAAAGGTCGTCAAATTACTCCAACTACCGCCGGCGATCGCCCGTACCATGGCGGTGTCGGTGCCGTAGCCGGTGGCAAAGCTCAGTTCGGACAGTTGCGCTGGCGTCACGAAGACGAGCTGATCTGCCGGTTCGACCGCGCCGTTGAAGACCCAATGGCCACTGTCCGCTGTGGTGTCCTCGACCTCATAACCCGTGACCGTTTCGCCGGAAGCAGCGCTCGCGTTAAAAAGACTCGCTGCCGCGATGGCGAGGTTCGGCGCCTCCAGAGCGTTCGCCGCGGTGATGAACGGCGGCGGGCCGGAAGGGCTGGCGGCTGCAACAGAAAACGGTGTGAAAACTCCAAACCCGGAGGAATCCGAAGCGGCCACCTCCAGCGAATCCAGCGCTGCAACACCGGCCACGAAGCTCAGCTCCGGCAATTGTGCTGCCGATATTTCGGTGATCTGACCGGAGGGCAGAACCGCCCCATTGAGCACCCAGAACCCGTTCGACGCACCGGTGCTTTCGTCCTCGACCTGGTAATCGAGAATAGGATCGCCGCCGGTATCGCTGGCGGAAAACAGCTGAGACGCAGCGAAGACTTGGCCCGGTGCGGCATTCACGATCGGGAAAGTGGCCGTGACAACCGGCGTGGTACCCATCTTTACGTTCCTCCGGTACAGTCAGACTGCGTTTGTCACGCAATCGACATCGTTCAATCCGGAGTCCCGCCCAAGCCGCTGCGCATTCCCCTCGCTGGTACCAATCCCGACGCAACGACCGAACAGGGTCACTTAGCCACTCCGCATCGTACTCTAGCAGGCGTTGGTCGCGGTGCTTTCGCGCGAAACCGCCGTCGCAATTCCAAAACCTTCGGGCCCCCTGCCCGCGCCGCGCGGATCGGCATGCTCTGTCGAAGAGAATATTTGAGTCGGGAACTTGTGCTCCCCGGAGAGCCAAGAGGCCGCCGCGGGCCCTCCGCCGCAACACGTATCAGGATCGGCGGCGGGACGGAATTTAATTCAATATTTACCGTTTACGGCCGCGTCGTGGCTCGCCGGACGGCTGCAATCTCGCTGCGGATTCTCGAATGGCGACGGTTTCGCCGGCTTCCGGTCAAGTCAAATCCGGCGGGCTATCTTAGTTTGAGGCAGAAAGACCGAATGCGAGGTTGTCGCGCGCGCACCGCCTCATTACGCTCGCTTATCGTGAGGAGCCGAAGACCATGTTCGATTTCGACCGCGTCATAGAACGCCGCGGCACACACGCTTCCAAGTGGGACCATATCGCCCGTCTTTCGGGGATCAAATCACCGGACGCGATTCCGATGTGGGTGGCGGACATGGATTTCGCCGCACCGCCCGGTGTAACGAAAGCGCTCGCCGCTGAACTTCAATGCGCCGTCCACGGCTATTACGCCGATACGGGAAGCTGGGCCGCTGCGCTCGTCGACTGGATGGCGCGCCGCCATGGCGTGCGGATCGAACCGGGCTGGGTCAGCCCGACGCCCGGGATCGTTTCCGGCCTGGGTCTGGTGCTTCAGGCGGTGAGTGCGCCGGGCGATGAAGTGGTCGTGTTTCCGCCCGCCTATCATGCATTTCGCAAGATCATTCTCGCCAATGAACGGCGCATTCTCGATGCGCAACTTGTCGAAAGCGCCGGGCGCTACGCGATGGATATCGACGCGCTCCGCGCGCGGCTGTCGCCGCGAACGAAAGTGGTTTTTCTGTGCAGCCCGCACAACCCCGGCGGGACCGTGTGGCCGGCCGCGGAGCTTCGGGCGCTGGCCGCATTATGCGCCGAACGTGACCTGACCCTGGTTTCCGATGAGATCCATTGCGATCTCGTCTTCGACGGTGCGAAACACACGCCGACGATAGCCGCTGCGCCCGAGATCGCCGATCGTCTGATCACCTGCGTCGCGGCGACCAAGACCTTCAATCTCGCAGGCGCTCATGTCGGTGCGTGCATCGTCTCGAACGCCGCGTTGAAGCGGCGCCTTGATGCACGCATCGCCGCGAGCGGTCTCGGCTCGTACAACAGGTTCGGCATGATCGCGACCGAGGCGGCTTGGCGCACCGGCGAGCCGTGGCTTGATGAGTTGCTGCCTTATCTCGCCAAGAACCGCGACACGTTCGATGCACGCATCCAAGCAGCGGCGCCCGGCGCCCGCTCGATGCATCTCGACGGTACTTATCTGGCGTGGGTCGATTTTTCTGGAACCGGTTTGCCTCGCGAAGAGATCGCCGCGAGAGTCAGGGACCGCGCTCGCATCTTCGCCAGCCCCGGCGAGCAGTTTGGTCCGGGCGGAGAGACATGGCTGCGCTTTAATTTCGCGACGCCGCGACCCATTCTCGATGAAGCGCTTTCACGTTTGCAGGAAGCATTTTCGGATTTGCGCGTGCGCACATGAATGCGCCCGGGTGGTCGCGGGCAGGCTACGGAGCCATGACATGAGGCTCGAACCTCCGCACGCGTCGCGGCGGATTGGTGGGCGCACAAGGACTCGAACCTTGGACCCGCTGATTAAGAGTCAGCTGCTCTACCAACTGAGACGTTGCCCGATCCAACATATCGCTTCAAATACCGCTCAAGGCATGGACTGCAGGGATGGATGGGGCCCGCACCGTTATCCAGCGTCGCGACGAAAAGACGTTTCGCGGTCGGCCGGTTCCGCTGACGCCAGAGGACCGCAGCGATCAGCATAAAGACGAAGAGTGGCCCTATGCTTCGCCTCCTACGAGCCCGTCACGAACCGGGACCAATGCTCCATAAGCTCGCGGCGGGCTTTGAAATGATCGGAGCGCAAATAGGCCGCGTCTGATTCATTCTCTGTCGCGTTGTGCGCGATGGCCGCCTTGATGATCGGCATGGGATACAGCCGGCCGTTGTCTTGCTCTTGTGCCCATGTCGTGAGCGACGTTCGAAATCCGTGAAGCGTAAACGGTTGCGGCACCCATTGCTTATCGCAAGTCTTGTTGCCCAACATGCGGCCCGTGCGGCTACTCGGAAACACGAAAGCATCCGGCGCACCCGGCGCGCCAAGGCAAGCAAGCATGGCATCCGTCAGCGGCACGGCGTGCGCGCGTTTCTTTTTGGTCCGCTCGACTGAAACATTCCACACGCGGTTTGTGAAATCAAACTCGCCCCACTTCGTGCCTAGCCCTTCCTTGCGGCGCACTCCGGTGAGAATGACGAACTTGCCGGCGCGGTCTTCGGTGCCATCACTAAGCGTGGCGACGAACGCCGGCACTTGGCTGTAAGGCATTGCCTCACGGTGTTTTACATCCGCGCGCTTTTTGGACAACAACCCTTTCACAGGCCCATTCCAACGGGCCGGGTTCGGGGAAACGTCCTTTGCGTTCAAGACACCTTCAATCAGCCGGCGCAGGCGGCTGCCGCGATTGTTTCCAGGTCCGTTCCAGCACGGCCGCAATACGTCGGCGACGTGCTCGGCAGTGATCGCAGTCACCGGCCGCGCATTGAATTCGGCCGGCACGTGGTTTGCGAACAACGCCTTGTTGTCAGCCCGCGTGCGCGGCGTCCATTCAGCCGAATGATTCGA
>DATCBO010000018.1:0-4424 GCA_036511795.1 Xanthobacteraceae bacterium
TTGCGTGACTTGCCTTTGCGTCGCTTATTGTGTTGCTTCCGATCGGTTGATTTATCGTCGACTAGCACACCGTCACTTGCCACATCGTCACTTCGTAGGCCGTCACTTGGCACAGGTTCATTCGGCTCATTTTTCGCCAACTCGTCATCGCGCGGCTTGCCCATCAGGACCGGCTGGAACAAGACCGCGGCCGCCAGCGTGCTCATCAACGACAGGGCTAACAACTTACCCATGCTGGCGGTTCCCGGATGACTGGAGAACCACAAGCTGCCGAACGCGGTGGCGGTAGTGAGTGCGCTGAAAAATACGGCGCGAGTGAGGCTCGTCTGCAAGAGGTTCGTCTGTCCCTCGCGCCATGCCATGATGTAATAAATCTTGAACGCCACACCGACGCCGAGCAGCAGCGGCAGCGCGATGATATTGGCGAAATTGAGCGGAAGGCCGATCAAAACGCAGATTTCCAGCGTCACGACGCCGGCCAGCATCAGCGGTATGAGCGTCAGCAGAACGTCGCCGACACGCCGCAATACCAGCCACAGCAGAATACCGATCGACAGCAGCGCCCACAGTCCGGCCTGGATAAAGGCGCGCACGATCGTTTCGCCTGCATCCAGGATCGAGATCGGCCCTTCGACCGCGTTCGGCTCGACCGCCAGCACCGCACGCGCAAACTGGCGCATTGCCACGTTGTCGCCAGGATCGCCCTTGGGCGCTATCTCCACCCGCGCGCGGCCGTCGTCTGTCATCCAGTCGTGAACGAGAGCGGGCGGCAAGGATTTTTGCGTCACCGTCTCCGCATGAAGCGACGCCTGCAGACCGCCCAAGGCCGCCTTCAGCGGCTGGACGAACGCGGTCTCGGCCTTCGCACGCAACTCCTGGCTCCGGTCGGCGATCGACGTGAGCGCCGCTGCCAGCCGCTTGGCCGCGCTTGCGCCGGAGCCGCTTTGATCGCCGGCCGCTTCGATAAGCCGGCCGGCGCCCTCCTTCAGCGCGTCGACGTTTTCCGCATCGGTCGGTGGCGCCATTGCGTTCTTCGGATCGAAGGCATCGCCGAGCGTCTTGGCCGCGTCGCGAATGAGCGGCAATTTCTCCTGCTGGCCGTCGGGGATAAAGCTCGCGAGCGTCATCGCGCGCGAGACCTCCGGCAGCTTCGACAGGCGGTCGGCAATGGCGCGGCCATCGCTGAGCGAGGGCGCCAATACCTCGACGGCATTCGTATTGGTGTTGGGGTCGCGGCTGAGATCGAGATAGGTCGCGATCGATTCCGATTTTGGATCGCGCAAATTGATCGGGTTGAAGTCGAAACTGAGCCAATAAAGCAGCGGCAGGCCGGCGATCACCGCGATGGCGGTGCCGGCGATGATTGGAATACGGTTGCGCTCAAGAAAACTATCGACCGGCGCCAGCGCGGAAAATCCGAGTTCTTCCGGCTCGCCCGGCGGCTTGAGCAAGCGGATCAACGCCGGCAGGATCGTGACGCTGGTTGCAAAAGCGATCAGCATGCCGAAACCGGCGATCAGGCCCAATTCGGACACGCCGCGATAATCGGTGGGCAGAAACGAGAGAAAACCGGCGGCGGTCGCGCCCGCGGCCAGTGTCAGCGGCGCGCCGACATGCCGGCCTGCCGCCAGCACGGCGCTCCGGAGATCGTCGTGTTCATGGCGCTCCGCGCGGTAGCGCACGCTGTATTGAATCCCGAAATCGACGCCAATGCCGACGAACAGCACGGCAAAATAGACCGAGATTAGGTTCAATGTGCCGACCATCAGGAGGCCGAGCGCGGCCGTCATAGCGAGGCCGATGAACAAGTTGACGAATACCGCAAGGATCAGCCGCGCCGAGCGCAACGCCAGCCACAGGATGACGAGCACGATGACGACGGTGATGAGACCGTTGCGCACGGCGCCTTCCTTGATGGTGGCGAATTCCTCGTCCGCCATCGCCACCGGCCCGGTCAGCCGGACGGTCGCCTGGAATCTCGGAGCAATCTCAGCCGCAACCCGGCGGATGGCGTCGGTGGCGGCATGGCCGGGCTCCAATGCGCTATAGTCGAGCACCGGGCGCACCACGATAAAGCCGCGCAACTCGCCTGGTTGCGCCGGACGACCCCCGACCAGAACGCGCCAGGAGAAGCTCGCCGGCTGGCCCTTGATCACCGTTTCCAAGGTGTCGGAGGCCATGTTGAAGACGCGCGTGAAGTCGTCGAGCTTGACGCGTTTGGACTGGATCCCGATCAGGCCGTCCTCGAGCGCGCTGACGAGCCCGCGCAAGCTCGGATCGATCGCGAGATCGTTAATGAGCGGCTCCGCCTGAACGAGGGGCGCAAGGCTGCGCTTGAGTTCCTCCGGCGGCTGGAACAGGAGCCCATTGCGGGCAAAAAACTCGCCGCCGCCGGGCTGGGTCACCGCGCGGATGTGGTCCTTGTTGTTCGCCAGCGCCTGCGTCAACGCCGCCGTCGCCTCGCCGGTCAACTCCGGTGTCGGCGCCTCGACGACGACGAAAATCTGCTGGAATCGGCGGAACGCCTGCTCGAAGGTGAGCTCCCGCTTGCGCCAACCCAAATCGGACGAGAGCAGCGTGCTGATGTCCGAGTTGATGGCAAAATGGCGCGCGACATAGACGCCGGACGCCGACGCCAGCACCAAGCCGGCTGCGACGACGGCCCAAGCATAGCGTGTGCAGAAGTCGATGACGCGAACAATGACAGATGTGAGCATGCAGCGTGGCTCATCCAATCGCCCGAACGCACATTAAGGAATCAGTCGCGGCCGTGCGCCGTTCGACCGAACGCGATTAGACCGGAATCTATCCTGCCGCGGCCGTGATCTTCGGCTGGGCGGCCTTGGCGCCGGAAGGCTCGACCCCGGCCTCGGGCTTGGCCGTTTGAATGTCGTGCAGCATCTTGTCGACGTGGCGGGAAAAGACGAACTGCGCCGGCCGCTGCTGCGCTAGCGAGATTTCCGGCGCCATCGGCCCGCTCGTGCGGATGCCACGCAAGGCGGTCCAAAGCGCGCTCAGCGGATTGCTGATGGAGGCATGCGCCGCGGTCGGCTCATAGCCGCAATGGGCCATGCAGTTCGCGCATTTCTCGTACTTTCCGGTCCCGTAGGAATCCCAGTCGGTGGTCTCCATCAATTCCTTGAAGGTCTTGGCGTAGCCCTCGCCGAGCAGGTAGCAGGGCTTCTGCCAACCGAACAGATTGCGCGTCGGCATCCCCCACGGCGTGCAGTGGAATTCGCGGTTGCCGGCGAGGAAGTCCAGGAACAGGCCTGAATGCATCAGGTCCCACTTCTTGCCCTTGCCCAAGGCGAATACGCGGCGGAATAATTCTTTGGTCTTGCGGCGATTGAGGAAGTGATCCTGATCGGGCGCACGCTCATAGGCGTAGCCGGGCGAGATCGATACGCCGACGCCGAGCTCTTTCGCCTTATCGAGAAATGCCGCGATGTCCTCGGCGGCGTGGCCGTCGAAGATCGTCGCGTTGACGTTGACCGCGAAGCCTTTGTCCTTGGCGGCCTTGACGGCGCGCACCGCGATGTCGAACACGCCCTTCTGCGACACCGACTTGTCGTGATGCTCTTTCAGGCCGTCGAGATGGACGGAAAAGAACAAATAGGGCGACGGTTCGAACAGGTGAAGTTTCTTCTCGAGCAACAGCGCGTTGGTGCAAAGCGAAACGAACTTCTTGCGCGCGACGATGCCTTTGACGATCTCGCCGATCTCGCGGTGGATGAGCGGTTCGCCGCCGGGTATTGCCACCATCGGCGCGCCGCATTCGTCGACCGCGTCCAGGCAGTCCTTGACCGACAAACGCTGATTGAGAATCGGATCCGGGTAATCGATCTTGCCGCAGCCGATGCAGGCCAGATTGCAGCGGAACAACGGCTCCAGCATCAGAACGAGCGGATAGCGCTTGCGGCCCATGATCCTCTGCTTGAGGAGATAGGAGCCGATGCGAATTTCCTTGAAAAATGGAACTTTCATAATGCGGTCGTTCTCGTTCGAAATGCGCGCCCCGCGCAATGATGTGATTAGACGGTTGCCAGCTCCGCCGGCAGCCGGAACTCAATCGTTTCCTTGCGGCCATCCAAGACCGAAACTTCGACCGGACCAAGGCGGGCCAGGGCGTCGATGACGCCCTCGACCAAGACCTCCGGCGCCGAAGCACCGGCAGTCAGGCCCACGCTGCGCGCGTCCTGCACCCATTCCGGCTGCAGTTCGCTACTGTCGGCGATCAGATAGCTCGGGATGCCGGTCTCCAGTCCGATCTCGCGCAGGCGGTTGGAGTTCGAGCTGTTTTTCGCGCCGACCACCAGAATAACGTCGACCTGCCGGCTCAGCTCGCGCACGGCCGCCTGGCGATTCTGTGTCGCGTAACAGATATCCCGCATTTCCGGCCCGACGATATCGCTGAAGCGCTGCTC
>DATCBO010000019.1:0-14450 GCA_036511795.1 Xanthobacteraceae bacterium
TGCCGGTGGTTGTTGCAGATTTCGCTCACGAGACGAGGTTTGGGGTTGATCCCTACCTGCGCGGTCATGCCTGCGTCTCCGGCGTCAACGTGACGATCGCCGGTCGCGACGATCGGTCCTACGGTATTCTCGGCGTGTGCACGAAAACGCCGCGGCAGTTCGCCGCGCAGGAGACGGCGTTCCTTGCCGCGGTGGCTAATCTGCTTGCCGGCGCCATTGCACGCCGCCAGCTCGAAGCGCGCCATGAACTGATGATCCGCGATATGCGCCATCGTTCGGGCAATCTGTTTTCGCAACTCCTGGCCCTGTTTTCGCAGACGGCGCGGACCTCACGAAGCATTGCCGAGCTGTCGGAGAAGTATCGGGCGCGCGTCCTAGCGCTGGCGGACGCGGAGCGGCTCGTGACCGAGGGCGGCGGCAGTCCCGTGCCGATCATGGACCTGCTGAGCACTCTTCTCGGGCCTTATCTCGACCGCATCTCCTTCTCTGGGCAAAACGTCGAGCTTGAGCCCGATCCGGTATTCAATCTCAGCGCCGCTTTGCATGAACTCGTCGCCAATGCGGTGACGCATGGCAGCCTGTCGCGTCCTGCGGGCCGGCTGGAATTGAACTGGACGGTGAGCCGCACCCAGCGTGGCCTCACCCTCACGCTCGATTGGATCGAGAAGAATGGGCCGCCGGCACGTCGGCCGCGGCGCTTCGGCTTCGGCTCCCGGCTGCTGACGCTGTTGATCGAACGGCAACTCAACGGTGAGGTTACGCGCTCGTTCACCCGTGCGGGGCTGACCGTGCGGATGGTTGTGCCGCTGACGCACGAACGCTGGCCAACGGCGCCGATGCCTGCCGAGACCGCTGTGGCGGAGAGTGTGCGCTGATCGTCCTGCGCACCACCGAATAAGCCTACGGATGAACGTCTTCAGTGAACCAGTCCGTCGGCAGGTCATGGCCGGCGCCGTGTTCCTTGGCCTTGCGGTACAGCAGCGAGCCGGCCGCAGCGAACTGATAGCCGAGCCCGATATTGTTGATGAAGCAGGTGATCTCACGATCGGAGCGGCGGCCGTCGACGCGGCCGACGATCAGATCGGGCAACGTCGGCAGCTTGTCGAAGTTGATCTCCTCGGCGACCTCCCAACCGCGGCCGTCGGCTTTTTCAGGCACCACGAGATCCTTGGTCAGGACATGAATCGGCGTCGCGTCGTTAGTATGAATGATGACGCGGTCGGCGCGCTTGATGGCATTGGGCTCGATTTCCGGACGCTTGATTGAGCTGAGATGCATACCGGGCTCGACCCAGTGCGCAAAGAACACCGGGTCGAGCGTATTGGTGCTGCACATCGCGATGTCCGCGCCCTTGATGGCGTCTTCCGGACTTGCGACCGGCATGACTGTCACGCCAAGCAGATCGCTCATCTGCGCCGCGAAGGCCTCGCGGTTGACCACGTTGGGCGAAAAGCACCGGATGGTTTCGATGGGACGGACCGCGCAGACCGCCATAAGCTGTGCGCCGGCCTGCCAACCGGAGCCGAGGATGCCGACGGTCTTGGCATCTTTACGCGCCATGTATTTGACGCCGAGCCCGTTGGCGGCGCCGACTCGCATCCGCTGCATGACGCCATCGGGAAAGATCGCGAGCGGCTCGCCGTTCTCGGTCGAGAACAACAGCACCAGCCCGACGTAGCGGCCGCCCGGCGCTGCCGGCACCTTCTCGCGCCGCATATTATTGCCGCGCTTCGGCCAGCTCACGATGTCGGAATTGATGCGGGTCGCTGCGACGCCGAGCTTGGGGATGACACCGTCCATCGACTTGAGGCTATAGAGCGCATCCTCACGACTCGATGTCGGCGTGATGCAATCAGAGCGCGTGCGCGAAACGCCGCGCCCTTCGGCGAGTTCGCGATACGCCTCTTCAAGCACGTCGATACAGTCCGGCATCGTAACGAGCTTGCCGACGTCGTCGTTGGACAGAATAAGGGTCATGGTTGTTGCGCATCCGGCAGCGGAGAGAACTTTTTGCATCATAATGGGCACGGCTCGAATAGATAGCCGTTTTGCAGTGGTGCGCGGCATTGCACGCATACGCGCCAAGCTTGCGTTGGAGAGGCGGGTCGGGGACTATTCGGCGGTCAGTCCGGAGCCGATCGATGCGCCTGGGGATTTGGACGCCGCTGCCGCATACGATCATGTCCGAACCGGCTATGGCGGATGGCGTCCGGCAAGTCGGCGTTCGTGGCGACTACAGCGCCGACAAATCCTTCCAGTTTGCCCTCGATGTGGTGTCGAAGGGCGAGGCTTTGGGCTTCGACATTACCTTGATCGCCGAGCGGCTGCTCGGCCCGGACCTCGAAGCCTGGATGCTGACGGCGGCGCTCGCCGCTCGCACCAAGACCATTCAAGTCATGCCCGCGGTCTATCCCGGCATGGTCACGCCGCAGCTCGCCGCCAAGATGGGCGCAACGCTCGACCGGATCACCGGCGGCCGCTTCGTCATCAACGTGGTCAACGGCTGGTTCCAGAAGGAATTCGAGCTGTTCAGCAACGGCGGCTGGATTGCATCATCCGACGCTCGTTACAACCGCATGGATGAGTTCGTTCGCGTGCTGAAGGGGCTTTGGACTGAGGATCACTTTACGTTTAAGGGCGAGTTCTTCCGCGCCGACGATGCGACCCTGCCGCAGAAGCCGGTGCGCCTGCCGCATCCGCCGATCTACACCGCAAGCCGTACCGATTCCGGCAAGGACGTGATCGCCGAACACTGCGACCTTTGGTTCGTCAACTATCAGGCAGATTATCGCCGTTTTGAGGAAGGCTTTGCGATCATCCGCAAGGATATTTCCAATCTGGCGCAACGCGCCAAGGAATTTGGCCGGACGCTGTCATTCGGCATGAGCGCTCATATCAGTTGTGCCGATACAATTGCCGAAGCGCAGGCGCGGGCCGACGAACTTGAGCTCTACGGCCAGCGCGATCGCGTCTCGTCGACCGCTGCCCGCGGCCTTGGCGCCTGTCTCGTCGGCACGCCAGACCTTATCGCGAAGCGGATGCGACAATACGAAGAGATCGGCGTGGAATTGTTCCTGTTGAATTTTCACCCGATGCTGGCTGGCCTCGACAATTTCGCCAAACACGTCATGCCGCTGTTGCCGCCGATCGGGGCCCGCGCAAAGCTGGAGAGAAGCGCCTGAACGTCGGCATTGTGCGCCAGCGGATCGGCTAACCAGCCCGAGCCATCGTACGGTCGGGGGCGGCTGCCGCCCCACCCATCAAGTCCAGCATCGTCGCCCAGGCCGAGTTCGCGGTCGCGATTTCGTCGGCGTTGCGCCCTTTCGGGCGCGCGGGATTCTGGAAGCCGTGTCCGACTTTCGGGTAGCGGTGGAAGACGTGAGGAATGCCGTATTGCTTTAGCTCGACGTCGAAGCGGTCAACATCGGCCGGCGACGGATTCTTATCGAGATCGCCGAAGAAGCCATAGACCGGACAACGGATATTCTTGATGAGCTCGAACGGCGTCGGCGTGCCCTCGCCCCAATGGGTCAGCATGCCGCCGCCGTAATAGGCCACACAGGCGGTAAAAGCCGGCTTGGTAGCAGCACCGAGAAACGATAACCGGCCGCCCATGCAGTGCCCGGCGATGGAAAAGCGGCTGCGATCGAGGTCCGGCCGCGACAGCGCATAGTCCGCGGCCGCGGCGATTTCGGCGATGACCTCATTGTCTTTGAGGAATTGCTTGCAATCGTGCAGCGGCACATCGTCGGGACAGTGATGAAAAAAATTCGGCAAGATCGTGAGATAGCCGGCCTTCGGAAATTCGCTGAAGTAATGGGCAGTGCAGGCGTCGAGGCCGCCGCGGTGGAACATCAAAAGCACGGCTGGATGCGGTCCGCGGCCGGGCGGTGCCGCGATGTGAACGTCCATCGCGCGGCCCATGACGTTCAGATAAATCGTCTTGCCTTCGAACTCGGCGTCCATCCTCGGTGCCTTGTGCATCGGTCTATTCCACGCTCCGTGTCAGCTTCCGCTTTGGCGATGATTGCGGGAGAACATCCGAACGACTTTTGGATTATGGCCCGGAGCTGATCGAGCTCCCTGTGGCACTTCGCTGTGTTCTTTGCCGCAATACTACCGCCGCGAGCATTGCGCTGCAATCCGCCCCCGGTTGCGCGCCGGCTCTTGATCGGCGATGGCCGCAGGCCGCATCATCGTCGCCGGCCAATGTCATAGCCACCACATTTCCACACCGCCGGAGGCGGCCATGAGTACCGATATCAATTCCGATCCCTTTGGACTCTTTCCCTATCAGGCGATCGTCGATCGCCCGCCCATCGCGTGGCCGAACGGCGCGCGCGTCGCGGTGTGGGTGATCCCTAACATCGAGCATTTCCATATCGAGATCGGCGCTCTGGCGCCCGATATCCGCAACCATTCGCGCCGCGACTACGGTAACCGCGTCGGTGTGTGGCGGATCATGGAAACACTCGCCAAGCACGGCGTGCGCGGTACGGTCGCGCTCAACGGCGAGGTCGGCCGTTATTATCCGCGCATCATGGAGGAGGCGGCGCGCCTGAAGTGGGAATTGATGGGCCACGGGCTGACCAATTCCGTGCTGCTGACCGGTTTGCCCAAGGACAAGGAAGCCGCCGTCATCGCCGAAGCTCGCGCCATCATCGAGCAATGGGGCCAGAAAATGCGTGGCTGGCTCGGCCCGGGACTGAGCGAAACCTGGCTCACGCTCGATCTGTTGCGCGAGCACGGCGTCGATTATGTGTGCGACTGGGTAAACGATGATCTGCCCTACCGCATGAACAACGGGCTTTACTCGATTCCGTATTCGATCGAGCTCAACGACATGCCGCTGTTCAACATGCCGAGCATAGGCATCGACGAGTTCTACCGCCGCATCTGCGAGACGTTCGACGTGCTCTACGAGGAGGGCGCGAAGAACGCCCGGGTCATGGCGATCGCGCTGCATCCGTTTTTGATCGGCGCACCGCACCGCATCCGCACGCTCGACCGGGCGCTGTCGTATATCGCGGCGCACGGCAACGTCTGGTTCGCTACCGGATCGGAGATCATCGATGCGTACCGGGTGCAAGAGCCCGCGTGACAGTGAAGCGCCGCGTGACGCGGCATAGCGGGCGCATGCTCTTCGCGTCCGATGCCGTGGCGGTGCTCAGTCGCGCGTATCGTGCGCGTTCTGGATGCGCTCGGTGTAGATGGCGGGTTTGAGGCCGAACAGGTCCCACCGCGTCAAGTATGACATCAGGAACGGGTGGCAGCCGTGATCGTAAAGCCACGCGACGTCGCCGGCGAGCAGCGCGTTTCGCTCCTCGTCGGAAAGGTCGCGCGGGGTGATCGCGGCCGCCGGATCGCGTTTGACCGCGTCACGAAATGCGAGATCGTGCAGTGCGTCACGGCAGATTTTATTGACGGCGTAGACACTCATGGCCGGCCTCAATTCAACCGCCAAGCCACGAAGGCTTGGCCGTGATCGTTCTGCGGCAGCACTGTTACCGGCTTGCGCGCGCCGATGACGCCGAGCAACGCAATCCAATTGAGTAACTCGCCGCCAATGTTGCCGGCCTGCAGCATACGCGTAGTGGTCGACTCCGCCACGAGCTGATCGATCCGCATGTCCTGCATTAAGTCCTGCACGTGCTGCGACCATTGCGGATCGGTCGTGCAGGCCGCACGGTTGCCTACGGGAATCTTCGGGCCGCCGATCTCCAGCGAAAAGCTGCCGCTGCCGATCACGGCGACCCGCTGCTTTTGCGGCCAGCTGTCGATTGCGTTACGCACCGCCTCGCCGAGTGCAAAGCAGCGCTGTGCGGTTGGCAGCGGCGGCGCCAGGCAGTTGATGAAGATCGGCAGTACGGGAATCTTCATCCCCGGCGTAAGAAAGTGCAGCGGTACCATGACGGCGTGATCGACCTCAAAATCCTGGACGAGAGAAATGTCGAAGCCGTCGGCGATGGCACTGGCGCGGATGTGCGCCGCCAGTGCCTCGGGCACCGCGACCCTATAGTGCGGCATCGGCGTCTGATCGTTGGGGCCGCCGGTCGCGTCGGCGACGCCGATCGCGAAGGTCGGGAAATTATCGAGGAAGAACGTGTTGAAGTGATCGTCGGTAAACACAATCAGCACGTCGGGCGCAGCGGCCTCGATGTGCTTTGCCATCTCGGCGTAGTAGCGCGCCGTCTCGCATTGCGGTCCATCGCGCGCGACCAGCGCAGGCGAGCCCGGGTTGTGCGGCATGCCGAAGCCGGCGACGATTGCGGCCATCTCGTCCGTCCTTGATCAGGCGTGAGTGAGCTACGTCCGTTTACAGAGAAAATAACCAGTGTCTGGCGTCGTGGGAACAGCGCTGCGTTGCCCGGCTAGTCTCGCGAGATATTATTCCTAATAAACGCCATCTCATTCTCGGCCGCAATCGCTGCCCAAGGTAGGCCAGACCTGAGAAAGGCGCGTGCGGACGCGCAGCGCCGGCCGCTGCCGGGAACGGCGGCGGCCGGTGCTGTGGCGTTGAGAATTTAGATGGCTGGTAAGCTTAGGAACGGGAATCGAGCGAGAGCCCGATGCTGAACGCTTTCTGCCGCGTTGCGCCCTCGGTCCTTTTCAGCTTTTTGGCAATTCTGGAAGCAGGCGTCTTCCTCTTCGCCATTGCTTTCAGTTCGCGAACCTCGCCTGAAGTCCACCCGCGACGCTTCTTGGTCCTCTTAGCCATAGAGCCTCCCTTTCAAATGCACTCGGTTTGTATCCCTTGCGGGAGCGGAAGAAAAGCCGAAAGACATTACAAAGAACATGTCTATTTCAGTCGATCTGCCTAGCGGTAATACCGCCGCTGCGATCTTGTTAGGTTCTCCTTAACAAGATATGAGCGCCGAAGCAAATACCTCCTGTGCACTTTTCCTGGATGGTATTGCCGCAGATGAACGGCGCTTCCGGTTGTGGCGGGGCGCTGCCGGGATCAGATAACGAAGCGTTTCCGTCTCTGCTCCGCCGCTAGATAGGCCGGTCTGCGGCGTCCGCTGCAACAAAATATGCCCGCGAAACAGGCCAACAACCCGATCGGCTAACGATTGATCAACGTCCGCGCGCTAAAACGGCGAAGGAGCGGACTTTATGCTGCTTATTGTTCTGAGTTGCTTTTTTGCTGCTGCGGCTGCCATGACGCTGTGGGCACTGGCCGCGGGGCGTGAGACGATTGACGAGATCGTACGCCGCGGCGGCCGGCCGTTCCCGCCCGGGGAGCCGTGAGCGGCGCCATGTGCCGCATGCGCACCCTTGGACCTGTCCTCTTTATCATCTTGTTGCTGGCTGGCGGATCGAGGGCGCTTGCGGCGCAGAACCCGGCGTCTGCCTGTCATCCCAGACAGCAGCCCAGACTAATGGCCGAGCTGACCTTCGGGCGCGACATCGGCCGTCATGTCGGCGTGAGCGAAGCGGCCTGGCGGCGCTTTCTCGATCGCGAGGTCACGCCGCGTTTCCCCGACGGCTTGACGGTCGTGAGCGCGCTCGGGCAGTGGCGGGACCGCAACACCGGCAGGGTGGTGCGCGAGCCGAGCAAGCTCATCATGATCGTGCTGCCCGGCAATGCGGACGATGAGACGCGTCTCGACGCCATCGTCGCGGCCTATAAGCGGCAATTCCAGCAACAATCGGTCGGCGTCATCGTCCAGCCGGCCTGCGCCGCGTTTTAGCTCTTCGTCAAGGGCTTGCGGCCCGGCGTCGCGGTTCCTAACTTTCCGGTTAGACCAAACCGGGAAGCGTCCGCTGATGAACGGAACCATTGACGAGCTTAAACTCGTCGCGCTCGACCGCGACGATATCGAAGTGGTGTCGGCGCATTTGCAGGATGCCCTGGTGCGTGTTGCCGATATTTTCTGGCAGCCGCACGAGCATCGCTTCGTCATGGGGCTCAGCCGCTTTGACTGGATCGGCGCCGCCGATGCCAAGCCCACGAACAAGCCGGATTATCGGCGCTGCCGAACGGCATTGCGCTTCGAGCGCGTGCGCAGCTGCAAGTGCCGCAATCTCGATCAAACGAACAAGGACGCACGGCTCAATCTGCTCGCCGTTGAATTCGAGACGCAGGCTCCGCCTGCCGGCGTCGTCATCATGACGTTCTCGGGCGGCGGCGTCATTCGCCTGGATGTCGAGTGCCTGGAGGCCGAACTCGCCGATCTTGGCGAAATTTTCGTGGCTGACGGCTGCCCAAACCACTCCATCACCGGGCCGATGACGGCGTAGCCGCGAACCGGGCCGCCTTACGCTGTCCGCGGCTGCCGCACCGCCGGTGCGGAGAAGATCTTCATCAGCACACCGATGGTGACCAGCGTCGCCACATAGACGATGAGCTGCATCCCGGTCGGCTGGTCAACGTAGCCGATCAGCGTGTGCAGGGCGCGGCCCAGATAACTGGACTCGCTGAGAATCCAGGATGTGTCCCACACGGTCCCGTCATACGCGGTCAGGATGTTGGCCTGTTGCAGGAAGGCGATGGCCTGCGCGGCGAGGCCTGCCGCCAGGAAGGCGATCAGCGTGCTGGTAACGCCGAACAGATAGCGCGTCGGGATGGTGATGAGGCCCAGATAGGTCGCGAGGCAAACCAGCGAGCCGAGTATGAGACCGACAAAGCCGCCGCCCACCATGCCCCAACTGGCGCCGCCCTGCGCCGCCGCGACGCCGTAGAGAAACAACACGACTTCGGAGCCCTCGCGCAGCACCGCAATCGCCACCACGATGGCGAGCGCGGCGAGCGATTTCGAGCCGGCGACGACGGCCTCGCCGGCCGCCTGCAACTCAGCGGCAAGCTCGCGGCCATGGCGCGCCATCCACACGTTATGCCAGGTCAGCATGATGACGGCGAAGCCCAGAATGCCGGCGTTGAATACTTCTTGGCCGCTGCCGCCGAACAGCGATGACAAGCCGCTGGTAAACAGCGCCACCAGACAGGCGCCGAGCACGCCGGCCGCGACGCCGCCTGCCACCCACAGGCCGCGCCCGACGACGCCCGCGGTCACCGCCATGACGATGCCGACGATCAGACCGGCCTCGAAGACTTCGCGAAAGACGATCAACAGCGCGGCAAGCACGGGCACCTCATAGCGGAACGCTCACGGCAGGATGCTTATTGCACCACCAGGTAACCCTGCGTGGCATGGTGGAAATCGTCGTAGTAGCTGTATCGCCCCGGCTTGAGTGGATGGACATAGACCACGCCTTCGCTTCCCGCAGGTACGATCTTTTCGAAATGCAGGTCGCTGCTTTCAAACTCGGACACGATGTCGTTGAGGTTCTTGACGTGAAAGACGATCTGCTTGTTGGCGGGCGCGTGGGTTTCGGCCGGATCGAACAGGTGGTTCTTGATCGTCAGCGAGATCGACACAGCGTCATCGGCGCGGGCGTCGTGCGCGGCCATGCCCAATAGGGCGGCGAACAATGCGGCAAGACCGACCGAAATTATCTTATGTTCGCTCATAGCTTAACCGGCGCGCCCGAGGTGAATGGATGATGGTAAGCAGTTGGGCAGATGGGCGCTTTTTGTCAAATTAAAATACCAACATTAGAATTGTTATAATAACAAACTGTGCTACGCGTCAGACGCAGCGAACAGGACACCAGGATGGCCATCCGCCTCGACACTCGCTCCGGCGATTTTGCACAATCGTTTCGGGCCTTCCTCGACACCAAGCGCGAAACATCCGCCGATGTCGAAGCGGTGGTGCGTACCATCGTCGCCGATGTCGCGGCCCGTGGCGACGAGGCGCTTAAGGAGTTCACTCTCAAGTTCGATCGGCTCGACCTCGACCGCGTCGGCATGAAGGTCACGCCGGGCGAGATCGCGGCGGCACAGGACGCGTGTGCGCGCGAACCTCTCGCAGCGCTTGAGTTCGCCCGTGACCGCATCGAGGCATATCACCGCCGCCAGGTGCCGCGCGACGATCGATTTACCGATGCGCTCGGCGTCGAACTTGGTTCGCGCTGGACCGCGATCGAAGCGGTCGGACTTTATGTGCCGGGCGGCACGGCGGCGTATCCGTCGTCGGTGCTGATGAACGCGGTGCCCGCCAAGGTCGCGGGCGTGCCGCGACTCGCCATGGTGGTGCCGGCGCCGGGCGGCACACTCAATCCCCTGGTGCTGGCTGCCGCCAAGCTCGCCGGCGTCGATGAGATTTTTCGCATCGGTGGCGCGCAGGCGGTCGCGGCCCTGGCGTTCGGCACGCAATCCATCGCGCCGGTCGCCAAGATCGTCGGCCCCGGCAACGCCTACGTGGCGGCGGCCAAGCGCTTGGTGTTCGGCAAAGTCGGTATCGACATGATCGCGGGGCCGTCCGAGGTGCTGATCATCGCCGACAAGACCGGCAACGCGGATTGGATCGCCGCCGATCTGCTGGCGCAGGCCGAGCACGATGCCAGCGCGCAGGCTATCTTGATCACCGATAGCCAGGCGTTGGCCGATGCCGTCGAGCGCGCCATCGAAGGTCAGCTTATGCGCTTGCCGCGTCACAAAGTCGCGAGCGCGTCGTGGCAGGATTTTGGCGCCGTCATCCTGGTGCGCAGCTTCGATGAAGCGCTGCCGCTGGTCGACGCGGTTGCACCCGAGCATTTGGAAATCGCAACAGCCGACGCCGAAGCGTTGGCGCAGCGCATCCGCAATGCCGGCGCAATTTTCATTGGCGCACATACGCCGGAAGCGATCGGCGATTACGTTGCCGGCTCCAATCACGTGCTGCCGACGGCGCGTTCGGCGCGTTTCTCGTCCGGCCTCGGCGTGCTCGATTTCATGAAGCGCACCTCGCTGCTCAAATGCGGGCCGGAGCAATTGCGCGCGCTTGGCGCCGCCGCCATGGCGCTTGGCACCGCCGAAGGGCTCGATGCCCACGCTCGTTCCATCTCCATTCGGCTCAACCGCTAGGGCGCGTCAATCATGGCGCGCGCTCCTCGCAAAGGCCGAGCCGGGCGTCTTGCCGCCGTCACGCTTGACGAGTCATCGATCGGCCGGTCGAGCCGCGAGGTCGAGCACGAGCGCGCCGTCGCGATCTTCGATCTGATCGCCGAGAACGTGTTCTGCCCGGCCGGTGACGACGGCGGACCTTATGTGCTGCAGCTCGGTATGTCCGGCAACCGGCTGGTGTTCGACATTCGCCGCGACGACGGTACGCCGGTGATCGCCCACATGCTGTCGCTGGCGCCGTTCCGCCGTATCGTGAAGGACTATTTCACGGTCTGTGACAGCTATTACGCGGCGATCCGCACCGCCACGCCGGATCGTATCGAGGCGCTCGATATGGGCCGGCGCGCGCTGCACGACGAGGGCTCCCACATCGTCATGGAGCGGCTCAAGCGCAAGGTCGAGCTTGATTTCGATACCGCGCGGCGTCTGTTCACCCTGATCACGGTGCTGCATTGGAAGGGGTGAGCGATCCGACGGCGCCGGCCGGGCAGCCAGCGTTCCGTCCCTTGGCGGTGCTGTTCGCCTGCGGTTTTAACGCCGTGCGCTCGCCGATCGCGGCCGGCCTGTTTGCACAGATATTCGGACGCACGATCTATGTGGGCTCTGCCGGCGTGCGCAAAGGCGAACTCGATCCGTTCGCGGTCGCAGTCATGGGGGAGATCGGCGTCGACATTTCACGGCACAAGCCCGTCACCTTCGAGGAGCTGGAAGACTGGGAGGGGCTTAATTTCGATCTGATCGTTACGCTTACGCCGCAGGCGCACCATCGCGCGCTTGAGCTGACCCGCACCAGCGCGGTCGAAGTCGAGTACTGGCCGACACCCGACCCGACCGCCGCCGAAGGTAGCCGCGCGCAGCGGCTCGACGCCTATCGCGAACTGCGCGACCAATTGCTGGCGCGCATCCGCGAACGCTTCGCCGGTCCGGGGACGGGGAATGAGTGAGCGGTAATGAGCGGCGAGAATTATCAGCCTGTTACGGCTCGCGCGAGGCGGTGTAGGCGGCGAGCGCCAGCATGTCGTCGACAGTAAGGTCTTTCACCACCTGTTGCATGAGCGCCACCGAGGGACCGGAGCGGTCGCCGTTCTGGATCATGAACAACTGGCGGACCACATAGGTGGCTTGCCTGCCGGCGATCGGCGGGACATCGCCGAGTCCCTGCAGGGTCGGCCCGTGGCAGATTGCGCATGCGATCGTTTTGCCGCCGCCGCCCTCAGCCAGCACCTTGCCCTTGGCGATGCTGCCCTTGGGCACGAAAGCGATGAAGCCAAGCCGCGGATCGCGGTTGAGCACGACTTCCTCGTTCTCGGGGATCTCGACGATGCGGTCGCCGATCGGCTCGTTGCCGCCGTCGGGCATCCGCAGACGCTTGTTGCCTGGCCCCACATAGGTCTTCGGCACCGTGTCGGTCTCGACCACGCGAATCCATTTGCGCGGTTTAAGTGAGACAAAATAGTCGGCCGCCGCGTGAATTTCGTCGCGCGTAATCGATTTAGCGATCGTCGTCATCGAGCCAGAGCCCTTGCGCGCGCCGCTCTTGTAGGCGGCCATCTGCTCGATGGTGTAACGGGCCGGAAGGGCGGCCACGTAGGCAGACTCATCGTGGCCGGTGCCGGTCGGCAAATGACAAGCTCCGCAGGCGCGTACGTTCGGAGCGTTGCCGTGAGCGACGACCTGCGGCATCGTCGGATGCATGCCGGGGTACCAGTCGGGTGGATTGAACAGATCGTTGATCTCTTTGCGCGTGTAAGTCTTGTTGCTGTCCGGTGCGGTCTTCGGCTTACCGTCGTCTGGAACCGTCTTCGGCTGAACCTTGTCGGTGACCGGAAAAGCCCAGCCCGGGCCTTCGGCCGCGACGGCCGCTGCCGGCGCCAAGCCGATCAGCAGCGCCAAAATCGCCGTGCGCATGAAATCCCCCCTTGTTCGTTCCGCCGCTCGTCAGCGGTTTGTTTTGTGGTCTTCTTATCGGTCATTCCATCGTGATGTGGCGATCATGGATGACCTTCGACCATTTCGCCTGATCGGTTTTGACAAACGCCGCGAAATCTTCGGGCGTGCCCGGCATCGACTCGAACATCTGCGGGTCGAGGAAGCGTTTGCGAAATTCTGGATCTTCGAAGATGTGATGCACTGCGCCGTTCAGTTTCGCGACAAGCTCATGCGGCATGCCTGCGGGACCGAACAGGCCGAACCAGGTGACCGCCTCGTAACCGGGCAGTCCGCTCTCGGCGACAGTCGGAATGTCGGCGGCCCGCGGCAGGCGTTTAAGACTGCCGATGCCGAGAATCTTGATCTGGCCCGCCCGGTAGGCTGGCAGCGCCAGGCTGACGCTGACCGACATCAGATCGACGGTGCCGCCACGTACGTCGTTGAGCGCCGGCACCGCGCCGCGGTAATGCACCGGCGTGAGCTTCACGCCCGCCATGTTCTCGAACAGCTCAATGTTCATGTGCGGCGCCGAGCCGAGGCCGGCGGTCCCGAAGGTAAGCTCGCCCGGCTTCTGTTTTGCCAGTGCGATGAGCTGCGCCGCGTTGTCGGCCGGCAGTGACTTCTTGGCGAGCAGCGCCTGATTGATGCGAACGAGGCCACTGATCGGCACGAACGCCGTATTGGTGTCGTAGGGTATCTTGCCGGGTGGATAGACCACCGGGTTGACGGTGAAGGTGCCGGCCTCCGCGACCATGAGCGTGTAGCCATCGGGCGCCGCCTTGGCGACATTTTCGGCGCCGACGATGTGGGCGCCGCCGCCCTTGTTCTCGACGATGATGGGTTGCCCCCACGCCTCGGTGAGCCCCTTGCCCAGGGCGCGCGCCGTGACGTCGGTCACGCCGCCCGGCGCCGCCGTCACCACGATGGTGATTGGCCGTTGCGGATAGGATGCCGTCTGTGCGGCCGCCGGGCCGCATAGCAATGCCAGCGCGAGCATCGCGCCGAACCCTGTCTTCATTGAACGTCCTCGCCCGGATGCCCCGCGGCCGCGACCCTACCACGCGGCGGTCACGAAGGCTTAGGGCCTTTATGACATCAATTCTTGCGGGTCGTGGGGTCCATCATGTCGCGGTGGCAGGACGAACGAGCAGAGCGTAACCGGCAGGCGATCGCGCGGCTCAACCGCGCGCTGCCGCAAGTTTTCCCGCCCGTGGTTCTGGCGCGTGCCCTCGGGCGGCCGTTCGTGCCGCCGACGCCGCGGCTTGCCATCGACGGCTACTGGCGGGCGCACCCGCTGCGCGCCGACCGCCTGTCGCGGGCGCTGGCGGCAAAGAGCGAAGCGCCGGACGGCTGGACGTGGCGACTCGGCGGCGGTCGCAATAGCGGCCTGCCGGCAACGTTTCGCGCCCCGCCCGCGCCGTATCGCGAACGCGCTTATGCACGCGGTCCGGGTTTTTGCTGTGTGTGCGGGCAGCCGGTGTATCGCTTTGGCTGGCATCTCGATCTGTGGGAAGCCGGTCTCAATAAGAATGCGATTTGGCATTGCGCTTGCGTGATCGCGTGGCAGTTC
>DATCBO010000020.1:0-24148 GCA_036511795.1 Xanthobacteraceae bacterium
TCTCCACCGGGATGTAGCTGAAAAACGCTTCCGATCGCTGATCTTCGCCGCGCATCGCAATCCCCAGTCCAAAGGAATCAGGCATATGCACAGAATCACATCTCAGAAAACCCGCAAAACAACTTTTTCAGCAGCCTGCTAAAGGCGCAGCTTGCAAAGTGTCTTATGTTCGCGGACGTGGCCGTATGTTCGCGGACGTGGCCGTGGCGAAAGTGCATAGCTTGATCGGCCAGCTCACGTCGCGTTATTCGATCACGTTCCGCTCGATGCGCGACGGAAACCGCAATTAGGAGGGCGGAACAGCGAAGCCTATTCCGCCCTCGTCGCGCACCGGCGAATTACGCCGATACGTTTATCAAGCCGGCCTCACCAATCGTCGCGCTGGTCGTACGGCGCATCGCCGTAATGCGGAATATCCGGATTTTGCCGCTGCCCATAGCCGGGCGCCTGCGACATTCGCCCATGATGCGTCGGCTGGCGGTACTGCGCGGACGCGGGACCGGAGAACATCGTGGCGATGCCGAGAGCGCTCAGCAGCGCGATCAAAAGCAACTTCGGGCTAGTCGTTTTCATTGTGCAATCCTTTGTAGTCGACTCTTTCGAGGCGCTTCACATACTGCGGATTGTGCGCTGCACAAGAGCGCGCCGCTCAAATGCACGTCACGAAAACGTTATTGAATTCAGTAAGTTAATGGGAGTTTTATGGGCGGAGACAGTTCGCACTTACGGCTTGGACAAGCGCGCGGGATTCCTGGAGCATGGGATTCTTGGAGCATCGGATTCTTGGAGCATGGGATCCTCGGACCAAGTCACCTCATCAGCCTGCTTTCTATCGAACAAAACTCGGAAGGCCGTAAAATGTCGTCTCAACTTGGCAGAATGCTGGCGATCGCGATTCTCCTCGCGATCGCGCCGGGGTGCGCAGCGGCGCGGGCTGACGAACCGGTGCGGTTGAAACAGGCCCCTCCTCTCGCAAAAGGCGTCGCTGCCTTCCCGCATCTCGTTGCCGGCGCAAGCCGAAGCGCCGTGGCACGGATAAACCGGGCGCTGACAGCGGCCGAACAGGGAGTCGGCTGTGTTGACCAGAGCGCCCCGAATACCGATTGGAGCCGCAGTATCTTCGCGACCATGCGCGGTCCGCGCTACCTCAGTCTGCTCGCGCATGATGACTTCTATTGCGGCGGACCCTACCCCGACACCGATCAGATAGCGCTGGTCTTCAACTTGCGAACCGGCGCGCCGATCAATTGGAAGCGGTTCTTCCCGGCCGGGTTCATCGACGCGGCCGGTCCCAGTCCCGGCGGCGGGGAGTCCCAGCCGATCACAGTGTCGTCGAGTGCGCTGTGGAAATTGTACGCCCGGATGGCCACGGCTGATCTGAAGAACAAGGATTGTGCCGAGGTGTTGGCAGACCCCTCAGGTGTCGGCACAGGCTTGATGCTGTGGCCCGACGCTAACACCGACGGCCTTAGCATACAGCAAGCGGATTTTCCGCACGTCGTCAAAGCTTGCGGCCCTGCGGAAACTATTCACAGGCACGACCTGGCGAAACTCGGAATCAGCCCCGCCTTTCTCGCCGCGCTCGACGAAGCGCACCGCCGCCGCTGGTACGATAAATCAGCAAAATAGGGCGAGGTCCTTGCCCTCACCAGCGCGAACCGAATTGCTCTTCTCACTTCCGGCCCCGCGCTTGAAACTTAGCTGATCGAACAGCCAACGTAAACGATTACACAGCCACGCCACTCTTCTTCCGCTTCTCCGCCAGCACGGCGAGCGCACGTGGAATGCCCAGCCGCGTCCTTGAGCTCGGCTTTCAGCGTTTCCCGTTCGTCGAAGAACATGTCGAGCGGGGCGCAAGCGGATTATACTTCGGCTAATCCGCCCTACTCGCTGATCACACACGTTCAGCTGAATCCCAAGGACTGCGTTAGATGTGCAATCTCATCGGGGACCGTTCCAAGTATGATGCCAACGAATAAATATACCAGCCCGACGATTGCGAATTGCCAGTCCCCGACCACCGTCTCCTTCAACCTGTTATCAATTTTTGTTAGTCCGGCATCCCGCGCCAACGTTTCTTGCTTGATAGCGTTGCTGATTCTGTTTTCGACATCGCCTACCGAATGACGAATGGCTCCCAGCGCTGACTGCAAATCTCTCACGTTTTTTTCTACCAGTCTCAACCTTTCTTCGGTAGTTCCGGTTGGAGGCGCATGTGCGACCGCCGTGGCGATCGAAGTTGCAAATCCTATCGCCGATGATGCGGTGGCTTTGATCGGCGGCCGAGGGATAAATACGTACCGGACATCAGCCAAATATCTGAGAAAACTTTTTAGCAGGGGATCAAGCTTAAATGAGCGGCGCAACCTACCAATAACGAATGCCGAGACACCTACGCCGATTAGCTGAAAAAGCAGACCTTCCAAAGCCAGACGGCGTTCAATCCTTAGAGGCAGCCAGTCTAAACTCGATAGAAGCATGAGGCCGCTCGCCAATGCGATCCACCCAATTCGGCCTTTGCGAAGCCATATGACTGCCTCCGCTCCGCTATGCTTAATGGATGACGACACGACGCTCATTATCTTCCCTAGGTTCGGTGGAGACAATCGCTTGTGGAAGGAACTAGCATCGCGATGTTTGTTCACAATTTTTACGGCCTCGATCAGCTCGTTCGGAATCGCGCCGCAGCTATAAGGCTACGCCGCCTTCTTGCCCTTCTCGGCGAGTCCGGCGAGTGCCCGTAAAATGCCGGCGGCGCCTTTGAGCCGCGTTTTCGGCGTTTCCCATTCGTCGAAGAATACGACTTTCATGTCAGGGCGCACGCGGGCGCCGACCGGATGCTTGGCGATGTAAGAAATAAGCCCGTCGGGGTTTGAGAAAATATTGTCGCGGAAGGCGAGCACCGCGCCCTTCGGGCCGACCTCGATCTTTTCGACATTGGCGCGGCGGCACAACGCCTTGATGGCTACGATCTGCAACAGATATTCGACTTCCTCGGGCAGCGGGCCGAAACGATCCACCAGCTCCGCGGCGAAACCTTCGATGTCGCGGTCCTCCTCGATCTCGGACAAACGGCGATAGAGCGACAGCCGTACCGGCAGATCGGTGACGTAATCCTCTGGAATGAGCACCGGCGTGCCGATGGCGATCTGCGGTGACCATTTCTCGGCGACCGGCGCGGTGATGCCGGCTTTGAGGCTCATCACCGCCTCTTCCAGCATCTCCTGATAAAGCTCGTAACCGACTTCCTTGATGTGGCCGGACTGTTCATCGCCCAAAAGATTGCCGGCGCCGCGGATGTCGAGATCGTGCGAGGCGAGCTGGAAGCCGGCTCCGAGCGTATCGAGCGACTGCAGGACTTTCAGCCGCCGCTCGGCGTGCGCGGTGATCTTGCGCTTGGCCGGCAACGTGAGCAGCGCATAGGCGCGCAGCTTCGAGCGGCCGACACGGCCGCGCAGCTGATAGATCTGCGCCAGCCCGAACATGTCGGCGCGGTGCACGATCAGTGTATTGGCGGTCGGAATATCGAGGCCGGATTCGACGATGGCGGTGGATAGCAGCACGTCGAACTTGCCGTCGTAAAACGCCGACATGACGTCTTCGAGCGCGGTCGGCGGCATCTGGCCGTGGGCGACGGCGACGCGCACCTCCGGTACCGCCTTTTCCAGGAACGCCTTGGTCTCGGCCAAATCCTCGATGCGCGGGCAGACGTAGAACGCCTGGCCGCCGCGGTAGCGCTCGCGCAGCAGCGCCTCGCGCACCACCACCGGATCAAACGGCGAGATGAAGGTGCGCACCGCGAGCCGGTCGACCGGCGGCGTAGCGATGATCGACATTTCCCGCACGCCTGAGAGCGCGAGCTGCAGGGTGCGCGGGATCGGCGTCGCCGTCAGCGTGAGCACATGCACTTCGGAGCGGAGCGTCTTGAGCTTTTCCTTATGCGCGACGCCGAAATGCTGCTCCTCGTCGACGACGACCAGCCCCAAATCCTTGAACTTGATGGCCTTGCCGAGGAGCGCGTGAGTGCCGACAACGATGTCGATTTGGCCCTCGGCGAGACCGTTCTTGACGAGAGCAAGTTCCTTTGGTGCGACCAGTCGCGAGGCTTGTGCGACGTGGAGCGGATAGCCCTTGAGGCGCTCGGAAAACGTCTTGAAATGCTGGCGCGACAAAAGTGTGGTCGGCACCACGACGGCGACCTGCTTGCCATTCATCGCGCTGACGAAAGCGGCGCGCAGCGCGATCTCGGTCTTGCCGAAGCCGACATCGCCGCAAATCAGCCGGTCCATCGGCCGACCGGCGTTTAGATCGTCAAGCACGGCCTTGATGGCGGCAGCCTGATCGTCGGTCTCCTCGTAGGGGAAGCCGGAGCAGAATTCATCATAGAGGCCGGCGGCGACGGTCAGGCGTGGCGCCTCGTGCAATTGCCGCTCGGCCGCAATTTTGATCAGCTCGGCTGCGATCTCGCGGATGCGGTTCTTCATCCGCGCTTTGCGCGCCTGCCAGGCGGCGCCGCCGAGCCTGTCGAGATCGACGTGACTGTCCTCGGAACCGTAGCGCGAGAGCAGCTCGATATTTTCGACCGGCAGGAACAGCTTGTCGCCGCCGTGATAATGGATCTCGAGGCAGTCGTGCGGCGCGCCCGCGGCCTCGATGGTGCGCAGGCCGACAAAGCGGCCGATGCCGTGGTCGACGTGAACGACGAGATCGCCGGCCGAGAGGCTGGTCACCTCGGCGATAAAGTTTTCCGGGCGTTTGATCTGGCGGCGCGGTCGAACGAGGCGCTCGCCAAGAATGTCCTCTTCGGTGATGACGGCGATGTCGGCGGTCTCGAAACCAGATTCGATGCCGAGCACGGCGAGCGCGACCTGCGAGCGCGGCAGCGCCTGGGCCTGCTGCCATGAGGTAACCGGCGCGAGATTGTGCAGGCCGTGCTCGGCCAGCACGTGGCTCATGCGCTCCCGCGAGCCGTCGCTCCACAGCGCAATGGCGACGCGCTTGCCGCCGGCCTGTAGCGCTTGCACGTAGGCGGTCAGCGCCTCGAACACGTTCTTGTTCGGCTCGCTGCGTTCGGCGGTGAAATTCTTGCCGGTGCGCGCGGCAATATCGACGACAGCCCCCTTCCCGCCCTCCCCCCCATGCGGGGAAAGGGTCGGAGGGGGTGGCGCGGCGAACGGCGACAATTGCGCAAGCGCCGCCCCGTCGAGCCGTGCACGCCATTCACCCTCCGCGAGGTAAAGCCGGTCAGGCGGCAGCGGCTTATAGGGCGCACTGCTGCCGTCCTGATCGAGCGTCTCCTTGCGCGCCTGATAATAGTCGGCGATCTGCGCCAGCCGTTCGTGGGCGGCCTCTTCGGCCAGCGGCTCGAGGATGATGGGCGTGCCGCCCACATAATCGAACAGCGTTTCCAGACTTTTGTGGAACAGCGGCAGCCAGTGCTCCATGCCGGCGTAGCGGCGGCCCTCGGTGACGGCGGTATAGAGCACGTCATCGGGGCCGGCGGCGCCGAAGGCCGCGACATAGCCGGTGCGGAAGGCGCGGATGGTGTCGCTGGTGAGCTGGAATTCGGACACTGGCACCAGATCAAGCGCGCGCAGCTCAGCACTGGTGCGCTGCGTCTCCGGATCGAAGCTGCGGATCGACTCCAGCGTGTCACCGAAAAAATCGAGCCGCACTGGCTCGCCCATGCCGGGCGCGAACAGGTCGAGGATCCCGCCGCGCACGGCGTAGTCGCCCGGCTCGCGCACCGTCGAGGCGCGGTTAAAGCCGTTGAGGTCGAGCCATTGGATGACACCGTTCATCGACAGAAGATTGCCGGGTGTCGCGGCGAGCGATTGCCGGGCAACGGTGTCGCGCGGCGGCACCCGCTGCAGGATGGCATTGACCGTCGTGAGCAGTACGGCGGGCCGGGCGCGGGCCGTGACGCGCGCGAGCCGCGCCAGCGCCGTCATGCGCTGCGCAACCACGGCCGCATGCGGAGATACGCGGTCGTAAGGCAGGCAATCCCAGGCTGGGAATTCGAGGATTTCGGTTTCCGGCGCAAAAAATGCGAGGGCGCGCGACAGCATCGCCATGCGCGCCCCGTCGCGGCAGATCACCGCCGCGCTGATCGCCGGCGGCTTGTCGCCTGCGGCGACGGCGCTGGCCAGATCGGCGATCACCAAGCCTTCGGCGCCGTCCGCGACCTGTGTCAGGAGCAACGGCCGGCCGGGCGCCAGGCGCTGTGCAGGAGATGCTGTTGGCGCTGCCCGACTCATCGGCCTGTCTCGGCTGCGTGATGAAACGCGATAAGCTGCCGCAGCACGTCGGTATCGTAGTCTTGCGGCGCGGTCTCGCTGCCGACCACCCAGGCGTAAAGGCTGGCGTTGGGCACTTCGATCAGCCGCTCGAAATTGTCGAGCGCACCGTCATCCAACTTGTCGATATAGGCATCGGCGAAGCGGCCGACGATCAGGTCGGTCTCGCGCACGCCGCGCCGCCAGGCGCGGAACAGAAGCCGCCGCCGCCGCACATCCAGTCCCTCGCTCGATCGTTCCGTCATGGCCTCTGCCCGCCTTCCAATGGCGCCTGATCCTTTCGGAAAACCTTCCCCGATCATGCGCAACTCAACGCCAAAAGCCCGGACGTGCCGGGCGGGGGTTATATAGAGCGCGAGTGCGGCGATGTCAGCCGCTGCGCGCCGCGCTTTGTGCCCCAACCCGGCAGCCACACCCCTCCTCCGCTCTGTCAGCTACCTGACGGACAGCGCAAGAATCCCGGCGCAAAGTCGGCTGATTAGCTGCCATGCCGCCACTGCGGCACCGGCGGTCAATAGCCATCACATTCGCGTGCACCGATGAATACAGATTTTCCGGCCGGTCGAGGTGCTTTTGACCCGAATAGCACCTCGGTTCTCATCACAGCGTTCGAAGGCGCGTGGACGGCGGTCCTCAAATCAGGCAGTCCGCTCGCCACTCCCGAAAATGCGGCCGAAACGCGCGAAATTCTGGCCCGATACATCATTGGTTGCGTCGAGGCCGGTGAACGCGATCCACAAAAATTGATCGATGACGCGCTCGTTTGTCTGGCCCGAAAGCGTTGATCCAGGTGCGGCTTTTTCCCGGTATTCGTCGGGGAAGAAGGGAGGTCCGTTTTTTTGTTGTGCTGTTGATCGCGCCGGAGATTTGAATGCCGCAGAAGATTTTCAATAGGCTTCTTGCTTCGCTGAATTCCGAAGATTTATCGATTCTCCGTCATCTCAGAGAAGCGCCGCTCATTCAGGGTCAGCTTCTGCTGGAGCGCGGCGAACGCGTCGATGCGGTGCACTTTCCGCAAAGCGGCATGATTTCGTTGATCGTGGAAATGCCCGAGGACCGCACCGTCGAAGTTGGCATGATCGGCTCCGAGGGAGCGGTGGGTTTGGCAGTCGGTCTGGGATCGCGGATTTCCTCGATCACCGCGCTGGTTCAAGTCGCCGGCACCTCGCTCTGCATTCCGGCGTCTCGATTTTGCAGCGCCGTCGCGCAAAACCAGCATCTGCGTGATCTCGTCGTGCGCCAGACAGAACTGCAACTGGGTCAGATCGAGCAGACCGCGGCTTGTAACGCTCTGCATGACGTGGCGGCACGGCTGAGCCGTTGGCTCTTGCAGACCAGCGACAAGATCGGCGACGACACTATCCCCTTCACGCGCGAGTTTTTGGGGAAAATGCTCGGCGTACAGCGCGGGACGATCGCGGTGACGGCGGCGAAATTCGAAGCCGCCGGACTCATCCACACCCGCCGCGGGCGTATTGAACTCCTCAACAAGAAGGCGCTGCGCAAGCATGCTTGCACCTGCTACGACTATATGCAGCGGCATATCGACCGGCTGGTGCCAAAGGTCAGTCCGGAAAACTAGCGGCAACGATGCTGCGCCTACGCTGGTGACAGCGCCCGCGCAGCCGCTTATCGAGGCGTCATGCGTCCGCCTCTTCTCAATCCGCTGTTCGCGTCCGTCTCGGCGCTGCCGGGTATCGGGCCGCGCCTGGAAAAGCATTATGCCCGCCTCTTGTCAGCCGGGGACGACACGCCGCGCATCGTCGATCTTCTGTTTCACCTGCCGACCGGGTTCGTCGATCGCCGCAACCAGCCAAAACTGAGCGAGGTCGCGCCGGACAGGGTGGTCACTGTCGCGGTCACGGTCGAGGGCCATCGGCCGCCGCCGCCAAACCGGCCGCGCGCGCCTTACAATATCGACGCCAGCGATGACACCAACACGCTGACCATCACCTATTTCAACACCCGCCGCGATTACTTGGAAAAGCTCTTCCCCGAAGGCGAGACCCGCTACGTCTCGGGTACGGCCACGCTCTACGACGGCCATCTGCAGATGATCCATCCCGATCGCGTGGTCGATGCGGCGGGTTTTGCCAAGCTGCCGCTGATCGATCCGGTCTATCCGCTCACCGAAGGACTGCACCCCAATCAGGTTCGCCGCGCGATCGAGGCGGCGCTCGATCGCGTGCCCAAAATCCTGCCCGAATGGCAGGATGCCGACTGGCTAGCGCGCAACGGCTTTGAAAGCTTCGCCGATGCGTTGCGCCGCGTCCATCGTCCGCAAACGCCCGACGACATCAAGCCGGAGAGTGCGGCGTGGTCACGGCTTGCGTATGACGAACTGCTTGCCGGGCAACTGGCGCTCGCACTGCTGCGCGCGCATCAGCGCACGCGGGCCGGACGCGGCACTGCCGCTGAAGGGCAGCTGCGCGCGCGCATCGTCGGGTCCCTGCCCTATTCGCTGACGCCGTCGCAGCAACAGGCCGTGAGCGACATCGTCGCCGACTTGGCGCAGCCCGCTCGCATGCTGCGGCTGCTGCACGGCGATGTCGGTTCGGGCAAGACCGTGGTGGCGCTGCTCGCGGCCGCCCATGTGATCGAAGCTGGCCGTCAGGCGGCCTTGATGGCGCCGACCGAAATTTTGGCGCGACAGCATTTTTCCACCATCGCGCCGCTAGCCGAGAAAGCCGGCCTTCGCGTCGCCATCCTGACCGGCCGCGATCGCGGCCGCGACCGCGATGACATTCTCGCGGCACTCGCTGCGGGCGAGATCAATCTCATTGTGGGGACCCACGCGCTGTTTCAGGACGACGTCGATTTTGACGATCTGGCGCTGGCCATTGTCGATGAGCAACATCGCTTCGGCGTGCATCAGCGTCTCGCGCTCGCCCGCAAGGGCAATGCCGTCGATCTCCTGGTCCTTACCGCGACGCCGATTCCGCGCACGCTGGTGCTGACCTATTTCGGCGACATGGACGTCTCGGCCTTGCGCGAAAAGCCGGCTGGCCGGCAGAAAATCGACACCCGTACCATTCCACTTCAGCGGCTCAACGAGGTTATCGAGGCGGTAGCGCGTGCGCTCGAGGAAGGGCGCCGCGTTTATTGGGTCTGTCCGCTGGTCGAAGAGTCCGAACTGGTCGATCTGGCCGCCGCCGAGGAGCGGTTTCGCGAGCTCAAGCTTCGGTTCGGCGCATTGGCCGATCTCGTTCACGGCCAGATGCGCGGCCCCGACAAGGACCGCGCCATGGCGCGCTTTGCTGCGGGCGAGACGCGCCTGCTCGTCGCGACCACGGTGATCGAGGTCGGCGTCGACGTGCCAGAGGCAAGCGTCATGGTGATCGAGCATGCCGAACGGTTCGGGCTGGCGCAACTGCATCAGCTCCGTGGCCGCGTCGGCCGCGGTGCCGAGCGCTCCATCTGCCTGCTGCTTTACAAAGGCCCGCTCGGCGAGACGGCAAAAGCGCGGCTCGCGATCATGCGCGAGACCGACGACGGCTTCCGCATCGCCGAAGAGGATCTACGGTTACGCGGCGAAGGCGACGTGCTCGGCACGCGACAGAGCGGCGTGCCCGGTTTCCGCATCGCGCGCCTCGAGGTGCACGGCAAGTACCTCGCGGCCGCGCGCGACGACGCGGCACTGACGCTGGCGCGCGATCCGAAACTGTCGTCGCCGCGCGGCGACGCGCTCCGCGCCCTGCTCTATCTGTTCGCTCGCGACGAGGCGATCAGACTGCTGGGCGCGGGCTAGTTTATCAGGCTGTGCGCGGCAGAGGCGGCGCCATGCCCACAAGCCGGTCCTGGCCAAAGCGGTTCGGGCCGTCCGTGCCCTTTGTGCAGAACCAAATGATCAGGATAATGGCACCGACCAGTGGGATAAAGCTTAGAAACAGCCACCAACCGGAGCGATCGGTGTCGTGGAGCCGCCGTACCCCGATCGCGATATAGGGGATAAGCACGGCAAGACCAAAGATCGTATACGCGATCGGTGCGCCGATCACATAATCAATGATCCTGGCCACGATTGCGCCGATGAGGACGAACAAAGCCCAGTACCAGTATTCCGACCGGCACGCCCGACCCGTGAAGTTCACGTAGTTGGAAAAGCCCAGCTTGATAGAGTCGACAAAGTTCATGTGAGCCCCCGCTCGCTCATTGCAACAGCGCTATCAATAGCAGATCGAGATGGCGCTGAGAACTCAGATTCGCCAGCAATCCCGGATTTACCCCCGCCCGCGAGAGCGCCTTCGCGGCTATTTCACCGGCGTGGGAGCGGCGGGCGCTGGGGGTGGGGACGTTCGCGCCGTCTGCGCGGCGCGGGCTGTTTCGGCAAGCGAGGAGAGCGAATTGTGCTGCTCGCCGCCGGGTTGGATGACGCCTGCAGAAATCAGAAGTTGCATCGCCGCTTCGACCGAGATGTCGAGATCGACCACGTCGCGGCGCGGCACGTAGAAAAAGAACCCGGTCGTCGGGTTCGGCGTGCACGGCATGAAAGCCGAGACGTGCTCGGTCGCCGGCAGCCGCGCCGAAATATCGGCACTGGGCGATTGCGTCAGAAACACCAGCGACCACATGCCCGGCGCCGGGAACTCGACCAGACCTACCTTGCGGAAGCTCGATCCGGAACTTGAGAACAGTGTTTGAAAAATCTGCCTCGCGGTCCGATAGATCGGCCGCACGATCGGCACGCGATTAAGCAGGCTCTCGCCGAGACCGACAAGCTTGCTGCCGACCAAATTGGCAGTGAGGAAGCCGAGCAAGGTCAATGCCACGAACGCAATGATCAGGCCGAAGCCCGGAACGTCGATCGGCAGGTAGGTTTCCGGCCGATAGCGCACGGGAATGAACGGCCGTACCCAATTGTCCACCCAGGTGACGAACCACCAGATGAGGTAAAGCGTGATCGCGACCGGTCCGGCGACAATCAACCCGGTCAAGAAATAGTTGCGCAAACGGCTGACAAAGCCGTGCGTTGGTTTCGCGGCAGGTTGTGGCATCTTGGCGTGATCGCTCGCGTTCGCCATGATTTACCGGTCAGCGGATTCCCAACGTCGCCACTATACACGATCCGGCGGCGGCGTTCATTCGACGGTGACCGACTTCGCCAGATTGCGCGGTTGATCGACATCGGTGCCGAGCAGCACCGCGGTGTGGTAGGCGATGAGCTGTACCGGCACGGCATATACCAGCGGCGCCACCGTCGCCGGCATGGTCGGCAGCGTCAGCGTGGCCAGCGGCTTGGTGTTCGCTGCTGTCACGGCTTCCAAACCCGCGGCGTCCGTCACCAGGATCAGCTTGCCGCCGCGTGCGGCGACTTCCTGCATATTGGAGACGGTCTTGTCGAACACTTTGTCGTGCGGCGCGATCACCACGACCGGCGTGGTTTCGTCGATCAAAGCGATCGGGCCGTGCTTGAGTTCACCCGCCGCATAGCCTTCGGCGTGGATGTAGGAGATTTCCTTCAGCTTCAGCGCGCCTTCGAGCGCGATCGGATAACTGGTGCCGCGGCCGAGATAGAGCACGTCGCGCGACTTGGAGAGATCGCGCGCAAGCTGCTCGACATGCGGCTCGAGCGCCAGCGCTTCGGCGAGATGGCGGGGCACTTCGATCAGTGCATGGACCAAGCGTTGCTCGTCGCTCGGCGTCAGCACGCCGCGATCGCGCCCGGCCGCGATCGCCAACGCCGCGAGCGCCGCCAACTGACAGGTGAAGGCCTTGGTCGACGCCACGCCGATTTCCGGTCCGGCCAGCGTCGGCATCACGATGTCGCTTTCGCGCGCGATGGACGAGGTCGGCACGTTGACGATCGACAGAACGTGCTGCTTGTGCTCGCGCGCGTAGCGCAGCGATGCGAGCGTGTCCGCGGTCTCTCCCGATTGGGAGACGAAAATCGACAGATTGCCCGGCCGCAGCGGTGCATCGCGGTAGCGGAACTCCGAAGCGATATCGACCTCGACCGGCAGATGCGCCAACCGTTCGAACCAGTACTTGGCGACCATGCCGGCGTAGTAGGCGGTGCCACAGGCGGCGATCGCCATGCGATCGAGCTTCTTGAAATCGAACGGCAGCGTCATCGGCAACGCGATGCGTTCGGCCGCCATGTCGAGATAATTCGACAGCGTATGGCCGACCACTTCCGGCTGTTCGTGAATTTCCTTGGCCATGAAATGGCGATGATTGCCCTTATCGATGAGCATCACCGAGGCTTGCGACTTGAGCACGTCGCGGTGCACGACGGCACCGCCGGCGTCGTGGATCTCGGCGCCCTGGCGGGTGACTATCACCCAATCGCCGTCGTCCAGATAACTTACCGTGTCGGTGAACGGCGCCAGCGCAATCGCATCGGAGCCGACAAACATGGCGCCATCGCCGAAACCGATGGCGAGCGGCGAACCTTTGCGCGCGCCGATCAGCAGATTCTCCTCGCCGGCGAATAGAAAGGCGAGTGCGAATGCGCCGCGCAGCCGCGGCAGCGCGCGTTTGACCGCCTCGACCGGCGAGGCGCCGCGCTTCATTTCCTCGGTAACGAGATGCGCCACCACCTCCGTGTCCGTCTCGGTGGAAAATTTGGCGCCTTGCGCCTCCAGCTCGCGCCGCAACTCGGCGAAATTCTCGATGATGCCGTTATGCACCACGGCGAGCTTCTCAGTCGCGTGCGGGTGGGCGTTGTTCTCGGTCGGCCGGCCGTGCGTCGCCCAGCGCGTGTGGCCGATGCCGATCGTGCCGCCGAGCGGTTCGCGACTGAGCCGCTGCTCGAGATTTTTCAATTTGCCTTCGGCGCGCCGGCGGGTCAGCACGCCGTGTTCGAGCGTGGCGACACCGGCCGAATCGTAGCCGCGGTATTCAAGACGCTTGAGCGCGTTAACGAGCTGCGGTGCAGCCGCTTCGTTGCCGACAATTCCGACAATCCCGCACATCTGAAAGAAGGGCCCCTTCCGGCCGCGGCTTACAGGGTCAGCCTACGATCATCGCCCTGCTCTGCCTGCCGCTATCGAATACCGGCGACTGATTACTGCTTCCTGGACGTTAATGGTTAAAGTGGGGCCGCAGCTTTTGCCCAATCAAATAAACGTCGCACCATGGACGTCTCGACCGTCAATCCCGCGAATGCGTTTTCTTTTTGACGATCGATTTCAATGCCCGCAAGCGCGATGCCCAACCTTCCTTAACGACCTGACGGCCGCGCGCCAACGCCAGCGAATCCGGCGGCACGTCCGCCGTGATGACCGACCCTGAGCCCACATAGGCGCCGTCACCGATCGAGACCGGCGCGACCAGCGCGGAGTTGGAACCGATGAAGGCGTTTTTGCCGACCTCGGTGCGGTGCTTGGCGCTGCCGTCGTAGTTGCAGGTGATAGTGCCCGCGCCGATATTGGCATTATCGCCGACCGAGGCGTCGCCGATATAGCTTAAGTGGTTGGCCTTGGCGCCAGCGCCAAAGACGGCCTCCTTGACCTCGACGAAATTGCCGATCCGCGCACCCTCGCCGAGCTTGGCGCCGGGGCGCAGCCGCGCGAACGGCCCAACCGATACACCCTTGCCGACATGCGCGCCGGCAAGATGCGAGAAGGCGTGAATGACGGCGCCATCGTCGACGACGACCTTCTCGCCAAACACCACGTAAGGTTCGACGATGACGTCCTTGCCAAATCGGGTGTCGGTCGACAGAAACACCGTATCGGGGGCGACGAGAGTGACACCTGCATCCAACGCGGCCCTGCGCAGGCGCTGCTGCGCCACCGCTTCGGCTTCGGCCAGTTCCTTCTTGGTGTTGATGCCGCGCACGTCATCCTCCTCGACTTCGACTGCGACGGCGCGAAGCTTCATGCCGCGCGCAATCGCGACCGCATCGGTCAAATAATATTCGCCTTTGCTATTGTGATTGGCGATCTGTTCCAGGATCGAGAGCGCCGTGTTGCCAGCGAACGCCATAATACCGCCGTTGCAGATGCCGATCGCCCGTTCGGCGTCGCTGGCGTCGGCCTGCTCGCGGATGGCGACGAGCTGACCGCCTTCGATAATCAGCCGGCCGTAGCCGGTTGGGTCGGACGGCCGAAACGCCGCCACGGCCATGGCCGCGCCGGCGGCGAGCGGCGCCTGCAGCCGCCGCAACGTCGCCGGATGGATCAGTGGCGTGTCGCCGTAAAGAATGACAATATCGTCCGCCGCTCGCTCGATCGCGGACTTGGCGGTCAGCACGGCGTGAGCGGTTCCACGCCGCTCAGTTTGTATAAAGCACGCAGCGTCGGGCGCGCTTTTATTGACCTCGGCTGCGACAACGTCCTGGCCTGGACCGATGACGACGGCCGTCGATGCGGCGCCAAAGTCGGCGACAGCGGCCAGTACATGACCGAGCAGCGACCGCCCGGCGATCTCATGGAGCACCTTGGGACGCGCCGACCGCATGCGTGTGCCCTCGCCGGCCGCAAGTATGATCGCCAAGCAGTTCCGCGGCTCCATCGACAAAGACCTCCGGTGGCTGTCTTACCCGCGCCGCCCAGGCATCGAAAGCGCATGCTGCCTCGATGGCAAATAGGTTCAAACGCGTGACGGCGCCTAGCGGGTGAGAAAACAGCCGCAAGAATCCGAAATCTGATACGTTTTAGCATTGATTCGCTTGGCGAAACCGTTCGCCGCGCAATCGCGGAGCGGCCGCGTCGTGGTTAAGAAGCAAGCCGGTACATCGTCCGCGCGGGCTGCTCCCAGGCAGCAACCGGGCACCAACAAGGCTTTTACCATGCGGCACCTGTGGCGGATGACGCTGTGGGCTGCAGCGGCCGCCTGCGCGCTGCTAATCGCTGTGCTGGCTGGCCGGAATGAAGCCGGTGCCGAGCGGATCGCTTCGGTTTTTTCGTCAGGGCACCGCGAGGCGCGCGTTGCGGCAGCGGAGCATCCCTTCGACGCTAAAGCAGAAACCCGCCGGCTCGCCGATGCGATCCACGATCTCGGGGCGGAGAATGCCCAGTTGCGGACCAAGCTCGCCGAGATCGAGCAGAACATGAACGACATTACGGGCTCGGTCACCAAGCAGATTGCCGCCGTCAAGGCTGCAGGGCCGTGGCCCGCCGACGCAAAGCCGGAACCCGTCACCGCAGCGGATATCGCGTCCATCATGGCGCCGGCAGCGGGACTGGAGACGCCGGCGCCTTCAGCGCCGCAAACCTCGCCCGTCTCGGCTCAACCAGCGGAACCCCAGGCGTCCCCGGATCTGCCCCCGATCGCCCCGCCTCCGGTAAAGCCGCACGAATTCGGCGTCGACATGGGCAACGCTTTGTCGATTCAAGTGTTGCACGCGCGCTGGCTTGGCATCCGCTCCGCGCATGCGCAGCTCTTTGCTGGTCTGACGCCGACCGTGACACTGCGCGAAATTCCCAAGACCAAGCGCATAGAGTTGCACCTCGTGGTCGGCCCCATGGTAAGTTCGGCGGCGGCGGCGCGACTGTGTCTTGAGCTTGCGCCCTACGGCCTCTACTGCCACCCAACCGTGTTGGAACCCGGCGGGGTAGCGCTGCAGTAAGGCTTCGCGGCTCCGCATTACCTTTTGATGCATGAGGCGGACCTGTGGCGCGTCCACGGCTGCTAAAGTCGTCATGCGCCGCGATGCGCCCTGGACAAACCGGGTCAGTTGGGTTGAGGTCGTCGCAGAATTGACCACGGCGCCGGTCGCACTCGCGGCGCAATTTGGGGGGCTATGAACGGTTTGGGTTGGTGGCCCTCACCGCAAGCTTAGTTGGATCATGCCTCGTCATACGCTCTGCGTTGCCCGTGGACTTTGCGCCGCGATGTTCTTTCTCCTCGCGGCCCTAGCTCCGCCGGGCGCGACCGCTTCCGCCCAGCCTGCCGATGGGGCCGCCGTGGATAGGGCGACCGGCCCCGGCCAGCCGCCAGCGGCGCAGCCGACTGACGAATACTCATCGATCCAGCGCGCAGTTTCAGGCCCGGCGGGGAACCCCGAATGCGTCTGGCTCGGCCGCCGTGTGGTCAGCCTGCTGTGGCGCGACGACATCGACACGGCGTTCCGCCATCTCGATCTTTACGATCGATTTGGCTGTCCGGCCGGCCATATCCAGGCGACGTTCCGCTGCCTTATCCTGCACGAGGGCAGTATCGATCCAAAAGCCCCCGACAGCCTCAATGGCCGGGTTGAGGCGTGCTGGATCAACCCGTACCAGCCGGCCGCCGCGCCTCCACCGGCGGCAGCGGCCGGGCCTGCGAAGGAAACGACCAAGCGGTAACACAGTGCTGCCGCGATACCACTGCGCAATCGCAACGAATAGCTCCAACACTCTGTTTGTTGTCTTGAATTTGCCACCCCGCGGCAGTACGTTTTTATTTGCCGCTCGCAAGGTGGCCTTTACCCTCCTTACGATCCTCGTCGAACCTTGGGGACAGGTTCGGGCCCGTGCCCTTTCGCCCCGCGTGGTTGATGTTCGATGCGCACCGTCGCTGCCGTGCTCGCGCTCGTGGTGTGCGTGCATGCGGGGCTATGGGCCGTGCTGCGGACCCAAGCGCCGGCTCCTGATATCAACCGTCAGCTCGCGAGCGTCTCCTACTCGCCGTTTGCCCACGCCGACCATCCCGACAGCGGGGACCGGCCAACCGCTGCGCAAATCCGCGCCGACCTGAAAGCGATTGCCCCCTTCACCAAGGCGATCCGCACCTACTCGTCGACCGGCGGAGCGGAGTTGGTTCCGCCGATTGCCGCCGAGTTTGGCTTGCGCGTCACGGTTGGCGCCTGGATCAGCAAGGATCAGACGCGCAATGAACGAGAGATCAGGGCCGCGATCGAGCTGGCGCGCCATAACAGCAACGTCGACGCCATCGTCGTCGGCAACGAGACCATTTACCGCGGCGAACTGACGATCCCCCAGCTTATTGCCTTGATCAAACAGGCCAAGCAATCGAGCCCCGTCCCGGTGACGACGGGCGAAATCGGTTCCGTCTGGCTCGACCATCCCGAACTTGCCTCGGCAGTCGATTTCGTCGCCGCTCACGTGCTCCCTTATTGGAACGGCATCGCCGCTCCGCAGGCGACCGATTACACCGTCGAATTCTACGACAAGCTGCGGCGGGCGCTTCCCGGCAAACGGATCGTGATCGCCGAGTTCGGCTGGCCGAGCGCCGGCTATAATTTCCACGCCGCCAATCCGGGCCGCGTCGAGCAAGCGGTGGTGCTGCGAAACTTCGTTTCAGCGGCCGAGGCCTACGGCATCGACTACAATATTGTCGAAGCGATCGATCAGCCCTGGAAGACGGCCGAAGGCGGCGTCGGGCCGTATTGGGGCATGTTCGACACCGCGCGCCAGCCGAAATTTGCCTGGACCGGTCCGATCGGCAATCCCGACTATGTCAAGCGCGCGAGTCTCGCAGTGCTGCTTGGGCTGTTGCTGTCGCTGCCGATCCTGGCAATGGCCGGGGTGACAACCACGCAGTCAATGCTGCTCGCCGTGTCGGCCAATTTGGCCGGCGCTTGGTTCGCGGCGGTGTTCGATTTCTGGAAGGGGCACTATTTTGTGCCCGGCTCCGCGTTCGCGCTGGGCCTCGGCGTGATGCTCCTGGTGCCGCTGGTGGTTATTGCGCTGGCTCGCATGGACGAGATCGCCGCGATCATGTTTGGCCGGCCGCCGCGGCGGCTCGCTACTTCGCCGCCGCTGCTGCCGGAGGTTTTTGCGCCCAAGATTTCGATCCACATTCCGGCCTGCTGCGAACCGGCTGACATGCTCAAAGCCACGCTCGAAAGCGTGGCACGGCTGGAATACCCGAATTTCGAATGCGTGCTGGTGCTCAACAACACGCCCGATCCTGCACTGTGGCGCCCGGTCGAGGAGTATTGCAGGACGCTCGGCGAACGCTTCAAATTCGTCCGGATCGACAATCTGGCGGGTTACAAGGCCGGCGCATTGCGTCTTGCGCTGGCGAACACGGCGGCGGATGCGGAGATCATCGGCGTCATCGATGCCGACTACACGCTCGACCCGGAATGGCTTAAAGATCTGGTGCCGTTGTTCGCCGATCCGCGCGTCGGCCTGGTGCAGGCGCCGCAGGACCACCGCGATGGCGGCCGCTCGCCGATGCACCGCGCCATGAACGCCGAGTATGCCGGCTTCTTCGATATCGGCATGGTGCAGCGAAACGAGGTCAACGCCATCGTCGTGCATGGCACGATGTGCCTGATCCGGCGGGCCGCGGTCGAGGCGGCCGGAGGATGGTCGAGCGATACAATCGTTGAGGATTCAGATCTCGGCCTGACGCTGCTCGAGCAAGGCTGGATTGCCCACTACACCAACCGCCGTTACGGCTATGGCCTGTTGCCGGACACGTTCGACGCCTACCGGCGCCAGCGCCATCGCTGGGCATTCGGCGGTTGGCAGATCCTACGCAAACACTGGCGGCGGCTGTTGCCGGGCGTCGGTGGGCTCACCCACGAACAGAAACGCGAATATGGGCTCGGCTGGCTCAATTGGCTCGGCGCCGAGACGATCGGCGTCGTAGTTGCGCTTCTCAACATCCTCTGGGTGCCGTTCGTGGCGTTCGCCGATATCGCCGTGCCGGACCGCATCCTCACCCTGCCGATCCTCGCAGCGTTTGTGGTCTCGACCGCTCACTTTGCGGCGCTCTATCGCTTGCGGGTGCGCGCCTCGCTCGGCCAGATGTTGGGTGCGGTCTGCGCCGCCATGTCATTGCAGTGGACTGTCGCACAAGCCGTGGGCGTCGGCCTGGTGAAGGACCGTTTGCCGTTCCTGCGCACCGCGAAGGGCGGCGCGACCCGCAAGGGCGGCGATTTTCCGGCCTTCTGGGAGGCCATCATCGCCGGATTGTTGCTCGCCGGCGCCGCAACCCTCCTCGTCACCAACGTGAAACAGGTGTACGAGATTGATCTGTTCGCCATTGTGCTGGTAGTGCAAAGCCTGCCGTTCCTGTCGGCGATTGGCATCGCCGTCATCGAGGGCACGCGCTTTAACGCGTTTGCTTATTGGCGTGGTCTTACGGCCCAAGCCGTATCGTTGTCGCCGCAGCCCAAAGCGGCCCCTCCCCAACCAGAATTGCCAGCCGAAAATCCCGTCGAAGCCGCGCAGTAGGGTGCCGCTAAGCTGCGCTCCTCAGCCTGCCAGCGCGGTTTCCGCGAGCCGCACCCAGTAGGACGTGCCGACCGGGATGGTCTCGTCGTTGAAATTGTAGGCCGGGTGGTGCAACCCGGCGCTGTCGCCGTTGCCGACGAAGATGAAGGCCCCCGGCCGCTCGGCGAGCATGAAGGCGAAATCCTCGGCGCCCATGACCGGCGCGAAGTCGGTATCGACTTTGCCGGTACCGGAGATTTCGCGCGCCACGGAGGCGGCGAACTCCGTCTGCCGCGTGGGATTTTGCAGCACCGGATAGCCGTTGGTGTAGGTGATCTTGGCGGTGGCACCGTAGAGCCGCGCTGTGCCTTCGACGATTTCCGGAACGCGCTTTTGCAACAGCGCACGCACTTCGTCGTTGAGCGCCCGCGCGGTGCCGCGCAGCAGCGCATGCTGGGGAATGACATTATCGGTATGGCCAGCCTGGAACATGCAGATCGACACGACGGCAGCGTCGAGCGGATCGACGTTGCGCGCCACGATCGACTGCAGCTGGTTGATGATCTGCGCGCCGACCAGAATGGTGTCGATCGACAGATGCGGCCGCGCCGCATGACCGCCCTTGCCTTCGAGTTCGATCATGATGTGGTCGGCGGACGCCATCATGGCGCCGGGGCGGATACCGAATTGGCCAAGCGGTAGCCCGGGATAATTATGCATCCCATAGACCTCCTCGATGCCGAAACGGGAGATCAGGCCGTCTTTCATCATCGCCAGCGCGCCGGCCCCACCCTCCTCTGCCGGCTGGAAAATGACAATTGCGGTGCCGGCAAAATTGCGGGTTTCGGCCAGATATTTAGCGGCGCCGAGCAGCATCGCCGTGTGGCCGTCGTGGCCGCAGGCATGCATCTTCCCCGACACGGTCGACTTGTAGGGCAGCCCGGTCTCCTCCTCGAGTGGCAATGCGTCCATGTCGGCGCGCAGCGCGACCGCCCGGCCCGGCTTGCGGCCGCGGATAACCCCGACCACGCCGGTCTGTCCAATGCCCGATACGACCTCATCGCAACCGAAGCTTTTGAGCTTCTCGGCAACGAGCGCCGCGGTTCGGTTCTCTTCGTAGCGCAACTCCGGGTGGGCGTGGATATCCTGCCGCCATGCGGTGATCTCGGCATGCAGGTCGGCGACACGATTGACGATGGGCATGGGAAAATCCTCGCGCGGCGGCTCACCCGGCCCAGCCACTTTAGCAAAGTGGCCACAAAATTGCGCGTCCGACTGGAAATGCCGGGCAGTATTCAGTAAGTGAACCGGCAAGCGGGCCCGTAGCTCAGGGGTAGAGCGACTGACTTTTAATCAGTAGGTCGATGGTTCGATACCATCCGGGCTCACCAATAAAATCAAAGGCTTGGCCCATCATTCGGCCATTCGGCCGGGCGCCGTCCCGCGTAGCCCGGGCAATCCCTCCCCGGGGCCGTTTGCCATATTTCCGCTCGTTCATTGAACCATTTCACCTTTGAATGCATCTAATAGGTAAGCCGTTGGGTGAGCGCGCGCGAATGCGTTGCGCTGTGCCATGGCATCCAGAAAATCCGGCTTGGGTGGTGTCATGCTGGCGAAAAGCGTCAATTCTCTGAAGGAAATGCTGCCATTGGCGGCGTTGTTCGTTGAGCTTGTATTGGCGGTTGGCGCCATTGGGCTCGTCTATTATGGCTTCGTGATCCTGCTGCCGCAGATCTGAAGGGATCGCGTTGTCGCAGACGCCGGCATGGCAGGCGCCTGAGAGCGCGTGCGCTAATGGCGCGCGTCGCCCGTAAGTCCACGCCGACGCAACTGCTCTCCCCGATAGCCGCACTGGCGGCGTGACCGGGCGCCAAGTTTAATTAACTGTGACGGATTGCTGCCCACACTCACGTAGAATTGTGGGCAAACGCATTTTTCCCCGTGTCCACTTGACAGTGCAAACCGTCAATGCCCGATAACGGCATTGAGCCGCGCTGGTGCGCGCTCCGTTCATCGTCAGTGCTCGCAGCAGGTAGGACATCGTTTTGACCGCGACAATCATCAACGGGATCGCTGTCGGACGTGAGATCCGCGCCGAATGCCGCAAGCGCGTTATCGTACTGGCTGCGGAGACTGGTGTCGTTCCAGGACTGGCGGTCATTACCGTCGGCGACAATCCCGCTTCGGCGATCTACGTGCGCAACAAGATCAAAGCCTGCGAGGAGGTCGGTATCCGCTCGCTGCCGCTTCGCTACGACGCCGATATCGGACGCACCGCGCTGCTCGACAAGATTCTCGAACTCAACGCGGATCCGGGCATCCACGGCATTCTGGTGCAATTGCCGTTGCCGGCTGGTTTCGAAACCACGCCGCTTTTGCGCGCCATCAATCCCGACAAGGATGTCGACGGGTTCCATCTCTACAACGTTGGCGGACTTGTCATCGGCGATACGGTCTTCCCGCCCTGCACACCTTACGGCGTGCTGCGGCTGCTTGAGCATGAACACATTGCGCTGGAGGGGCAGAACGTCGTTGTTGTCGGCGCCAGCAATATCGTCGGCAAGCCGATGGCATTGATGCTCATGCAGCGCGATGCCACCGTCTGCATCTGTCACGCCAAGACGCGCGATCTGGCACAATTCACGCTGCTCGCCGACATTCTTGTCGTTGCCGCGGGCCAACCGAATTTGATCCTGCCGCAGATGGTGAAAACCGGCGCGGTGGTCATCGATGTCGGCATCAATCGACTGGCCGACGGCCGGCTGGTCGGTGACGTCGACTTCGAGGGCGTGAAGCAAAAGGCATCGTATATCACGCCGGTCCCGGGCGGCGTCGGGCCGATGACCGTGACCATGCTGCTGGTCAACACCATCTCATCGGCCGAGCGAACGGTAAGACGAACGGCAAATCCTGCGGCGGATATGCCGGGCTTGCGGTCGTCGGCAGTGTAACCGGGCGGCCTGGGTTTGCTGACCGCAGCCCCTGACTTGTTCCCTGAATGCGACTAAATCAGACAAGAGGCATCGATGCATCGGGCCAACCGCGCATGACCAACCGCGAAAACCCCGACGATAACAACAGCCGGCGCGGCCCGCTGATTGCGCTGCTGGTCGTGGTGCTGCTGTTCGTTATCGGATGGGTGCTGGCGCGGGAACTCTACGCCGGCGAAAAACTGGAAGATTGCCTTATGTCGGGGCGGACTAATTGCGAGCCGGTGCAAAACCCGCAGCGGTAGCCGCAACGCCCTCCCCCTGGACTCCGAGCCATTCGCAGCACGACAAAAGCCATGAGAGTTTCATCGGCGCGTCGTACATTGCGGTCACGATGACATCCAGTAAGGGGCGTATGGGTTGGGGCTAACGTCGCGGAGATTTAGCGATGAACATCCAGACCGCGTGCCCAGTTCCCTCGGGAACAAAATTGACCCGGCCGCACTGTCCGCGTTGCGGCTCAATTCTCCTTATTGCCGAGCGGTCCGCCCTTAATCTGGACGGTCATATCCGTCACAGCTGGTCGTGCGACGCCTGCGGGCAGGAATTTACCACCTCGATCAGGGTTTTACGCGTATAGTGCGTAGGCGGCGCTCGCCGCGAAACACAGCCGATTGCGATATGCCGCAACGCGCGTGCAATAACCGCGATCGGCTCGGTGTTTGTGTCCTATTCCGGACTGTCACAGGGAGGAATTCCATATGCGTCAAACGTTCGCTCGCCGGTCGATCCTCGGCTACTGCATCGCCGGCGCCAGCGCTGCGCTGGTTGCCTTTACGTCGCGCGCCCGCGCCGCCACCACGACCTTCAAAGCCGACATGAAGCCGTCGAGTGAAGTGCCGCCGAATACGACCGCCGGCAGCGGCTCGGCCACGGTGACCCTCGACGGGGACAAGATCAGTTGGAACGTCACGTTTTCCGGCTTGAGCGGCCCAGCCACAGCCGCGCATATTCATGGCCCGGCGCCTGCAGGCAAGAATGCGGGCGTAGTTATCTGGCTGTCGACCAAGGGTAAGCCGGCCAGTTCACCATTGACCGGTTCGGGGACACTGACCGCTGCGCAGGCCACCGATCTGATGAATGGCCAGTGCTACGTCAACGTACACACTGCCAAGAATCCGGGCGGCGAAATCCGCGGCCAACTGATGAAGTCGATGTAACGACAATACCCGCGCTGGCTTGTTGCGTTCGTACCAGTGGAACCGTGAATGACCCGCCGACGCTGCCGGCGGGTTCTTTTTTTCACGGGTCGTGAGTTGGTCAGGCCGCGGCAGGCGCGGCAACGCGCGGCGCCAGCACGCTGCCTTTGAGATAGGCGGCCAGCGCCGCCATGTCGTCGCGCGACAGCGGCGCATACGGCGGATACGGCTCGCCGGCCGGCACGCCGATCATATTCATCGCCGCCTTCATGGCCGGCCCGAGGCCATAATGCATCCACTTGCTGGGGAACAGCGCGAACTGGAGCTGCACTTGCGCCGCGCGTTCGTAATCTTTCGCCACGAAGGCCTCGATCACATGGCGGGCGATTTCAGCCGCCGGCGGCGGCATGGTGGCGCCCGACCCGCCAAGTTCCAGGCTCGCCAGCAGCATCTGCATTGTGGTGAAATATTGCGCGTGCCCGGCGCGGTCGATTTCGACAATCAGCCGCGACACCCGCGCGAGGTCGCGTGAACTCTCCTTAATGAATTGCACGCGCGGCAGCTTCGCCAGCGCGATGGTATCGGGGATCGACACCTCCGCGCCCGGGCCGGGGTTCAGATAAAGCGTCAGAGGCAGACGGGTCTCGCGCCCGATCGCTTCGAAATAC
>DATCBO010000021.1:0-3430 GCA_036511795.1 Xanthobacteraceae bacterium
GGGGCGTTGCGCGAACGTCAACAGCGCGGGGCGGGTGGCGGTGGCCGTGGAGGGTGCTTTTGACGAAGGCGCCTGAGGCGGACGGCAAAAACGTGTGGTCCCGATGCACCCGAGGCTGGCTTCAAGCCGGGGGAGAGATCACCCGGCGACGGTGGAAAAAGCGACCGCCGAGGCGAGCACGCCATAAGCCGTAAACCATCGCGTGGGGAATGCCGGGCGATTCCGGTGTGACCTGACTAACGCGTGTGCGCTCTACCTACTACCCACTGCACATGCGGCGGCGGGCGCATCGAGCGCCCGGCATTCCCTGCGCCCTCTGATGGGAGGGCGGACGTTGAATGGCAAAACTCGCGCGAACCGCGCGGCGAGATCGTGAACGTATGTTTGAACACAAACGCGCAACATTTTCAGCCGTCGTCGCCCGGCTCGACCGGGCGACCAGTATTCCGAGGCGTCAGCGATGGAAACGCGAAGTCGGGCCTACTGGATCCCCGCTTTCGCGGGGATGACGGCTTTTTGCGGAGCGGCGCATGAGCCCGTGATCGGGCGGCGCCTCGGCACGCAGCTTCGCGCCGCCTGCTACCAAACCCCTCGCGGATTTGCTATGGATCGCCGGCGCCGAATCTTTTCAACCGGGCGCAAGGGAGATCGTCATGGCCAAAGGTCAGATGCGCAGCAACAAGGAAAAGAAGAAACCAAAGGCCGACAAGAACCTCAAGAAGGGCGGCGCCGCGCCGGTCAATCCGTTCGCGTCGGGCAAGACCCCGGCCGGCCAGAGCCCCAACAGCAAGAAGAGCTGACGATCGGATCACCCCGATCGTCCGGCGCGGGGCGCGCGCCAGCCGCCCCGGCATCGGTCATGCGGCGTCGCCGGATCAAGTTCGGCGCCCGCAGGTGGGTTGCGCCGCGCCGGCACGTTCGCAGGCGAATTGGCGCGCCCGACCTGCGCTGCCCTGGTATCGGCCGCGCGCATCGCGCGGGCCTTGCCGCACTCCTCAACCGACCATTTCGACCGGCTTGTCATGACCGATTCCTGGGCCGGTTCCCGGCGCTATGTACGGTATCCGACATCAACGCTGACTTGCGGCCAAGGTCCGACGCCCGCTTGCTGCGCGTTGACGGCCATGACGCATCGCGATCAAAGCCGTAGCCAGCAAGGCCAGAGCCGCCTGTTGCATTGCAACTAAGGGTTTTTTACCTGAAATACACCCATCGGTTGTTAGCGGTTTTTTAGTCTGGCGGCGTCAAAAGGGCTAGTGTCGTTTTGCCGATTGATCGCCGCGCAGTCCGGTTCACAATAGCGGCGGGCAAATGCGAGTCGGGTTTCAACACCGGCGGAGAAGAAAATGGTCGAGGACCTTTACCGGCAGCGCGTGCTGAATTTTCTGGATGCGTTCTATTCCGGCGACGCCGAAGCGGCGATGGCGTGCTGCGACGACGATATCGACAGCATCACCCACGCGCCGATCGAGCTGTTCCCGCATCTCGGGCACAAGCACGGCAAGAACTGGGTCGCGGAAGCGATCCGGACCCAGCAGAAGCGTTATTCAAGCCGCAAATACGAGATCAAATTCATCGCCGTCGACGGCGACAAGGTCGCGACCATGCAGTATCTCAGCCTGCGCAAGCGCAACGACGACCGCGTGGTGCATCTCGAGATCGCGGAATTCTTCACGCTGCGCGGCGGCCGCATCGTGATGCACCGCTCGTTTTTCGATTCGTTCGATTTCGTCCAGCAATTGCTCGGCCAGGACCTGACCGACGGATACGCCACCAGCGTGCGCGACGCCATGCGGCGGTAGGCGGATCGCGGTTCCGAAAGCCTTGCAATGTCAGGCGTTATTTTCGCCACCGCTTTGAACCTCGTCGCTGACATCAGCGACCAATCAGGATGTTTGCGGCCATCGACGGACGAAAACACAGCCATGAAAACCGCGTTGCTCGTGCTGCTGGGTCTGGTGCTGGGCGGGTTGGGCGGCGCTGCGCTCGGCATCGGCGCCGGGCTGATCTGGGTCGAAATCTTCCAGACCACCGGCTTTGAAGGCTACAGCGGAATGCTGGTGTTCTTTACCTTCATGCCGCTTGGCGCCGCGATCGGCGGGCTCGGCGGCGCGCTGCTGTTCGGCGTGATCGCGATCCGCGACGCCGAAATCGCCATCGAACGCGAGCCTGCGCCGCGGCACGAGAAGTAACGCGACGCGACCGATCCGCATTTGTGCAATGCAAAAATGCCGATTGAATTTCCATCAAACGTCATTACTTGAAGCTTCAATTATCGGGTGCTGCATCCGGGCGCGGCGTCGCCAATGACGCCGATCGGCGCCGTTTGCCGCTTTGCAAATCAAGTTCAGGAATCCAGGCATCATGACAGAGCACGGCCTCTGGCGTTTTTCACGCGCGTTCCATCGCGCGATCAACGAGCGCCAGTTCGCGGACCTCGAAGCCCTGATCGACGAGGATGTCGATTGGGCGATCTATGGCCCGATCGACATGTTTCCATTTCTCGGCGCGCGCCGCGGCAAGGCCGCCGTGATCGAGGTGGTGAGGCAGATCGCCGACAATATCCGGGTGCACCGCTTCGATCGCGAGTCGGTCATGCTCGGCGTGGATTCGGCGGCGTCGATGATGCGGTATTCACTGACCGCGCTGGACTCCGACAAGCCGATCAGCCTGCGGCTGGCCCACTTCGCGCAGTTCAAGGCCGGCCGGCTCGCCAGCATCCGCGTTCTGGTCGACACCTTCGATCTGGTGGAGCAGGTGCTCGGGCGTCCGATTCATCTGCCGAGGATCGCGTCCTAGAGCGGCTCCGCCCCGAACGCAGCGCGGCAAGAGCGCCGCGAGCCGGGGTCCGCCTTACTTTGCATGAGGTTGTTTTCGCGATTTTTGTCCCGGCCCTGCCGGGCACCGCCGAAGGGGACGCTATCCGCCGTTCGGAATCGTCATTGGCCATAATTTTGCGCCAGTGCGAACGCATCGTTGTGCCGAGGCAGGCGGGCGGGGTCATGATTTCCAGAACAACATACGGGCGCACGGTGCTGCTGACTCTGGCGGCCGGCTTCAGCCTGGCGTCGGTGCTGCCGGCCGGCGCGCAGACGGCCTCCCCCGGCTGGCCTGCTGACATTGCGGCGGCGCCAGCCAGTGCCACTCCCGATGCAACCGATAACGACGCAAGCGACGCCGATACCGCGGACGCCGACGCAAAGGATGCCGATACCAAGACCGCCGATACCGAGACCGCCGACACAGCCAACCTGGAGCCCGACTGGAGCCAGCTCAATGTCGATGCATCCACCCTCATCGCAACTCCGGCCTCGAAGGCGCGGCTTCCGCAGGCGGGGCCCAGCACCGAAATGACGTGGTCGTCGCAGGCCAGGCCGAATGGCTCGGCCGCGGTGTCGGTGAAGCAGGCTCTATCGCCATTCTGGGATGC
>DATCBO010000022.1:0-49166 GCA_036511795.1 Xanthobacteraceae bacterium
CCCGCCTTGCGGGCCGCGCTTGCTGCTCACTACGCAAAGCAAATAAATAACCGTGCTCTTGCCCAAACCGCGAAGGCCGCTTAACATTATTCACGGCAGCCCGTTTCGCCAAGTTCAACAAAGCACGGGGCAATTCCCGGATAATCTGTTATTGTCTTTAGCCGAAATATCTATCTAGCCCGTGCTTCTTATTGCGACGTCTCACATCCTCAGGATCTGCTACTTCCGTGAACAACGGTAGGCCGCCGGTGGTCGAATCAGTCTTTGTGTAAATCCATGTGCGCTCGTATGGGACCTTCTTATTGTTGAACCAGCAGTAGATGTGGATAGCCGTAAAACTCATCACCATTCCAGTCTACCTGCTCTATGTTCTCGTAAGGAATGTTGCTTATCAGTAGCGCTTTAAGCTCAGGTTTTTCACCCGCCTTATAGTCAGGGGACCGCCACCCGTCGCCATCTTTTATCAAACCACCCCACGTGTGGGCGACCATAATGCCGCGATGACAGGTCTCGACTAGTCCGAGCCGGAACCAGGGCGAAATCCCTTTTTCATTTTCGTCTACGTCTGGATAAGCATCGAGGCGCTTCATGTCGCGGATGATTACGTCGGCGTGATATCCCTGCTGGTGACCGGTCCAGATGAATTTCTCGAACTGCGCCTTCCGCTTGCTCCGCAACTCCATCAAGCCGGCAAACCCCGCCTATCACCCCTCTGAGGCGCTTGGCCGTTTCCCGCATCCCTGCCGCCTCGTATTTCTTGAGGATGACGAGGATTTCGGCCGGTGTGATGTTTGCGATAGGACGCTGATTAAGCGGCTTGCACAGCTCCGTCAGGAGCCAGCGGTTCTTGCTCAACGTGGCCTCGGCAGCGCCGCTTGCTTCGAGCCGTTTCAAGTACTCTTCAGCTACGGCACTGAACGTGTTGCGGCCGGCAACTTCCGTGACGAGCTTATCCTGCCGCTTTTGATCGGATGGATTTACGCCGCTCGCCAGGAGCTTGTGTGCTTCGTCCCGTTTCGCGCGGGCATCGGCCAGAGACACCTCCGGAAACGAACCCAGGGACAGCATTTTCTCCTTGCCGCCGAAACTGTAGCGGATGGGCCAGAGCTTTCCGCCTGTCGGCTCGACGAGGATGTACAGGCCATTCCCGTCAGAGACCTTGTAGGATTTCTCTCTCGGTTTGAGCTTTTCGATTCCAAGCGCTGTGAGCATGGGTAGGCGCCTTTCTGTGAAAGAACCTACCCAGAATCCTACCCAGAAAAGGTGGGTATGTCACAGGGCGCCATGGCGCACGGCGGTGAATGGAAATTACAGAAGTGTCCGAGGCACGGCCACAAGTGAGCATGAAGAACAACGGTGGTGCATAATCTTGGTGCCCGTGGAGGGAGTCGAACCCCCATGCCTTGCGGCGATCGATTTTGAGTCGATTGCGTCTGCCATTCCGCCACACGGGCTAGGCGCAAATATATAGGCAGAGGCGAGCCGCCTCGCCAAGGGAAATTCGGTCACCCAGAACCAGGCAATTCTTGTTCGCGTGCCCTTGTGGACGGGCCTTGCTTCTACCCCAATGATCGGCCATTGGGCGGCTGCGAATTCGTGCGGAGCCGGCAAGACAGGAGCCTGACGGCCATGGACCAGACCACGGCGATCAACCACAGCGTGCTGCACGGGCAACGCGGCGGCCCGGTCGCGCAGGCCGCGCTCGCCATCTTCGCGATCAGCCTCGCCACGCTGCTCGACGCTTGGTTTTTCCAATTCGTGCTCGGCTATCCGCCCTGCCCGCTCTGCCTGCAGCAGCGCATCCCCTATTACATCGTCATTCCACTGGCGCTGGTTCTCGCATTGGCGGCACGCGGCGGCGTATCGTCCCGGCTTGTCGCTGCGGGCCTCGCGGTGATCCTTATCGCGGTGCTCTGCGGCGCGGCGCTCGGTACCTACCATGCGGGCGTCGAGTGGCATTTCTGGGCCGGTCCGACCGACTGCTCCGGCCCGCTCGGCGACCTCAGCAGCGGCGGATCGCTGCTCGACCAGCTCAAGTCGGTCCACGTGGTGCGCTGCGACCAGGCGGCCTGGCGTTTTCTCGGCATTTCGCTCGCCGGCTATAACGTGCTGATTTCGCTCGGCATGGCGGCCATCGCGGCTTACGGCTTGGTGGCGGCGCGCAAGCAGCCGGCCTGAGCGGAGCGGCGCCGCGACAACCTGACGTGCCGCTTGCCGGTATCCGCGTTGCATGAGCGCTTTCGATCAATTACCGTCGTCATAACGTAGCCCACAGATGGGCGCGGTAGCCAGCAATCAACAACACGCCCGCCGCATCAACAATGGCGGCACGAACATAGGGAGGACGGCATGCGTTCCAGAGCATGCGCCATCGCGGCGCGCACCGCGGTCGCCGCGGCGACCTGCATTGTTTCAACCGCGTTCGCACTTGGCGGGGCGCAGGCGCAAACCACGCCTTACGTGATGAAGATTACGACGCCGACCATTCACGCGGCGCCCGACATGTACGCACGCAACCTCGCCGCCGCCGTCGAGAAGGACTCCGGCGGCCGCATCAAGGCGCAGGTCTATCCGGCAAGCCAGCTCGGCTCCATCCCGCGCCAGATCGAGGGCACCCAGTTCGGCTCGATCCAGTGCGCCGTCATTCCGCCCGAGTTTTTCGTCGGCGTCGACCAGCGCTTCGAAGTGCTGGCTGCGCCGGGCCTCGTCAGCACGGTCGCGCAGGGTCAGGGCGTCGCCGCCAATCCGGTAGTGCTCAAGGCGATGCTGGCGCTCGGCGGCGATAAAGGTCTGCTCGGCGCAGGGTTGTTTTACGCCGAACCGGCGGAGGTGGTCTCCAAGACGCCGATCCGTCATCTGGCCGATTTCAAGGGCAAGAAGCTGCGAATTTTCGCCTCCGAGTTTCAGTCCGAGGCGTTCAAGCGACTTGGCGCCACGCCTGTCGCCATGTCGCCGGGTGATGTTCTGCCGGCGATCCAGCAGGGCACGCTCGACGGCGCGGCATTTGGCGTTCAGCTCCTGTCGGGGCTGCATTTCTATGACAGCGCCAAATACGTCGCCATGACAAGCCACTCCGCCATTTTCATCATCGTCGAGATCAGCAAAAAGTGGCACGACTCGCTGCCCAAGGATTTGCAGGCGATCGTCGACCGTGATGCCGCCAAGGAAGCTACGGCCATCAATCCGCAGGCCCTCGACATCCTCAACGGCGCGCGAAAAGCCTGGACCGACCACGGCGGCGAACTGATCGCTTTGCCGGCTGACGAACAGACAAAAATGCTGCAGACGCTGGTCAGCGTCGGCGACGACGTGGCTGCCAAGAAGCCACTGGTCAAGACCGACTATGAAATCGTCAAGGAGGCCGCACAGAAACTGAAATGACCATGTGACCGCAATTCCGCGCCGCATGGATGCCGGGCTTGGGGAAGCTCGGCTGGGAGGATGTCATGCGCATCATGGAATGCGAATTGCGCACGGCGGCGCTGGTCGCCGCCGGCGCTCTGGTTCTATCGCTGGCCCTGCCGCCCGGCGCGGCGCGGGCGCAGCAGCCCTACGTGATGAAAATCTCCACGCCGACGGTCCACGACATTCCAGATACATGGGCGGCAAGGCTCGCCGCGGCGCTGGAGAAAGACTCCGGAGGCCGGATCAAGGCGCAGGTTTATCCGGCGAGCCAGCTCGGCTCCATACCGCGCCAGATCGAAGGCACCCAATTCGGCTCCATCCAGATGGAAGTCGTGCCGCCCGAGTTCATGGTCGGGCTCGATCCTCGTTTCGAGGTTATGGCCGCACCCGGACTGGTGGATTCACAATCTCACGGTCAACGCGTGTCATTCGAACGGCTCGGCATCACGCCGGTGGCCATGACGCTCGGCGACGTGTTGCCTGCGATCCAGCAAGGTACCATCGACGGCGCCGTGACCGGTATCGGACCGGTCGCCAACTTTCACATGGTCCACGCCGCAAAATTCGCCCCGCAGACCGGCCAGCCGGCAATATTTCTGATCGCCGAGGTCAATCGGAAATGGTTCGACGCCTTGCCCAAGGATTTGCAGCAGACCATCGAGCGGGATGCGAAGGCGCAGTCCGTGGCGATCGACCCGCTCGCCGTCGAGCAGGTGAAACAGTCCGAGGCAAGCTTTACGTCGGGCGGCGGTGAGTTGATCACACTGCCCCCGGGCGAGCACGCCGCGATGATGAAAACAATCGACAGCGTCGCTCCGGACGTTTCAAGCAAAAGCCCGCAATTGGCCGCCGCCTACAGCATCGTTGCAGATGCGGCGGCGCGCACGCGACAGACGCCGGGCCAGTAAACCTGAAGCCGCTTGATACGGCGACAGATGAAGGAGCAAGCTCGACTGCTGGGCCGATCGACCGGGAGGTAGGACAATGGTGCCGACTGCACGCAGCAGTGCCGCCCGCGCGTTGGCGGTCGCCGCCCTGTTGCTCGCCGCGACGCTCGGCGCACGCGCCGCGGACAACAAGCCCTACGTCATGAAGATTTCGACCGCGACCGTCGGCGAAGCGCAGCATCAGTTCGCCAAGGACTACGCCGCCGCGATCGAAAAGGATTCGGGCGGCCGTATCAAGACTGAAATCTATCCGGCGAGCCAACTTGGCCCCGTCCAGCAGCAGGCCGAAGGTGTCCAGTTCGGTGCGATCCAGTGTCAGATCGTTCCGCCGGAATTCCTCGCCGGCATCGACGAACGCTTTGAACTTTTGACCGCCCCTGCTCTCGTCACTTCGATCGAGGGCGGTCAGCGCCTCGCAGCCAACCCCGCGGTCAGCAAGCTGATGCTCAGTCTCGGCGCCGACAAGGGATTGCATGGTGTCGCGCTTTTCATGGTTGCTCCGTCCGTGATCGTATCGCGCAAGCCGCTCGGCCATCTGACCGATTTCACGGGCATGAAGATCCGAATCTTCGCCTCGCAATTTCAGCGCGTGGCAATGCAACGGCTAGGCGCCGTGCCCAAACCGATGACGCTCGGCGAGGTGCTGCCGGCATTGCAGGATAACGCGCTCGACGGCGCGGTTTCGGCGATGACGGTCTTGAACTCGATGCAATTTGTGCGCGTATCAAAATATGTAACCGAAATCGACCAGCCCGCGATCTTCGGCATCGCCGAGATTAGCAAGAAATGGTACGATACTTTGCCCCCGGACCTGCAACAGATCGTCGACCGGGACGCGACCGCTGCGGCCGCGGCGCTCAATCCCCGCGCGATCGATTTCAACGCCAAGGCGCGTCAAGCCTGGACTGCCTCGGGCGGACAATTGATCAGCCTGCCGCCCGACGAACAGACCGCAATGCTGCGGACATTGGCCAGCGTCGGCGCCGATGTCTCGAAAACAAAGCCGCAGCTCGCAGCCGCCTACAAAATCATCATCGATGCGGCGAAGTGAGCGCACCCTGCGGCGGAAAATATCATTGTCCGCCGGTCAGCGATCCTCTAACGTTCCCAGAGAAAAATCGCGTGGCCGCGACCGTACGGTGCGGCCATTTGCCAACAAGAACGCCTTCGCCGGGAATTTTGCTCGCCGCTGGCTGTGGGGCCGGCGGCGCCTGACAGGGAGGAATTCATATGCGCGCCGAGAAGCTGACTGTCCTGACACGGGCGGCGTTCGCCGCCGGCGTGTTGGGTTTATCGCTTGCGTCTACATTCACTGCGGCAAGAGCTCAGGGCAGCCCTTACGTGATGAAGATCACGCTGCCGACGCTCAACGAAACCATCCATCAAGTCGCCAAAAATTACGCCGCCGCGCTGGAAAAAGATTCGGGTGGGCGCATCAAGGTGCAGGTTTATCCCGCGAGCCAATTGGGTTCGATACCGCGGCAGATCGAGGGCGTGCAGTTCGGCGCTATTCAATGCGCGATGATCCCACCGGAATTCTTTGTCGGCGTCGATGATCGCTTTCAGCTGATGGCGGCGCCGGGGCTGATCAGCTCGATGCAGCACGGTCAACGCCTCGCGCGCGATCCCGCGGTGCTGAAGCTGATGCTTGGTTTAGGGGCCGACAAAGGCTTGCATGGCGCGGGACTGTTCATGGCAACGCCGTCATCTGTCATCTCGAAAACGCCGATCCGCCATCTCGCCGATTTCAAGGGCAAAAAGATCCGAATCTTCGCGTCAAAATTCCAGAGCGTGGCATTCGAGCGGCTTGGCGTGACGCCGGTGGCGATGACGCTCGGCGACGTATTGCCCGCGCTGCAGCAGGGCGCGATTGACGGCGCCGATGCCGCTCTCAACGTTTACGTGCCGTTTCATTATGTCGACGCTGCCAAGTACGTAACCGAGACAAATCAGCCCGCGATTTTCACCGTCATCGAGATCAGCCAGAAATGGTACGATTCGTTGCCGAAGGATTTGCAGCAACTCATTGACCGCGACGCGGCCGCGGAAGCAGTGAAGATCAATCCGTGGGGGCTCGATTTCCGGCATAAGATGCAGAAGGATTGGGTCGCTCAAGGGGGTGAACTGATCAAACTGCCGCAGGCCGAACAGACGCAGATGATGAACACACTCGCCAGCGTCGGCGCGGACGTGTCGAAAAGCAGCCCGACCCTGCAAGAGGCCTACGAGACCGTGATTGCCGCGGCCAAGCGCACTGCGCCGGGACCGGGCGAGTAACCGGACGACGCGGCGTTATGGCGAACGAGAGGGCGGCCGTCGGTGACGGTAGCGGCCGTCCGGCCGGTTGTCGCACACCACCGGTACGGTCGGCGCCAAGCCTTGCCCCCGGAACGAGACAGCGGAACGGACGATGATCGCAACGGTACATAAGGGCGTTGAATGGCTGCTGACGCTGACCCGGACGGTGTCGGCAGTCTGCCTGCTGTCCAGCGTCGTGATCAACTTCATCAATATCATCGGCCGTTACGTGTTCAGCGTGTCGATCCCCTGGGCCGAAGAGATCATGCTCTTTCTCATGGTCGGCTGCGTATTCACTGGCTGCTGCGCCGTCGCCTGGCAGGGCCGGTATATCCGCATGGACGTGATGATTTCGATGTTACCTCGCAAACTGCACGACTTCTTCAATCTGCTCTCCGAACTGGTGCTCATCGCGGCCGCTATCGCGGTGACTGACTTTGCCTATCCGGTCATCACGCAGCTCGCGGCCTTCGACGAGCGCAGCGAAGCGGCGGACTTTCCGCTCGTCATTCCGCAAGCGATGGTTCCGATCGGCTACACCCTGATGGGCGTGCTCGTCGCCATCCGGCTGCTGACGGCGCGGCGAACACCTGACAGTCCTCCAAGCGACGCACACGGCTGAACGGACCGCGGCGATGGCATATCTCATCTATTTCGCGCTGCCGGTGGTGTTGCTGCTGATCGGATTCCCGATCTTCCTCATTTTGCTGGTCACGTCGATTGTCGCGGTCCTCACCGTCGCCGGCGTTCCGACCGACGCCGTGCAGACCTACATGTTCGGCAGCCTCGACAATTTTCCCCTGCTTGCCGTGCCGTTTTTCGTACTGGCCGGCGAATTCATGGCGCAGGGCGGCATCGCGCGGCGCGTCATCGCAATGGTCATGGCGATGGTCGGAGGCGTGCGCGGCTCGCTTGCGGTGACGACCGTGGCGGCGTCGGAGCTGTTCGGCGCCATGTCGCACACTGCGGTGGGCACCGTCATCGCCATGGGGCGCATGATCTATCCGTCGCTCAAGGACGGCGGCTACAACGACCGCTTCGCCGTCGGCCTGATCGCGTCGTCCGGCGCCATCGCGGTCGTCATCCCGCCCTCGATCGCGATGATCTTGTATGCGGTATCGGCTGAGCAGTCGGCGGTGCAGCTATTCACCGCCGGAATTCTGCCGAGCATTCTCATCGGCCTCATCGATGCCGGCTTCGTCATGGTCTACGCGCGGATAAAAGGCGTGCCGCTCGGTAACCGGGCGAGTTGGGACAACATCTGGAAGACCACGAAGGACGCGAGCTGGTCGATCGGCACGCTGGCGGTGATCTTCGGCGGCATCTACGGCGGCGTGTTCACGCCGACCGAAGCCGCCGGTGTGGCGGTGGTCTATTCGGTATTCGTCACGATGGTCATCTACAAAGAGGTCGACATCGCCCGGTTCTGGAAGATCCTGGTCGACTCCGCCTTCCTCATCTCGCAGATCCTGCTGATCGTGACGTCAGCCGGCATCTATTCTTGGCTGCTCACGACCAGCGGCATCCCGCAGCAGATCGTCGCCTCGATCGACGCCCTGCACATGGCGAAATGGGAGCTGTTGCTCATCCTCAACATCGGCCTTTTGATCGCCGGAAGTTTTCTCGAGCCGCCCGCCGCCATCCTCATTCTCACGCCGCTGTTGCTTCCGATCGTCGTGGGCGTCGGCGTCAACCCGATTCACTTCGGCATCATCGTCGCCGTCAATCTCAGTCTCGGCATGTACACGCCGCCATTCGGGTTGAACCTGTTTTCCTCGCAGGCGATTTTCAACGCGCCTTTGAGCCGCATCTATTTGGGGGTCCTACCGTTCCTGCTGTTGAATTTTGTGGCACTCCTGATCATTACCTACATACCCGAGATTTCCATGGTGCTGGTGCATCACTAAGCGCAGGCTGTCGCGCGGCCCAAGTCGAAAACGCGAAAAATAACAGCTAAATCGGCAGGGGCGACCCGGTTTCGTCGCGCGCCGAGCGCGGGCGTGCCTCTGGCGCTGTCCGCCGGGTTCCCCTAAGCTTGCCGTCGTTGTTCTGACACGCGTGCGGCGTAGCGTTGTTTTGTCAAATTATGGAGGACCATCATGGGCTTACTGGACGAACTCAACCTCGGCGGCGCGCTCAAGGGCGCCTTGGGGCCAGATCGAAGCGTCGGCCGGCCCGACAGTGATCAATGCGTTGCTGGCCAAAACCCAATTCGGCGATCTCAGCGGGCTTGTAACGCAACTGCAGCAGAGCGGCCTCGGACCGCAGGTCCAGTCATGGCTCAGCAACGGCGCCAATACGCCGATCACCGCCGATCAGTTGAAGGCGGTGTTGAGTAATGCCCAAGTTCAGGAGATGGCGAAGCACCTCGGCTTGCCTGTGGATGCAGTGCTCAATATGCTTGCCCAGCATCTGCCTAATGTCGTGGATCAGGCGAGCAAAAACGGGCAGTTGGCCGCTCAATGACCAGGCGGCTTTGTCGGCAGGCCTAATGAGGAGGAAGACATGAAAGTGATTGCAATCGTGATCGCGTCATTTTGGCTGGGATCGGCCGCGATGGCCCAGGGTATGATGGCGCCGGCCGCTGACACACCAAGCGTCGCGGCTGGAAAGAAATGCCAGGATGCCAAGCTTCATGGCGCGGCTTTGACCAGCCACTTGAAGAGCTGCTGCGAGAAGGCGGCAGCGAAGCTGAAAGGTGCATCGAAAACGTCCTTCGAAGGCAGTTGCGAGAAAACCGGGATGGGCACCTGATTAATACACCAAGCCGGGTCAACGACTGGCTAGGGTTTGCAGAGGAGGATAGTCATGAAAATTCGTGTCTGGTTGGTATCCGGAATTGTGTTCGGGGCGCTCGGCATGGCGTTTGCGTCGGTCCCGGCACAGGCGAAGAACAAGACCGTGAAGGAATGTACGGCCGAGTGGAAGTCCGCTGAAGCCGCAAAGACGACGGGCGGCAAGAAACGCGCGGATTTCATCGCGGCCTGCCGGCAGGAGGAAGCGGCTGCGCCGGCCGCTGCTGCACCGGCAGAGCCGGCTCCGGCTCCCAAACCCATGGCCAAGAAGCCGCCAATGGCGGCTCCGGCCATGACCGGCAACGCCGTATTTCCGTCCGCCGTTTCGCCGAAATACACCAGCGAAAAGCCCGGCAAGGCGCGCATGGAAACGTGTCTTGACCAGTACAAGGCGAACAAGGCCAATAATGCCAATGGCGGCATGAAGTGGATTCAGAAGGGCGGCGGCTACTACAGCGAATGCAATAAGCACCTTAAGGGTGCGTGACGACGCAATCCGCTGCCGCGCCGACAACGGCGCGGCGGCTCTTATTGTTGTAGCTTTGGGACGGTCAGCCTCAGCCCGCCTTTGCTGGGCTTCGGCGCGGCAGCCTTCGCATCGCTTCGCGAGCGAAGGCTGGTGGGCGGTAGAGGGATCGAACCTCTGACCCCTTCCATGTCAAGGAAGTGCTCTTCCGCTGAGCTAACCGCCCGGAATCGATCAGCATGTAGCGTTCCGTCGCCCGCCTGGTCAAGGCCAAGCCGGGCGCTCAGTACACCGCCCGGCCGCCCGAAATATCGAACACCGCGCCGGTCGAAAACGAGCACTCGCTCGATGCCAGCCACGCCGCCATGGCGGCGATTTCCTCGACCGCGACGAAGCGATTCATCGGGATTTTCGACAGCATATAGTCGATATGCTCCTGCTTCATCTGTGCGAACATTTCGGTCTTGGCGGCCGCCGGCGTGATGCAATTGACCAGCACGCCCGTGGTAGCCAGCTCCTTGCCCAGCGACTTGGTCAAGGCGATCAGCCCAGCCTTCGAGGCCGAATAGTGCGAAGCGTTCGGATTGCCCTCCTTGCCGGCAATCGACGCGATATTGACGATGCGGCCGTAACCGGCGGCGATCATGTGCGGCACGATCGCCCGGCAGGTCAGATATGGGCCGATCAGGTTGACGTCGATGACGCGCCGCCAGACCTCGGGCTCCAGTTCCCATAACGGAGCATTGCCACCGGTAATGCCGGCGTTGTTCACCAGGATATCGACCTTTTCCAGGGTCTGCATGTGCGAAGCGGCCGCCGCGGTGACCGACGACTCATCTGTCAAGTCGACGGTTTTGACGTAAACCACGCCGCTGTGCTGCAGCGGTTGCGCGGCTTGGTTCATCGCGGCCGCGTCAATGTCCCAGAGGACGACGCGGGCGCCGGATCGCAGCATCCGCTGCGCGATAGCAAAGCAATGCCCCGCGCCCCGCCGGTCACGATGGCAAGGCGGCCTTTCAGATCGATGGCGTTCATGGGAGCCCAAAGCCCGTCGGTGAGCGCTGGAACAACTTACCCGTCATGCCCGCGCTTGTCGCGGGCATCCACGCCTTAAGCGCAGAAGCCGGTAACGAAGACGTGGATGGCCGGAACAAGTCAGAACAAGTCCGGCCATGACGGCTACCTAAAATTTCACGCGGTCGCCGCCCTTGAGGCCGAGCATCTGCCGCGCCTCCGTGGGCGTCGCGATCTCGAAGCCGAGGTCCTCGACGATGCGGCGAATTTTCGTCACCTGCTCGGCGTTGCTCTTGGCGAGCTTGCCGGGACCGATATAGAGCGAGTCTTCCAACCCGACGCGGACGTTGCCGCCGATCATCGCCGCAGCGGTGCAAAAATTCATCTGATGGCGTCCGCCCGCCAGCACCGACCACAGATAATCCTTGCCGAACAGCTTGTCGGCGGTGCGCTTCATGAAGAACAGATTGTCGAGATCGGGACCGATGCCGCCCAGAATGCCGAAGATCAACTGCAGGAAGATCGGCGGCTTGAACATTCCCCGATCGACCAGATGCGCCAGATTATAGAGGTGGCCGGTGTCATAGCATTCGTGCTCGAACTTGACGCCGTGACCTTCGCCCAGGGTCTTGTAGACCTTCTCAATGTCGCGGAACGTGTTGGGAAAGATATAGGCGTCCGAATTGGTGAGATAGCTCTCCTCCCAATCGTATTTCCAGGTCTTGAAGCGCTTCGCCATCGGGTAGAGCGCGAAGTTCATCGAGCCCATGTTCATCGAGCACATTTCAGGCGACAGCGTATTCGCCGCCGAAATGCGCTGGTCGACCGTCATGGTCACGGCGCCGCCCGTGGTGATGTTTACGACCGCGTCGGTCGCCTGCTTGATGCGCGGCAGGAATTGCATGAACACGGAGGCTTCGGACGACGGTCGGCCATCCTTCGGATCGCGAGCGTGCAGATGCAGGATGGCGGCGCCGGCCTTGGCGGCATCGATCGCCTGCGTGGCGATCTGGTCGGGCGTGATCGGCAGTGCGTCCGACATGGTCGGCGTGTGGATCGAACCGGTAATCGCGCAGCTTATGATGATCTTGTTTGCCATGCATTCCTCCCTCACGGCGGTCCGTCCATCGCCGGTCCGCAGAACGCGCGGCGGCGGCCCGAGCCAATCGCTATCACTTGTCCGAAATCATTGCCATCGCGTGCTTGAGGCTTTCGCGCATGCGGTTGAACGAGACTGAAAGCGATGAAATCTCGTCCTTGCCAGGCTTGATGTAGGGCGCGACGGTTTCGTCGCCCAAGCTCACGGCATCGGCCATCGCGGTCACTCGCTTCACTGGTGCGATAACCAGATAGTGCAGCAAGAGATTCAAGATCAAACAGATGATCGAAAATACGACGACGAGAATGACCAGAAACGTGAGATAGGTCTTGCGGGCGATCGCGAGCGGCACCGCCATGGGGACCGATACGACTTGCGCGCCGATGATATCGTTCAGCTTCCAGCCGAAGCCGTTCGCCGATCCATACGTTTGGGTCAATACCGCAGGTGCGACAGCAGCAGTGCTGTGGCAGGTCAGACATGTTGGATCGCCCACCGCGATTGGGCGTGCCAGATTGAGCGTAGGACCAACTGCAGTCTGTCGCTCCAATACCAATTCAGTCTGCTTCGAGTTGTTGATGAAATTGTGAATGATGTCGGCTTCCCAGTCTTGGGCACGATCGGTCAGATTCGTCGGATTAAGCGTCGGCTCTCGGTAAGTGTAGCCGGGAAACGACGCTTCGACATCCTTGAAATTGGTCTGCGCCGCAAAGGCCGGAATGGTTTCGGCAACGAATTTGCCATTGTGTTCCATCGGCAGCAGAGGCACGAGATCGTCGGCAGTATAATTGCGCACAGCGTTCGCCGCGGTCATCATGATGCGGGCATTTTGCAGCACTTGGTCACGTGCAGTGTCGACAAAGACGCCGCGCAGCACTACGGCGGCAACGCCGAAGCCAATAAGGAAGGCTATCAGAATGGAAAGGTTGAATTTGAGCCTTAGTCCCATAATTCCAGACCCCAGTGCCGCCGCTACCCGTGCGTTACGCTATTATAGGGGACCCGATCGAGCAACGTACCGAAGCATAAGCCCTACCTTACCGACGGCACATATCGTGCTAGCGTATACGTGGCAAGCAGATTACATATTCAACCGTCTGTATCGTGATGCTCTATCCCGCCTGTCCCATTGACGCGCGCGAAAGGGCTGACGTTGAGGGAATTCTGACGGTGTCTGTTTCCCATCTTTTCGTGTGCTTCTCATCGAAGGATGAAACGGTTGCCCGTGAAGTCGTCGAGTCGCTCGAGGCCGACGAACTCAAGTGCTGGATTTCGCTCCGCGACGTTCTTCCGGGGCAGAATTACCAGGAAGCCATCGTTCAGGCCCTCGAGTCGGCGAGCGGCATTGTCTTTCTGTTCTCGGAACACTCGAACAAGTCGCAGGAGATCAGGAAGGAACTTTCGATCGGCGGCAGCATCAATGTGCCGGTTTTTCCGTTGCGGCTGTCGCCGATCGCCGCCAGCGGTGCGCTCCGATACGAACTGGCGATCCGGCAGTGGATCGACATTTTCCCGCATCGGCAGCACGCGCTGGCCAGGCTGGCGCAGACAATCAAGGATACCATCAACGGGTCGGCAACGAGTGAGAGCCAGGCGCCGCCCCATCGTTCGGCGGCGGCCGCCAGTTCGGCGCCCAAACGTCCGGCGGCCAAGAAGCCTGCGTCCGCACCTGCGCCGCGCGCCCCGATTATCGCGTCAGGCACTCCACAATTCGAGGCGATACGGGCATTGCTGGCGCGTCACATCGGCCCAATCGCCAAAGTGTTCATTGACCGGGCCGCCAACGACGCCCACAGCCCCGACGAGTTCTGCGAACAACTCGCGAACCACGTTCCCACGCCGGCGGACCGCGCCGCCTTTGTCCGCGCGGTCCGGGAGCAGCTCGGCAAGACTTAAAGTTCGACTCAAGCGCTTCGCGCTCGGGCCTCCCGGATCGCTTGCCACACCTTGTAGGGCGTCACCGGCATCGACAGGTCGCGTACGCCGACTTCACCGAGCGCGTCGAGTATCGCACTGAGCATCACAGCCGGCGCGGCCGTCGTGCCGCCCTCGCCGCCGGCCTTGATGCCGAGCGGATTGGTCGGCGACAGCACTTCGGCGATCTCGGTCCGAAACGATGGCAGCACATCCGCGCGCGGCATGCCGTAATCCATGAACGAGCCGGTGAGCGGCTGACCGCTGTCGGGATCGAGATAAATTTGTTCCCACAGCGCTTGGCCGACCCCCTGGGCGATCGCGCCGTGAGTCTGGCCGTGTACGATCAGCGGATTGATGCAGCGGCCGACATCGTCGATGCAGGAATAACGGGTGATAGTGATATCGCCGGTATCGGGGTCGATCTCGACTTCGCAAATCGCGGTACCGTTGGGAAACACCGGGTCGTGCATTTCATTGTCGGTGACGACTGCAACGCCGTCCTTGAGCGCCTCCGGCAGCTCATGACGCGCCGCCTCGTTGGCGAGTTCGAGGAAATCGAACGTAAGATTTGTATCGCGCGAGCTGAAACGGCCGTCGTCGTAGACGACATTGTCCGGCGTCGAGCCCATGACGATCGCGGCAATCTCCTTGCCCCTGGCGATCAGATCAACCGCGGCCTTGGAAAAGACGGTCGCCGCATGCCGCATCGAGCGGCCGGAATGCGAGCCGCCGCCGACTTTCACCACCGCGGTATCGCCGTAGATGATGTTCACCGCCTCGACTGGAACATGAAGCAGATCGGCGACCACCTGGGCGAAGCTCGTCTCGTGGCCCTGCCCGTTCGATTGCGTGCCGATCACCGCATCGACCCGGGCTGGTCCGGACGCATCTTGCGGACGCACCTTGAGCTGCGCCTGCTCTTTCGCCGCGCCGATCGACGACTCGACGTAATTGGCAAGGCCGCGGCCAAGCAGTTTGCCGCGGCGCTTGGCCTCGCGTCGTCGCGCCGGAAATCCCTTCCAGTCGGCGATCTCCATCGCCCAGTCCATGTTCTCTTCGTAATGCCCGCTGTCGTAGAGCATGCCGACCGAGTTGCGGTATGGCATAGCCTTCGGTGACACGAGATTCTTGCGTCGCAGCGCGATGCGATCGACGCCGAGCTGTTTGGCCGCCTCGTCGACCAGGCGCTCCATGGCGAAGGTGACTTCCGGACGGCCAGAGCTGCGGTACGCATTGGTCGGCATCGTGTTGGTGAATACGGCGACCGACCGCAGTGTCGTCGCCGGAATCGCGTAGGACCCCGGAATAAGGCCGGAGCCCTTGCTTAGCGGCGACAAGGACACGCAGCGCGCGCCGACATTGCTGATGTTGGTGGCGCGCATGCCGATGAAACGGTGTTTGTCGTCGAGTGCGAGCTCGACATCGGTCACCAGATCGCGGCCCTGGTAATCGCTGAGAAAGGCTTCGGAACGTGTCGCGGTATATTTGACCGGACGGCCGAGCTTCTTCGCCGCCCACAGCACCATGCCGAACTCGACAAAGGTGCGGTTGCGCGTGCCGAAATTGCCACCAACGTCGGGGGAAATGACGCGCAGCCGCTCCGGCGGCACGCCGACCACCTGGATCAGCTCGTTTTTCTGCCGCACCGCGCCACCAGAGCCGGCGTAGAGCAGATAGGAATCCGTCGCCGCATCGTAATGCCCAAGCGCGGAGCGCGGCTCCAGCGGCACGCCGGTGACGCGGCCGATGTGGAATTTTTTCTTCACGACATGCGCGGCATGCGCAAAAGCCCGGTCGGTCGCTTCGGGATCGCCGAAAAATGTCTCGACCGTCATGTTGTTCGGCACCTGATCCCAGATCGTGGGCGCGCCGGGCTGCAGCGCGTCTTCCGAATGCAGGACGAACGGCAATTCCTCGTATTGCACCTCAACGGCCTCGGCCGCATCCATCGCCTGCGCCTTGGTCTCGGCAACGACCATCACGACCGCTTCGCCGACATGCCGCACCTTGTCGGCTGGCAGCAGCATGTGCGGACCGGCGAACACCGCGCCGCCGCCGGGCCCATGAAGCTTCATGTCAAATTTGGTCTTCGGCACCGGATCGTGCGGGATCGGCCCGATCTTGTCGGCCGCACAATCGGCGCCGGTGAAGACGCCAAATACACCGGGCATCGTTTTGGCCCGCTCCGCATCGATTGCAACGATGCGCGCGTGCGGATGCGGCGACCGCACCATTGCGGCGTGGGCTTGGCCCTGGAGCACGAAATCGTCGGTGAACCGGCCATGGCCGGTAATGAGCCGCGCATCTTCCTTGCGCGGCAGCGGTTTGCCGATAAATCGGAAGCCGGTTTGATCCGGTCTTGTTGTCTCGTCCATCAGGGTTTGCCGGCCGCTCGGGCCGGTCCTCAATTTTTCGAACGCCCGCCCCGCCGCAGGCCTGCGGCCGCCGGCCTCCGGCGTCAGCCGAAGGTAAAGGCGTCGTGATAGGCGCCCTGCACGCTGCCGCCGGGGACTGGGCCGCCGCCCGGCACATGCACCATGTTGCCGATCACCGCGCAAGTCGCACCGTGCAGACCGTGGCGCGGCAGGGCCATCGGGGTCAGCGCCTCCCAGCTGTCGGTCTTCGGATCATAGGCTTCGTTGGTGCCGAACACGCGGCCCGTCGCCTCGCCGCCGAACACCACGATCTTGCCGCCGATATAAACGCAGGACGGCCCGCTCCGCGCCGTCGGCAGCGGCGCACGGAAGCTCCAGCTGTCGCTTTGCGGATCGTACACGGCGTTGAGCGACGTATTGAAATCGTAGGAATCCATGCGGCCGGCAATGGCATGGATTTTCCCATCAACGACTGCGACGCCCATATGGTCGCGCTGGCCGACGAATGGTTGCGTGGCGGTCGAGCCGCGCATGCTGGCGCGCTCGGAATATTTGTTGGTCGCGGGATCGTAAACCTCGTGCCACTCCACCGAGCGAACGTCGCGGCCGCCGAGCAGATGAATCTTGCCGTCAAGCTCGATCGCCGAGATGGCGCCGCGCGGACGCGACAGTCCGGCAATCGGCGTCCATTGGTCGGTCGCCGTGTCATAGACGAAGCAGCGCGAATGCGGGCAGCGGTTCTGCTCGATGAAGCCGCCGAAGGTGTAAATCTTCGCACCGATGGCAACGCCCGCAACGTGGTTGCCTGCCACCGGAAATGTCGCCTTCAGCGACCAGGTGCGCGCCTTCGAATCGTAGACCTGATGGAAATTGGCGTCGAAGCGATGCCGTGCATAGCCGGCAATGACGTGAATATTGCCCTGACACTCGATCACGGCGTGCTCGCCGGTTGGAATCGGCAACCGCGGCTGCTCGACCCAGCGGCCCGGATTAGCGGCCTTCGGCGCGACGCTGGTGAGGTAGCGTTGCTTGTCGACAGTCGCCGGGATCGCCGTAATCGAGCGATCGTTGAGACCGGCAAAGAGCGGATCGGTGGTCGGGGCGGCTGTATAGTTCATTGTCTGCCTCACATCGCGTAAGAAGGAACAGCATCTTTGAGCAGCTTACGCATCAGCTCAACGCCTTCGCGCGCGACGTCATAGGGCGAGCGCGCCCACATTTCCGGGTTCGGCGCCTCGTAGCTGAGGTAGCCGGTGTATTTCTTTTCCGCCAGCAGCCCGAGGATTTCGCGCCATTTGACGATGCCCTTGCCGGGCGGCAGACGATCGGTCGGGCGCGCCACGCCGGTGACTGGATTGGGCGACAGATCGCTGAACTGAAAGCAGAAAATTTGCTCCGGCGGCACGTTCTCGAAACCGCGTCCTCCGGCGCCGCTGCGGGTGAAATGATAGGTATCGATCAGATAACCGCAATTCGGCCTGTCGGCGCCGGTAATAAGTTCGGCCAGCACCGCGAGTTTATTGAGCACGGGATGTTGTGAATTGAATTCGATGCCGAGCTTCAATCCAAATTCGCCAGCGATATCGCCGGCGCGTTTGAGATACTCGATCGCATCGCGGATCGGGCCGACAAGCGGACCCGGCGCGCTCATCAGCGTCGTGCAGCGGAGCGCCACCGCGTTCTCGCACGATTCGCGAAACACCTTGAACAACCGCTTGCTCTCGTCGCCGGTGGCAAACAGCCAGCCGTATTCGACGCCGAGCACGCCAACCGGAATGCCGCTCGATTTAATGAGGTCGAGCACCTGCGTGTTGCTCATGCCGGCATCGAAGCAACGGGTAAAATCAGTGCGCCGCAGCTCGACCGCATCGAAACCGCCTTGGCGCGCAGCATCGAGCGCAGTTTTCAGCGGCGTGGTGTCGATCGTCCACATGTGCAGAGCCAGCCGTCCGAATTTTTCCGTCATGCGTCAGGTTCTCCGTTTGCGGGTCGGGGCGCCGCCGATGATTCGGCCGAGGCGCCCCGCCTCTCCTTGTTTCTAAGAGGCGTGATCGAGCCGCACCACCTGCCCGGTCGAGACCGCGCGTTCGATGGCGTAAGTGGTCTTCAAATTGAGCATAGCCTGCTCCGCCGTAGCGTGGATGCTGGGCCGGCCAGTAGAGAGAAAATCGAGCCAGGCGCGCGTCTCGTTGCCAAGCGGTCCCCAGAAATCGCCCATCGCCCAGTCGCCCGCCGTATTGCTGCCGAGGAACGCCATCTCGACCGTGTGGCCGGGGACGTAGGGATGCGGGATGCCTTTCTCGGAAAACAGCAGGTGCTCCATGTGGTCGTCGTCGATGATCATGGTGCCGTCGCTGCCCAGAAGCTCCACCCGGTCGGACTGGCCCTGCGTCGGATAGCGCGCCGGCAACGCATAGGCGATGCCGAAATTGACCACAGCGCCGTCGGCGAATGTGACCAGTGCCCAGGTCACGTCATGCGCGCTATAGCCGGCGTCGCGAAAAACACCGGACTGGCCGCGCGCCACCACTTCGACCGGCTTGTTGCCTTCCAAGAACCAGCAGATCAGATCGACATAGTAGGTCAGCACGTCGAGCACCGGCGTGGCATGTGGATCGCGCTTGAGGATGGCGAAGGTCTGGGCCCGCGAATTATAGACGCGCGCCAAGGCGCCGCTCACCTTGCCGAGCCGACCGTGAATCATCTGCTCCTTGGCGCGCAGAAAGCATTCTTTGAAGCGGCGGCTGTAACCCACCCGCAAGGTGCCGCCGGTCGTTTTGAGAGTCTGAAGGATCGCCTCGGCGTCGTTGAGCGACAAGGCCAACGGCTTTTCCACCATGACCGCTTTGCCGAGTTTGAGCGCCCGGCACACCGGCGCGGCGTGTTCGCCTTCGGGCGTCGAGACAAACACCGCATTGACGTCCGGATGCGCGATCACCGCGTCGTTGTCGGCGGAGTGGAAATCGGCGCCGGCGAGTTCGGCCAGCTTTTTGGCCTGCGCCGGGTCCCGATCGGACACGGCCAAAAAACGCACCGCCGGGTGCCTGGCCGCCAGCCGCGCCCTTAAGGTGCCGATCCGGCCCGAACCGACGACGGCAATACCGAGGTCCTTCGCCTTCACATTTTCCTCCCCCCAACTATGTTACGCTTCCCGGCAAAGGAAGGCAGCGGAGACTATACATGAGCGCGCGTGCTCTCGAATTCGTCGAGACCTGGGTTACTGAGAAAATCGCACAGGAGGGCTACCCCGTGGAGGGCGCGAATTCGCCGGCCAAGGAATGGGCGGCCGAATGTGTCGAAGCAGCCCAGCAAGATGGCATTCCGGCAAGCGAAATCGCCGAGGCATTCGACGATCTGGCCGAATTCATCGGCGGCGAACTCGAGGAGGCCAGAGAGCGGGACGAAGACGAACATGACGACGACGACGACGAAGAGGAAGCGGAGGAAAAATAGCCTACGCCACCATCCTCGTCGGCTGATCGCGCTGCAGCCGCTGCTCGTCAATCTCGATGCCGAGGCCGATACCCTCCGGCACGACGGCGTGACCGCCCTCGATCCGTAACGGCTCGCGCACGACATCTTCGGCAAGACCGCTACTCGTCAGCGTCAAGCCCCAGGCCAGCGCCGGCGCCGCTGCGGCGACATGCAGCGCCGCCGCCGAGGCGACACTGGATTCGCCGGTCTTGCAGGAAATATTGACCTTCATGCCGAGCCTGTCACAGAGCCGGCACGCCTCAAAAAGCGCACGCAGGCCGCCAAGCTTGATGGCCTTCAGGCTGACGCCCGCCGCAGCGCCGCGCGCATGATGGCGTTCGATATCTGCAACAGAATGAATGCCCTCGTCGGCGCCGATCGCAACATTGGTTGCCGCGGCAACGCGCGCCATGCCGTCGAGATTTTCCGCGCGCACCGGCTGTTCGAAGAAGTCGAGACCGCAATCGGCAAGCCCCGCGACGTAACACAGCGCTTCGTCGACGCCAAAGCCTTGATTGGCATCGGCGGAGACGAGGCAGGGCTCATTCTGAGTCTCTCCCTGCGTCTTGAGCAGCCGGCACACCGCCTGGGTGCGCGCCGCGTCCGCTTCGGGAGGCGCCAGTCCAACCTTGATCTTGAAAGCTCGATAACCGGCCGCCCAACGTTCGCGCGCTTCGCGCAGATCTGCGGCCTGATCGGTCGACCCGATCACGGCCAGCACCGCCATGCGGCTCCGCCGCTTGTCGCCGAACAGCGTGTAAAGCGGGCGCCCGGCCGCGCGTGCCGCGGCATCGTGCAACGCGATTTCGATCGCGGCCTTGGCTCCGCTGTTGCCGTACATGGCGTCGTCCATTGCGGCCGACACAGCCGGAAAATCGTCGGCCGCGCGCCCGATCAGCGTTGGCCGCATATGCACGATCGCCGCCATCATGCTGGCGGTGGTTTCGCCGGTCATGGTCGGCGCGGAGGCCGCCTCGCCCCAACCGACGATGCCGTTATCCGTCTCAAGGCGCACAAAGACGTTGTCGGCGCGCGTTACGGTTTCGCCCGCCATCGTCACAGGCTTTTTCATCGGCAAGCTTGCGGCGAACGGCTCGATTGATCTGAGTTTCATGCTGCCAGCGCTCCTCGCGTCATGGCGTCTCTTGGCTGATCTCTGCCATGGTGGACGAACGGGCGCCCGCGCGCCAGATCGTTGTTTGCCGTTAGTAGGCCTTATCGTGCTCGCGCGGCTTGCCCATCAGGATGGGCTGGAACAGCGCGGCCGCCATCATGGTCGTCAAGAGCGAAATCGCCAACAGCTTGCCCATGCTCGATGTGCCGGGGTGGCTGGAAAACCACAGGCTGCCGAACGCCGTCGCCGTAGTCAGCGCGCTGAACGTCACGGCGCGCGTCAGCACGGATTGCAGCAGGTTCGTCTGCCCTTCACGCCAGGCCATGATGTAATAGATCTTGAATGCCACGCCGACGCCGAGCAAAAGCGGCAGCGCGATGATGTTGGCGAAGTTCAGCGGCAGGCCAACAATGACGCAAAGCTCCAAGGTGACAACCATCGCCAGCAACAATGGCACCAGCGTCAGAAGCACATCGCCGAACCGCCGCAGCGTGATCCAAAGCAGGATGAAGATGGAGATCAGAGCACAGGCACCGGCTTCGCTGAACGCGACCAGCACGGTGCGGCGGGCTTCGAGGATCGAGATCGGCCCTTCGGACGCATCCGGCTCGGCGGCCTGGACCGCGTCGGCAAATCTTTCCAGCACCGCGTTGTTGTTGGTGTCGCCCTTGGGCGCAATATCGACGCGCGTCTGACCGTTCGGCGTCTGCCATTGATGCACGAGATCAGGCGGCAGACTTTCCGCGGACACGGCCTGCGCCCTGAACAGCCCGCGAAGCTGGTCGAGCGCGGTGTGCAGCGGCTGCACGAAAGCCAGTTCGGCCCGCTGCCGGACCGACGGGCCGGCCTTGGCGAGTGCCGTCATGTCGGCGGCAAGGCGGCGCGCCGCATCGGCTCCCGGGCCCTTGGCATCGCCGGCAAGCGTCTTGAGTGCGCCGATGGTGGAATTGATGATGCTGATGTCCTGCGCATCGGTCGGCGGGGCAGCCAAGCTCGGCGGATTGAGCACCGGATCGAGCGCCTTAGCGGCATCGGCGATAAGTTTCAGTTTTTCCGGCTGCTGATCGGGAACAAAGCTCGCCAATGTGGTGACGCGGGTAACCTCAGGCAGCGCACGCAGTGTGGCGGCGGCCTGTTCGGCCGCGGCGGGCGTGGCGGCCAGGAGCTGAATGTCGTTGGCGCCGCTGTTGGGATTGCTCTTCAGATCGAGGTAGGTCGCAACCGATTCGACCTTCGGGCTGCGCAGATTCATCGGATTGAAATCGAACCGCAGCCAATGCAATAGCGGCAAGCCGGCCACGACGACGAGCGCCGTAGCAACCAGGATCGGCGTGCGATGGCGTTCGAGAAAACCGTCGACAGGCGCAAGCACGGCGTAGCCCAACTGATGCGGCTCGCTCGGCGGATTGAAGCGGCTGAGCATCGCCGGCAGCAGCGTCACGCTGGTCGCAAATGCAATCAGCATGCCGACGCCGGCGATCAGCCCGAGCTCCGACACGCCCTTGTAGGCCGTCGGCAGGAACGACAGGAAACCGGCTGCGGTCGCAAGTGCGGCGAGCGTGAGCGGCGCCCCTGCGCGCCGGCCGGCATGGACGAGCGCTACGCGCAAATCGTCGACCTCGTGCCGCTCCGCGCGATAGCGCACGCTGAACTGGATACCGAAGTCGACACCCAAGCCAACGAACAGCACGGCGAAATAGACTGACATCAGATTGAGCGTGCCGACCATGAGCAGGCCGACGGCCGCGGTGATCGAAAGGCCCACAGCAAGATTGATGAAAACCGCGGCGATGATCCGCCACCAGCGCAGCGCCATCCACAAAATAAAGAGCACGACCGCAATCGTCACGGTGGCGTTGAGCCCGGCATTTTCCTTGATGGTGGCGAACTCTTCGTCTTCGAGCGGCACCGGCCCGGTCAGACGCAGCCGGGCCTGATACTTGCCGGCAAAGTCGAGGTCGCTTGCCGCCTGACGGATGGCGTTGCTGGCCCGCAGCCCCGGTTCGAGCGCGGAATAATCGAGCGCCGTCTGGATTGTAAGAAAGCGCAACAACTGGTCGGGCCGGGCCGCATTGCCTTGCACTAAATCCTTCCAGGAAAAACTCGCCGGCTTTCCGGCATTCACCTGCTCGAGAGTGTCGGCGGCAAGCGTCATCGGCCACGTCATGGCGTCGAGATTGATGCGCCCGCCCTGCACGCCGAGCAGGCCGAATTGCAACGCCTGGATGACGCCACGCAGGCTGGGATCGCCGGCCAACACTTGAATGAGACGCGATGCCTGCGTCAGCATCGAGGTGCGCGCGGCTAGGTCTTTTGTATTGAGAAATAACAGCCCGTTCTGACCAAAAAAGGCGCCGCCCGCCGGGTCCTCGATCGAAAGGAACATCGTCTTCTGCTGCGACAAACGCTGCGCAAGCGCAGCCGTTGCTTCATCGGCCAATTCCTGCGTCGGCGCATTGATCACCGCGACGGTCGTTTTAAAATGCGGAAACGCTTTCTCCAGTGCGGCCTCACGCTGCCGCCATGGAATGTCGTTGGAGATCAGATCCGCCATATCGGTCGTTATCTTGAAATGCGCGGCCGAGTACCACGACGACGCGACGGTGAGCAGCAGTCCCGCGGCGATGACCAGCCAAGCGTTTTGCGAGCAAAACGCAATCGTCCGGACAACGATAGCAGTGATGGTCTTCATGATCGGCGGGACAAACTGTCGGCGGGAGGGATGAACGGCTGATAAGGCCACGTTTGAGGCGTTACGAGAACGGCGAAACAGAGGCAGGCGTCGTCGGCCTTGCAAGGCCAAGTCCGTCCGAATCCCGGCTTGGTGCGCCTAAATGCCTGGAAATGACGGAAAAGCAAACCGCCAACATGTAAATTGCTCCCGGTGCGTCTACTTGCGTCAGATACGTAACGTTGCAGAGCCGTGTTTGACCAACTTGGCGATCTCGGCGTGGCAGCGCTGAACGGCACGAGGTCTGGAGCCAGACACCATCACCTTGGTCGTTGGGGCGCCGCATATCGTTCGAGCGGATTGGGTTCCAAATACAGATAAGCGAACCCGCGCCGCCGAAGCTCTCTGATTGAATGAGACGAAGCCGTGCCCAGCCGCATCGAGGGGTGTGCATCCTCGTCCGGAGCCGCCGTTGATGAGGGAATTTGGCGAGCCGCCACAATGAAATGGCCTCAAGAGCGAAATCCTGCTCATTTTATATGCAGTTAGTTTCCAAGCCTATGATTTAGGCGCGCGGCTTCCTCTTCGAGGCCAGCAAGGATAATTAGCGGACTTGATTGTCAGGGCCGCGTAGCCAAAGTATCTGAGGAACGTCAGCGGTCGGCTTGATCCCCTCCCATCGGGGGCGGGGCGTTTTCGCATGCCGCCCCGGAGGTATTTTGCCGATGAGAGTCATCCTCGCCCAGCCGCGCGGCTTCTGTGCCGGTGTGGTCCGCGCCATCGAAATCGTCGAGCGGGCCCTGCAGAAATTCGGACCGCCGGTCTATGTGCGGCACGAGATCGTGCATAACAAGCATGTGGTCGAGAGCCTCAAGGCCAAAGGCGCGCGCTTCGTCGAGGATCTGTCCGAGGTTCCGCCCAATGCGGTCACTATTTTCAGCGCCCACGGCGTCGCCAAGAGCGTGGAGGAGGCAGCCGCGGCGCGCCAGCTTCCGGTGCTTAACGCCACCTGCCCGCTGGTCACCAAGGTGCACAATCAGGGCAAGCGCTATGTCGGTCACGGCCGGCGCCTGATCCTCATCGGCCATGCGGGCCATCCCGAGGTCGAGGGAACCATGGGCCAGATCGCCCAGCCGGTGACCCTGGTGCAGACCGAGAACGACGTCGCCTCGCTCGATATTCCCCGCGATACGCCGGTTGCCTATGTGACGCAGACCACGCTGTCGGTGGATGACACCCGCGGCATTATCGCCGCCCTGCACGGCCGCTTCACCGACATCGTCGGGCCGGAGACGCGCGATATTTGCTACGCGACGCAAAATCGGCAGACCGCGGTCCGCGAACTCTCCAAGCTGGTGGACGTTATCCTCGTGGTTGGCGCCAAGAACAGTTCCAACTCGAACCGGCTGCGCGAAATCGGCGAGGAAGATGGCACCCCGAGCTACCTGATCGCCGACGGTAGCGAGGTCGAGCCGGACTGGTTTAGCGGCGCCGAAACGGTCGGCATTACCGCCGGCGCATCGGCGCCCGAAGTGCTGGTCGAGGACGTCATCGATGCGCTGCGCCGGCTCGGCCCTGTCGCGGTGAGTGAATTGAGCGGCCGCCAGGAGACAATCGAGTTTCGCTTGCCGCCCGAATTGAGCGACGCTCCCACCGCCAGCCGCGCGGCGGCGAAAGTTTGAGCGCCGCCAGCTATTCCGAAAGCGGAAAACAAAAAAGGATCGCGTTGTGACCGTATCATTGCGACAACAAGTGGCCGTCGGCTCCTACATCCTGCGCCAGCGCCTGACGGGGCGGAAGCGCTACCCGCTCGTGCTCATGCTGGAGCCGTTGTTCCGCTGCAATCTGGCCTGCTTCGGTTGCGGCAAGATCGATTATCCCGACGCCATCCTGAACAAGCGCCTTTCGGTTCAGGAGTGCCTCGACGCTGTCGATGAGTGCGGTGCGCCGATGGTCGCCATCCCGGGCGGCGAGCCGCTCATTCACAAGGAGATCGGCGAGATCGTCAAAGGCATCGTGGCGCGCAAGAAATTCGTCTCGCTGTGCACCAATGCGCTGCTGCTGGAAAAGAAGCTGAACGTTTTTGAACCGTCGCCTTATCTGTTCTTCTCCGTCCACCTCGACGGCTTGAAGCATCACCACGACAAATCCGTGTGCATGGAGGGCGGCTTCGAAAAAGCGGTCAACGCCATCAAGGCCGCCAAGGCCAAGGGTTTTGCAGTCAATGTCAATTGCACGGTGTTCGACGGCCACCCGGCCGAGGATATCGCGGCCTTCCTCGATCTGACGAAGGAACTCGGCGTCGGCGTTTCGATCTCGCCGGGCTACGCTTATGAGCGGGCGCCGGACCAGGAGCACTTCCTCAACCGCCTCAAGACCAAGGAGTTGTTCCGCAAGGTCTTCGCGCTCGGCAAGGGCAAGGGCTGGAACCTGACGCATTCGAGCATGTTCCTCGATTTTCTTGCCGGCAATCAGGAATTCCACTGCACCCCGTGGGGCATGCCGACGCGCAATATTTTCGGCTGGCAGAAGCCCTGCTATCTGCTCGGCGAAGGCTACGCCAAGACATTCACGGAATTAATGGAGACGACCGACTGGGATTCGTACGGCACCGGCCGTTACGAAAAATGCGCGAACTGCATGGCGCATTGCGGCTACGAGGCGACCGCCGCCAACGCCATGATGGAGCATCCGCTGCAGGCGGCCATGATCGCTTGGAACGGCGTCAAGACCGAAGGCGCCATGGCGCCGGAAATCGATATGTCGCAGCAGCGCCCGGCGAAATACGTGTTCGACAGCAATGTGCAGCTGACAGTGACCGAGATGCGCGCCAACGAAGCGCGCGAGAAAGCCGCGAAGGCGGCAAAGACATCGGCAACTGCGGCTTAGCCGGACGTCGGCCGTTCTCAGACAAGCAGCGTTTCGCAAAATAAAAAGGGCCCCGGCGAACCGGGGCCCTTTCTTATTTCGATTCAGTGGAGCAGTGGCGCTCAGCGCCCGTAGTTGAACTTCCACACCAGCGCTGTCGTGACCGTCTGCACGTACGGCCTGGTGTTGAGGAAATTGCCATCCGCCAGACCCGTCGCGGTGCTGAACTCGGCGAGAGATTTTCTCCCATACTGCGAGAACCGATACTCGGTCTGCAGGAACAGGCCGTGGAACGGAACCCAATCGTTCAGCGAATATTCGAAGCCGCTGCCGAGGAACCAGCCGCTGTCATTGTAGCTCGGGTAGGAGAACGCGACGGGCGTTCCGGTGAAGGTCTGGAATTCAGATGACGTCGTAAAGCGCGTCCTGGTATAACCACCGTCGAAATAGGTCATGAACGAGGGCGTCACGAGATAGCCCAGGCGCGCGCCGACGAACCAAGCGCTGCTTTCTTTTTCGTTCATCGCAAGCGGCTGGCTGGCGCCTGCCGGCGGGAAGAGTTCACTCGGGCTGATGGTACCCTTCAGGCTCATCGGATCCCAATCGCCGAAGACGCCGACAACGACCCTATGGTTGAACCACGGGGTCTGATAGTCGCATCCGCCGCCGACCTTACCCATCCAGCCGCGACCACCATCCGTGGTGGTTACCGTGGTGCCGGCGGGCGTGGTCGTATTGTGATCCTGATTCCAGAAGCCGTAGCCCCAGCCGCCGTCGACGTAGCACCCGGTCCAGCTCATCACGGGCGGCGGCGGCGGCGCCTTGAGATACGGCACACCCATATCGGCCGCGCTGGCCGCTAACGGCGCCGCGAGTAGAGCGGCAGAAACGCTGATCACTCCCAGCCAATTCTTTGTCATCGCACCCCTCCTTATGAAACCCGTCAGGCGTCCCCGCCTGTTGAAGCCATTATCGCAGGGCAATGTGTAACACCGCGATACAATATTGGTCCGCCGCGGTGCTTTTCTTCAAGGTGTTGTAGCCGAGACACAGCGGGCGCAACCGCAGTTTTTATCGTAATTTCAGTGGCTTGGAGGCATTACGGCGCACGGCACAACCTCTGCACGGCCTCGCGGCGCGGGGATATCCACATTCGCTCGGGCGTCACGGTTAACGAACAGCCGAATCGGGCGATGCCCAATTGCGGTATCGAATCGCTAAATCCCGTAACCGCGCCCTACATTCCGTAGGCGGCAGTCCGCATGTTGCTCCTGCGCAGATTGCGGTAGCGCGCCAGCGCCCAGAGCGGGAAGAACTTCGAATAGCCGTGGTAGCGCAGATAAAACACCCGCGGGAAACCGGTCGCCGTGTACCGCGGCTCATTCCAGAAGCCATCCGCACTTTGCGTCGCCGTCAGGTAGGCAATGCCACGCGCCACCGTGGGATGATCGCGTTCGCCGGCCGCCATGAGGCCCAGCAGCGCCCACGCGGTCTGTGAGGCGGTCGATGGCGCGCGCTCGTAGCCGCGATAGTCGAGCTTGTAGCTTGAGCCGTCCTCGCCCCAGCCGCCGTCCTCGTTCTGGATGCGGACGAGCCAGTCGCACGCTTTGCGCATTTCCGGCGCGCCATGATCGATGTCCGCGGCATTGAGCGCACATAGCACCGACCAGGTGCCGTAGATGTAATTCATGCCCCAGCGGCCGTACCAACTGCCTTCGGCAAGTTGCGTGCTGCGCAGATAATCGATGGCACGCGCGACCACCGGACTACCAGCCGCCGTCTCGCCGAATTGCGCCAGCATCGATAGGCAGCGGGCGCTTACGTCCTCGGTTGGCGGATCGAGCAACGCGCCGTGATCGGCGAACGGAATGTTGTTGAGATAAAAATATTCATTATCGGCATCGAACGCGCCCCAGGCGCCGTTCTCACTTTGCATACCGACAACCCATTCCTGCGCACGCGCCAGCGCCGCGGCGTAATCCTGCCGGCCGGCGGCGTTGTCAAAGCGATCCATCGCCATGGCGACGACGGCTGTATCATCGACGTCGGGGTAATGTGGATTGGCATACTGAAAGGCCCAGCCGCCCGGACGCAGGTCGGGCCGCCGCGCGATCCAGTCGCCGCGCACATCGAGCACCTGCATGGGCACGAGCCAGTCGAGCCCCCTGCGCACCGGCTCGGTCGTGCGTTCACTGCCGGCTTCTAACAGCGCGTGACAGACGAGGCCGGTATCCCAGATCGGCGAGACGCACGGCTGGCAATAGGCCTCACCGGGATGCACGACGAGGAGCTTTTCGATCGATTTGCGCGCGATGGCCCGGCGCGGATCGCTCTCGGGAACGCCGAGCGCATCGAACATCATCACGCTGTTGGCCATCGCCGGGAAAATCGCGCCGAGGCCATCCTCGCCGTTGAGCCGTTCGCTCACCCAGGCGACGACCCGGTCGATCGCGCGCTGCCGCACCTTGTTCGGAAAATGCGGCTCACAGGCGCGGAGCACATTATCGACGCCGCGAAAAAACCAGAACCATGACGATTTCTGCTGCGGCGCCTTCGGCACCGGGCCGAGCGTCTGCGGCGGTTCGCGAAACAGTTCGTCGATGCGTACGCGCTTGGGATTACGAGCCACCGGCTTTTTCGCCATCAGCACCAACAGCGGCACGACGACGGTCCGGCTCCAGTAAGAGATCTTGTCGAGGTGAAACGGAAACCATTTCGGCAGGAGCATGATCTCGACCGGCATCACCGGCACTGCGCGCCACGGCACAAAACCGAACAACGCCAGCATGATCCGCGTGAATACGTTGGCGCGTTCGGCGCCGCCGCGGGCGTGCAACGCATCGCGCGCGCGCCGCATGTGATCGGCCTCGATCGAGTCACCGATCACTTTCAATGCGAAATAGGCTTTGACCGTTGCACCGACATCGAGATCGCCCTCGGCAAACAGCGGCCAGCCGCCATGCGCGCCCTGAATGCGGCGCAGGTAGACGGCGATTTTCGCCTCCAGCCCGGCATCAACCGGTTCGCCCAGGTAATGCCGTAGCAGCACATACTCGGCCGGGATGGTCGCGTCCGCCTCGAGTTCAAACAGCCAATGACCGTCTTCGCGCTGGCAAGCCAACAGCGCGGTAGTCGCCGCATCGATCGACCGGTCGAGGTCGCGGGCGCCGGCGGCGGCTTCGCTCGAAACCGTGTTCATCGCTTCGCTCATCCGCGGCTCACATATTGGTGGGCCGCCGGCCGATGGTGCGCCAGCAGGTCGGCGGCGCGGTTGCCGGAGCGGATTGCCCCCTCGATCGTGGCGGGCAGCCCGGTATCTGTCCAATCGCCGGCGAGCGCCAGATTGCGCCATTGCGTTTGCGCCCGCGGCCGCCTTGCGTCCTGCGCCGGTGTCGCGGCGAACGTCGCGCGCCGCTCGCGCACGATCTGCCAGGGCGGCAGACCGTTCGGCAGCACCGCAGGCAGACCGGTAACGGTTGCGATCTCGCTCCAGATCGTTTTGGCGAGCACGTCGCGCGCCGTGTCGATGTAACGATCGCCGGCGCTGATGGTCACGGACACGCGGCCCGGAAACGCAAAAATCCATTGCGCGGTGCCATTAAGCACGCCGACGATCGGCGGCTGTGTGGCCGGCGGATCGATGGCGAAATGCGCGTTGACGATGGCGCGAAATTCCGTCGGCACTTCCAGATCGTGCACCAGCGACGCCGCCGCGTAGGGCGGCACGGCAAGGATCACAGCGTCATCGGCCGCCAGCTCCACCGCTTCGTTACCGAAATCCAGCGCTTCGACCCGGTCTTCGGCGAAACGAATAGCTCGCAACTGATGCTCAAGGCGCAACGTAGCGCCGCGCTGTTGCAGACAGGCCAGCGCCGGCTCGATCAACGTCGGCCCCAGACCCTCGCGCGCGATGAGCGGCCGGCAGGCCCGCCCGCCCATGGCAAGCGTCTCACGGATCACCGCACCGGCGAGTTTCGCCGATCCATCCGGTGGATCGATATTGAGCGCCGCCAGCAGCAGCGGCTCGACCAGCCGCCGATAGAGCGTTCCATCGCAAGCGATCGTTTCGCCGACGCTCTTTTCCGCACGCGCCCAAAGCAGCCGCGCCAACGGCACATAATCGAGCGGGCGGGTTCCCGGTACGCGACGCTCGGCGTCGAACACCCAGAACGGCACGCGCCCCTCGTTAAAGCGCAGCGTCCAGCGCTCGTTGCTGGCGAGATCGACAAAAGGGAATTCCGCGGCCTTCGGCCCGATCAATTGCTGCTGCGCGCCGATCTCGCGCAGATAGCCAAGCGCGGCGTGATTGCCGGACAGCAACAGATGATTGCCGTTGTCGATGGTCATGCCGAGCGCGGCATCGCGATAAGAACGGCAGCGGCCCCCGGCGAACGCCGTCGCCTCATGGATAACGACGCGCGCGCCGCCCGCCGTCAGCCGAAGCGCGGCGGATAATCCGGCAAGGCCGGCGCCAATGACGTGAACGACCCCGGCCATCACACGAGATTACGCAGCACAATGAGAAGAAGACGGGGGCGCGGCAGCCGAACGCGCGGGCGCGGCGGCGCAAAACCGCGGGCCGCCAGCCGGCCGAGGATGAGGCCGTAGGCCTCGCCCATGATCCGCGGCGCCCGCACCGCGCGGCGGGGATTTTGCGCCATGATTGCTTCCGCCTGGCGAAAATGCGCTTGCGCCTGTCGAACCAGAACGCCGCACGCCTCGCCCAGCATCGGATTGGCCAGTACCGTCGTCGGATCGGTGCCGATGATGCCGCAATCGCGCAGCGCCTCGCGCGGCAAATACAGCCGGCCCATCGCCGCGTCCTCATCGAGGTCGCGCAAAATGTTGGTGAGTTGCAGAGCCCGACCGAGATGATCGGCGAGCGCGAGGCCGGCGCCGCGTTCCATGCCGAACACCCGGACCGAGAGCCGCCCGACCGCACAGGCGACCCGGTCGCAATAGAGCGCCAGCGTCGCGGCATCCGGCGCGCGGATATCGGCAACGACATCCATTTCCATGCCGTCGATCACGGCGAGAAAATCCTCGCGCTGCAGATCGAACTCTCGCACCGCCCGCGCCAGACCCGTGAGCTGCTGCGGCGGCGCGCCGCGATAGAGCGCGTCGATGTCGGCGCGCCAGCGCTGCAATTGTTCGCGCCGAGGCTCGCGCGGCCCCGGATCGTCGGCAACATCGTCGACCGCGCGGCAGAACGAATAGATTTCGAACATCGCCTCGCGCTGCGGCCGCGGCAAAATACGCATGCCGCTGTAGAACGAACTGCCGGACGCGCGTTGCGCCGCCTGGGTGGGTTGCCCGCTCACTTACGCGCCCCGCGGTTTGCGCGCATCGGCGGACAATCGCCGGCCGAGCCGTCGCGACGCACCGCCGCAAACGGCGGCCAGCGTCAAGCCGGCAACCGCAGGCATTTTGAGATGGACCGGATCGCACAGCGGGTCGCGTGCCATCAGCATGCGCGTGAGCCGGTGCGCCAACGTGTTGATCACCGAGACTTCGAGGCCGAGACGCCAGTCACCGATCAGCGAGGCGAACACGTCACTCTCGCCGAGCAAACCCTCAGTTCGCGCTGCAAGCCTATGCAGGCAGCCGAGCAGCGCCGGCGAGGCGCGTTGCGCGCCGAGCGCCTCCACGGTGACGCCGCTTGCGGACAGCGCATCGAGCGGGACATAGATCCGGTCGAGATTGAGATAGTCCTCGCGGCAATCCTGCAGATGATTGATGATCTGCAACGCGGCGCACAGCGCATCGTTAGCGGGCCACACCGTGCGGCTTTCGCCGTGCACATCGCAGACAAAACGTCCGACCGGCATCGCCGACAGCGAGCAATAGCCGATCAGGTCGTCCCAGTCGCGGTAGCGCAGCTTGGTGACGTCGAGTTTGAATGCGGCGAGCAAATCCTGTGCGTGCTTCGCCGGCAGGCTATGCTCGGCGAGTTGCTGCCGCAATCGTACCGCCACCGCATCGTCGTCGTTGCGTCCAAGGAGCCCGCCATCAAGGCGATCGAGCAGCCCAAGTTTTTGCTCCGGCGGCAGCGACGCGTGGTCCGCAATGTCATCGGCGATCCGAACAAAATTGTAGAACGCGAGAATCGGGCCACGATGGCGCGGCGCGATCAGCCACGACGCGACGGGAAAATTCTCGTCGCGGTGGCCTTTGCCCGAGCGCCAATCGGCGGCGCCGTTTTCGTTCGCAGCGTTCATCGCAATTCCGAAACATTGGCTTGGGCGCGGCCTTTCCACATGCCGCCGCGTCCGCGCGCGTGCTGATAAGCGGAATCGACCGTAAACGCCATATAGATCGCCGCGATGGCCGGCAGCGCCAGGCCCCAGATCACCGGCAGGCCGTAAAACCGCAATGTCGGCCAGAACGCCACGGCCATCGCCAGCCAAGCCAGAATCCCAGCAAGCTGAGCGAAACCGCTGGCGAACAGCGCCAGTGCCACCGGAGCGATGTAGGTCAACGCCAGACCAAGAACCGTGCCGGCGAGCAGCAACGGCGAATAGCGCAGCTGCGCATAGGCGGTGCGCGAAACCATGCCGCGGATATCCGCCACCCCCGGATAGTCGCGGATGCTGCGCACGCGTTCGGTCAGCCCGATCCAGATCGGGCCGCGCGCCTTGAGCAGCTTGGCCAGCGCGCAATCGTCGATCAGCGCGCCGCGAATCGCCGCCATGCCGCCCACGTCCTGCAATACGTCACGGCGGACCAGCATGCAGCCGCCGGCCGCCGCGGCGGTCGCGTGTCGCCGATCATTCGCCCAGGCGAACGGATAAAGCATCTGAAAGAAAAAGATGAAGGCCGGGATGAACGCGCGTTCGGCGAGGCTCGCACAGTGCAATTTCACCATCAGCGAGGTGAGCACTGCGCCCTCGTCTTGCGCGCGCGCCGCAAGGTGCGAGACCGCGTCCGGCGCATACACAATATCCGCATCGGTCAAGAGCACGTAAGCCGGCGGCCGCGGCAACTCATTGACGCAATCGACACCCTGCTGTTGCGCCCACAGCTTGCCGGTCCATCCGGCGGGCAGGGCGCGACCGGATACGACCGTGAGGCGGCCGGCCTTGCCGAGCTTCGCGGCGGCCTTACGCGCCACCTCCCCGGTCGCGTCACGGCTATTGTCGTCAACCACGACGACGCACAATTCGCCGGGGTAGTTTTGCATCAAGAGGGACGCGACCGTCTCCCCGATGCACGAGGCCTCGTCACGCGCCGGCATGACCACCGCAATGTCCGGCCATGCACCCCGCATGGCCGCTCCAGCTCCGGGTCCGTCGCGTTCGGCCGCCAGCCAGAATCCCCCGCGCGCCACGAGGAGATAAAGCCAGATCGCCAGCACCATTGACGCTATGAGGTCGTTGGCCACAGATAGTCCCTCGGCGGCACATTATGGTCGTCACGGCCTGCCGCCAGCGCCCGTGCTTGGGCGGCGTAACCGTTATCCCGTAAATGTAGGATCGAAAATAGCACCCCACAGGGAGGCCAATCGCTGGGCAATACATGATGAATGGCAATAATGCCCAAAAAGAAGCCACTTTCCTCGAGCGTCTGGACGCCGTGGCGGCCGATACCGAGGCTTTGCTGGACCGGCTTCTGGCGATGGCGCCGGTCGCCGGCGAAACGGCACGCCCGGAACGGCTGATCGAGGCCATGCGCTATTCGGGGTTGGGCGGCGGCAAGCGATTCCGCCCGTTTCTGGTCGTTGAATCGGCCAATCTGTTCGGCGTTCCACGGGAGCGGGCACTGATGGCCGGCGCGGCGCTTGAATGCGTCCATTGCTATTCACTCGTCCACGACGATCTGCCGGCGATGGACAACGACGCGTTGCGGCGCGGCCAGCCGACCGCGCATAAGAAATTCGACGAAGCCACTGCGATTCTCGCCGGCGACGGTCTCTTGACGTTCGCGTTCGATGTTCTGTCGCGCCTGGAGACGCACCCGGACCCCAGCGTTCGCATCGAACTGGTGGGCGCGCTGGCCCGCGCCTCCGGGGTAGGCGGCATGGCGGGCGGCCAGATGCTCGATCTTGCCGCAGAGGGCCGCTTTGCCGGGAATGAGCCGCAACGCCTCGGTGAGCGCGAGGTGCTGACGCTGCAAGCCATGAAGACCGGCGCGCTGTTGCGCTTCGGCTGCCAGGCGGGGGGAATTCTCGCTGCGGCGGGGGCGGCGCAGCGCGAGGCGCTCCAGCGCTTTGGAACGGCGGTCGGCCAAGCCTTCCAGATCGCGGACGATTTGCTCGATGTCGAGGGCGATCCCGCATTAGTCGGAAAATCGACCGGAAAAGATGCTGCGGCGGGCAAAGCCACCATGGTGAGCGTGCTTGGCGGAGCGGGTGCCAAGGCGCGGTTGCGCGACCTGGTCGCGGAGGCCGAAAAATCGCTGGCGCCGTTCGGTCCAGCGGCGGCGATTCTGCTGGAGGGCGCGCGATTCGTGGCCGATCGCCGCGCTTAGGGCTGCGGATTGTGTGTCAGACCAACGACAACAGGGAAATAATGATGCATTGCCGTCGTCTGCCGAAGTTCTTACATTATGTGGCCGAAGAGGCTCAGGACAGGTGAATCAACTGGTCCGGATTGAAGTTCGCGCGGGGGCGCCCTATTTGCGGTCGGTCTTAGGCCGTCGTGTAGTTCCAGCCAGGAATGAGACGAGACCCCGAACCTTTCACCGCTTTCGGGCAACGTAATCCATATGAACTCAGGATGGTGTCGGAGCTTCTGCGTGGGCGCCGCTTTGCTGTCGGCCGTCGCCGTGGCGACATTTGCCGCACAGGCCGCGCCGACGCATGGCAAAGCCGCAGGTCAGGCGGGGAAGCAGCAAAAAAGGGAACCCGCCGCAGTCAATCAGCCAAAACCGCTGCCGCCGCGCCCGCCCTACACTGCGGCTGAAGCCGCCGTGGCTGCCATCCCGGGCATGCCGGGCGCCCGATTTTGGGCGGATTCGACCGACGATTTCGTCAAAGCACTGCCGGGGAAGCCGGGGCCGTGGCTCACACTCTCCAGCGGCGGCTCGGACGGCGCGTTCGGCGCCGGCCTCCTCAATGGACTTTCCGCCTCAGGCAAGCGGCCCGATTATGCGGTCGTCACCGGGGTAAGCACCGGCGCGCTGATCGCGCCGTTCGTGTTCGCCGGCCTGCATTACGACGACGCGTTGCGCGACGCCTTCACCAAGATCACCGCGGCCGATGTATTCGAAATCGGCGGCACGCCCGAGAGCTTCCTCGACACCTGGCCGCTGAAGGACCTGATCGCCAAGCAGGTCACGCCCGCCCTCATTGCGGATATCGCAGTACAATATCGGGCCGGCCGGCGGTTGTTCATCGTCACAACCGATCTCGATTCCGAACGATCCGTGGTCTGGAACATGGGCGCCATTGCCGCGCATGGCGGCGAGCAGTCGATCAAGCTGTTCCGCACCGTGCTGCTGGCGTCGAGCAGCATCCCCGGCGCGTTTCCGCCGGTGCTGATCGACGTCGAAGCCAATGGCAAGCACTTCAGCGAGATGCATGTCGACGGCGGCGTCGGCGGGCAGTTCTTTGTTGCACCTGCCGCGTTGATGGCGGCCACATCCGACTATCGGTTGCCGGCGACGGCTCTGTATGTCCTGGTCGATTCGGGCCTCCAGCCAGACTTTCAGGTCGTGGAACGTTCGACGGCGCAGATCCTGGCGCAGTCGGTCGGCTTGGCTGTGAAGGTCGATACGCGTCTGATGCTCGACCGCGCTTATTTGGTCGCCAAGCGCAGCGGAATCAGCTTTAATGTCGCGAGCATACCGCCAAGCTTCAATGCGCCAAGCCGCGGTGCGTTCGATCCCAGATACATGAAGGCGCTGTTCGAGGCCGGCTACGACCTCGGCAAAAGTTCAAACCCGTTCGATACCGTACCGCCCCCCTACCCGGGAGCGCCGGAGTTATCATCGCCGAATCCAGAGAAAACCGGAGCAAACAAATGAAGCCCCTCCTGCGTGCAGTCTTTGCTGTTGCCGTGACCGCCGTGCTCGCGGCCGCGGTGGCTGTGCCGTCGGATGCCGCGCCCCGGCACGCCGGCGCCGTGCGCGGCGGTGTCCATTCCTTCGATGGCGCGTGGAGCGTGTCGATCTCCACCGCATACGGAAACTGCGGCAGCTATCGGGCCGGGATACGCATTGTCGGCGGACGCGTCTATTCCTCTGGCGGCGATTTCAATGCCTCCGGTGCCGTCAATGGCAGCGGTGGCATCAGCGTCAGGGTGAGCAGCAGCCAAGGATCGGCGTATGGCTCCGGCCGGCTGCGTGGTTCGCAGGGCGGCGGACGCTGGCGCACCAATAGTGGCGAATGCGGTGGAAACTGGTACGCCAGCAGGCGCGGCTAGAGAATTTTCCGGAAAAGCAGCCACCGGTTTTCCGAAGAAAATGCGACCAAATCCATAAAACTGGAGCGCTTCCCGATTCAGCGTAATCGGGAGGGGCTCTAGCCCGCCTTCCGGCTGACCGCCACGTTGGCGTTCCACCACGGGCAGACGTCGCTCGCGCGCAGATAATTTCCATCCATGACGTTGAGCGGCACGCGGATGCCGTCGGTGGCGACGTTGGCGCGCAGGTCGCGCGATTGCTCGAGCGCCTCGGGCGACAGCCATTTGCGGTCGTGGCCCCACAAGCTCGGGCCTTCGGTACGTTCTTCCGGCGTCCACGTCGCCGTTTCGATGGTACGGCCGCCCCAGCCATATTCGAACAGAAACTCCGACGGCGACCACGAATAGAACGAGGTGACGTGATCGTTGACGTGGCGGCCGAACGTGGTGCCGATCATTTCCGGTTTGCGCAATGCGATGTCGTAGCCTTGGCCGACGTCGTCGAGATAGCACAATTCTACCATCAGATGATGGATGCCGTTCTTGCCGCTGCCGATGAAGGCAAGGCTGTGGTGACGCGGATTGAGATGGAAGAAGTAAGCCGAGAACGGCTTGGTGAAATAATCGGTCAGCTTGAAGTTGAGGATTTCGGTATAGAACGGCAGCACGTCCTCTACACGTTCCGCGGTCAGCACCGCGTGCCCCATGCCGAGCGGGCCGGTGCGGAAGCCCGAGATCGCGCGGCCGGGCTTGAACGCGTCGGTCGCGATTTCGGCGCCGTGGAACGCTTCGAGCCGGTTGCCGATCGGGTCGGAGAATACGATCAGATCCTTGACGCGCCGTTCGTCGGCAAGCGCACGCGAGCCGCGCGCAATTTTCACGTCTTTGTTTTCCAGATGCGCCGCCAGCGCATTGAGCGCCGCCGCATCGGCGACCTCCCAGCCGTAGAACGACGGCCCCTCGGCCTCGTCGCTATGGACGATGACGCGCTGCTTGCGGTCGTCCATGCGCAACGCGAGCGTGCCGCGGCTCTTGTCGACCAGTTGCATGCCAAGAAAGCGCGTGCCGTAAGCCGCCCAATCGTCGAGGTTCTTGGTGCGGATGCCGACATATCCCAAAGCGTCGAGGCCCATAACGGCTCTCCCAGGCGGTCAATTGATCAGGCGGTCATTTGATTTTATTCTAACACATTGAAGCTAATGCGTAAATTGATCGGCGCAAGGCGGGGACTAGGCGAGCTTCGGCCGCACGGCGACGGCCGGTGAATGAATGCACGGTTCAGATAAGCGGATTTCTAGTTCGGCGGAACGGATTTCGCATCGCTGCATGCATTGAACTTTCTCGGGTCCGCGTTGAACGAGGTCCAGGCACCGGTAGCCTGACACACTTGAGCGTAGTCGGCTCCGATACAAACGATCGCGCCCGCCGAATAGGTAATGTTGTGATAGACGCACAACGGTGGGTGCACGTCCTTTGGGTCCGGGGCGCCTGCCGGCTTGGTTGGAGCGTCGGCGTGCTGAGCCAGCGCCGGGGAGCAAAAGATAAAGGCTGTTGCTGCCGCCACGATCATGATTTTTTGCATATCGCATCCCCCACCCTCGCCCTATGCGCCGGAGTCTAAGTCGTTCTTCCGCGGACTGAAAGGTGCTTTAACACCGCCGAGCGCAACCGCGAGGCCTGTCCGTGCACCCGTCTCGGGTATGATGCCGATGTCCGATGCGCCATAAAAGCGAAGGTGATCTCTCATGGAGACAGCAGACTGCGTCGTTGTTGGTGCGGGTGTCGTTGGCCTCGCCGTAGCGCGCACGCTCGCAATCGCAGGGCGCGAAGTCCTGGTGGTGGAAGCGGAACAGCGCACCGGCGAACACACCTCGTCGCGCAACAGCGAGGTCATCCATGCCGGGCTTTACTACAAAAAAGGCAGTCTGCGGCAGCGGCTATTTCCGCGCGCTCCCGATCTCCTCTACGCCTATTGCGCGGACCACGGTGTCCCGTATCGCCGCCTCGGCAAACTGGTCGTGGCCCGCAGCGCCGAGGAAGCGCACCGCCTGCGCCAGCATATGGAGCACGCCATCGAGGCCGGCGTCAGGGACCTGGAATGGTTGGAGCCGCATGAAGCGCAAAAATTGGAGCCCAACCTCGTATGTCACGCCGCGTACCATTCGCCGTGGTCCGGCATTGTGGACAGCCACGCGCTGATGCTGGCCTATCGGGCCGAACTCGAAGCGAACGGCGGCGAGGTCGTGCTACGCGCGCCGGTCACAGGCGGCGCAATCACCTCGCAAGGCATCGACATTAAGGTCGACGGATCCGAGGCCACGACGCTCCGCTGCAAAACATTGGTGAACTGCGCGGGCCACGGCGCGCCGCCGCTCGCGCGAGCGATTGCGAATTTCCCCACCAGCACAGTGCCGCACAGCTATTTTCGCCGCGGCGTCTATTTCAGTGTGACAGGACGCCCTTTCACACGACTGATCTATCCGATCCACGGGCCTGGCGGCATGGATATCCACGCGGTCGTCGATCTGGCCGGCAATGTGCGTTTCGGGCCGGACATGCAATGGGTGGACCGCCTCGACTATTCGGTCGATCCGGCGCGGGCGGAGGCTTTCTATCGCTCGATCCGCGAGTTCTGGCCGGGGTTGGCCGACGGCGCTCTTTCGCCCGCCTACGCCGGTATCCGGCCGAAGATCACCGGCCCTGACGAACCGGCCGCCGATTTCGTCATCCAAGGCCCGGCGGACCATGGCATCCCAAATCTCGTCAACTTGTTCGGCATTGAATCCCCCGGGCTGACAGCGTCGTTGGCGATCGGCGAATACGTTACCGACCTGCTCGGCCTTGCCGCCCCGATCGTGACCCGGCCCGCACACGCCGCAGAGTGACATGTTCGGACCTTGCGAGGCTCTGGTAACGCTAATGGAAGGAAGTGAAGCCCGCTTTGGCGCGGTGGCTGGCCAGGCGATGGTTGCGCATTGCCATCTCGGGAGGTGCAATCTATTGACATCCGCACACCATCCCGACCATCTTATTTAGGCTTCTACCAGCCGAAGCCACTGGATAGCAGCGAGGTGACCGAAGGGTCAGCACATGCTCTGGTTCCGTTCGCACATCCGGGCTGGCTCACACCTTGCGCTGTTCGCACTGGCCATTCAGCTTTATGTGACGTTCGGCCACGTCCATCTTGATGAGCTGGTAGGCGGAACAGTCCATTCGACGACAGCTGTTCACCACTCCACCGCTAAGTTGCGCAATCCGAACGGCCCGGGCCAGCAAGCGCCCGGGCAACCCGATACCGATTGCCCGATCTGCGCGCTCATCCAATTAGCGAGCACGTCAGCGCCGTCGGTCGCGCCGCCGCTACCGGTCCCGGTCATGACCGGCGGCATCAAGCTTGAAGCGGCGATTGATCGACAGCAGACGACTTTTCAGCATCTTTCATTTCGGGCACGTGGGCCTCCCGCGATCTGACGCGGGTCGAGCACGGCGGCCATACCGCCTTAGGCGATCCTGTAAATTTTGCACCGGGTGAGCGCTGAACGCTGAGCGTTGGCGCGCGCCTACTCACCAAAAATCCGCATGGACGAGAAGTCTCATGCACGTCGATCCCAATTCCGGTGCCGATCCAGGCGGCTCCCCGCCGGGCCGCTCCGCGCCGTCGCGGGCACGGGCCAAAATGGCGCTTTTGCTTTTACTGGCGAGCCTTTTCGGCGCCGGAGCCTATCGGCTGTTGTTTGACTCGCCGGGCTACTCCGAGCCTTCGCCGGTTGTGGTCAAGGCGGCGCGTTCTCTGATCCGTTCCGGCGAGACGGTCACGCTGCCCGAAGGATCGCCACTGCGGGGAGAGCTGAAGATCGAACCCATCGTCGCCAAGGACATCAAGCGCGATCTTGTCCTGCCCGCAGTGGTGGAGGCCGACCCCGCACGGCTGATCAAAGTGACGCCGCCGCTCGCCGGCCGCGTTACGCAGCTGAAAGTGGGGCTGGGCCATCGGGTCGAAGCGGGCCAGGCCCTGGTCGTGATCGACTCGCCCGATCTCGGCACCGCATATTCCGATTACGATCGCGCCAAGGTGTTGCTTTCACTGGCGACTGAAACCCGCAATCGCTTGCGCGCACTTCAAAAGATCGGCGGCGCCGCCACGAAAGACCTGCAGCAAGCGGAAACGGATTACGTGACCGCGGAAGTCGAGATGGAACGGGCGACCGCGCATTTGAAGCAGATCGGCGTCGACCCGGACGCGACCAACAAGTCGCGCACCGTCACGGTCGTCGCGCCGATGGCCGGCAGCGTCATCGATCTCGGTGTTGCACCGGGAGAATATTGGAACGATTCGACCGCCGCGATGATGACCGTCGCCGACCTCAAGACCATCTGGGTCACGGCGAGCGTTCCGGAAAAAGACACGTCGCTTGTGTCCAAAGGGCAATCGGTGGCCGTCGTATTCGCGGCTTATCCCACCGAGACATTTCACGGCAACGTACTGTTCGTCAGCGACGTGCTCGACCCGACGACGCGACGCACCAAGGTGACTATCGCCTTCGACAATCCGGGTACGCGATTTCGCCCAGGCATGTTCGCGAGCGTCAGTTTCTTCGCGCCGGTCCAGAAAGTGGCCGTGGTGCCGACCAGCGCGCTGGTGCTCAAGGACGACGAAACCCAGGTCTTCGTCGAAACGAAGCCGTGGACGTTCGAGGCGCGCGACGTGGATATCGGCTTTCAGCAGGGCAACCAGGTTACACTCACGCGCGGCGTAAAGGTCGGCGATCGGGTGGTGGTCAGCGGAGGAGCGCTGCTCGGTGATTGATTGGCTGGTCGGCTTCGCGCTGCGCAAGCGCTTTGTAGTCGCAATGATCTGCGTGTTTGCCGCGGTGTACGGCTACTATTCCTGGACCCGCCTCGCGATCGATGCCTATCCGGACGTCGCCGATACCGAGTCGCAGATCGCCACCCTGGCGCCCGGGTTGGCTGCCGAGGAAGTCGAACAACAGGTCACCATTCCGCTCGAGCGCGAACTTAACGGCACGCCAAACCTCACGATGATGCGCTCGCGCAGCACCTTCGGCCTGTCGTTGATCTCTTTGATCTTCCAGGACGGCACCGAAGACTATTGGTCGCGCCAGCGCATCACCGAACGCATCGCCAATGTTACGCTGCCATCCGGGGTCACGCCGAGCCTCAGTCCTCTATCCTCGCCGACCGGGCAGATACTTTATTACACGCTGGATTCCCGCACCAAGAATCTGCGCGAACTTTCGGAAATCGAGCAATGGACCGTCATACCGACGATCAAGCAGGTGCCCGGCGTCGCCGACGTTTCAAATTTCGGCGGGCTGACCACGCAGTATGAGCTGGAGCTCGATCCGCAGCAGCTCATGCGGTTTAATCTGTCGCTCAATGCCGTTACCAATGCGATCGGTGCCAACAACGCAAATGCCGGCGGCAGCGTCCTCAATCGCGGCGAACTCGGCTACGTGATCCGCGGCATCGGCCTTATTCAAAACCTCGACGATCTCGGCAATATCGTCGTCGCCGAGCATAACGGCACGCCGATCCTGGTGCGCGATCTCGGCAAGCTGAAGCTGAGCAATCTGGAACGTCACGGCATCGTCGGTAAGGACGACAGGAACGATGTGGTCGAGGGGACCGTCCTGCTGCTGCGCGGCGCCAATCCGTCCGAGGTGCTGAAAGGCGTGCATGCCAAGATCGCCGAGCTCAACCAGCAGCTCAAAACGCAAGACGTGCAGATTGTTCCCTATCTGGACCGCACGACGCTGGTCAACGCCACCATCGACAAGGTCGGACACACGGTGTTCGCAGGCGTCGGGCTGGTTCTGATCGTGCTCATCCTCTTCCTTGGCAGCGCACGCAGCGCACTCATCGTCGGCATCACCATCCCGTTCGCCATGGTGGTCGCCTTCATCCTGATGTTCTTCACCAATATCTCGGCCAACCTGCTCTCGCTGGGGGCGATCGATTTTGGCATCATCGTCGACGGCGCGATCGTCATGACCGAGGCGATCCTGCGCCGGCGCGAGGCCAAGCCGAATGAAGCATTGACCGAAAACGATGTGCGTGCCGCGGCGCGTCAGGTGGCGCGTCCGATCTTCTTCGCCACCGCCATCATCATCACCACGTACCTGCCGCTGTTTGCCTTCCAGCGCATCGAAGCCAAGCTGTTCTACCCGATGGCTTATGCGGTTGGGTACGCTCAGCTTGGCGCATTGGCATTCGCATTGTTGGTCGTTCCGGGCCTCGCCTATGCGGTCTATCGCAAGCCGCGCCGCGTCGTTCACAATACAGTCCTGGCCTGGATCGAGAGGGCGTATCGCGAAGCCTTGATGGGCTCGCTGCATCGCCCCGTGATCGCCTACGCGCTCTGCGCCGGCGCCGCGATTGCGGTCGTAATGCTCGGTATCACGGTCTGGCGCGAATTTCTCCCCGACCTCGACGAAGGCTCGATCTGGCTGCACGCCGAAATGCCGCCCGGCATATCGCTGCAGAAGGCGACCGACATGGTCGCCAACCTGCGCACGACCCTCGATGACTTTCCGGAAGTTCAAACCGTCGTCAGTCACATCGGCCGCAACGACGACGGCACCGATCCGTGGACGCCTTCGCACATGGAAGCGGCCGTGATCCTCAAGCCCTACAGCACCTGGCCGGCAGGCGAGACAAAACAGGACCTGGTCGCGCGCCTGTCAGCCCGCCTCGCACGCCAGCCGGGGTTCGAGATTGCCTTCAGCCAACCGATCATGGACAGCGTGCTCGACACCGTGTTTGACCCGCACAGCGCGCTTGCAATCAAGGTGTTCGGACACGACTTCAACGAGTTGCGGCGCATTGGCAACGCCATCGTCGGCGTCCTCAAGACCACGCCGGACGTGACCGACGCGGCGATCGATCAATATACGCCGCTGCCGCAGATTTCCATCAAAGTCGATCGCGCGGCCACCGCGCGATACGGTATCAACGTCGCCGACGTCACCAACCTGATCAGTACCGGGATCGGTGGCGCCGCAGTCAGCGAATTGTTCATCGGCGACCGGCATTACGACATCACGGTGCGCTTTCCGGCCCAGGACCGCAGCAGCCCCGAGGCAATCAAAAATCTGCTTCTGACATCGAGCGACGGTGCGCTGATTCCGCTCTCGCAGGTCGCCGACGTCAAGGTGCAGTCGGGCGAGAGCATGATCAATCGCGAGATGAATCACCGCTACCTTCTGGTCAAGCTCAACTTCCACGACCGCGATCCGCTCTCGGTAGTGGCTCAGGTTTCAAGGGAGATCGCCCAAAAAGTCTCTTTCGATAAAAGCCAATACCATATTGAATGGGGCGGGCAGCTCGAGGGGCAGGAGCGCGCCGAAGCGCGCTTTAAGCTCATCATCGGGATGGTGCTGGCTCTCATGATGGTCCTTCTCTACGCGGAATTCGGCATTTTACGCCAAGTATTTCTCATCGTCGGCGTCGTTCCGCTCGCCACGCTTGGCGGCTTGATCGCACTGCATGCCACAGGAACGACGCTGAACGTTGCATCGGGTGTCGGCTTCATCGCGCTGTTCGGCGTCGCCGTGATGAACGGCGTCATCATGGTGGCCAATCTCAATCGCGTCCGCGCGAACGGCTTGCCGCTCTTCGAGGCCGTTCTCCGCGGCGCCGGGGAGCGCCTTCGCCCGGTATTGATGACGGCTTCGGTCGCCACCGTCGGCATGCTGCCGGCGGCGCTGGCGACCGGCGTCGGCAGCGACGTTCAGCGCAATCTCGCAACGGTAGTCGCCGGCGGGCTCATCCCGGCCACGCTGCTGACGCTGTTTATCGTTCCGACATTTTATTTCGTGATCGAGCGCCGTGCCGCGCTGCGTTCACCGGAAATGACGCCCGAGGCGCAGAATGTCGTACGTGAGTCATAGGGCATAACGCATGTTCAGGGGGGCAGCGCGAACGATCGCCTTGATGTCGGCCGCGACCGTGCTGCTGGCGGCTTGCGCGGTCGGGCCCGATTTCAAGGTGCCGGCGGCGCCCGGCGTGAGTGGCTACACACCGGAACCGCTCACGACCTCGACCACGGCCGCCGCAACACCGGGCGGCGGAGCGCAGCACTTCGTTCGCGCTCTCGACCTTCCCGGCCAGTGGTGGACCTTGTTCCACTCGAAGGATCTAGACACGCTGGTAGAAAGGGCACTTGCGGCCAACCCCGATCTGGCGGCGGCGCAAGCGGCTCTCATCGTCGCCAAGCAAAACGTCTACGCGCAGCAGGGGCTGCTATTTCCCAGCGTCGACGGCAATTTCACCTCGACGCGCGAACTGGCGCCGATTTCTCCGCCGCCCACCATTGGCGCACCGAATCCCGTATTCAATCTGTTTACAACGCAATTGAACGTCTCCTACGTGCCTGACGTCTTCGGCGGCACGCACCGGTCGATCGAAGCGCTGGCCGCCCAGGCGGACGCGCAACGTTTCGCGCTCGAGGCGACATACCTGACATTGACGTCAAACCTCGCCGGTGCGGCCGTACAAGAGGCCTCGCTGCGCGGCCAGATTGCCGCCACGCGCAGCATCATCAAGATTGAGACCGACGTGCTTTCGCTGCTGCAGCGGCAGTACCAGCTGGGTGACGTCGCCGAGGCCGATGTTGTCGCTCAACAGGCCGCGTTGGCGCAGGTCGAGCAAACCTTGCCGCCATTGCAGAAGCAGCTCGCACAGCAACGCGATCTGCTGGTCGCGCTGAGCGGCAGCCTGCCGAGCGAAGGATTGAAGCAAAAATTTGAACTCAGCGGACTGCGCCTGCCACGCGATTTGCCTGTCAGTCTGCCGGCACATCTGATCGAACAGCGTCCAGACGTGCGTGCGGCGGAAGCCAACCTACAGGCCGCAAGCGCCCAAATCGGCGTCGCCATTGCGAACCGGCTGCCCAATATAACGCTCACCGGGAATCCCGGCAGTAATGCGCTTGCCCTCAACCAGCTGTTTATGCCCGGCAGCGAATTTTGGGTCATTTCCGGCAGCGTCACGCAGCCCATCTTCGACGGTGGCACCCTTCTGCACCGCGAACTCGCCGCGAAAGCCGCCTACAAACAGGCCGCCGCCCAGTATCGCAGCGCGGTTGTGACAGCCTTTCAGAATGTCGCGGACTCGTTGCGCGGCATTCAATCTGATGCGGTCGCGCTGCAGAAGGCGGTCGCTTCGGAGCAGGCGACATTCAAGAGCCTCGACATCACGCGAAAGCGCTTGCAGCTCGGCGATATCAATTATCTCGCCTTGCTCAATGCGCAGCAGTCCTATCAACAGGCGCTGATCAGCGTCGTGCAGGCGAAAGCGGCCCGCGATGCCGACACCGTCGCGCTGTTCCAGGCCCTTGGCGGCGGCTGGTGGAATCGCGCAGATGTTGATCCCGAAAAGCCACTGACGATCGGCGACGTGTTCCGCTGAGGATATGAGGAGAAATCCTCACCCCTCCCCTCACGCAGGCAGAGGAAACGCGCGCCGCTCACTCGAACCCGAACAACTTACAAAAATCCGCAAGCTCGGCGCGCGGCGAGCGGAACGCGTTGGCCGGGTGCGCGTGGTCGCCGTAGCCGATGGCGACGGCGCAGAACAGCATCTCTTCCGGCGGCATGCTTACGAACTCGCGCACGATCCGATGCATGCGCGCCCACGATTCCTGCGGACAGGTATCGAGACCGTGGCCGCGAGCGAGGAATGCCAACGCGTGGATATAGCCGCCGAGGTCACCCCATTGGCCGGGGCCGAGCTTGCGATCGATGGCGATGAACAACGCCACCGGCGCATTGAAGAACTCGAAATTTCGTTTGTACTGCGCGAGCCGCCCGGCGGCATCGTCGCGCCCGATCCCGAGCGCGCCATAGAGCTGCACGCCATGCTCTTCGCGCCGCGCCTTGTAGGGTTCCCACATCGTCGCCGGATAGATTGGATACTCGGCATCGTCGTGCCGCGGATCGTGGCTGGCGATATGCGCCGCGACGCGCCGTTTCAGCTCGGCAAGTGGCGCTCCGGTCAGCGCATAGATGTGCCACGGCTGCAGATTGCCGCCGGATGCCGCGCGCGCCGCGCGGACGAGCAGGTCGCGCACGATCGCCGGGTCGACCGGCTTGTCGAGAAACCAACGGCAAGCGATGCGGGACTCGACGGCATCGAACACGTCCATGCGGGCAGCCTTTGCAATTGCGGTGAAGCGCGGCAATCTCGCCCGCACCGTCACTGTTTCGTACGATCGAATTGCTGTTGCTAGTATAAAAATGGAGAACGCGCTATGCACCGTTTAGCCGCGTGCATCATCCTGATCACGCTCATTCCGGTATCGTTCATGGCCGCCGCTCCAGCCGAAAAAGATACGTCCATATCGCGCCTGCCGGCGCTGCCCGATCCGTCAGATCCGTATCTCAAAGAAATGTTCGCCAAGGTCCGCGCCAAGGGCGGCCAGCCGCTCAACATCCATCTGGTGCAGGGTTTCGCGCCGAAGCTCGCCAAGGCGCGGCTCGATATGGCCTATGCGCTGCGCTACGACGTGATCACGCCGCCGCTGTTGCGCGAAATGGCGATCCTGCGCACGGGCCAGATTCTCAACTCCGAATACGAACTCGACCAGCATATTCCGTTGGCCAAAGCCTGCGGGATGACAGACGCGCAGATCGCCGCGTTGCCGGACTGGCGCGTAAGCTCCTTGTTCAATGAAAAGCAGCGTGCGTTACTCGGCTACACCGAGGCGGTCGCGCTGCACGGCGGGGACGTCGACGATGCCACCTACGCGGCGTTCGCCAAACACTTCAGCCCCCAGGAAATCGTCGAGCTGACCATCACAATCATCACCTATTACGGCACCGGTCAGTTGACCAAGGCGCTGAAGGTCAAGGTGGAAACCAACGGTGCGCGCTCGGCGCCGCCGAAATGTTGACCGCGATCCGATTATCTTGAATCGTCATTGCGGGCCAACGGACCCGCGCGAAGTCGCGCGGTCCGATGACAGGCTCCGCGAAGCAATCCAGAGCCGCAAACGCCGATTCTGGATTGCTTCGTCGCCCTCCGGGCTCCTCGCAAAGACGAGGTGAACCAATTCACTGCACCTTGATGCCGGCGAACTTGACGACCTCGCCCCATTTCGCGGTTTCGGCGGCGATGAATTGTTTGAACGCCGCCGGACTCATCGGGTCTGGCACGGCGCCAAGAGCCGCCATGCGGGCGACCAGCGTCGGGTCCGACAGCCCGGCATTGACGGCCTTGTTGACGATGTCGATGACGTTCGCCGGCGTACCCGCGGGCGCGCCTATGCCGAGCCAACCGGTCGCCTCGTAACCGGGCAGGAACTCGGCCAACGCCGGAACGTCCGGCAACACCTGCAAGCGCTGTTTGGTCGACACGCCAAGCGCGCGCAGCTTGCCGGCCTTGATGTAGCCGATCACCGCCGGCACCGGCTCGAAAGCAAGCTGCACCTGGCCGCCAAGGAGATCGGGAAATACGCTTTCCTTGTAGGGCACGTGAACGAGGCTTACGCCGGCCTTCATCTGAAACAGGGCGCCGAGAATGTGCGGCAGGCTGCCGTTACCGGACGAGCCAAAGAACAGCTTGCCGGGATTGGCTTTGGCATAGGCGATGAATTCAGGGACTGTCTTGGCCGGCAGCGACGGGTTGATCACCATCGCCAGCGGAATGCCGCCGATCGAGGCGACCGGCGCGACATCGCGAATGAAATCGTAGCGCAGCTTGTAGACCCAGCCGTTGACGGCATTGCCCGCCAGCACAAGCAGCAGCGTGTAGCCGTCCGCAGCGGTATGCACCACGTACTCGGTCGCGAGCCCCGTAGCGGCGCCCGGGCGGTTCTCAACAACAAACGGATGACTAAGGTGCTCCGACAAATATGCACAGACGAGCCGCGCGACGATGTCGGGTGAATTGCCCGGCGGCAGACCGACGATGACGCGCACCGGGCGCGACGGGTAGGTGTCCGCCGCAAGGGCGCGTGCCGACGCCGGTAATGCTGCGGCCGCGGCGGCCGCAGAGAGATGAAGCAATTCGCGACGGAGAATTTTCATTTTGACCTCTATCCGTCATTCCGGATCGACGCGCAGCGTCGAGTCCGGAATCCATAATCACAGGTCAGCGAATATGGATTCCGGGCTCGCGCTTCGCGCGCCCCGGAATGACAAAGCATCAATACGGCGTCTTGTTGATCTCGCCGGAGCCGGCCACATACCAGCGCTCGCTGATCAAGGGCTTGCCGGCCAGCCGGTCGGCGATCCAGTCGGCCACCAGGATCGGCGGGAACGGCCCAAGATTGGCAGCCGGCACGTTGCCGACCGAGTGGCGCGACTCCTGATAGACCACCATGCGCTTGGGGCCCTTCACGGCCGCGACCAGCCGCTCGGAAT
>DATCBO010000023.1:0-17383 GCA_036511795.1 Xanthobacteraceae bacterium
GGGGACCAGCTGTCTCCCTGGCGAGAACCGCGGCAGGACGCCGACAGGCGAGCGCGCCTCGCAGGGCGCGCGCTGCGCCGGCAGGTGCAGCTTTTGACTCCGCGTCTGTCGGCGTTCTGCCTCCTTTTTTCTTCCTTTCGAGTTCAGTGAGCGAAGGGAAGCAAACAACACTCCGAACGGTGGGAAACGGGGTCCAGGCTTTTCACTCGCGGCGCGATTAAAAAAATCGCGGCGCGGGAACGGATTGCTTCGTCGCTGGCGCTGCTCGCAACGACGATGGCAGAGTACCCGGTGAGAGAATTGCCGCCGATGAGAGGAGAACCCACATGCGCATTCGCTTTGATTTCGGTTCGCTCACACTTGACGCCGAGCTTTCCGACACGCCGACCGCTAAGGCGATCGCGGCGGCACTGCCGATCGAGGCTTCGGCGCTGACCTGGGGGGAGGAGGTGTATTTCGAAATTCCGGTGCAGGTCGCGCGCGAGAAGGATGCGCGCGCAGTGGTGACGCCGGGCGAGATCGCTTACTGGCCCGACGGCCACGCGATCGCCATCGGTTTCGGCCGAACCCCGATCTCCAAAGGCGACGAGACGCGGCTCGCCAGCCCCTGCAACATCTGGGCGAAGGCGCTGTCCGATGTGAAGGCGCTGAAGGCAGTCAGGGGAGGAACGAAGATCAAAGTCCATCTCATCGAATAGCTTTGGTCGTGGAATAGCTTTGGCCGTCGCGTAGCTTTAGAAGGCTCTATTGGCCTGGCGGGTGCGTGTTGTCGCCGTGGCGCCGCGCGAAGGTGATGGTGAGGTCCCAGGCGTTGCGAATGTTCACCAGCAAGAGCAGCAGGAGCGAAGCCGCGAGAATGATCGGCGCGCGCTGCGACGACATCATGATGAGGACCGCGGCCGCTGCAATTCCCGCGTAAGCGACAAACGGCCAGGCCCCATAGGCAAAGCGGTCGACGAATTCCGATTTGCTGTCGCGAAACAGCCGCACGGTGATCACGACCGAACCGATAAGGCCGACGGCGCCGCAAAGCCCGATGATCGCGCCGAGCATGCGGTCGTCCAGCGCCGGGATCAGCATGACAAGGCTGATAGACAGGACGCTGGCATAGTGCAGGATGATGGGACTGATGTAGAGGCGCGTTCCGGCAGCGCGTTCGGTGGTCAAAAGACCGACGCCGACGGAGGCCGCGACAAAGAGCAGAGCCACCAAGGTGGCCGCCGCTGTGCCGAGCAGTCCGTAGAATTCGTGCCAGGCGCGGAACATGAACGAAGGTTACCCGCGTCCGACAAACGGCATGAGGTTTGCCATCACCGTCATGAACAGCACGTTGGTATCGAGCGGCAGGCTCGCCATGTAGACGACGGCGCGGCCGACATCCTCGGCCGCCATGCGCGGCTCGATCATCTTGTGGCCGTCCGGCTGCAGCACGCCTTCGCCCTGCACCATGCGATCGGTCAGCGGCGTTGCGGCGTTGCCGATGTCGATCTGGCCGCAGCAGATGTCGTACGGACGGCAGTCGAGCGCGGTCTGTTTGGTCAGGCCGGTGACGGCGTGTTTGGTCGCGGTGTAAGGCGCCGAGCCGGGTCGCGGCGTGTGCGCGGAGATCGAGCCGTTGTTGATGATGCGGCCGCCGCGCGGACTTTGCGCCTTCATGATCCTGATGGCTTCCTGCGTGCACAGGAACAGCCCGGTCAGATTGGTGGCAACCACCGCCTGCCAGCGGTCGAACGGAACTTCGTCGATCGGCATCGCCGGCGCGCCGATGCCGGCATTGTTGAACAGAACGTCGAGCCGGCCGTAGGTTTCCTTGGTCTTGGCGAACAGCGCCTTGATCGATGCGGGGTCGGCGACGTCGGCGGCCACGACGAGCGTCGGGCCGTTGGCCTCGCGCGCCACTTCTTCCAGCTTTTCCTTGCGCCTTCCGGCCAATACCACCGTGTAGTCCTCGCGCAACAGCGCCAGCGACACCGCGCGGCCCACGCCCGTGCCTGCTCCAGTCACCAATGCAATTTTCTGCGCAGACATTGCGTCCTCCCTGAATCGTCATTCCGGAAGCCGCGACAGCGGCTGCCCGGAATCCATAACCACGGATCGCGATGTCGCGGAAGAGCCGAGACGATTATTTGAGGGCGGTGATTATGGATTCCGGGCTTGCACCTGCGGTGCGCCCCGGAATGACGGCAAGAATGAACTCGCGGGCGTCAACTCGCCAGCGCGATTTCCGTGTCGGGGCTGCCGACGCGGTAGTCGTCGGGGGAGGCGAGGCGCGCGGTGATGTCGTTTGCCGGCCCGGGCCGGCCGAACCGATAACCCTGCATCGAATGCACGCCGGCGGCGCGCAGGAACAGATGCTGCTCCGGCGTCTCGACGCCTTCCGCCGTGACCTTCATGCGGAGACCGCGGCCGAGGCTGACCACGGCGTGCACGATGGCGGCGGCGTCGGGCGCCTTCTCGATGGCGAGCACGAAGCTCGAGTCGATCTTGAGCTTGTCGAACGGGAAACGCCGCAGATAGAGCAGGCTCGAATAGCCGGTGCCGAAATCGTCGAGCGCAAAGCGCACACCGATCGCCTTGAGCCGCAGCATCGACAGCTCCGCCGTTTCCAGATTGCCAAGAAGCGTGCTCTCCGTCAGTTCCAGCTCCAGGCGGTTGGCGTCGAAATTGGTCTCCTTAAGAATGCGTTCGACCACTTCGACGAAGTCGGGGCGGCGGAATTGCAGCGGCGACACGTTCACCGCAACCGTCAGACCCGGCCAGTCGCGGCCGTCCAGACAGGCGCGCCGCAGCATCCATTCGCCAAGCTGCATGATCAGGCCGGAATGCTCGGCGATCGGAATGAACTCCGACGGCGGAATCTCGCCGAGCTTCGGATGGGTCCAGCGCGCCAGTGCCTCGACGCCGATCACCTTGTCGCCACTGGCGTTGACCATCGGCTGATAAAACGATCGCAGTCCGTTGTTCTGGATCGCCTGGTGGAGATCGCCCTCGAGCAGCTTGCGGTTGGACAGGTCGGCATCCATCGCTGCGTCATAGATGCAGGCGCGATTGCGGCCTTCGTTCTTGGCGCGGTACAGCGCCATATCGGCATAGCGCAGAATGTCGGCGGAATCGCGCGAGCGGCGCTCGATGACCGCGATGCCGATCGAGGCGCCGATGATGATGTTATGTCCGCTGATCAGGTACGGTGCGCAAACCGCGGCGATGACGCGCCCGGCGATCGCCTGCAGCGAATAGGAATCGGATGCGCAGATTGTGATGATGGCGAATTCATCGCCGCCAAGCCGGGCGACGAGATCGTCGCCGCGCAGGATGCGGCTCAGCCGCTGGGTCACTTTGAGGATGAGCGCGTCGCCGATCGGATGGCCGAGCGTATCGTTGACGTCCTTGAAGTGATCGAGGTCGATGTAGAACACCGCGGCCGTCGGACCGCCGGCGCGCACTTCGCCGATGACGTTTTCCAGGCGCTCGCCGAAATAGATGCGGTTGGGCAGGCCGCAAACCGGGTCGTGCATCGCAAGATGGCGCAGCTGCGCTTCGCCGTCAGCCAGCGCTTCGGCGGTGCGGCGCATGTAGCGCATGATCAGTCCGACCAGCAGCGCGAAGCCGGCGAGCGCCACGGCGATGAATGGCGCCACGCTCATCACCACCTCGCGGCCGGGGGTCGACGGCTTCCAGGCGAAGCGCGCGATCGGATTGCCGTGGGCGTCGGCGATTTCAGTGACGTGGTCGCCGGCGGCCGGTGGTACACCGATCTGGTGCAGATCCTGGAGCTGCAAATCGCTGCCGATCTCGCGCAGCATGGCTTCGTCTATATATTTCACCGAAAAGACGACGGGCGCCTGCGCGTTGCCGGCGCGCAGGTCGGCGTCGCTGCCGACCGCGACCGCCGCGACAATCGCCGGCCGGCCGAGGAAATGTTGGATGAGGGCTGTACTCCGCCCCGGCTGCAGCGGATTTTGACGACCGATCACATCGAGCGTTCCGCCCGGCAGCGCGCTCAAGCGGCCACGCAGCAGGTCGAGCCCGGTCGCCAGATCGGTGTGCACGGCGGCGGCCGCCGCGTCGGGTTCGGCGTCCGAGCTGACGAATTTAACTTGATCGTCGCCACCGACGACCAGCACGACATCGTGTTTGAAATAGGTTTGGAGCCAAGTGCCGAGGTGGCGCGCGACCCAGTCCGGTTGGTACTTGGCGCGGATCGTCAGCGCCGCGCGCGGCGTGCCGGCGACGCTGTCGAGCTGGCGGAGCACTCGTATGCCCTTGTCGGTGATCGCCTGCCGGATCAACCACTGTTCGCGATTGAACGAGACATCGTCGGCGCGCTGCGCCGAGGTCAAAACCGCGACGACCACGCAAACGATCGCGACGGCAACGATGACACCGATCGGCAGGACCAGGCTGACGCGGGCGCGGTCCCACCGCGACTGACGCGAGCCTTTGCTCTCTCCGGCAATGCGCTGCTGCAGAGCAAGCGACACGCTTCTATCCTTTATTGCGACTTGTTGCGAACATAGGGAGGAAACGTTGCAAATCGCTTGCAAATTAGACGCGAGCCTGCTTGCAACGGGAACGGGAGGGCGTGCGCCTCGTTTAAGGCTGCTCAATTCGGTTGCAGGATTAATTTCGGGTAAAGACTGGGGGCCGCTTGGCGCGAATTCGCGCTCAGGCGCGCCGGCCGTAAGGCGGCCGCGGGATGCCGATATGGGCCGCGCGCAGCGCCGCCGACCAGCGTTCGCGCAAATCGGTGAAATACGGCTCCCCCGGCTCGATCCGGTATATCAGCTCGGTTTCGCAGGTGTCGCGTCGCACGATCAAAAGGTCGATGGGCATGCCCACGCTCAGATTCGAGCGCAGGGTGGAGTCGATGGAGACGAGTCCGACTTTGAGGGCGTCGTACAAATCCATCTCGAAGCTCACCGCGCGGTCGAGCACCGGCTTGCCGTATTTGTGCTCGCCGATCTGGAGATAGGGCGTGTCGGTCGTGCACTCGATGAAATTGCCGGCCGAGTAGATCATGAACAGCCGCATGCGCTCGCCCATGATCTGGCCGCCCAGCAGAAACGAGACATCGAAGGTAACGTCGGAGGCTTCCAGCGCCTTGCCCTCAGCCGCGTGAATGCTGCGGATGACGGTGCCGACCCGCTGCGCCGCCTGGAACATGGTCGGCGCGTTCATCAGCGTCTCGCGCTCGCCGGTCACGGGGTTATCGTAGCCTTCGCTCAGGATGCTGAGCACCGACTGGCTGATCGACAGGTTGCCCGACGATGCGACCGCCATGATGCGCTTCTTCGGGTCGGTGAAGACGTGCAGTTTGCGGAAGGTCGAAATGTTGTCGACGCCCGCGTTGGTACGCGTATCCGCGAACATCACGAGGCCTTCGCGCACGAGAATTCCGCCGCAATAGGTCATCGCACCGTCTGCTCCGTCAGCCTTGCAAGCCTCCTTATAGCGGCAGCGCGCGAGTCGCGGCAACGCCGGCTACTGGCCGACCTTGATCGCGACTTCGAGGCTTTCCGAACCGATTCCGTAGCGAGTGCCGCGCATCGGCGCCGCGCCAAGCGAATCGAGGCCGATGGCGACACGCACATAAGCGTCCGTCGGGCAGACAGCGTTGGTCGGATCGAAGCCGACCCAACCGAGGTCGGGCACAAACGCCTCCACCCAGGCATGGCCCGCCTCCTGATCGATCGTGCCGTCGGCGAGCTGCAAATAGCCCGCGACGTAGCGCGCCGGGATGGCAAGACAATGCGCTGCGGCGATGAAGATATGCGTCAGGTCGCGGCAGACGCCGCGCTTGCCTGCAAACGCATCGGGGGCACTCATCGGCGTATCGGTCAGCGCCAGATCGTACACGATCTCGCCATGCAACCGCTGCAGCAACGCGTGCAGGCTGGGAAGTGCGGCGCCCCCGCCCGCAATGCCGACTTCCTGGGCGAAATTCGCGATCGCCGCGTCGGCCCGCGTCAGCTCCGTCTCGCGCAGAAACAGGCTCGGCGGAAACCGCTCCACCGTGCCGCGGACCACGCCATCGGAGCTGTGCGTTTCGACTTCGCCCTCGACCGCGACGCTCAGCTGGCTGAACGGCCCGGTAGCGCTGAACACGTGCGTCATGTTGCCGAACGCATCCTCGCGCATCGACAACCGGGCGTCCGGGCTAACGTCGATGCGCCAGCGAACGACGTATTGGCCGTCGTGATTGCGCGGCGTCAGCCGCAGCAACTGGATCGCGCCCGAGGCGGGCGGGTCGTAGTGATAGACGGTCGAGTGGGCGATGTGCAGACGCATTCAGATAAGGGGCGATGGATTTCCGGCGACAATAGGCCATGCGAATGGCGGTGTCTCGCATCGTCCGCCATTCGGTATGTGTCTGCGTTACATCAAATACTGCTGCGCGACCGCGGTTCCGAGACGGTTATTATCTTCGATGAAGTCGCCGATGAACTCGTGCAGGCCGTTCAGGAAGATCTCTTCGATCTTGCTGTTTTCGAGCCGCGCCCGCACCGCGCGGGCTTGGCGCTGCGCGGGACCCTGGCGGCCATAGGCGCCGCCGATCCGATCGAGATTTTGCACCAAGTTCTCGTAACAACTCGCCAGCGACCGCGGCATCTCGTCTTTGAGGATGAGGAGGTCGGCCACGAGCCACGGCTTGACGTTCTCGCGATAGACCCAGTGGTAGGCAGTCAATGCCGACACCGAGCGCAGGATCGACGACCATTGGAAATAATCGAGCGGACCGCCAACCTGTTCGTAGGCGGGCAGCAGCAGATGAAATTTGACGTCGAGGATACGCGCGGTGTTGTCGGCGCGCTCGAGGTGGACGCCGAGCCTGGAGAACCAGTAAGCATCATTGCGCAGCATGGTGCGATAAGCGCTGCCGTCGAAACGCAACGAGGATTCCTGCACCCAGCGCAGAAAGCGGGCGAATTCCTCGCGCGACGGCGGCCCGTTGCCCCATTTTCGCAGTTCGAGCCACGCGCCGTTGATTGTGTCCCACATTTCGATGGTCAACGCGGTGCGTACCGCGCGCGCATTATTGCGCGCACCCTCGAAGCAATTGCGGATCGAGGAGGGATTGCTCGACGAGAACGCGAGAAAGTCGGTGACGGTCTCCTCATTGGCCTCGTTATGGGCGGCAAAGAACGCGCTGGCGCACCCGGCCGTTGCGACCGCGGATTCCCATTCGTTGCTCGCACCCACATAGGCGAGCGGCAATGTGCTCAGCCGCAAAGTGGTGTCGAGGATGCGCGCCAGATACTCGGCGCGCTCGACGTAGCGGGCGAGCCAGTAAAGATTATCGGCGGTGCGCGACAGCATCTGCGATCCAGAACCCAGTCAGCTATCCAAAACCAGTCAGCTATCCAGAACCCAAGTGTCCTTGGTGCCGCCGCCTTGGCTCGAGTTGACGACGAGAGAGCCTTTTTGCAGCGCCACGCGCGTCAGGCCACCGGGCACGATACGCGTACGATCGCGTCCGGCAAGCACGAATGGCCGCAGGTCGACGTGGCGCGGCGCGATGCCCTCTTCGACACAGGTCGGGCAGGTCGACAACGCCAAAGTCGGCTGCGCGATGAAGTTCTTCGGATTGGATTTCAGCTTGGCGCGAAACCCCGCGATTGTCGACTTGTCCGCCTTCGGCCCGATCAGCATGCCGTAACCACCAGAGCCATGGACCTCCTTGACCACGAGTTCCTCGATATGGTCGAGCACGTAGGACAGGTGCTCGGCCTCGCGGCAGCGCCAAGTCGGTACGTTTTTCAAAAGCGGTTCTTCACCGAGATAGAATTTCACGATCTCGGGCATGTAGCTGTAAACCGCCTTGTCGTCGGCGATGCCGGTGCCGACTGCGTTGGCGAGCGTAACATTACCGGCCTGATAGGCCGACATCAGGCCGGGCACGCCGAGCGAACTGTCGGGCCGGAACACGAGCGGGTCGAGGAAGTCGTCGTCGAGACGGCGATAGATGACGTCGACGCGCTTGAGACCCTCCGTCGTGCGCATGTAGACGGTTTCGTCTCTGGTGATGAGGTCGCGCCCCTCGACCAGTTCGACACCAAGCTTGTCGGCCAGAAACGAGTGCTCGTAATAGGCGGAATTATGCACGCCCGGCGTCAGCAGGACCACGGTCGGATCGGACGAGGCAGTCGGCGGCGCCACCGATTTCAGCGTCTGCAGCAATTCGTCCGGGTAGTTTTCGACCGGTGCGATGCGATAGCGCGAGAACAGCTCGGGAAACAGCCGCAGCATGATCTCGCGGTTTTCAAGCATGTAGGACACGCCGGACGGCGTGCGCGCGTTGTCTTCGAGCACATAGAAGTTGTCGGCATCGACGCGCACGATATCGATGCCGGCGATGTGGACATAAATGTCGTGCGGCACCTTCAGGCCGTTCATCTCCGGGCGAAACACCGGATTCTGAAACACCAGGTCTTCGGGAACGATGCCGGCGCGAAGGATTTCCCGGCGATGGTAGACATCCTTGATATAGGCGTTGATCGCCTTGACGCGCTGCTCGAGCCCGCGGCGCAGCGTCTCCCATTCCGCCGCCGAAAGAATGCGCGGAATGACGTCGAACGGAATGAGGCGCTCCTGCGCCTCGGGGTCGCCGTAGACCGCAAAGGTAATGCCGATGCGGCGGAACAGCAGTTCGGCTTCGCGTTGGCGGAAGCCCAGCACGTCGGGCTTGATCTGCCCGAGCCAGTCGGAAAGCGCCGCATAGGCCGGGCGCACCGCGCCGCCGCCGTCCCCGATGCCCCGCATCTCATCAAACATCAGCACGCCCCGGCGCGGCCAGACTGCGCTGCCGCCCACCCCGTCCGTAGCAAGCTTCGCGCCATATTGGGCGGGCAAGGCGAGGGGGCAGGCAGCCGTCGCTGGGCCTATTATTGCTCATCTTTTAGGCGGTGTGACTATCCCGGCGGCGCATGCCGCTTGCCGGCCCATGATCCGTTACTCCAGTCCGCCGCGGAACAGCCAGGACGCCGACGACAGCGTTACCGCGGCGATGATCGCCATCGGCCACAGGTCCGGCACAAGCTGACCGAGACCGGCGCCTTCCAGATAAACCCGGTGCGCAATATCGATCGCATAACGCAGTGGATTCAAATAGGTGAAGTCCTGAAATATGTCCGGCATGTTGCTCAGCGGTGTCGTCAGCCCGGAGAGCAGCGCAAATGGCAGCATGATGACGAAGGTGTAGAGCATCGCCTGCTGCATCGTGGCGACGACGGCCGACAATATCAGCCCCATGCCGACGGCGGCAAGCAGGAACAACAGCAGGCCGGCGTAGAGCGTGACATACGAGCCGGCGAATGGAATCTGGAACCAAAGCTGCGCCACCAAGAGGATCAGCGTCGCCTGAATGAGGCCGATCAGCACCGAAGGCACTGCCTTCCCGACCATGATCTCGAACGGGCGGAACGGCGTCACCAAGAGCTGATCGAACGTGCCCTGTTCGCGTTCACGCGCGACCGACATTGCGGTCAGCAGCAGCGTTTGCAGGAACGTCAGCGTGCCGATCAGCGCCGGCACCATGTACCAGCGCGTCTCCAGATTGGCATTGTACCAGGCGCGCATGGTGACTTGTAGCGGCGGCGACGGCGCGCCGTGATTGGCCGCCCAATTGGCATTGAAGCTGTCGACAATCGCCCCGACATAGCCGAGCGCCGTCCCCGCGGTGTTGGAATTGCGGCCGTCGGCGATGACCTGTATGTCGGCGGGCAATCCGGCTGCCAAGCGGCGCTGGAAATCCTGTCCGATGACAACGACAAGGAGCGCGGTCTCCTGGTCGATCACCGGCGCGATGTCGTTCTGATTGTGAAGCTGTGCCACACGGTGAAACACGCCCGACCCGTCGAGCGACGCCAGCAGCTCGTGGGACGCCGCGCTGCGGTCCTGGTCCAGCACCGCGTAGGGGACGTTGCTCAGATCGTAGGTCGCCGCATAGCCGAAGATCAGGCATTGCAGGACGGGCGGCAGGAACAGGCTGACCCGGCTGCGCGGTTCTTTCAGGATCGTCAGCAGCTCCTTGTGGATGAGCGCCAGAATCCGCAGGATCGCATCTGCCATGGTCGGCCTCACACCAGCCGCTTCGCCGTGACCACGCGCGCCAGCGCCATCAGCGCGCCAGCCATGACCGCCAGCACCGCCGCATTGGGCAGCACAACTCCCCAGATATTGCCGGCCAGGAACAGCGTCTGCAGGAGGCTCACATAGTACCGCGCCGGCAGCGCGTAGCTGATGGCGCGGATCACGGTCGGCATGCTGTGCAGGTCAAACAGGAATCCGGACAGAAACACGGCCGGCAGGAAGGTGATGATCATGGTCGCCATGCTGGCGACGAACTGGCTCTTGGTGATCGACGAAATCGACAAGCCGATCGCCAAGGCCACCAACAGATAAAGCGTGGAAACGCCGGTCAGGATCAACACCGAACCGCGGAATGGCACGTCGAACACGAATTTGGCGGCAAAGATGCACAGCGCGAGCCCGACCATGCCGAGCGCAAAATAGGGGATCATCTTGGACAGGACGATTTCGCTAGAGCGCACCGGAGTCACAAACAGCGCCTCCAAAGTGCCGCGCTCCCACTCGCGCGCCATGACCAGCGTTGTCAGGAACGCGCCAATCAATGTCATGATCAGGACGATGAGACCGGGCACCAGAAAATAATGGCTGTCGTTGGCCTCGTTGAACCACAACCTGCTTTGCATCACGACCGATGCGCCGCCAGGTGACGGATGCCCTTCGGCGGCGCGTCGCGCCAAGTACTGGGCAATGGCGCCCTGGGCGTAAACCTCGATGATGCGAGCACGATTGGCGTCGGTTCCATAGACCACGAGTTGGATTTGCCCGCTGCCGCTGTTGAGCTGACGGGCAAAATCCGAACGCAGCCGAATGATGCCATCGACCTTTTGCTGCAGCAGAAGCTCCTGTGCCCGCGCCATCGACGTTGTCTCTTGCGTCTCGAAATAGGGCGAGAGCGCGAAGCCCGCGGCGAGCTCCGTTACGGTCGGCGAGGGCGCCTCGAGCACGACCGCGACCGGAACGTTTTTCACATCGAGCGACAGCGCGAAGCCGAATAGGAAGATCAAGAGCGCCGGCATCACGACCCCGATCGCGATCGCGCTCGGATCGCGAAACAGCTGATAGCTTTCCTTGCGGACCAGCGCGGCGAGCCGGCGCAACCGCGCCGCTGCGGCGCCCTGCGAAGACAATTTCCTTGCCATGCGCTTGGTCATGACGCCACTTGTGGTCTGTGCTCGCGAGCCCGCTCGACGATGCCGATAAAGGCGTCTTCCATCGTCGCCCGATGCGCCTCGCGCGATGCCTGTTGCCGCACGCTCGCCGGCGTGCCCTCCGCCAGCATGCGGCCGCCGTCGAGGATCGCGATCCGGTCGCAATATTCGGCCTCTTCCATGAAATGCGTGGTGACGATGATGGTGACCTTTTGTTGCGCCAGCTGGGTGATGCGCTGCCAGAACTCGCGTCGCGCCAACGGGTCGGCGCCGCTTGTGGGCTCATCGAGGAACAAGATTTGCGGCGCGTGCAGCAACGCGGTCGCCATCGCCAGGCGTTGCTTGTAGCCGCCGGGCAATTGGCCGCTCGCAAGCCGCATCAGCGGCTCAAGTTCGAACTGGGCGAGCGCCCAGGCGATGCGCTCGCGCTTGCGGGAGCCGCGAAGCCCATAGGCGCTGGCGAAAAAATCGAGATTCTCGGCCACCGAGAGCTGCCCGTAGAGCGAGAATTTCTGCGCCACATAGCCGACTTGCTGGCGCGCGGACGCGCGCGCCAGGCGCAGATCGAAGCCGGCGACGCGCAGCGTTCCGGAGGTCGCCGACAGGAGCCCGCACAACATCCGAAATGTCGTGGTCTTGCCCGCGCCGTTCGGACCGAGCAGGCCGTAGATCTCGCCGCGACGGACTTTGAAACTGATGTGATCGACCGCCGTGAAACTACCAAACTTGCGGACCAGGTCGCGCACCTCGATCACGTTCTCATCGGTCGCGGCTCCGGTCGTCGGCGGGGCAGCCGGCAAACCGGACGGCCGGGATCTGTCGCTGCTTTGTCGCCGCAGCAGCGTCATGAAGCCATCTTCGAAACGCGCGGGCACGGCAACGACGTGCAATCCGCTCAGCAAGCGATCCGGCTCCGCGCTGGCGCCGACGAAGTGGACCCGTCCGGCTTCCGGAACGGCGTCAATAATCGCGGGATCGTCAAGCAGCTGCGACTGCAGGTTTCGCGCCGGCTCGCCCGCGGGCGGGTCGGCCTCGAAGCTGTGGCCTTCGGCGACAGCGGTGACGCCTTCCGGTGGTCCGCTCGCGAGCAGCTTGCCCTCGCGCAGCACAAAGACCCCGTCGCAGCGTGCGGCTTCATCAAGATAGGATGTGCTCATGAGCACGGTGAGGCTTTGCTCGCGCACCAGTCGCGCGATGATGTCCCACAATTCGCGGCGCGACAGCGGATCGACTCCGACCGTCGGCTCGTCCAGCAGGAGAATGTCCGGCGAGCCGATCAGCGTGCAGGCAAGCCCAAGCTTCTGCTTCATGCCGCCCGAAAGGTTGCCGGCGAGCCGCTGCGTAAACCGCGTCAAGTCGGTCATCTGCAACAGCTCGGGATAACGCTGGCTGCGTTCCTGCGCAGTAACGCCGTGCAGACTGGCATAGAGGTCGAGATTTTCTCGGACGGTCAGGTCTTCGTAGAGTCCGAACCGCTGCGGCATATAGGCGATGCGGTCTTGAACCTGTTGCGGCTCCCGCGTCACGTCGATGCCGTCCACCGTCAACGTCCCGGCCTCAGGCCGCATCAAGCCGGCGATGAGCCGGATCAGCGTGGTCTTGCCGGCACCATCGGGGCCGACTAACCCGGCAAGCGTGCCGTGCTGGACTTCGATCGACACGCCGTCGAGCGCGACAACGATCTCGCCGCTCTCGCGGCGAAATTGTTTGCGAAGATTGCGGCCGAGCACCGCCTGATCGCCGTGCTGCTCCGAGCTCACGGCCGTCCGTCCGCTGCGGAGCCTGATGGCGGCGCCGCGCTCTGCGTCAACGGCAAAGCGACGGTTGCAGGCATGCCGAGGCGCAAATCGTCGTCCGGGTCTTTGACAAACACCCGCACCTCGTAGACGAGGCTCGATCGCAGCTCCTCGGTCTGCACCGTCTTTGGCGTGAACTCAGCAACTGGCGAGATGAAGCCAACCCAGCCCGGGAAACTGCGCTTAGGGAACGCGTCCACCGTAACGGACGCCGTCATGCCGGGATGGACATGGCCGAGGCTCGGCTCCGAAACGTAGGCGCGGACCCATTTGGGATCCATGACGGCGAGCGAGAATACCGGGCGCTGCGGTGAAGCCATGTCGCCCGGCTCCATCAGCCGCGAGCGAACGATGCCGTCGACCGGGGCTTTCAGCTCCGCGTCCGCCAGTTGTTGTCGTACCAGCGCCAATTGCGCTTCGTTGCCGCGGAGCTGTGCCTCGGCTTGCGCGATATCCTCGGCGCGCGGTCCGGCGATGGCGAGGTCTAGCGCCTTTTGGTTGACCTCGACCTTGGCATCCGCCACGTCCATCGCGGCCTTGGCGTTGTCGACATCCTGCTGGGTCGCACTCGCCTTTGCCAGGAGGCCTTTCGCGCGGGCATAGATGACGTGGGCGTTTTCGGCGTCGGCCTTGGCGGAAGCGACGTTGGCGCGGGCCTGCGCGATCTCTTCGGGCCGGCTGCCGTTGTGCAGCCGCCGCACGGCTGCTTTTTGCGCCGCGGCCTGCGCCTGAGCGGCTTCGAACTGCGGCTGCAGCCGGCTGGTGTCGAGCCGGGCCAGCACGTCGCCCTTGTGGACAACGGCGCCTTCCTGGACGAGCACTGAGGCGATCCGCTCATTGCCGTTGAAGGCCAAGTCGACCTGACGCAGATCGACATTGCCGTAGAGCACGAGTTGGTGCGCCTGCTGCGTCGGGCGCGTGTACCAATAGGCGCCGCCAGCCGCGGCCGCGGCAATCAGCAGCGCAACGGCAACGATTGTGATCGTGCGTCTCACGATTTTCTCCGCCGCGATAATTTTTGCTCCGGCGCGAAGGCGGCCGCGATTTGTGTGCGCAGCACGCGCTTGACGAGCTTAAGCCGCTCACCGTCGAAATCCCGCCAGCCGGTCAGCCGCACCGCCGCTTCGCGCGCCGTGCGGAAAAACACGAGTTGGCCGATCAGCGTGAAGGTCCGGATACGGACCTCCATGTCGGAAGCCGGGCGCTCCAGCAGCCGTCCGACGAGGGTTGCGAGGGTGTTGAACGTCCGTTGCATCACCCGTTCGAAAATAATGTCAAACGCCTTGGTGGGCTGCGCCTGCTCACGAATGATGAACATCACCCACTTCTCTAGTTCGTGCCCACCGAGGAAGAAATCGGCGAAGCCGTCAACGAGCGTCAGCAGCATGTCAAGCAAGCGGGCGCGCGGCGGTGGCGCGCCCGCGAGCGCGTTGGCTACATCGTGGGTCAGCCCGCGGAAGCGCCCATCGAGTTGTTCGGCGATATGCTCGGCGCAGGCGAGATAGACGCCCTCCTTGCTGTCGAAATAATAGTGCAGCGCCGGCAACGTGACGCCGGCGCTCTCGGCGAGCATCCGCGTCGACGCGCCGCCGAAGCCGTGCGTGCCGAACACGTCGAGCGCGGCGGAAATGATCCGTGCCCGCGTCTCGTCGCCGCGCGCGTAACCGCCGTCAGCCGGACGCCGGCGTCTACCGTCTTCGGCGTTCGCCCTGGCCTTGGGCATAACCGGGCTCCGAATCTTCCCGTCGAATATCTATCAAACGATAGATATTTGTCCCGGTCAAGGCCGCCATTGTGCTTCGTTAGCGTGTCGCGGCGCGCCGGCGATGGCGCTGCGGCCCGGACCGGGGCCCGTGCTTGAGCCGCCATCGCCGCCGCGCTACAGGAAGCGATAAGGATGGAGACTTTGCCAATGGCCGAGACGGTGGCCGAGACGGTGGCCGAGACGGTGGCCGAGACAGTGGCCGAGACAGTGGCCGAGGGTGCCGGTGGTGTCGTGACCGCCGCGCTGCTCGTGATCGGCGATGAGATTTTGTCCGGGCGCACCAAGGACAAGAACATCGGTTACATCGCCGAGTATCTCACCAACATTGGCATCGACCTCAAGGAGGTGCGCGTCGTCCCCGATGAAGAGCCGGAGGTCGTTACCGCGCTCAACGCGTTGCGTGCGCGTTACACTTATGTGTTCACCACCGGCGGCATCGGGCCGACCCATGATGACATCACCGCCGACTGCGTCGCCAAGGCCTTCGGCGTTGCCATCGGCCACGACCCGCGCGCGGTGGAGATCATGACCACGCGGGTGCGGGAGACCGGCGGCGTGATGAACGAGGCGCGCATGCGGATGACGCGCATTCCCGCCGGCGCCGAATTGGTGCTCAACAAGATCTCCGCGGCTCCCGGTTTCTGGATCGGCAATGTCATCGTCATGGCCGGCGTCCCGCATATCATGCAGGCGATGCTCGAATTTGTGACACCGAGGCTCAAGACCGGGACGCGCATGCTGTCGGAATCGGTGCGCGCAGACTGCAGGGAAGGCGACATCGGCACCGAGCTCGGCGCTGTCGCCAAAGAGCATCCCGACGTGGTGATCGGTTCCTATCCGTTCATGGACGAGAAGATCGGCGGCAACACCCACGTGGTGGTGCGCTCGCGGGACGTCGCAAAGCTTGCCGCGGCCAAGGTGGCCGTCGAGGCGATGCTGGCGCGGGTCAAAGCGGAGATTGCGGCCGGCAAGAGGTAGCGGCCGCGACCGGCCGCGCGACAAGGACGCACATGCCAATGCCGGAGCCTGATCGGACCAGCGAGGCGCACGCAGACAACATCCCGGCGCAGAAGGATGCAGCCCCGGCCGCGCCGCAAAAAATCTTTCCCGTCTCCTGGGACCAGTTCCACCGCGACTCCCGCGCGCTCGCCTGGCGGCTCAATGGCGTCGGCCCTTTCGAAGCGGTGGTCTGCATAACCCGGGGCGGTCTCGTTCCGGCGGCAATCGTGGCGCGCGAACTCGGCATCAGGGTGATCGAGACGGTGTGCGTGGCAAGCTATGCGCACACCCAGCAAGGCGAGTTGCGCGTGCTCAAGAACATTGCGAGCGAAGTCGTCGCCGCCGGCGGCGGGGAGGGCGCCAGCGTGCTCATCGTCGACGATCTGGTCGACACCGGCCAGACCGCCAAGATCGTGCGCGCGCTGCTACCGCGCGCCCATCTCGCCACGGTTTATGCCAAGCCCATGGGCCGTCCCATGGTCGATACCTTCATTACGGAAGTGTCGCAGGACACCTGGATCTACTTTCCCTGGGATACCGGGCTTGCCTTTCAGCCGCCGATCCGGGAAGCCGGGCTGTAGCCGGCCGGCTTTTCACGCCGCGGCTTTGCCGCTTTTGTTGGCTTTTTTCCTTGTCCCGATTTGCGTGCGATCAGGTATGATGGGGGCAACAAATACCCCTGAACCAAGGAGGGTCTGTCATGGACGCCGTCACCGCAAACGCCCGGCACGACACGCTCGACACGCATTCGCACGTCGTGCGCCCCGCCACGATGGAGTGGAAGAAGACGCGCTTCGCCGGCTGCGAAGTCAAAGGCCTGTTGTTCGACAAGGAGAGCGGGCTCGTCACCGCGCTGATGCGCTTTGCTCCGGGCGCCGTGCTGCCCGACCACGAGCACGTCAAGATCGAGCAGACCTACGTGCTGGAAGGCAAGCTGTGCGACAAGGAAGGCCCTGCGCAGGGTCTGAGTGTTGGCCCCGGCGAGTTCGTATGGCGCGAGGCCGGCAGCCGCCACGTCGCCTGGACGCCCGAGGGCGGCCTCATGCTGGCGATGTTCCAGATTCCCAACAAGTTCTACGAGAACGACGGCCGCGTCACCGACATTTCGGGCACCGACTGGGACGAGCTATGGAGCCACATCTTCAAGGAATGACCATGCTTTTACGACGGTTGATCCTGGCTGGTGTGGCAGCCGCGCTGCTGACGGCGCCCGCCGTCGCGCAGATGCCGGCGCCGAGCTTTCCGCTCAGCAAAGGCCCAAAGGAGCTGACCCCGGCAGAGCGAGCCAAGCAGAAGGCGATCGATGACGCCTACCGGGCAGCGCTGCCGAGGATTCAGGAGAAGAAGGGCCCGACCGATCCCTGGGCCGGCGTGCGGCCCGACCCGGCCTCGCCGTCAAAGCGGAGCAGCAACTGACGCAGTGCATGAGTGGCGTCGTGGCACCGGCGAATTCGCCATTTTCGCCGGTTCAGCGGCCCGTGATAGAACTCTGATGGCGTGGGCTCACGCGGGCGTAGCTCCGTGGCCGCGCTAATGTTGCCTTCGGACTCCTTGCGGGTCCGCTCCGCGGACGTGGCGAAATGGTA
>DATCBO010000024.1:0-26424 GCA_036511795.1 Xanthobacteraceae bacterium
AGCCCAAAATGGCCAGACGCAAGCTCGATAGGGACCACAACAACGCTCTCTGGATGCGATCGAGCGTCCGATGACCGTTCGCGCCGGCAAAAACGTCGTTGGCGATCGCGCTGTGAACTTCAGTCCGACAGGCTGCTAGCGCCGATCGTGAACCAAATCGCCCCGGCAGACAACTCAACAATGACGGCAGCAGCCGTAGACGCTGCTCCGCATGAAGCCGCTGCCCGCGGCTGGCGGCTTTGCATCTCGGCACCGGGGGCACTTTTGAAAATAACGCTCGACCTGTCGAAGCTCCTCGAAGATGGCAAGCTGACGCCCGAGGAGGCTGAGCGCCTCAAGGCGCTGGCCGCCCGCGATACCGGCTCGCTCGCCATCAATGTTCTGGTCGGCTTCGGCGTCGTCGCGGTCAGTGCCGGTGCGGTGGCCCTGATCCCGACCGCCGAAACGGCGCTCGTGCTTGGGGCGGTCGTGTTCGCCATCGGTTTCATCTTCACGTTCAGTCGCGACGAGCGATGGAGCCTGCTCCGGCAGATATGCCTCGTCGTCGGTGCGTTGATGTTCTGTGGCGCCGTGCTGGCATTGGGCGCCGCCACGCTCGGCGCGATGCTGATCGTGACGGCGGCGCTGGCGGTCGCGGCCATCGTCGCGCGGTCGGGCTTGCTCATGGCCGCGGCGGTGCTGGCGCTTGGCGCCTGTCTCGGCGCCCGGGCCGGCTATTGGCACGCGACCTATGCGCTCGCGATCTACGAGCCCGCCGTGACGATCGTACTGTTCAGCGCGCTGGCGCTTGCCGCGTATTTTGTCTCGAAACGGCTTCCGGCCGAGTATGAGCGGCTGGCGCTGATCGCTGCCCGCACGTCGGTTTTCATGGTCAATTTCGGTTTCTGGATCGGCTCGCTGTGGGGCGACAATCTGCGGCTCATTCGCTCGCTCATCCACAACGATCCAAGCATTCTGACCGCGAGCGGCGGTCCCGACATCATCTCGCCCTTTGCCTTCTCGGTCGGGTGGGCGATTGTGCTGCTCGCCGTCGCCGTCTGGGGCATGCGCGCCAACCGGCGCTGGGTGGTGAATGTCGCGGCCGTGTTCGGAGCGATTCACCTGTACACGCAATGGTTCGATTCGCTCGGACCGGGGCCCCTGGCCTTTATTATCGGTGGCCTGCTGATGCTGGCTTTTGCCTATGGGCTTTGGGCTCTTAACCGGTACTTTACCGGCAAAGCCGTGAATTCCGCGTGAGCGGTGCGCCCCCGGTCGCGTTGACCGGGAACGCCGCCGCGCCTAAAATCGTTCAATCTCGAGCCATTTGGCGCGCTGCAGCCGTTCGGCGCCCCACAGGAGGCTTTCGTGCACATCATCGACTCGCATTTCCATTGGTGGCCCCGGTCGGTTTTCGAGAAGCTCTGTAAGCGTCAGGAATTTCCGAAGGCTCAAGTCAACGACAAGGGCGGCTACCGCTATATGCGCCGCGCCGCCAGTTCCTCGTCGCACCTGAACTCCTGGAAGGAGTGGTTCGACCTCGACGAGCAGTTCGAATACTACGCAGGCACCGGGCACCAAGTCGACGTGGTGTGCTCGATCGGCCCGTTCTCTGTCGCTTTCTCCGACATGCCGCTGTCAGAGGGCCGCGACTACGCGCTGATGTGGAACGAGGAAATGGCCGGCGCCCAGAAGAAATATCCAGGTCGGGTCTGGGCGAGCGCCGCGGTGCCGCTGCAGGACACCCGCACCGCGATCGAAGTGGTTGACGATGCGGTCAATCGTCTCGGCCTGATGGGCGTGAACCTGCCGGGCAGCGTCGGCGATGACGCGCGCATCGACGCCGAGCGGCTGGAGCCGTTCTATGCTCACTGCGAGAAGCTCGGCCTGCCGCTGTTCCTGCATCCGACCGACGTGACCTTCCAGGACATGCTGTCGGACGACTACGACGGCGCGCTGCACCTGACACTCGGCCGCGTCATCGAGGTCAGCGTTGCGGCGATGCGAATCATTTTCTCCGGGCTGATGGAGCGTCATCCCAACCTGAAGATCGTGATGTCGCATACCGGCGGCGCGCTGCCCTACCAGGCCGGCCGCATGGATAAGAACTCCAAGGCGGCAAAGCTGCCGCGGCCGGTGCAAGATTATATGAAGCGCATGTACACCGACACGGTGTCGCCGCACGCGGCCGGCATCAAGTTCGCGATCGAATACTACGGCATCGATCACGTCATGTATGGCACCGATTATCCGTGCTGGGACCCGTTTCCGTGCCTCAAGCTGATCGACGAGATCCCGCTCTCGGCCGTCGACAAGCAGAAGCTGTTCTACGACAACGCGCGGCGGATTCTGAACCTGAAGGATCCGGCGCCCAAGGCGCAGCCGGCGAAACGCGAGCCGGCGCTGGTGTAATTCAAGACTGCCGAAGCTTTTGAATGCCGGGGCAGTCCGTTGCCCCGCCCCTAGCGTGGCGCAAACCGCTCGTCGATCGATTCCCATTTGTCGTAGCCGACAAGCTTCTTGTAGCTCTCGAAATCCATCCCGTCGTTGCGACGGGCGAATTTGCCGGATTTCATGTCGAGCAGGACGCTTTCGATCGCCTTGGCGGCGTGCATGACGGTGTCGAGACCGAGCACGGCACAGTGAAAACCGAGTTCGCCCAGTTCCTCCATCGACAGGATCGGCGTGTGTCCGCCCATCAGCGGGTTGCAGATTTGCGGCACATCGAACGCCTGGCCGATGCGCTTGAGCTCGTCGATCGAGCGCGGCGCCTCGATGAAGATGCCGTCTGCGCCGGCGCGGATGAATTGCTCGGCGCGGCGCATGGCTTCGTCGAGATCGTAAACGGCGCGGGCGTCGGTGCGCGCCAAAATCCAGGTTTCCGGATTGATGCGCTCCGCGCACGCCGCCTTGATCTTGGCAACGGCCAGTTCGGTGGGCACGACCTTCTTGCCGACCATGTGGCCGCAGCGCTTCGGCCATTGCTGATCTTCGATCAGGATGGCTGAGACGCCCATGCGCTCATAGGTCTGCACCGTGTGCACGACGTTCTTGACATCGCCATAGCCGTCGTCGCCATCGACGAAGACCGGCAGGTCGCACGCCATCATGATGTCGCGCACGGCGGCGGCAATCTCGCCAAAGCCTTTGAGGCCCACGTCTGGCACGCCGTAACGTGCGCCGACCGCCGGAAACCCGCCGATGAAATACGTTTCGAAGCCAATCTGCTGGATCAGCCGCGCGGATAGCGCATCATGCGCGCCGGGTACGACCAGAAATCGCTTTTCGGCGACGGCTTTGTCGATGATCTGACGGAAGCTTGAGGGCATTGAAATTCCTGTAGCCCGGACGAGCGAAGCGAGAACCGGGATCTTGTTGTGAGGCTTTGACCCGCATGTCGCTTCGCTCATGCGGGCTACAAGTCAGACGGCCTTCCGCACCCATACCTTATTGTCATGGAATGCGGCGCCGCCGTACGGTGCGACGGCGTCGGAGCCGGTCAGCGTATTGATGCCGCGGCCGTCGGCGTAGGCGGAGTTGGGCCAGATCGATTCGGCGATCAGCACGCCGCGGCGCACGCCGTCAAACAGCTTGGCATGAATGTGCACTGTGCCGCGCGTGTTGCCGAGCATGACGGCGTCGCCGTCGGCGATGCCGAGCGGCGTGGCATCGTCCGGATGGATCATCACCGTGGGCCTTTGCTCACGCGACAGCGAGGTCGGCGTTTCGGTGAACGTCGAATTGAGGAAGCCGCGCGCAGGCGAGGTGGCCAGCCGGAACGGGTGTTCGGTGGTAGCCTCTTCGATCACCCCCCAATGATCCGGGAATTCCGGGATCGGCTTCGACGACACGGTCCGGTGCCAGCGGCCGAACGGCACTTTCGGCCAGTCGGGTTTGAAGCGGAATTTCTTATCCGGGTAGGCGAAGCCGTCGAGATAATGCGCGGTTTTGAAGTCAGGCTGGCAATCGATCCAGCGGCTCTTCTCGATTTGCGCCAGTGTGCCCCAGCCGGAATCCTGCAGCGTGCGGTCGATCAGTTCGCGCGGCGTCATGGCGAAGCCCGGATGGGCGACTCCGAGCCGCTTTGCCAGGCCGCAGATGACGTCGTGATTGGAGCGGCACTCGCCCGGCGGCTCGATCAGTTTCGGTCCGAGTAGAATGTATTGGCTGCCGCCGGCGGTATAGAAATCATCGTGTTCGACGAACATGGTTGCGGGCAGTACGACATCCGCCATTTTCGCGGTGTCGGTCATGAACTGCTCGTGCACGCAGACGAACAAATCGTCGCGCGCGAAGCCGCGCTTGACCACGTCCTGATCCGGCGCGACCGAGACCGGGTTGGTATTCTGGATCAGAAGCGCTGTGACCGGGCCGCCGCCTTGCAGTGCTTCCGGGTCGCCGGTCAGAATCGGCCCGATGCGCGACTGATCGAGCATGCGGATTTCAGGATCGCGCAGGTCAGCGCCCTCGATCAAAGTCTTGTTGAGGTGGAAAACGTCGCCGTTGTTATGAAAGGCGCCGCCGCCTTCATAACGCCACGCGCCGGTAACCGCGGGGATGCAGCTTGCCGCATGCATGTTGAAGGCGCCGTTGCGCGATCGGGAGAAACCATAACCGAGCCGGAAATAGGCGCGCCTGTTAGCGCCGGCGAGCTGGGCGAATTCCTCGATCGTCTCGGCTGGACAGCCGGTGATGTGCGACGCCCACTCCGTGGTGCGGCTGCGAAGATGCGCTTCCAGTTCGCGCGGCGCGTCGGTGTAGCGTTCCAGATAGTCCCAGTCGGCGTTGCCGTCGCGGAACAAGCAATGCATGACCGCGCAGGCGAGCGCGCCGTCGGTGCCGGGCCGGATCAGCACCGGCAGATCGGCCACCTCCATGGTGCCGTTCATGTAGACGTCGACGACGACGATCTTGGCGCCGCGTTCTTTGCGCGCGCGCGTCGCGTGCGTCATCACGTTGATCTGGGTGTTGACCGCATTGGTGCCCCAGATCACCACCAGATCGGATTTGGCCATCTCGCGCGGATCGGCGCCGGCGAGCTTGCCGGTGCCGGCGATGTAACCGGTCCAGGCCGGATTGACGCAGATGGTGGAGAAGAAGCCCGAGTACTTTTTGGCGTGGCGCAGACGGTTGATCCCGTCGCGCATCAGGTGGCCCATGGTGCCGGCGTAGTAATACGGCCACACCGTTTCCGAGCCGTGCGCCTGTTCCGCGCGCATGAATTGCTCAGCGACAAGGTCGAGGGCGTCATCCCAGGAGATCGGTGCGAACTTGTCCGAGCCCTTCGGCCCGACGCGACGCAACGGGTGCAACAGCCGGTCGGGATGATGCACGCGCTCGGCGTAGCGCGCGACCTTGGCGCAAACCACGCCGGCCGTATAGGCATTATCCGCCGCGCCACGCACCCGGCCGATGGTGTGCTTGTCGAAAACCTCAATCTCGAGCGCGCACGTCGATGGGCAGTCGTGCGGGCAGGCTGAGGCGCCGATCTTCTGCGGACGAACGGCTTCGTTCATGCCCCATCGTAACAGAAGCAAGTCTGTGAGCGTAGTGGGGAACGGGCTTTTCCGCCCAGCCGTTTACAGTTTGGCGCGGAGCCGCTTGGCCGCTTCGACCATGACGGCGAGCTTATCATGTGCCATCGCCCGGCTGATCGTCATCAGCCCACAATCCGGAGCGAGCCAGACCCGTTGCGGGTCGACGACTTCGAGCAATTCGCCGATGCGGCGTTCGACGGCGTCGACCGTAGGCACCGGCGAGTCGCCCGGGTCGATGCAGCCGAACATGACGATGCGGCCGCCGCACAGCGCCAGCACCTTGGGATCGAATGTGCTGCGGCCGAATTCGACGTGAAAGCCTGAGATGCGCGTCTGCATCAGTGACGGCAGCACGCCTTCGTAGTGATACTGGTGCTGCAGGCCGCCGCCGCCCGGATAGCCGTAGCAAAGGTGCACGATGGTCGGAACGGTGATCCCGTCGAGGCAGCGGTCGAGCGCCTTCGCTCCGTAGGCACGCACCTTGTCGTGGTAGCGGGTCATCGCGGGCTCGTCGATCTGCAGTACGTCGGCGCCGGCCGCCTGCAGGTCGCGCAGTTCCGCATTGAGGGCCGCGGCAACGTCGAACGCGAGTTCCACTTCGTCCTGGTAGAATTCGTTCGCCGAACTGTCGATCACCGTCATCGGGCCGGGCACCGCCATCTTGATCGGGCGGCTGGTGTGGGTTTTGGCGGCGCGCAGATCGTCGACGGCCGCCGCTCTATGACGCACGATTTTGCCGACGATGCGTGGCACCATGCGGTTGGCTTCGCGGTTACGGTAGATCTGCTTGTTGATTTGCCGTTCGATGTCGACGCCGTCCCATCGCCCGGCGATGTGGAACACGAAAGTCGTGCGCCGCATCTCGCCGTCGGTCAGAATGTCGAGTCCAAGCTCTTCCTGCTCGCGAACGACCAGCGCCATGGCGTCGTCCATGGCTTCCTTGAGTTCGTCGCCGTCGAGCCGGTAGGTGAGCTGATTGCGTTTGGTGTGCGCAAGCCAGATCGGACGTGGAAAACTGCCGACGCTGGTCGTCGCCAATGGGCCGAATGTCATTTTGCTTTATCCGATAACGAAGCGCGATCACTGCGCGGTCTGCGCCTCGCGCGCTTTGACGCCCAGCAGAGCGTCCTCGGGCTTGGCGTTAAGCCGACTGTGGCCGGCCTTCATGAGTTTGCCAAGGTAGTATTCGCCGGATGTGACCGGCGGGTATTTGGCGCCCGATCCGATGCAACTGTCGAAGCAGCGGACGACGGTGTCCGGATTCGGATTGTGGAAGAAGACCAGAGAAATACGATCGCTCGGCGCTGCATCGGGTGGCGGCACCGCGACACGATGCAAGTTCGACACCCAGTGGTCGTTCGACCACCGCATCATGGTATCGCCGATGTTGCAGACGAAGGCATCGGGCGGAATGTGGACATCGATCCAATCGCCGTGACGCGCCTTGACCTGTAGGCCGCCTGGCGTGTCGTCACCGCGCACAAAGGTGATGCATCCATAATCGGTGTGCGCGGCGGCGCGCAACTGTCCGGGCAGCGGCGTTTGCATGACTGCGGGATAGCGGATGATGCGTCCGACGCTGGCCAGCCGCTCGAATTTGTCGGCGAAATAATTTTCATCCATGGCAAGCGCCAGCGCCATGGCGCGCAGCACGTTCGCGGCCACGCCCGACATCGCCGTGTGATAGGCGAGCATGACCTGTTTGAAATCGCGCGGGCGCTCAGGCCAGATGTTCGGCGCGTACATTTGCGCAATCGTCTGGTCGACCTTCGCCATCAAGGCTTCGACGCCCTCGGGGCCGAACGCGAACGCCTCCTGGATATCAGGGGGCGCCGTCTCGCCCATCGAATAGGCCAGCGAGCGGTCGCCGATGCAATTGTAGCCGCGGCTGATCTTGGCGGGCGGCCGCTCGACCTGCATTTTTTCGGCGTCCGGCAAGGCGAAAAAGTCGATGGCGCGCTGGCGCGTGGTTTTGATCAGGTCCGGCGACACGCCGTGGCCGACGATCATGAAAAAGCCGATCTCTGTGCACGCCTCATCGATCGCCCGCGCCACCTTGCGCCGCTCACTGTCGCTGCCGTTTTGGAGCGGCGACAGGTCGATAGTGGGAATCGCATTGTTAGCCGTCATGATGCACCCTGGTTCGGAGTCTTCCCGGCTTTGCTCAACTATATCTGCATCGCGGCTCGCCGCAATGGTATAGAACCGAGCAGGGAGTTGAGGGACCTGCCGATGAATCGCCGTGAAGCGATCGCAACAATGCTGGCCACCGGAACGCTGCTGGCGCCGCGCGTCGCGCGCGCGCAGTCAGGCTTTCCCGACCGTCCGATCCGCATCATCGTGCCGGTATCGCCGGGCGGCGGCGTTGACACTTTTGGCCGTCTGATTGCCGCCAAGATCGAAGCCCAACGCCACGTTCAATTCGTGGTGGAGAACCGCACTGGCGGCAACAGCACGATCGGCGGCCTCGACGTGCATCGCGCGACGCCCGACGGCTACACGCTGTTGTTCCACGCCTCGACCCACAATGTCGCGCGACTCGTTCTGCGTGATGTGCCCTACGATCCGCTGACCGGTTTCACGCCAATCGCGCTTGCCGGTCAGGCGCCGCTCATCCACATCATCGCCAACAAGCGGCCGGAGAAAACCGTCAAGGAGATCGTCGCTGCGGTCAAGGCGAAACCCAATGCGTGGTCATTCGCTACCGCACAGCTTGGCGCGCCCGGACATCTCGCCGAGGTCGCGTTCAATCAGTACAACGGTCTGAACGTTCCGATCGTCGTCTATCGGGGCACCGCACCAGCGGCGAATGACGTTGCCGGCGGCCACGTGCCGATGATGATAGAAGCGATGATTTCGCTGCTGCCAATGGTGAAGGGGGGCTTGGTGCGGGCCGTCGCGGTCACTGGCAAGACACGCAGTAAGCTTGCGCCCGATGTGCCAACCATGGCTGAGCTTGGCGTGCCGCAACTCGATTTCGACGCCTGGTGGGCGCTGTGGGGACCGCCGGGCATGCCGGCCGATCTGGTCCGCACGCTTAACAATTGGGTGAACGACGCAGTCAAGTCGCTTGCAGCCGACGGCCGCCTTGATGCGCTCGGCATCGAACCGGCCGCGGAAACGCCCAAAGCATTCGTGCAATTCTTGCACGCCGATCTCGATCGCAGCGCGAAGTTGTTGAAAGCTGCAAAATTTCAGCCGCAGTAAGTTGGCGATCATGGGCCTCGCAACGCGCGTGATGACGGTCACCTTGCTCGCGCTGGCGCCGCTGTCCGCCGCTTCGGCGCAGAGTTCGCCGCCGTTCTATCAGGGCAAGCAGATCGAGCTCGACATCAATTCCAGTGTCGGCGGCGGTTACGACCTTTATGCGCGGCTCCTTGCCCGGCACATGGGTAAACACATTCCGGGCGATCCGACGATCGTGCCAAAGAACATGGTGGGCGCCAGCGGTTTGCGCCTGGCCAATTGGCTCGCCAGCGCCGCGCCGCGCGACGGCACGGTGATGGGCGCGGTCAGCCGCGCCACGGCGTTTGAGCCGCTGCTCGGCAATGCGGCGGCGCAATACGACGGCACCAAATTCGCTTTCATCGGCAGCGGCAACGATGAGGTCAGCGTCTGTGTTACCTGGCACACATCCGGCGTGGCAACTTTTGCTGACGCGCTGGCGCGGGACGTGACGGTCGGCGCCTCCGGTGGCATCGGCGACGATACCTACCAGTTTCCGGCGGTGCTAGACCGCATGTTTGGCGCCAAGTTCAAGATCGTGCGCGGTTATCCGGGTGGCAACGAGATCAATCTCGCGATGGAGCGAGGCGAAGTGCAGGGCCGCTGCGGCATTCCGTGGTCGACCGTCAAGGCGGCGCGGCCCGATTGGATCGACGACAAGAAGGTCAATTTTCTGATGCAGTTCTCGCTCGCCAAGCATCCGGATCTGCCCAATGTGCCGCTGGTGACCGATCTCGCCAAGAACGACGAGCAACGCAAGATTCTCCGGCTGATATTCGGCCGGCAGATTATGGGGCGGCCATTTGCGCTTCCGCCTGGCGTGCCGGCGGAGCGTATTGCCGAATTGCGCGAGGCGTTCGACGCTACAATGGTAGACAAGGATTATCTGGCCGATGCGGCCAAAATGAAGCTTGAGGTCAAGCCGGTTTCCGGCGAACAGATCGAACACCTGATCGACGATATTTATAAATCGACCTCGCCGGCAATCGCCCGCGAGGCGAATGAAATGGTCAAGTAAAGAGGATCGTTATGAAAGCTGCAGTTCTGGGTGAAAAGGGTATCGAAGTCCGCGACCTGCCGAAGCCGGCGCCGAAGCCGAATGAAATTCTGATCAAGGTGCGCGCCTCGAGCCTCAATCGCGCCGATCTTTTGGTCGCTTCAGGCGTTCAACACGGCAGTGTCGGTGGCGTGGGCGCGCGCATCGGGCTCGAATGCTCCGGCGAGGTTGAGGCGGTCGGCGCCGACGTGAAGGATTTCAAGCCGGGCGACCGCGTCATGGCGTCGGCGCCGGGCGGCTTTGCCGAATATGCGGTGACCGATGCCGGACGCGCGCATCGCATTCCGGGCAACAACATGACCTACGAACAGGCGGCCTGCTTCCCGGTGGCGCTGCAGACCATGCACAACGCGGTGGTGACCGCAGGGCGGCTCAAGCGCGGCGAGACGCTGCTCATCCAGGGCGCGAGCTCCGGCGTCGGCTTGATGGGCATGCAGATCGGCAAGCTGATGGGCGCATCGCTGGTGATGGGCTCCTCGACCAACGCCGGGCGGCTCGCGCGGCTGAAGGAATGCGGCTGCGAGGTCGCCATCGACACCGGCAAGCCGGATTGGCCGCAGGACGTCAAAAAGGCGACCGGCGGCAAGGGCGTCGACCTGATCGTCGACATGGTCTCGGCGCCGGTCGCCAACGGCAACCTTGAAGCGGCAAAAATTCTCGGCCGCATCGTCAATGTCGGGCGGCTCGGCGGCACCAAGGGCGAGTTCGACTTTGACAAGCACGCGCTCAAGCGCATCGATTATATCGGCGTCACCTTCCGCACCCGTACACCCGAGGAGGTACGCGAGATCGTTCGGCTGATGCGCACCGACCTGTGGCCGGCGGTCGAAAGCGGCACGCTGAGCCTGCCGCTCTACAAGACCTATAAGCTTGCCGATATCGCCGACGCGCTCGCGGAAATGCGCGCCAACAAGCACTTCGGCAAGATCGTGATCAGTGTGAGCTGACGGAGTGAACGGGGTGCGGTGGCAAATCCCGAACGCGGGCTGGCAGGCACGGCTTGCCGGCGCGGCGCTCGCGGCGATCGCATTTGCATCGTCCGCCGATGCCCAGTCGGTGGTGGATTTTTACAGCCACACGCCACTGACGCTCGTTGTTGGCTCCGGCGTCGGCGGCGGCTTCGATCTCTACGCCCGGCTGTTTGCGCCCTACTACGCGAAGCACATCCCCGGCCATCCCGCGATCGTGGTGAAGAACCAGCCCGGCGCGGGCGGGCTCGCCAACATGAACACCATGTTCCACACCGCGCCGCGCGATGGCTCGGAGATCGCCGCCACGTTCAACACCATCGCGCTGATGCCGCTGTACGGTGATCACGACGCGCAGTTCGAACCGCGCAAGCTCAATTGGATCGGCAGCATCGGCAAACAGCAGGCCGTGTGTGTCACCTGGAAGACTGCCCCGGTGAAGACGCTGGACGACGCCAAGACGCGCGAGGTGCTGGTCAGTTCCACCGGGCGCAACTCGACGCCCGCCATCTTCCCGCGCATTCTCAACGCGCTGTTTGGCACTAAATTCAAGATCATCTCCGGCTATTCGACCTCGGAAATGCGTTTGGCGCTGGAGAAGGGCGAGGTGCAGGGCATCTGCGGGCTGGCGTGGCAGACGCTGCAATCCGCCTCTCCGGCCTGGATCGCCGGCAACGATCTCAACGTGATCCTGCAGATGGGTCTGGTGAAGGACAAGGATTTGCCGGCGAGCGTCCCGCTTGCGCTTGATCTTTTGTCGAAGCCCGACGACAGGACCTTCCTCCGTCTCGCTGCGTTGCCTGGTGAATTCGGTCGGCCGTTTGTCGCGCCGCCGGGCGTTCCAGCGGACCGAGTTCGGGCGTTGCGGACGGCGTTCGACGAGACCATGAAGGACCCGGAATTCGCCGCGAAAGCCGCCAAGGCGCAAATGATCATCGATCCGCTCGACGGTGCCCAAATCCAGTCGCTGTTGGACGAGGCCTATGCGGCGCCGCAGTTGGTCCGCGACCGGGTTGCCGAATATTTTTTGCCTGCGCATTGAGTGTTGGCGGCCGGCGCCTTGGCGGCGCGCAGTCTTGGCGGCGCGCAATTGTCGGCTTGCCCCCCGGCGGTCGGTCCGGCATAAATTTGGCATGACTGATTCGGCGAAGGGCCACGCGCCGATTCTGGCTGCAGGCGGCGTTGTATTGCGCGGCATGACCAGACCCCGTATCGCCGTCGTGCGGTTGCGGCGCGAAAAGGCGTGGGTGCTCCCCAAAGGTAAGTTGCTTCGGCGCGAGCACGCGCGCGATGCTGCGGTGCGCGAGGTCGAGGAGGAGACCGGCTACGACGTCTCGGTGCACGAATTACTCGGTTCGGTGTCATATGTGGTCGCGGCGCGGCTCAAGATCGTGCAGTTTTGGCTGATGCGCGCCGCCGGCCGGCCGGTCCATGCTTTGGCGAGCGACGTCAAAGAGGTGAAATGGCTGTCGTTGCCGCAAGCCATTAAGGCGCTGACCCGCGCGCACGAAAAGGTATTTCTCACTCATGTCGGTCCGATCGCGCTCGGTGCCGTCAGGCAATCGGTTCGCACGAAGACCAAACGAGCTACGCGTGCCAAGCGCCGCGGTCGCGACCCGCTCATCGCGGCGGTCGGGCACGTCATCGCGATAGATTTCAAGAAGACCCGCCCAAATCCTGTCGTCAAAGCGCTCGGCAACTGGATCGGGCGCGGCAACCAGTCGGGTGCTCGCCGCGCCGTCTGACCATACGACGGGCCGCGTTCTCAGCGGCTACGCCTTGTCAGGCGTTACGTCGTGGAACCTGCTGTAATCGAGCACGAGGCGTCCGTCGTCCGAAATACTGGTGACGTCGGCATAGCGATGCTGCCAGCGGATGTCCTGGCGCGAATAGATCTGGCGAGCGTAGAGCCGCTGCGCGGAATTGTCATCGACGCCGCCGAGGTTGAGGATCAGGGCGCCTTCGGAATCGGCGAATTCCTCGGCCGTCATGCCGTGAAACGCGCTCGTCTTGTCGATGACATGCAACAGCGTCCAGCTCAGCGAGAACATCGGATGCTCGCGGCGTTCGAGCTTGAGTTCGTAATAGCGGCGGAATTGCTCGCGTTCCTTGGTACTCTCCAGTCGGAGCAGCCATAGCCGCGCCGTCGCCTGCGAGATCGTATTGTGCCGCGCATTGGCGACGCGGATCATCAGCGTCGGCTGTCCTTCATGACTGCCGACGACCGGATGCCGGGCGAACACGAAGCGGGCGCGCGGCCGTGAGAACCGGGCAAAGATCAGCCCGGTCATCACCGCGAGGAACGTCATCCCGGTGAAGATTTCGATAGTCGCGACGATATGCCCGTAATTGGTCTGCGGGTGCATGTCGCCGTAGCCGACCGTCGCCAGCGTCTCGATCGAAAAATAGAACAGGCTGAATGGCAGCGGCAGGTCGGGCGAAACGTTGGCGATCGGCTTATCGCCCAGCCAAAACACCAAGGCGAATACGGCATTGAGAACGATGAAGATCAGCGCAGCGGAGCCGAAGAATGCCGGCCAATGGACCGTCATCGAGCGGTGATAAAGATCGGACCAGAACGCCGTCGCGAGACCGCGGGTCTCGACCTCGCGCGGCCCGATGTGCACGACGTGAGATTTGGGCTTCCTGGCCGTCTTTCGCTTGCGCGCTTTCGCCAACGTTTGCCCTCGCGCGCCGGCGGCGTTAGGCCGTCGCCGCCACCTTGGTCTTCAAGCGTGGATAGACGCGCAGCGCGTTCTGCTCGAATATCTTCTTGCGGTCAGCCTCGCTGATCGGCGCCTCGTCGACGTAGCGCTTGGTGTCATCGAAGCCGAAGCCGGTCCGCGGATCGTTGCCCTTCACCGCCCCGACCATTTCGGACGCAAACAGAATGTTGTCGATCGGCACCACTTTGGTCAGCAGGTCGATGCCCGGCTGATGATAGACGCAGGTGTCGAAGTAGATGTTGTTGCCCATGATCTCGGCGAGCTCCGGCTTGCCGTTATTGAGCGCGATGCCGCGGAACCGGCCCCAGTGGAACGGCACGGCGCCGCCGCCATGCGGAATGATGAATTTGAGCTTGGGGAAAGTCTTGAACAGGTCGGACAGCAGGATCTGCATGAACACCATGGTGTCGGCGTTGAGATAGTACGAGCCCGTGGTGTGCATCGCCGGATTGCAGCAGCCGGAGACGTGGATCATGCACGGCACGTCGAGCTCGATCATCTTCTCGTACAGCGGAAACCACGATTTGTCGGTCATCGGCGGCGAGTTGAAATAGCCGCCCGACGGATCGGGATTGAGGTTGCAGCCGACGAAGCCCATCTTGATGCAGCGTTCGAGCTCGGCGGCGGAGTTTTTGGGATCGACGCCCGGCGATTGCGGCAATTGGCACACGCCGATGAAGTTCTCCGGATACAATGAGACCACGCGCGCGACCAGGTCATTGCAGATCTGCGACCATTCGACCGACACGCTTTCGTCGCCGATGTGGTGGCCCATGCCCGAGGCGCGCGGCGAGAAGATGGTGAGATCGGTGCCGCGCTCGCGCTGAAGCTTGAGCTGGTTGCCTTCGATGCTCTCGCGAATCTCGTCGTCTGACATTTTCAGCGATGCACGCGACGGCATCGCCGTCTTGTCCTTGGCATTGGCCGCGGCGGTCTGCTCCTTGCGGAAGCGATGCAGGTCCTTGGGCTCGGTGGTGTAATGGCCGTGGCAATCGATAATCATGGCACTCTTCACTGTGGTTTTGGGTTCGGCCGGATGCTACGAGGCTGCGCACGATTGTCAAACCGGGACGATAATCTGGTAGGGTGGGAATTATCGATTGGGAGACCAAGGAATGGCTGATTTACCGAGGCTCAACGGCGTCATTCGCGCGCTCGAAGCGGGCCAGCACGCGCTGACGTGCTTTGCAGCGGCTCATGTCGACTCCGCCGTCGCAATGAGCACGTCGAAATTCGACGGCTGCGTGTTCGAGATGGAGCACAATCCGTGGGACAGCGGCCGGTTGCGGGATTGCCTGCAATACATGCTCAATCGCGCGCAGATCGCCAAGGCCGCCTCGGTGGTGCCGGGCGTGACGCCGATGGTCCGTGTCCCGGTGAACGGTATCGAGATGGCGCAGTGGCAAGCCAAACAGGCGCTCGACAACGGCTGCTACGGCATCGTTTTCCCCCATATATCGACAGTCGAGGAAGCCGCCAACGCGGTCGGCGCCTGCCGCTATCCGCGGCTGAAATCCGCGGAGCACTTTGCGCCGGCCGGCATCCGCGGCGACGGGCCAACCACCGCGGCGCGCTATTGGGGCTTGAGCCAGCAGGACTACTATCAGAAAGCCGATGTGTGGCCGCTCAACCCGAAGGGCGAAATCTTCTGCATTCTGCAGATCGAGGATACCCGCGGCGTCGAGAATCTCGACGATATGCTCAAGAACGTGCCGGGCATCGGCTGCATCCTGATCGGCGAGGGCGACCTGTCGCAGGAACTCGGCTATCCACGGCAATACGAGCACAAGACCGTGCTGGAATGGATGAAGCGGATCGTCGACACCTGCAAAAAGCACAATGTCGTGGTCGGTCATCCGCACGTCGAGCAGGGCAATGTTGAGCGCATCGTCAAGGAAGGCTACCGCTTCCTGATGTGCGCGCCGGTGCAGAGCTACGGCCACCTCACCGCCGCGCAAAAGCAGACGGGGCGATCATAAGCGTCGTCTTGCGTAGGGGCGCCCCTCGTGGGCGCCCGGTCCCGCGGTTTAGGCGGGCGGCCACAAGGGCCGCCCCTACGTTGCCTCCAATCCGCCCTTGCGCTCGATAAAAGCCGCTATCTCATCGATGCCCTTGCCTTCGCGCAAGTTGGTGAACACGAACGGGCGGTCGCCGCGCATGCGCTTTGACTCACGCTCCATGTTGTCGAGCGAGGCGCCCACATAGGGCGCGAGATCGATCTTGTTGATCACGAGGAGATCCGAGCGGGTGATGCCGGGCCCTCCCTTGGTCGGGATTTTCTCGCCGGCGGCAACGTCGATCACGTAGATGGTGAGATCGGCAAGCTCCGGCGAGAACGTCGCCGCCAGATTGTCGCCGCCGGATTCGATCAGCACCAGATCGAGGCCGGGAAATTTCTTGTTCATGTCGGCGACCGCGGCGAGATTGGCCGAGGCGTCTTCGCGGATCGCGGTATGCGGGCAGCCGCCGGTCTCGACGCCGGCAATGCGCGCAGGCTCAAGCGCCCCGGAACGCACCAGATATTCGGCGTCCCACTTGGTATAAATGTCGTTGGTGATGGCGGCGATCTGATAGCGGTCGCGCAGCGTTTTGCACAGCGCGTCCATCAGTGCGGTCTTGCCGGAGCCGACCGGACCGCCGATGCCGACGCGTAATGGACCATGATTCTGAGGCATGCAGGAGCTCCCATCCGGCGTGTAAGCTTAGATCGGGTGGGGCGGTCCGGCAAAGTGGCGTTGTATTTGGGCTGGCCGGACGCCATGCTGTGACGGGGCTATACGGAATGATCGAACCGGTCGACCTGTTCGCAATCGTGCTGGCGCTCGCCGTCGTGATCGGGAGCGTCAACCACCTGTGGATCAAGCTGCCGGCCGCGATCGGGATGCTGGTCGGATCGCTTGTGGTCTCCCTGCTCGTGGTCGTGAGCGATCATGTCTTCCACCTGCACGTCATGAGGTGGTTTCGCGGCACGCTGAGAGCGGCCGATCTATCGCATTTCTTCCTCGACGGCGTGCTCGCGCTTTTGCTCTACGCCGGCAGTCTGCATGTCAATGTCGCGGAGTTGCGCCGGCGGGGGTGGGTGATCCTGCTGTTGGCGACGGCGAGCGTGATCATTTCGACGCTCATCTTCGGTGGCGGGATGTGGCTGTTATTCGGGGCGATCGGGCTCACCGTCCCGCTGGCATGGTGTTTTGTGCTGGGCGCGATCCTGGCGCCGACCGACGCAGTCGTCGTTGAAAACCTGCTGCAGCAGGTGCGTCTGCCGGCGGGATTGCGCGCCGCTATTGTCGGCGAAAGCCTGTTTAACGATGGTGCCGGCGTGGTCCTGTTCCTGCTGGCGCTTGGAGTCATTCAGGGTGGGGCCGTTACGCTCGGCCACGGCGTGGTACTCACCGCGCTGCTGCGCGAGATTGTTGGCGGCGGTCTGCTTGGCTTTGCCGCCGGCTGGCTCGTGGCGCTCTTGATCCGCCGCGTGCATGACGACGAGGGACTGCAGCTTCTCATTTCGCTGGCGCTGGTGCTCGGTTGCTATCGTCTCGCCACCGCATTCGCGCTGTCGGGGCCGATTGCGGTGGTGACCGCCGGGCTGTGCATGGCGTCGCCGTCACCGCACTTCGGCATGGCGTCGGAGTCCCGTACCGTCGTGATCCGGTTCTGGTCGCTGCTCGATCAGCTATTGAACACAATGCTGTTCCTGCTCATCGGCCTGCAAATTCTCGGCCTGGTCGTTGCGCCGACGCAGCTCTTGCCGATCGTGTTCGCCATTCCGCTGGCGGTGCTCTCCCGCCTGGTGAGCGTCGCCGTGCCGCTTGCGCTGACGCGGGAAGCGTGGCGCGACAAGGGACGCGACGCGGCCGTACTGACCTGGGCCGGGCTGCGGGGCGGCGTTTCGATCGCGCTGGCGCTGACACTGCCCGATGGCGCGTGGCGTACTGAGCTCCTGGTGGTGACCTACGCCGTGGTGGTGTTCACGATCGTGGTGCAGGGTTTGACGATCTCGCGGTTCTTGCGCGCCATGTACCCTGTCAACAAGGCGCAAACGAATGAAAGTAATGCGAGCTCGGTCGTCTAATATCAGGTGCCATTCGAAGCGGTGCCGGCTTTTGGCGCATGGCGCCGCTCGCTCTCCTGTTGGAGATAGGCAACGATATTCCGGCGCGTGATCGGGTCGAGAACCCGAACCGGCATTTTGACTCCGGTGATGAATTTTTTCGGGTCGGTCAGCCAGTGATCCAGACTGTCGGCCGTCCACGTAAGGTTAGAGTTCCTGAGCGCCGGGGAATAATCGTAGCCGGCCGCTGTGCCGGCTCGGCGTCCGAATACGCTGCCCAGCCTGGGACCGAATTTGTTGGTGTCGAGCGCATGGCATGCGGTGCATTGCTCGGCGAACAGCGCCTTGCCTTCCACGGGGTCCGGCGGATTGCTGGCGAGAAAGCGTGAAAGGTCCTTGGCGTTCTGCACGTCGACGGTGCGGAAAAAGGTGTAGCCCAACGTCAGCTGGGCGATGTCGGCCATGTCGGCGTCTTTGCCGAATGCCGGGTCGACATAGAAGACGACGGGCATCTTGGCTATTTCGTGGGGGCCGAGCCGTTCGTTGCTGAAGCAAAAACATTGGATCTTGTTGAAGTAGATGCCGCTGCGCAACGGAGTGACGTTGAAAGTGGCGTGCCCGACGATCGATTGGTTGCTGAGATTCTCGGCCGTAAAGTACACGAGCTTTTGTTCGCCAAGATGCACGGTTACGGCGCCCTGATCCGGTACGAAGCGCCACGGTAGTCCGGGCGCGACATTGGTGTCGAAGGCCACCGTGATGGTCTGTTTGGAGACCCTCGCCAAATCGGCCGCGACCCGCTGCGTCGTACCGGCGAGCCCCGTTGCGGCGCAAAACATGCGATAGAGCGTCGGTGAATAGGCGACGAGAGCGCACATGATGCCGATGGCGACCAGGCAGGGCGCAATAACCATGGAATTTTTGCTGAACGGAGACTGCATTGTCGTCTTTCTCGCGCCGGGTAATCTTGGGAGGTACAGCGGCGTCGCGCCGGACTTTGGCCTTACCTCACCCTCGCAATGATGTCGGCACGATGATGAGGTTCTGCGTCGAATTGTCCGGCGCGAAGTGCAGGGTGCCAATCAGGAGCGGAACAGCCGCGTGTATTGCGTTTCGTGCCGCATGCTGGCGATGTCGGCGCGTACAGTACATGAGCCGGCTTCGTCGAGCGGAGTGACGAGCGCACGTGCCGCGCAGGCCGCAATTTCGCCTTCGAGCGCGGCGAGCACGCGCTGGCCGTCGGTCTGGCCGAGCGGAATGAGCCGCACGCCGGCGGAAATCCAATTTGCCGCCAGCGCATGCAGGAAGGCGTGCAGCGCCGGTTCGCAGGCGATGCCGTGTCCGGCGCAGGTGACGCCGACAGCGATCGGCAGCGCAATCGCGCCCTGCCAGGAGGCGTCGAGCCGCGCCAACGCCGGACATGGCCATGCGGCGCGCGTCGCATCCAGAAAGGCGCGGCCTTGTGCGGTGGTTTCGAGGAGGCGCTCTTTCGATGTCACCCGCGCGGCGCCGAATTCGGCGGCCGTGTGCAGGGCTGTATCGTCATTCTCCGCGGCGGCGCGATGTGCGTGCACAAATAGGACGGCATCGCAAAGGCCGCTGCCCGCGCCAAGCATGCCGGAAAGCCACGGGCGCAGCGTTGCTGCATCCTTGATATCGCCGGCTTCGACTGCCCATTCAATGCCACTCGAATAGGAGAATGCCCCGATCGGATAGGCCGGCGACAGCCACGCCATCAGGCGAAAAAGCGCGGGCGGATCGACGAGAGCGGGCGTGCGACTGCGCGCCTTAGTCATGGCCGTGATCATCGTTGTGGTGCGCGTAAGCGCCGCCTTCGGGCGTAAACGGCGCCTCGATCGGCGTCACGCGGGCGCCGAGCCCGCGCAGCATGTCCTCGATCACGTGGTCGTGGCGGATGCGGAGCGCATCGCCGGCGATTTGCACCTCGATGTGGCGGTTGCCGATGTGCCAGGCGAGCCGCGCCAGATCGTCGGAGCTCGCCGCGCGGATTTCAAGGAGCGGTTCGGGCCGGCCGGCGACGCGCACGATGCCGCCGTCATCGAGCAACAGTCCGTCGCCGTCGCGCAGAGCGGCTGCCTGCGGCAGGTCGAGCAAAAATTGCGTGCCGCGTTCGCCGGTCAGCACAATGCGACGGCGATGCCGCTCATGCGCATCGAGCGCGATGCTGTCGATCGCGCTCGCCTCGTTCCACGCGCCAGCCGGCCGGATCTCAAAGGCACGCCGCATCGGCGCTCAATAATTCGCAGCGCGCTTCGGCTCCCGCGCCGCAACCGGCTTGCCTTTCGGCAGGTCGAACATGCCGCTCGGCAACGCGTCGAGGAAGGTGAGCACCTCGGAGGTCTTCACCACGTCGGCATATTTGGCATTCATGTCGCACAGGTTGATGGCGTGGCTCGCCTGTGAGCGGTCGAAGCAGCCTTCCTCGGCGAGCGCAATGCGGTAATTGAGCGAAAACGCATCGAGCACAGTGGCGCGCACGCAGCCCGAGGTGGTGGTGCCGGTGACGATCAAGCTGTCGCAACCGAGCAGCGTCAGATAGCTCGCCATGTTGGTGCCAAAGAATCCGGACGGTTTCTGCTTGAGTACGACGATGTCCTGCGGCGACGGTGCGATCGGCGTCACGATCTCGTTGCCGTCGAGGTTGGTGACGATGGTTTCGCGGTCCTCTTCGTTGCGCGAGTTTTTCCAGGCCCACGAGCCGGTGTCCCAGTTGTCGTCGCGCCGCACACCGGTTGTGTACAGCACAGGGATGCCTTTATCGTGGCACTTATCGATCATCGAGCGGATATAGGGCAGCGCCGTCCAGGCGTCCTCGCCGCAGGAATTGCGCCAGCGTTTGATCGATTCGACGATCGGCTCGGGACGATCGCCGCAGAAGGCCCAGTTCACATCGATGATCAGCAGCGCCGGGCGTTTGCCGAAGCCGCCGCGCGCGCCGTAGCCGGAGGTGTCGAACACCGCCTTGTCGCGTTCGGTGAGAAACTTGTTCCAGATGGGTTCGGACATGATGTTTAGGTCCTTTGCTTTTCGTTTCTATTGTATCGCCATTCCGGGGCCGAGCGAAGCGAGTGACACTCAAAGGCTGGCCTTGAATTTGTCGACGTAGCTCATGTCGATAATCTCGTCGTATTTGACGTCGATCTTGAGAATGCCGGCGCCCATGACGACGGCCTTGGCGGTGTCCCATGAGGCGCGGCTGACGGTGCCATCTTTGCTCCACAGATCGTCTGCGAACGAGCGGCTGAGCGTCGCCTTGAGATCGTCAAGCCCCATGGTGGGAAACTGCTTCTTGGCGAGTTCGGCCGCCTCGTCGTGATTTTGATCGACGAATTTCAGCGATTTCATCATGCCGCGGACGAAGCCTTCCACCAGTCCGGGAGTCTTATTAATTGAATCCAGACGCAGGTTGAAGGTCGAGTAGGCATAGGGGCCCATCATCTTGGGAATGTTGATGAAGGGCTCGCCCCAGGCACCGCTGCGCACGCCCTGGGTGACGAACGGTTCGGTCGAGCAGCCGATCTGCGCCTGCTTGTTGCGCACCACAGGCAGGATCGCGGAGTTGGCGGTTTCGACCAGCGTCACGTCCTTGGTCGCGTCGAGCTTCCACTTCTTCAGCAGATACCGGGTGATCGAATTCGGGGTGCCGCCAAAGCCGCTGGTCGCTATGGTCTTACCCTTGAAGTAGCTCGCCCAGTCGGTGTTGGTCGGTTCCTGGCCCTTGCCGGCGCAAAAATAGACATTGCCCCGGTCGACGCAGTTGACGACGCATCGCAGCTCGGCGCCTTTCACTTTGGCGTAGGCGCAGTGCTCCGGCCCGCCGATGAAGGCAAAGGCCTGACCGGACAGCACTGCATTGGTGTGGCCGGCGCCCGTTTCGATCGTGACGATCTTGACGGTGACGTCTTCGAACAGGTTTTTCGCGATGCCGATGTAGAGCGGCAGGTAACCGGTGCCGTGGACCGGTTCGGCGATCAGCACCTCCTTGGTTTCTGCTCGCGCGATGGCCGGCGCAGCCAGCGCGGCGCCTGCTGCCGCGGTCGACCGTAGGAATTTTCTTCTGCTGTACGGTGCACTAACTTTCTGATCGGTCATGGGTAAGCCCTCCATTCGTGGCCCGGATGAGCGAAGCGATATCCGGGAACGCCGGTGCCGCATGTCGCTGCGCTCATGCGGGCTACAGTTTCGAATTCATTGCCTGATGCCTTTGCGCAGGATGCGCTCGAGCCATGACACCGCCACATACATGACGACGGCAAGCGTGGAGAGTACCATGACGGCGACCCAAACCAGCGCGATGTCATAAGTACTGCCGGCATACAGAATGGCGCGGCCGAGGCCATGTTGCGCGGCAATGAACTCGCCGACGATGGCGCCGGTCAGCGCGAGGCCGATGTTGACACGCAGCACCGAGATTACCCACGGCAGGCAGAACGGCACCACCAGTTTGCGAAACACCTGCATGCGGCTGGCGCCGAGCGAGTAGAACAGTCGCTCCTGATCCGGATCGAGCGCCTTGACGCCGGCGTAAGTCGTCAGCGTCGAGACCACGATCGTCAGCGCCGTGGCGATGGCGACTTTCGAGGTGAGCCCCATGCCGAACACCAGGATCACAAGCGGCGCCAGTGCGAGCTTCGGCAACGATTCGAAGCAGATGATGTAAGGCTGCACCACCGCCGCGTAATTGCGCGACCACCAGAACGACAGGCCGAGCAGCGAGCCGGCGGTCGTGCCCAGCACGAAGCCCAAGATGGTAGAGCGGAAAGTGTAGGCGACGTCGGTCCAGGCGTCGCCTTCGGTGAAGAATTTGATCAGCGTGTCGTAGATCGCGCTCGGCTTCGACCAGAAGAAGCCATCGATCCAGCCGAAATCGGCGGCCGCCTGCCACAGCGCAATCGCACCCATCAGGATTCCGATCTGGATGACGACAATCAGCCAGAACGGCCAGTCACGCTGCGCCGGCAGGCGCCGAAACTTTTTGGCCGGGCGGACGGGCTGCGTCGCGGGGGCGAGATGAACCGCGGCGGCGTGGGACGTGTCCTGAACGGTCATACCGGTTGCCATATTACGCGGCCTCGTCGAGCGCAGCGTTATGCGCGTCGCTCAGGAGCTGCATGCAGCGTTCCTTGATGCCGATAAACTCGGGCGTGAGCGTGACGCTGCGGTGGCGTGGCCGCGCGATCGGCACCGGAATGGTTTCGACCAGCCGTCCCGGACGCGTGGCCATCACATGGACCTCGTCGGACAGATAGATCGCTTCCTCGACGTCGTGGGTGACGAACACCACCGTCTTGCCGAAATCGCCCCACAATTGCAGCAGCCATTCCTGCATGTGCGATTTGGTCTGCGCATCGAGCGCGCCGAACGGCTCGTCGAGCAACACCACGTCGGTATCGAACAATAGCGTGCGCAAAAGCGCGGCGCGCTGGCGCATGCCGCCGGACAGTGAATTCGGATAGGCGTATTCGAAGCCGCCGAGCCCGTAACGGCGCAAGAGCGGCAGAGCGCGGCTGCGCGCTTCGCGCAGCGGCAAGCCTTGGATTTCCATGCCGAGGATGACGTTGTCGAGCACCCTGCGCCACGGCAGCAGCAGGTCCTTTTGCAGCATGTAGCCGGTGCGGCCGATGGTGCCGGTGGCATCGGCGCCGTCGATGAGCACCTGGCCGCCGGACGGCTGCAAGAGGCCGGCGACGATGTTGAAGATCGTGCTCTTGCCGCAGCCCGATGGTCCGATCAGGCTGACGAAGCGTCCTTGCGCGATCGACAATGTGACCGGCGCCAGCGCGTGGAATGGGCCGGCTGGCGTGTCGAACGTCATGCTGACGTTATCGAGATGGACTTTCGCGGCTGAGACCATGGCAGCGATGATATCGCAAGAACCATGCCAGCTATAGCCCGGACCCGGCTATGATTTGCGCTACTTGCCCAGCAATGCAGCATCGAATGCGCTTGAGATTGCTTGCTTGCTCTTGCCGGCGCGCACCGCATCGCCGATCACCGTGACCTTTTGTCCTGGCCGGGCGAGCCGCGTGAAGGCGTCGCCGCTGCCCCGCCGCGCGCGATAGTAAAACCAGTTGCGCAGCTTTTCGGACGTGAACAGCCGCGCCAAGCCGGGCAGGCGGGAGACCCCGCGATCGAGCGCCCAGGGGACGAGCGGCCCGAGGCCAAAGCGATAGGCGGCGCCTGATGCAATAACGATGCGGTCGAACGCGGCCAATTGTGCCGGAACTGTGCTGACATCGGTCGAGAAACGGAACGTGACTTTTTTCAGTTCGCAGGCGGCCACCATGTCGGCAACATAGCGTCGGAAACTTGCTTCGCTTGCCGTCACTTCCTGAAACTGCGGCGCCTTGCCGGCATAGCGGAATGAGCCACCGGCGACGGCGTCCTTTTCGAACACGGTGACGGTGTTGCCGTCGGCGACGAGCGACGCATAGGTCAGGCCCGCCGGACCGGCGCCGATCACGGCGATGCGCTCGCCGTCTGGCGGCTTCGCATCGGCAAATAAAGTCTCACGGCCGGCGGCGCCGTTGACCACGCAGCCGATACGCGCGCCGCCGCGCATCTCGTTGATGCAGGTGTTGCAGGCAAGGCATCGGCGCACCGGCTCGCCGCGCTCGACCTTCGCAGCCCATTGCGGATCGGCGATCAACGTGCGGCCGAGCGCGATGAAATCGGTCTTGCCGCCTGAAACCGCGCTTTCCGCAAGCTTCGGATCGCCAAGCCGGCCGACCGCGATCACCGGCACGCTGACCTGTTTTTTCACCTCGGCGGCGAAATCGAGAAATGTGCCGTCCGGATAGCTCATCGGCGGCAGCACGATCTGCGCCGACGGCAGCGAGCGATAATGCCCGGCGGTGATATGCAGCGCGTCGGCGCCGCCCTGCGCCGCCCACAGTGCGATTTGGCGGCCTTCCTCAAACGTGAGTCCGCCGGGGAAAAAATCTTCGACCGAAAGCCGGTAGATGACGCCCGTGTCCGGCAACACGGCCTTCACGGCGCGCAGAATTTCCAGGCCGAAGCGAGCGCGATTTTCGAGAGAGCCGCCATACTCGTCGGTGCGGTGGTTTTCGAACGGCGTGTGAAATTGCGAGATCAGATAACCGTGCGCGGCGTGGATTTCGACGCAATCGAAACCGGCTGCCTTGGCGCGCAAACCCGCCGCGACATGCGCCGCGATAGTCTCGGCGATGCGCGCCTTGGTCATCGCCTCCGGTACGATCGTCTCGAACGTGGTCTCGTAGACTGGATGCGGGATGGCCGACGGCGCGATCGGCGTCTCGCCGCAGATGTCGATGCGCGTGTGACCGCCGCCATGGCCGAGCTGGATCGACGCCTTGGCGCCGCCGCGATGAATTTCACCCACGAGGCGCGTCAGACCGGGCAGGAAGCGATCGTCGTAGATGCCGATTTCATGGCGGCGATGCCGGCCGCATTTCTCCGGCGAGGCCATCTCGACGGTGACGAGGCCGGTGCCGCCGCGCACCCGTGCCATGTAGTAGGCGACGCTGTCATCGGTGACGAAGCCGTCGGCGTCCGATGTCCGCGTCGTCATCGGCGGCATGACGATGCGGTTCTTGATTTCGACCGGGCCGATGCGTGCGGGACTGAAGAGGATGTTCATGGGGGCGTCATTCCGAGGCGTTCGTCATTCCGGGGGCGTTCGTCATTCCGGGGCCGAGCGAAGCGAGGAGCCCGGAATCCATACTCACTGGCGTAGCAGTTCGTTCGCTCACCTACACCGTCCTTCATCTGTCGCAATTATGGATTCCGGGCTTGCGCTGCGCGCGCCCCGGAATGACCAAATCACAGCACCGGAATTTCGCCGCCGTCGATGTCGATTGTCGCGCCGTGCAGCCAGGAAGCGCGCGACGAGACGATGAAAGTGACGAGGTCGGCTACGTCCTCCACCTTGCCATAACGGATGATGCCGGTCTCGCGGCAGAATTCCTCGCGGATCTTTTCTTCCGGCGACCCGGTGCGCTCGATCTCGGTGCGTATCCGCCGCCATTGCCGTTCGGTCTCCACCAGGCTCGGATGGATGCAGTTGACCCTCACGCCGTCGGCCTTGCCGCGATCGGCCATGCACTTGGTGAAGGCGGCGACCGCGGCGTTGACCGAAGAGCCGATCGTAAAGTCGGCGTGCGGCTTTCGCCCGCTGGTGCCGCCCATGGCGATCAGCGATCCGCGCCGCTCCTTTAACAGCGGCCAGGCGAGGCGCGTGAGGCGTACATGGGCGAAGAACTTGAGCGCGTAACCTTCCTCCCAGTCGGCGTCGGTCAGCGTGAAGAAGTCGCCGCGCCGGGTGGTGCCGGCGTTGTTGAACAGAATATCGAGCCCGCCGAACTCGCGCTTAAGCGCCGCGATCAGCGCCTCCGGCCCGTCCCCCGCACGCAGATCGAGCACGGCGATCGCCGCGCGCCGGCCTAAGGCGCGGATTTCGGCGGCGACTTCCTCGAGCGCGTTGCCATCGCGACCGGTAAGCATCACGTCGCAGCCCTCGGCGGCCAGCGCCAGCGCGGTGCCGCGGCCGATGCCGCGGCTCGATCCTGTCACCAGCGCGACTTTGCCGTTTAGCCCCAGCTCCATTGTCACTCCTCCTGCGCTGCAGACGTTTTAACCCCGGACTTCGTTTGTGCTCAATGCGGCCGCACGCGGCGAGAGTACGGGCAAGCGCCCCCGTTCACGCGGCGCGCTTTTTGTTCGCGCGCGAGTCCTCTGCCCCACCATGTTGCTAACGGCTTCTCCCGCTTGCGCTATTTCCTGGGTTTTCCTGTGCCCACCCAGGCCGCAAACAAAGGGGAAGCGGAACGCCGAGAGACGCGTCGTCACAACCCGCGCCTTGCGGGCACGGGGCGCGCTC
>DATCBO010000025.1:0-8201 GCA_036511795.1 Xanthobacteraceae bacterium
TGGACACGACCGAACTGAATCCGACGTGCCGATTCAATCTCCGTTTCGTTCCGACAACCAATACGTCGGAGCACGGGAGTTACAAGCGTGGCACCAAGCAGGTCTCCGCGCAACTCGTGGTGATCCGAACTGACTCGGTGATGGCCGGGCGATGATGCGGATTTGATCGGGACCAATTCGGTGTGCGGGAAACAGAAAGCCAGAGCCGCGACAGAGATGCAGGTTGCGGGCACGATTCCGGCCACGCGCTGTCGGGCCATGCTCAGCCGAAGTCGAAGCACCCTTCCCCGCCTCCACTCTCTTGCGTTTCGCCGGTGGCGGGCGATAGGAGACGGAGGCTCGTATAGGCTGGCGCGCGTCACGCAAGGTTTACACGGAGCAGATCGCCATGCGCAGAACTGTCATGATCGCCTTCTCGTTGATCGCGCTTGCGATTTCCGCGCCCGTGCAAGCAGCCGCGGCGGTGTGTTTAGTGGCCGATCCGACCGGAACTCCGCTCAACATCCGAATGCAGCCGAATGGAGAGACAGTCGCTCGGGTGCGCAATGGTGAAAAGCTGCTCGTCTTTTTCGAGGGGACGAAGACGGACAGCCGCGGGCAGGTCTGGTATGAAGTTGCCATGGCGACGAGCGCTGCTCCAGACGGCTACGTGTTTGCCGCCTACGTCCGTTGTCCATAGCCCCGCCACGCGCCGACGGGATGCTCGACAAGCAGCCTGCATTCTCAGAAGCGTATCGTCAGACCCAAAAAAAAGTGCCTCGATGGCCCTGCGGCAACCGAGGCAAAGGACTTGATCGATCTGAAGAACCGCTCCAGATGCCGCTAATTTAGCAGCCCGGAAGGCAATAACCAATAGCCAAGATCCATCCCGTCATGACGCTCGACCGCTTGCAGATCGCCGCTTCGCCCGCTGTCGCCTATGTTCCTTTTCGACTCGGCGTGTCGAGGCAAGACCGCGCCGAGATGAAGACCTCGTGCGTCGGATGGTCAGTCGCAGGTTTGGCAATGGGAACTCGGCGGCTCGAATGGGAGATTCGGCCGCTAGGGACCCATTCGGTGATTATGGGCACTTTGTGGATTATCCCCCAATCCTGTGCAAAGGGCGCATGTGACGCAAGATTCATGTGGCATTTTCGTCACATCCACACTGAATCGGACTCCGAGGCACGCAGAGCGGTATTGGTATCGCTGCACGGGCTATAGGATTGAACCGTGGATTCTTAATCCGAATACCGCGACATACGGTTGCGGCGGTGTTTGCGGCTGGCCTGCATCCCTGGGGCACGAATGCGCGTCGCTTGTCGCTCATCTCTAGGTTTGTTGCGAAGCGCGGCCATGGCGCTGCTCTGCGGCACCGGCCTTGGTACTCTCGCCGCCCACGCCCAGGACGCGACTTGGGTAGGAAACAATGGCGGTGATCCTAACGAATGGGTCGAGCCCAACAATTGGACGCCGGCCACCGTCCCAAGCGGCACAGCAACATTCACCAATACCGGCGTTACGACCGTCGCCAACGACAACGGTATCGTTATAATCGGCGCTATTGATTTCACCGCCAACGCGCAGGCCTACACGATCAACGTCGATAATCCATTTATCGTCAACGCTGCAGGCGTCACCAACAACTCCACTAATACGCAAACCTTCAACGTCACTTCTGGCAACACGCTGGTGTTTCAGAATTCCAGCACCGCCAATAATGGCGCGGGAGCCGTGACTTACAATAACGATAATGGCGGCTTTATCGATTTTAACAACACCAGCAATGCCGGAAACGCCAACACGACGATAACCAATTCCAGCATTTTGCAGTTTAACGACAGCAGCTCGGCAGGCAGTGCTCAAATTACCAACAACGTCCAGATGGATTTCTTCACCTCGGCGTCGGCCGGGAACGCAAGCATAACGAACGTCAGCGCGGGCACTATCACTTTCAACAACAATGCCACTGCTAGCGCTGCAACAATCGTCAATGCCGGCACGGTAGACTTCAACAATTCGAGCATGGGCGGGACTGCCAATATCACGAATAACAGCGGCGGCAGTACGACATTTGGAACGGCCGGTGGTACCGACACCAGCATGGCGGGCGGCGCGACGATCACCAACAACAACGGCGGTTCAACAACCTTCGATGCCATGACGACCGCCGGCACCGCGAATATCACCAATACGTCCGGCGGTGTGTTGACATTCAACGATTCGAGCTCTGCAGGCACTGCGACGATTGCCAATAACACCGGCTTTATCTTCTTCAACAACAATGCCAGCGCCGGCGGCGCCAGTATCCAAAACGTTGGCTCGATCACTTTTGCCAATTCCAGCACAGCGGGCACTGCCAGCATCGTCACGCAGGCCGGCGGTTTTCTGCTGTCATTTGCGGATACCAGTACGGCTGGGACCGCGATCATCACGACCGACAACGGCAGCAAGACGCAATTCACTGACAACGCGACCGGCGGCGGTGCTCGTTTCATCACAAATGCGGGCGGCACCGTCGATTTTTCCGCTTCGACGGGCCCTGCTGGCAACAACCAGCTTTCGGCCGGTTCGATCGAGGGGGCAGGCAATTACTATCTGGGTGCCAACGCACTGACGGTCGGCGACAGTCTGAGCACGACGGTCTCCGGAGTCATCTCCGATTGCGGCGTCGGCGGTACGGCCTGCAACAACTCCGGCGTCACGGGCGGTTCGCTGATCAAGGTCGGCGTCGGCACGCTGACGCTGACGGGGACAAACACCTACAGCGGCGGGACGACGATCGATAGTGGAGAAATTTCGATCGGCAATGTCAGCGGACTCGGCTCCGGCACGCTGACCTTCAACGGGAGCGGCGTGACGCTGGAAGCTACGGTGAGCGGCACGCTCGCGAATTCCATTGCGATCAACTCCGGCGTTTCGGCGACGATTGGCGTTGCGAGCGGGCAGTCGCTGACGCTCGGCGGACCGAGCTTTGTCGATAGCGGCGGCGGCACTCTGCATCTCGGGTCGGCGACGGATACCGGCACGATCACGCTGATGCCGGGGAGCACCACCACAATTGCCGGTTCGGGCGCCATTTCGGTCGACGGCGGTACTGTGGTTCTGGGCAACGGTTTGGGCGCCGGCATCTTCACTGGCCTGCAGGCTGGCACGACCGTCGGGTCAGGTGTTGCTAATGCGACGCTCGATCTCAATGGACAAATGCCCACGGTCTGGAATCTGACCGGCGCAAGCGACGGCACCATCACCAATAATGCCGCGGCGACAACTCTGACTGCCGACAATACCGCGAATTCGATCTTTGCCGGTGTGATCAAAGATGGATCTGGCACCCTCGCTCTGACCAAGACGGGCCCGGGCACACTGATCCTCACGGCGACGGACACCTACACCGACGGCACAACGATCTCGGGGGGCATTCTGCAGGTCGGCAATGGTGGCACATCGGGTTCGATTACCGGCAATGTGACCGATAACGGCATCTTGGCCTTCAATCGCTCGGACACGGTTACGTTTGCAGGGGTGGTGTCCGGGAGCGGCGGCCTCAGTCAGATCGGCTCCGGCACGTTGATTCTCACCGGCACAAACACTTATACGGGCGGTACGACGATCTCGTCCGGCACGTTGCAGCTCGGCAATGGCGGCGCGACCGGCTCGGTGGCCGGCACCGGCACCATCACCGATAACGGCACGCTCGCGATCGACCTGTCGAGCAACATAAACATTGCTAACACGATCAGCGGCAGCGGTTCGCTCGCCCAGATCGGCGGCGGTGTCACCACCCTGACCGGCACCGACACTTACACGGGCGGCACGGTGATCAGTGCCGGCACGCTGCAGATTGGCGCGGGCGGCGCCAATGCGACGACAGGCTTAATCGCCGGCAACGTCATTGACAACGGCGTTTTGGCTTTTGCGCGTTCCGATGCGGTGACCTTTGCGGGTGTGATCTCAGGAACGGGCATTGTGCAGCAAAATGACGGCGGCGCGCTGACCCTTTCCGGGGCCAACAGTTATTCGGGCGGAACGGCGCTGAATAGCGGGACGCTTGTCATCGGCAACAATTCCGCGCTCGGCACGGGCACGCTCGCCATGGCGGCCGGCACAACGCTGTCGTTTCTCAACAGCAACTTCACCATTGCCAACCACATCACAATCGCGGGCGATCCGAACTTCACGCCGCCTTCCGGCACGACTCAGACGCTGTCGGGCGTGATTGCCGACGGCTCCTCGCCCGGTACGCTGAACATGAACGGCGCCGGCACACTGGTGCTCTCGGCCACCAATACTTACACCGGCCCAACCAACGTCGATTCCGGCACACTCGAGATCACCGGCTCTATCGCAAGCTCAACCCTGACCACCGTGGAAGCCGGTGGAACACTGACCGGCAACGGTACGATTGGGAATCTAACGATTGCGAGCGGCGGCACGTTTACACCCGGCTCGGGCACCCCGGGCACCACAACGACAGTTGCCGGTAATCTCGCATTCCAATCCGGCGCGATCTATCTGGTGCAAATCAATCCGACGACCGCTTCGTTCGCCAAGGTGGCCGGCACTGCCTCGCTCGCCGGCACCGTCGATGCGGTCTTTACCTCGGGAAGTTATCTGACAAAGCAATACGTGATCCTGCAGTCCGCCGGGCTTAACGGCACTACCTTTTCCAGTCTTTCCACGACTAATTTACCAGCCGACGCCCAAGCAAGCCTGGCCTATACGACGGACGATGTCTTGTTAGACCTCAGTGTCAGCCTCCCGACGAGCGGTCTTAACGTCAATCAACAGAACGTCGCGAATACAATTAATAATTTTATCAACAGCGGGGGCGCGATTTCGGGCGGGTTTGCCAACCTTTTCAATTTAACCGGCAGCAGTCTGGCGAATTCTCTGACGCAATTGGACGGTGAGGATGCGACCGGCGCCGAGCATGGCGCCTTCGAGTTGACCAACGAATTCCTGAGCCTGATGCTCGATCCGTTCGTTTACGGCCGCGGTGGGCCGGCCTCGGGCGGTGGCGCCCTCGGCTTTGCGCCGGATCAGCAGGCGAGCTTCCCGCCCGACGTTGCGCTCGCCTATGCGGGCTTGCTCAAGGCGCCGCCGAAACAAGCTTTCGATCAGCGCTGGACCGTGTGGGGCGCGGGCTATGGCGGCAGCGGCGCCTTCAACGGCGATCCGGCGACCGGATCAACCAATGTGACCGCCAGCACCTATGGTTTTGCTGCCGGTGCCGATTATCACGCGACCCCCGACACCGTATTCGGCTTTGCGCTAGCCGGCGCCGGCACCAATTGGGGATTGGAGCAGGGGCTTGGCACAGGCCGAAGCGATGCCTTCCAGGCCGGCGCCTACGGCACCAAATATTTCGGGCCGGCTTATGTCGGCGCTGCACTCGCGTTCACCAACAACTGGTTCACCACCAACCGCACCGCGCTCGGCGACCAGCTCACTGCCAATTTCCAGGGCCAGAGTTTTGGCGTGCGAGTCGAGAGCGGTTACCGGTACGCGGTCGCGTCGGCTATGGGCGTGACGCCATATGCGGCGATCCAGGCGCAGAACTTCCACACGCCGACCTACAGTGAGACCGACCTCACCGGCGGCGGCTTTGGTCTGACTTATAGCGCGATGACTGCCACGGATACGCGTAGCGAACTCGGCGCGCGCTTCGATGCGCTCACGGCCTGGGGCGCGATGCCGGTGCAGCTGCGGGCTCGGCTCGCCTGGGCGCACGACTGGGTGGACAATCCGGCTCTGAGTGCGGCCTTCCAGGCGCTGCCCGGATCGAGCTTTGTGGTCAATGGCGCGCCCGTGCCGCACGACTCGGCGCTGACGACCGTGGGCGCCGAACTGCACCTCGCGCCACAATGGACGCTGATCGGGAAGTTCGACGGTGAGTTCGCCAATAGCGCGCAGATCTACGCCGGTTCAGGCACCCTGCGTTATACGTGGTGAAGATTCAAACGGACAAGATGGCCAGTCGACGACTGTTTTTTGCGTTTGCTTTCTCGCTGTTGGCCGGCGGTTCGGCGCTGGCCGGCATACAAGATGGCGTGGCCGCGTTCCGCCATGAAGAGTACGGCCGCGCCGTCGCGATCTTCGGGCCGTTGGCGAAACGGGGCGACGCGGTCGCACAGACCTATCTCGGACTGATGTATTTGAAGGGATATGGTGTGCCCCAAAACTACATTCGTGCAGCGGACTGGCTGCATGCCGCGAGCGAACAAGGCTATGGCCTCGCCCAGTACTGGCTCGGGTTGATGTACGACAAGGGTCAGGGCGTGCCGCAGGACTATGTGTTGGCCTACAAATGGCTTGACTTGGCGGTGGCCAACGCACGTGGCCGCGAACGCGATGACTGGACCCGCATTCGCGACGCCGTCGCCACGAAAATCAGCCTTGCGCAGCGCACTAAGGCCCAGGCGCTCGCGGCCGAGTGGCGGCCACAGCGCCGCTAACTTCCCGGCAGGATGCGGGACGCAAAGCTGGTGCCGAGCATCCAGCACAGCCAGATTGCCGGTGCGAGAAACAGTCCGAATGGCACGCGCGTCGCGCGCTGCAAAGCTTGGCCGCCGCGCATCCAGTGCAGCGTATAGATCGCCAGCGCCGCCAGTGCGGCAGTATCAATGGCGATCGGCATCATCGTCCAGTCGAGCCATGCACCGGCGACGCCGGCGAGCTTCACGTCGCCGAGGCCGATGCCTTGCCGCCCGCGCAGCCATTGATAGCCGGCCCGTATAATCAGAAGGCTCAAGGCCAAAGCGCCCCCGCGCAGAACCGAACTGAGCGCGCCATCCCATCCCGCGCGGGTCGCGGCGTCGAGTAATCCGATGACAAAAGCGGCGGCATTTAGAGAATTGGGAATGATGAAGCGCCGGGCGTCAATCACTGCAATGGCCAGCATCAGAATGCCGAGCCCGGCTCCGAAAATGCCCGCTGGGCCGGGCGCGGCCGCAATGCTCGCAGCCGCGGCGGCCAGCGCGGTTATTCCGAGACCGCAATACTGCGCAACGCGTCCGGGGAGCGGCATCCGGTCCGATTCGATCCGTCGCGGCGGCAAACTTACGCTCATTCCCTGATCGTGCAGAGCTGGAGGGCGGCCTGCCGCGGCGCAAACGCCCGCATCGTCATTGCAGCGTGTGCGGCCCAATCGGCGGCACGGCGCCTGGCGGGTGATAGGTGCCGACCTTGCTGCCCCTTATCTTCGAGCGCAGTTCCTCGGCCACCACCGCGGCGTCGACGCTGTCGCGGATGATCTCCGGCCGGATGAAAATGATCAGCTCGGTGCGCTGCAGCTGTTTCTGATTTTGCGACAGCGCCTCGCCGACGCCAGGAATCTGGTCGAGGAAGGGCAGTCCGGAGCGCGAGCGATTTTGCGTTTCGCTGATCAGGCCCGCCAGCAGCACGGTCTGCCCGCTCACCACAGAGATCTGGCTCTTGACCTTGCGCTGGGCCAGCGTGGGGGTCAGCGTGCCGGTGTTGGCGGTGGTGTCGACGCTGCTGATCTCCTGCTCGATGTCAAGCAGCACGGCGCCGTTGGCGTTGATTCGGGGCGTGACGTGCAGAATGATGCCTGTATTCTTGTAGTCGATGGTGTTGACGACCGTGTTGCTTGTGCTCAGCACGGTGGCGGTACCGGTCGTGACCGGTACCTGATCGCCGACCTCAAGGCTTGCCGGCTGATTGTTGATGACGACGAGCGAGGGGTTCGAGAGCACCTTCACGTCGGTATAGGCGTGGAGCGCATTGAGAATGACGCGCGGATTGGTCTGGGGCCCAAGGAGAAAATTGAAGCCCGGCAGCGCCGGTCCAATGGCGAAGCTTTGGGCGGCGGTATTGATGACCTGCAGAAGATCGGGATTGGTGGCCCCGCTTTGCAGCGAGTTCTGCAGGAAAAACTGCACGCCGTAATTCAAATTATCGTTCAGCGTGACTTCGGCGATGGTAGCCTCGAGCGCGACCTGGAGCTGCGGCCGATCGATCTGATTGAGCGCGCGCTCGATGATGCGATAGTTCTCGCTGTTGGCATAGATGAGGAGTGAATTGTTGGCGACATCCGGCGTGATACGCACGTCCGGCAGAATCGATGTGCCGCCGCCTGCCGTGCCCGCGCCGAGATTGCGGCCGGCGCTGCCGCCCGGCCTGCTATCGGCGGGCGCCAGCGAGGGACGCACTCCGGCTATCGTCGGTGCCGACTGGCCGCCGGTAAGCTTTTCCACGCT
>DATCBO010000026.1:0-13019 GCA_036511795.1 Xanthobacteraceae bacterium
ACGATTCACCGCTGTTCGTGGCGACCTGGTACAGCATCGCCACCGCGCTGGTCACCGCCATCGGCGCGCTGGCGGGATCGAGGCTGCTCAGGTTCTAGCGGAGTACATTGCATCGTTCTTGCAAGAGAGTAGCCCCAAGCGCGAACAATGAAATGAGCGTCGTCCGTTTGGTGTTCGTCCGGAGGCGGCATATTCCCTTAAGGAAGGTTCGATTCAAAAACACGTCGTCGTCAGACATTAGCCCGTGGCGCTTAGGTTCGACTTCGATGCCGCAAATGTTGCGCACCAGCTTTCCAACTCAAGGTCTGAGCGAAACACTCTCTCCAGAGGAGCTGTGAGCATGGGGTTTAGCCCCCACGGGAGCAGCACACGTACGTCTGTTCGGTAACCGACGCAGACCTTCCCGTTGGCAAAAGCAAATCCAAGTTCAAATGCTGCACCTTCGTCAACCGTGCGTCCGTCAAGATTTATCATTATTGCATCGCATCCGTGAATAGCCTCAATGTCTTTACCAAATACATGCGAATAAGCGGCGTCAACTTTCATGCCTTCAGCGATTAGCTCGGCTATCAGGCGCCCGTCCCGCTGAGGTAAAAACACGTCGAACCATTTCTCGAGGAGGGTCGCAATTTGTTCATTTGCCCGACGTTCGCTATCAGAAAACAACGCGCTCGCGAGATAAACGTTCTTCCTAGCCATCAGGAAGTTCCTATATACGTGTCGAGCCGGAACTTAAACGCAAAGGGTTTGTAGTCGCCGAAATAGATAATTCGGATGACATCTTGGACGCACGTTGCGATTGAACAGCAATCCCCTCGAACATGACTCCCTTCGTTTATTGCGGTCTCGTAAATTTCCTTCATCAGGTTTTGCTGTTTGCATAAAAGCTTCTCCGCGCGCTGCGATCTTAGGTCGTCGTCAGTTGATCGGCGTCCGCGCTGCATTTGGCGTTCTAAAAGTGTCTTGGGGTCCGCAATCACCAATATAACCTGGCCTTGATTTAGACTGTTGAAGCCCTGCTGCTCCAGGCGGCGCAACACTTTGGTGTGTCGCTTCTTAGCGGTCTCCGTCGGCTTCTCGTCCTCGGTATCAGGAAAAGCAATGAAATCGAGTGGTGCTCGATCGACCGCCACTAAACCAACTTTCGTGTTCGAAATCTCTTCGTTTTTCTTCCAGATGGCCTCTTCAAGCTTCGGATCAATATCCTCCTTTTCAAGCGGACTGGCATCAACCGACAATTTGTTCATCGCCGTCGGCATGCGATCGGGCCATTCCTCAACAGTCGTCATGCTTCGTAGATGGCTCAAAACCGTGCTTTTTCCCGACGAGACCGCTCCACAAATATAATAAACATAACGCGGTATCAAATCTATTGACGTTATGTCGCTATGTAGATCGGCCTCCGCGCGGTTCACGAGACGCAGCAACGCAGCGATTTCTTCCGACGTGAGGAAGAAGGTTACGAGATTGTATGTGGCAAAATTGGCTTCTTGAATGGCATCTCTTTGATCAGTAGGAAGGGACCCTTCTCCATTCTCAACCCAATGCACGTAATAGCTCACGTGTCCTGGCCAGCGACGTTTTGTCCTCACGCCGCCGATGGCGTCGTCTGCTGCATGCGGTGGAAGCGCAGCACCTGTTGTGCGGTCGAGGGCCGCAGCCGTTCGTAGGTATCCTTGCAGCTCTGCAGATCGGTGCGGTCCGATCTCGCGAGATAGTCGCGCATGTTGATGATCGACTTGACGGTCGTCCACGACATGCCCGCGACCTTGGCCAGGATCATCACGCCTTCGGCGCGGGTTTCCACCATCATGTTTTCCGCGATCGTCAGCGAAACATTGGCGAGTGCGGCGATCGCGGCATTGGCTTCATCGAATTTGCCGGCCTCGGCAAACGCCTCGACCTGATGCTCATTGAGCCTGCCGTCCTCATAGAGCGATTTGACTAGCGCGTGGGCGATCGCGGTTTGCTGGGTAACGGCCGAGGGCGCCGAGCGCGCCAGCCGCGTCGCTTCCCGCACCGCGGTCGGCACGTCCCCCGCCTGCTGCGGATTGGCGGCCTCGAGACGTGTCCGTACCGTCGCCGAGGCTTTGGCGATCAGTTTCAAATAGAGATGCCGCGGAATCGTCGGACGCAAGCCGACACAGGTCGCGAGGTTGTCGTCCCCCTCGGCGCGATCAACCAGCCGGGTGAAGCCGCGCTCGGAAAATTCCGCGCCGGGATTGTCGACGGTGCTCTGGATCACCTCGTCATCGCCGCGCAGCACCAGCACATCGGTCACCGCGCCACTCAGCACCCTTCGGGTCGAAATCGCCATCAAATGCGCCTGGCTCTTGTTGCGCGCGGTTTCGATCAGCAGGTCGTCGTCAAGCCGCTCCGAACGCGACAATACCGGAGCTGCGACCTCGATCAGATCGTCGAGCGCCAGCGCGCGGATGGTGCGCGGCGGCGCGGTGTCGATCGGGGCGAGGCGATTGGACAGCAGCGCCTTGGCGGAAATCTCGATTTGATGCATCAGGCACTGGAAGACATCGTCGAACAGCTCGATCTGGTCGCTTGAATAGTCGACCGCGCCGTCGATGAAGAGATCGGTCACCCGGCGCAGGGTTTCGACCCGGCGCGCGACGGTTCCGTGCGAGAGCGTGGTCTGCAACTCGTCGAGCAGGCCTTCGGTAGTGGAAATCGATTTCGAACTCATGACTCTATCCTGGAGTATTCGGGCTTTTTTGCCGGCGACGGCTTCTCCGCCGCCGGAAACGGAAATGGTCGGATCAGGCGCTGGCAATGCGGTTGCGTCCCCGTGCCTTGGCTGCGTAAAGCGCGCTGTCGGCGCGCGCGAGAAATGTCTCCGGGGTCTCATCCGGTTTCAGGGTCGCGATCCCGGCCGAGATCGTTACCTGCATGCCAGGCGAAAACGCACTCCAGTCGAGCTCGGCGATGATCGCGCGCAACCGGTCGAGGATTTTCGTGGCGGTATCATCTGGCGTATCGGGAAGCAGCAGCAGGAATTCCTCGCCGCCGTAGCGGCCGAACCTGTCGATGCTGCGGATGTTTGCGAACACCGTGATGGCGAATGTTCTGAGCACTTCGTCGCCGGTGGGATGGCCATAGGCGTCGTTGATGCGCTTGAACCAGTCGAGATCGATCAGCGCGATCGAGCATGGCGTCTTGCTGAGGCGGGCGCCGGTAATTCCGTCGTTCAGCATTCGCATGATGCAGCGGCGGTTGAAGGAGCCGGTCAGTTCGTCGAGTTCGGCGAGCTGTTCGATGCGGGTGTAGGCTTCCTTGAGTTCGGAACTGCGGTTGTAGAGCATCTTGCGCAACGAACTGCCGTAGAGTCCGACGAACGCACACTGTCCGATGGTCAGGACGAAGCAGAGCATCGCGGCAAGACGTTCAAGATGGGTTGCGACCGGCATGCCGATCGGCGTGCTGGTGAGCAAAAAAATCGGGGCCACGCCCATGATCGTGAGTGTCCAGGCGACGGTTGCCTGCCGCGAGGTCATCCGCAGCGCGCCGAATTCGAAGATCAAGAACAGTACGTTGAGAAACGCATATCCGATTTCGGGCGCGGCCAGCAGGAAGCCAAGCTGGAGCGCGACATGGCCGCCGATCTGAAAGATCGTGAGATAATGATCCTCGAACCTGTCGTTGACATGGGTTTCCGACAGCACGACAAAAATTCCTATCAACGCAATACCGGACAGGAAATAGGCCGAGGGAATGACGATGGAGATACTGCCGGCGTAACAATAGACTAGCAGGACCAGCGGAAGCAGCGAGTAGCTGGCCGCCAGCACCGCGAGCATCTGACGGCGCTGGCCGACGCGACGCTTGAGCACGTCCGGTGACAGCTGATCGGCGAGCGCAAGGGCGCTGTTACCCTGGCCTTGAAGCGATGAAGCCGCGCCGCTCATGTCCCGCCATTGCTGCAATGTCTTTGATGAAACTTTAGGGAATAAAGCCTTTAGGTTTGGTATCTTTGATTGCCGAATCTCAATCCTTCCAGGCCGCCATCCTCCTTGTTTCGCAGTGGAAATTGGCCGGTTCCGAGTAGTGTGATGCGGTGGGCCCGATCCGGGCCGGACCGGTCGGGGCGGCCGGACCATGCAAATGCTGTGTCGCGGACCAAGCCTTGCTAAGGTCGGCTCCAGGACGATTGAGACGCCAAGAAAGCATTTTGGTATTATGATACTGATTTCTGGGCTACAATTGCGGAATTCCCGGCGGCTGCCTTGCCATCTTTTGTGCGGTACATCACAGACGCGGGCGGGCTGTTGCGATAATTTGAAGATTCTTGCCTTTCCTGTCGAACCAGCCGGCGGCCCAATCCGACCAACCTTGCGAGACGGCCATTGAGTGCGACACAGGCGGCCTCGGACGACGTCCTGATCGCTCGGATCGCCCAAGGCGACCGGCTCGCCATGCAGGTGCTTTACGGCAGGCATCATGTCAGGGTGTTCCGCTTCGGCGTGCGGCTGGTGCGGGACGAACAGGTTGCGGAAGACCTCATCAGCGAGGTTTTTCTCGATGTGTGGCGTCAGGCCGGCAAGTTCGAAGGCCGCTCCGCCGTTTCCACCTGGTTGCTGGCGATTACGCGATTCAAGGCGCTGTCCGCGCTGCGCCGCCGCAAGGACGTTGAACTGGACGATGAAGCCGCCAATGCGATCGAGGATGCGTCCGACAATCCGGAAGTGGCGGTGCAGAAGAAGGATACCAGTCAAGCGTTGCGCAAGTGCCTGACCGGCCTTTCGCTGGAGCATCGGGAGATCGTGGATCTCGTTTACTACCATGAGAAATCGGTGGAAGAAGTGGCTGAAATCGTCGGCATTCCGGAAAACACTGTGAAGACGCGGTTGTTTTATGCACGCAAGAAACTGGCCGAACTGCTCAAGGCAGCCGGCGTAGAGCGAGGCTGGCCATGATGGCAATGAGCAATAAAATGTCGGAGCACGAGTCCAGTGAAATAGAAATGCTGCTGCCATGGCATGCGGCCGGCACCTTGAATCCGCGCGATGCACGTCGCGTCGAGGAGGCGCTTGCGCGCGATCCCGCGCTTGTGAAGCAATACGCCGCGATCCGGGAAGAATATGCCGAGACCATCGGTCTCAACGAAAGCCTCGGTGCGCCGTCCGCGCGCGCCATGCAGAAGCTGTTCGCGGCGATCGACGCCGAGCCCGAACGCAAGCCGTCGGTGTCGCGCACCGTCTCGGCGCGGGTCACCGGATTTTTCGCCAGCCTGTCGCCGCGTACGCTGGCCTGGTCGGGAAGCCTGGCCGCGCTGGCGCTGCTGCTGCAGGCCGGCGTGATCGGCGTGGTGCTGGTGAAGAACCAGCCGGCCGCGTTCCAGACCGCTTCGCTCAGCACCAACGAGCCCATCACCCGTGGGTTGGGGCCGGAAGCGCCGCCGCGCGCGCTGGTGCGGTTCGCGCCGGACGCACGCGTCGCCGACATCACCACGCTGCTCGACAGCTATCAGGCCTCGATCGTCGACACGCGAGGGGGCTTGTTCCGGCTGCAATTCGGCAACAAGGCGATGCCGAAGGATGAGGTCGCCAACCTGATGAGCAAGCTGCAAGGCGAGAAGATTGTCAGTCTCGCGGTGGCGGCGCCCTGAGCTGTGCGGCGCCTTATCGCTAACGCAAAGGCCTGAGGTCTCATGGTCCACGATGGCGTCAATTGGCGGAGCAGGGCGCGGCGCGCGGTGTTGGCGTTGGCGTTCGTCGTCTCGGCGGTGCCGTCGGCGTATTTCGAGGGTGCGGCGGTCCAGGCGCAAAGCATCATGCGCTCGCCCAATCTCAACATCGGGGCGCGCGTCCCGAGCATGACCACGGTGATGCCGCGGATCAATCCGAACCTCGCCGGCACGGCGGTCACGGGAATCGGTCGAACCATACCCAATCTCCGGACCATTCCGGGCTGCAGCTACGCCTATCGCGACAGCGATGGCGGATGCTCAGGGCAGCCGCTCGCATCGGGCGGTGGCGGCGGCGTCATGTCGGGCAAGAACAAAGGCAACGGTCCGCGCCGCAACGTGGCGCAGACCACGCTCGACCCGCGCAGCGTCGCCAACGAAATCGTGGCCGAGATCGACGGCTCGCTGTCCGACGCGCAGGCCGACCAACTGGCGCGGCGTCACGGCCTCGCGCGTTTGCAGTCGCAGAATTTTCCGCTGGTCGGCGCCACCATCGGCCTGTTTCGCATCACCGGCCGCCGCTCCATGGAGGCCGTGAGCCGCGAACTCGCCAACGAGGCCAGCGTTCGCTCGGTGCAGCCGAATTTCCGCTATCTGCTGCAGGATCAGGCTGCCGCGTTGACCGAGGGCGATCCCGCGCAATACGCGCTCGCCAAGCTGCGATTGCCCGAGGCCCATACCCTCGCCCACGGCGCCAACGTCACCATTGCCGTGATCGATTCCGGAATCGACGTCAAGCATCCGGAACTCGCCAATTCGATCGCGGGCTCCTTCGATGCCCTCGGCAGCAAGCAGGGTCCGCATCCCCACGGTACCGGCGTTGCCGGCGCGATCGTGGCGCATGCGCGGCTGATGGGCAGCGCGCCGGCGGCGAGGATCCTGGCGATCCGCGCGTTCGGCGCGGCGACCAATGGTGCGGAAAGCACCTCGTTCGTGATTCTGCGGGGGCTCGATTACGCCGCCGCCCACGGCGCCCAAATCGTCAATATGAGCTTCGCCGGCCCGAAGGATGCGCTGATCGAACGCGGTATCGCTGCGGCCGCCGCCAGGGGCATGGTGATGGTCGCGGCGAGCGGCAATGCCGGCGCGAAATCGCCGCCGCTCTATCCCGCCGCCAACAGCAACGTGATTGCGGTCAGCGCCACCGACGCCCGGGACAAGCTGTTTGCGGCATCCAACCGCGGCAGCTACATCGCCGTCGCCGCACCCGGCGTCGATATCTTGCTGCCGGCGCCCGACGGCAAATACCAGATGACGTCGGGCACCTCGTTTTCCGCCGCCTATATCAGCGGCGTCGCGGCACTGCTGCTGGAGCGCAATCCCGCGTTGAAGCCGGACGCGCTGCGCGCGATCCTGATGAAGACCGCCCGCGATCTCGGAGCCCCCGGCCGCGACGACCTGTTCGGCGCCGGCGAGGCCGATGCCTATGCGGCGGTCACCGCGGTCGTCCCCGCGCCGGCGATGCCGGTGGCCTCGGATACCCCTGCCGCCGAAAATGTGTCCGACCGTCAGCAGGTTCCCGCGACCAGGGCCTTGAACCAGCCGGCGCCCGCGATGGCGTCCGACCAGCCGGCCGCCGCCGGAGCCAGTCGCCCCGCCGCGCAATAATTCCGGTCCAAAATGACCTGCCAAAAAGTCGAAAAAAGTCGCTAGCCGTTTTGAACGTTGGGCCACCCTTGCGCGACCAATATCTGTGGGAGCGGTAATCCCTCCCCATCGAGGCTGTATTCGGCGCGAGCGCCCATCCACCCCAAGCGCCCATATGGCTTGACCCGTCCGGTTGTCCCCCCGGACGGGTCTTTCGTTTCTGGAAAGGCGTTGGCGGCTCTGCAAAATCAAACCGCCATGTCCGCACCCCCGGAGCGGCCGGCCGCAAGACTGCCACCCGCCGGCGCGGCTTGACTGTGCATAAGGGGGACAAGCCCGTATTTCCCCGGCTTTCTGTCGATGATGGTGGTCTGGTAAGAGCACTCACTGGACAACGCAAAAGTTTTCCACAGAATATCCCTGTCACGTCAAATTGATTCGTCTGCGTTTGCGTCTGCGTCCGTGTTTTCTCCTGACGGGCTGGTTCATGACACATCGTTTAGACGTGGCACGTGGCCGCGACGTGCTCGCGCGCTGGTGCGATCTCGCCGAGCAGCGGCTGGAATACCTCACCGAGCTGTTCGAAACCGGCCGCTGGCGCCGCTTTCACAGCGAGCTCGCCTTTCTCGAAAATATCCAGGAGGCCAAGGCCGCGGTGGAAATCTGGCGCGATTTGTCGACGCGCGAGGCTTCTCCCGACAATTCCGCCGTTGATATCTCCTGGCTCGGTCACGCCCGCGCCGCGCAGGCGCGCGGCGCGGTGTTGCGCGATCAGGTTCCCTGGCGCCGGCCGCAACCTGCACAGATCGCTGCCGAACCGCCGCCATCGGATATTCCGGCCGCTTCGCAAGCCGTTCGTGTGTTCGCCGGCGATGCGCCTTCCGCGCCGGATGCGGACGCGCCAGCCTTGGACAACGCTCCGGAACTGACGCTGGATCTCACCGTGATGCAGCAACGCTATCCGCTGCTGCGCAACGCGCTGTAGCGCAGGCGCACCCATTTCGCCGCCTACCGTCGCACCGCATTGGTCCCGATCACCACCTGGGCAAAGCGCTGCGCGCCTTCGGCGGACAGGTCCGCGGTGACCGGGCGCGCGTGATCGAGCCCGACCACGGCGCCGCGCGGCGTCTCCGAGATCATGTTGTTGTTGACCAGCACCGTGCCTGCGCCCGGCGCAACCGACACGCCGATGCCGACCAAGGCGTTGCGGATCACATTGCCCGAGATGACGACGTCGCGCAGATATTTGCCCCAGCCGGCGATGATGCCGAACGACGGCGCGTTCTCGATCACATTGCCCGTCACCGAGCTATCGGCCTCGACATAGATGCCGACGCCGGCATCGTCGTCGGGCGCGGTGCCGATCGGGCGCTTCGGCAGCAAATTGCGGATGATGTTGCCCTGCACCACCGCGAGGCGCCCACCTTCGTTGAAATTGCAGACGGAAACACCGAGCGCGGCACCATCCACCGTGTTGTTGGCGATCACCGCGCCCTCGAACGCGAACTCCGAATACAGCGCCACCTCGCGGACGTCGCTGACGCTGTTGCCTGTGATCTGGATGTTGGATGCCGAATTGCCGCGCACCGCCGAGTAATCGCAGTTGCGGATGCGGTTGCCGCGCACGATCACATTGCCGGCGCGAAACGCGTTGATGGCATTGCCGTATTGTCCGGAGCCGCCGGGACCGGCCTTGATGTCCTCGATGCGGTTGTCGAGCACCAGGGTGCCGTCATCGCCGATGGCGGTGCGCAGGATCTCGATGCCGTTGTCGTTGGTGCCGGCAATGGTGTTGCGCGACACCAGCAGGCCCAGCGCGTCGAACGAGACGATCGCGGTGGAGGCGGTATTGCCGATGATGTTGCCGCTGACGTCGCCGGAGACGTTTTCGAACCAGATGCCGTTGCCGCCGCTGCCCGAGATCTCGCAATCGGCGATGCGGATGTCGCGCCCGCCGAGGCAATGCACGAGGCCGTGCCGCGCCGGCAGCGCCATGCCGCCGCCGTCGAGCGTGAGGCCGGTGAGGCCGATGCTGCCAGCGCCTTCGCCCGACAGCATCGAGACGCCGCCGGTGAAGACGAGATTGGTCGCGCCGCGCACGCCGACCAGTTGGGTGCCGTTCTGCAGGCGCAGCATGCCGGTGCGATAGACGCCCGGCGGCAGCGCCAGCGGAACCTGCGCGCGCGCGGCGTCGTCGATGGCGCGCTGCAAGGCCTTGGTCTGGTCGTCGGGGCTGCCGGGCCGCACGCCATAGTGCGTGACATCGCGCCCGAGCGTTGAGGTCAGCGGCGCCGCACGCGCCACGTCCGGCGCTGTTGCCAGCGCCCCGGCAACGCCGGCGGCTCCGATCAGATGGCGGCGATGGATGTCCATGATCGCGTTTCCTTCGTGAAGCGTCAGTACGGCGTTCCATGTCAACCGGTAAGGTAGGCAAAGGCGCGTTTGCGCCGAGCCCGCCCTACGAACTAACAGATTCCCGCACCGTCTGCCGTGTCAGCTTTACCATCTCCAGCAACATCGCCTCGCCGGCATCGACCAGTTGATCGAGCGTGATGCGCGCCGTCCCTTTCTGTCGTGCCACACCATCGCGCGCGAGTAGCGGCACATGGATGAACGCAGCGAGCTGCGGACCATGGTCGCGGCCCGTCGCCTCGATCGCGCGCCAGCTCAGGTAATTGCAGAGATAGCTGCCGGCATCGCGCGAGCTTCGCGCATCGACGCCGGTGCCAAGCGCAGCGCGCAGCAGTTTTTCGGTGTGCGGGCCGAACATCATCGCATCCGCGGCGCCGGCGATCGACCCCTTGCGCGCCCGGGTGCGGCCGGCATCGGGCCACAGCATGGTGACGGCGTTGCGGGCGCGAGTCTCGATCCGGATATAGGGCGTGCGCGCGGCAAGACCGAACATCAGCAGCGCCTGCGGCCGCCGCGCTTTCAGCAATTCAGGCAATTGGCGGTCGACATCCCCATAGGTCACCGGAAAGATGTGCCCGGACAGTTCGACATCATCGAGCGCCGGGCGGCGCAAGCGCAACAGCCGCGCCACCAGCGGCTCTGTCGGATTGAACGGCGCGCCGGGAAACGGGCCGAAGCCGGTGAGGAGGATGCGGAGTTGAGTCATGTCGGTTCGCGCGTTGTTGGTAACCTCATCCTGAGGAGGCGCTTCTTCAGCGCCGTCTCGAAGGATGGAATTTGTCCATGGCTCCCATGGTTCGAGACGCCGCGCTTTGCGCGGCTCCTCACCATGAGGTCATTCTCAATCACCGCAGCATCTCCGCGATCTGCTCGGCCGCCAGCGCCGGCGTGATGCGGCCGTCGGCCACTTCGGCTTCGGTCTTCTTCACCTTGGCGCGGACGGAAGGATCGGCGCGCAGCCGCGCCATCATCCGCTGCTCCAGCATCGACCACATCCATTTGATCTGCTGCTGCCGCCGCCGCGCCGCGAACTCGCTCGACGCATTCATCGCGGCGCGGTGATCGAGGGTTTTCTGCCACAGCGTGTCGATGCCAGTGCCCGACAGCGCCGAATAGGTCAGTACCGGCGGCTGCCAGTGCTCCGAGCGCGGGCTGAGGATATGCAACGCGCCGCGATATTCGGCCGCGGCGAGATTGGCGCGGGCGATGTTGTCGCCGTCGGCCTTGTTGACCGCGATCATGTCGGCGAGTTCGACCAGGCCCTTCTTGATGCCCTGCAACTCGTCGCCGGCGCCGGGCAGCATCAGCGCCAGGAAAAAATCGGTCATGTCGCAGACCGCGGTCTCGGACTGGCCGATGCCGACGGTCTCCACCAGCACCACGTCGAAGCCGGCGGCCTCGCACAGCAGCATCGCCTCGCGGGTCTTGGCGGCGACGCCGCCGAGCGTGCCGGAGGCCGGCGAGGGACGGATGAAGGCGCTGTCGGAGGCCGATAGCCGCGCCATCCTTGTCTTGTCGCCGAGGATCGAGCCGCCGGTGCGCGCCGAGGACGGGTCGACCGCGAGCACCGCGACGCGGTGACCGCGCTCGATCAGGAACATCCCGAGCCGGTCGATGGTGGTGGATTTGCCGACCCCGGGCGAGCCGGTGATGCCGACCCGGATCGCCTTGCCGGTGTCGGGCAGCAGCGCCTGCACCAACTCGCCCGCCGCGGCCTGGTGGTCGCCGCGCCGGCTTTCGATCAGCGTGATCGCCCGCGCCAGCGCCGCCCGGCTGCCGGCGCGGAGGTCTTTTGTCATTTTTGCGATATCGACAGGAGGATTGTTCGGCAGGGTCATGATTCCGTTTACAACGGCAGCGCCGGGCAGGCGAGAGGGAGGTTGTCTTCGACGGGGCCAAAACACGACTTTTGAAGGCGACCACTTCAGACACGACCGTTTCGGATCCGGCTCCGCGATCTCGCCGCGCGTTTCGCGCGAATTTTACTGGAAACGCTCCGCCCTCTCCAATCAGAGGACGCGGGCAATGCCGGATGCCCGATGCACCCGCAGCCTCGTGTGCGCTTGGTAACAAATATGCACACGACTGTTCACAGCGAATTCACCGGAATCGACCGGCATTCCCTGCGCAATGGTTTTACGGCTTATTTAGATCGTGCTCTTCCCGGTGATCGGCTTTCTTGCCACCGTCGCCTGCGGCTTGGTGTCCGCCGACTTGACGCCAGCACCGAGGCGTCAGGACCACACGACTTCGCCGTCCGCATTGGCATCGCCCGTCAAGCGTCCGTGTCCGGTCTCCTCAACGGACGGGGGCTCGGCCAACCCAGCCGAATCGCAGGCGTTTCGCCCGGTGGATGCTGACGGCTCGCCATTAAGATTACGCGTTAACTAACTGTTAATTATGCATTTGCGGGCACCAAACGCCCGCTTTAGCCTGCGCAGGCGTGTTGCTCGGCAATCAACCAATGGGTACGTGCCATGACGCATAGAATGTACGGAGCGCTTGTCGCATCGCTCGGCGCGGTGGCGCTGATGCTTGCCGCTAACGAGACATTCGCCGCCTCGGGAGCCGCGGCTCGTGGAAGGGCTCCTTCGACGCATTCGATTTTCCGCCCGGCAGTCGCCCACTCGTTCCGGCATCACCGCAGAAACAATGCAGGGATCTTCTGGCCGGGAGATGGCTTCTACGACCAGCCATTCAATGGCGAACCCTTGGCGGACGTTCCGCAATCTCCATCGGGCGATGTCCATTACACTTATAAATATGATGTTCCCTGGGATTGGGCCCATCGATATCCGCCGGCTGTCACGCCTTCTGACCGACCCTATGTGCCGAGCTGCCCCGCGGAGAACGTCACGGTTCCCGGACATGGCGGCAAAGAGCAAACCGTCAGCATCACGCGGTGCTACTGACGAGCGCGTCCAGGAGATGGGACGTCGGTTGAGGAAACCGTCAAAACACCTCGACCAGGTCGTCGGCGATCCGCTCCGTGATGCGCGGCTTCAGCAAGTCCCGCATTGATATCTGGGTTTGCAGGCCGGTCGCGTTCTCGATCAGATGCATCACTTGAACAGGTCGAACGCCGGCAAGCCCTTGCGGGCAACCGTATCGACGAGAATATCAAGGTCGCTGTCAGGCCGCGCGTCGCCACGCGCCCGTGATCCGAAGACGGCGAGACCGGTCACACAGGGGAATCGGGTGAAGGAACGAACGGGGAATCTAATCTGCTTTCTTTACCGTTCTACAGAAGTTTGGACTCGCATAACGCGAACTCTGGTCGGATGCACAATCAGTGAGGAGTTCAATTGGCATCTCAGGTCTCCAC
>DATCBO010000027.1:0-34530 GCA_036511795.1 Xanthobacteraceae bacterium
GCTGTTCTGAAGGAACATACCCATGACCGCCATCGGTTGGGCCCAGATTGTAATTTATTGCGCGATCATCATCGCGATCACACCGCTGCTCGGCGCCTATATGACGCGCGTGTTCAATGGCGAACGCACTTGGCTGTCGCCAATCCTGCGTCCGGTCGAGATCGCCATCTACAAGATCAGCGGCGTTGATGAGCGCCAGGAACAGCATGCGGTCACCTATACGGTCGGCATGCTGCTGTTTCATGTCGGGGGTTTTCTCATTCTTTATATCCTGATGCGCGTGCAGCAGTGGCTGCCGTTCAATCCGGCAGAACAGACCGCCGTGGCTCCCGACCTCTCCTTCAATACCGCGGTCAGCTTCATCACCAATACCAATTGGCAGAACTACGGCGGTGAAAGCACTCTGTCCTACCTCGTGCAGATGCTCGGTCTGACGCATCAGAACTATCTGTCGGCTGCGACCGGCATCGTCCTTGCCATGGCGCTTATCCGCGGTTTCGCGAGGCATTCGGTTCGCACCGTCGGCAATTTCTGGGTCGATGTCACACGCTGCACGCTTTACCTACTGATTCCGTTCTGTGTTCCGTATGCCCTGTTCCTAGTCTGGCAAGGTATACCGCAGACGCTCGGCAATTATATCGACGCGACCACGCTGGAGGGCGCCAAGCAGACCATCGCAATTGGGCCGATCGCATCGCAAATCGCGATCAAGATGCTGGGCACCAACGGCGGCGGCTTCTTCAACGCCAACGGCGCACATCCGTTCGAGAACCCGAGCGCCTTGGCGAATTTTGTGCAGATTATCTCGATCTTTGCGATCGGCGCGGCGCTCACCAATGTGTTCGGCCGTATGGTGGGTAGCCAGCGGCAAGGCTGGGCCGTTTTCAGCGTCATGGGCATCCTGTTCCTTGCCGGCGTGCTCGCCTGCTATGCCGCCGAAGCACACGGCAACGACGCGCTCAATGCGCTCGGTCTGACCGGCGGCAACATGGAGGGCAAAGAGGTCCGCTTCGGGATCGTCGCCTCTTCGCTCTTTAGCGTCATTACCACCGACGCCTCGTGCGGGGCGGTGAACGCCATGCTCGATTCGTTCACCGCCCTCGGCGGCATGGTGCCGCTGATCAACATCCAGCTGGGCGAAATCATTTTTGGCGGCGTCGGCTCCGGCATGTACGGCATGCTGTTGTTCGTCATCGTTGCGATCTTCGTCGCGGGGCTGATGGTCGGCCGCACGCCTGAGTATGTCGGCAAGAAGATCGAGGCCAAGGAAGTCAAGATGGCGATGCTTGCGCTTCTCGTCCTGCCGCTCATGTATCTCGGCTGGACCGCAGTTGCGATGATGGTGCCATCCGCCGTCGCCGCCATGGGCAATCCTGGGCCGCATGGTTTCACCGAGGTGCTGTACGCCTACGTCTCGCAGGACGGTAACAACGGCTCCGCCTTCGCCGGACTGAGCGCTAACACCATGTTCTACAATCTGACCGGCGCCGCTGCGATGGCCGTAGGCCGGTTCTGGATGATCATCCCGACGATGGCGATCGCCGGCTCGCTGGCCGCCAAGAAGTCGATCCCGGCTTCGTCTGGCACGCTCCCGACCACCGGCGGCTTGTTTGTCGGGCTCGTCATCGGCGTGATCGTGATCGTCGGCGGGCTCACTTTCTTCCCCGCGCTGGCGCTTGGCCCGATTGTCGAGCAGCTCGCACAGAACGCCGGCACCCTTTTCGCTTCCAATTAGGTACTCGGAGTTACTTCGATGGAAACCTCACAATTGCGCAAACAAATGCCGGTATCGGCGCTGTTTGATCCGAAGATCGTCGTGCCGGCCATTGGTTCCGCGTTCGCCAAGCTCGACCCGCGCACGCTGATCAAAAGTCCGGTGATGTTCGTACTGGAGATCGTGACCATTCTCACGACCATAATCCTCGTCCGCGATCTGATCACCGGCGGCGGACGCATCGGCTTCGAATTTCAGATCATCGTTTGGCTGTGGCTCACGGTGCTGTTCGCTAACTTCGCCGAAGCGGTTGCCGAAGGGCGCGGCAAGGCGCAGGCCGACACCTTGCGCCGCCAGCGCACGGAGACTCAGGCCAAGCTGATCACCAGTGCCGGCGACCAGCAGAGCTATCGGCTCGTACCGAGCACCAATCTCAAGGTCAACGATCTAGTCCTGGTGGAAGCCGGCGACACGATTCCGTCAGACGGCGAAATCGTGCAAGGCATGGCCTCGGTCAACGAAGCGGCGATTACCGGCGAGTCGGCGCCGGTCATTCGCGAATCCGGTGGCGACCGCTCCGCTGTCACCGGCGGTACGCAGGTCCTCTCCGATTGGATCCGTGTGCGCATCAGTGCCGCGCCTGGTTCGACCTTTCTCGACCGCATGATCCGTCTGGTCGAGGGCGCCGAGCGGCAAAAGACGCCGAACGAAATCGCGCTCAACATCCTGCTGATCGGCCTCACCATCATTTTCGTGTTCGCGACCGCGACGATTCCGAGCTTCGTCCACTACGCTGGCGGCAGCATTTCCGTGGTCGTCCTGGTTGCCCTGTTCGTGACGCTCATTCCGACCACGATCGGCGCCCTGTTGTCGGCGATCGGTATCGCCGGCATGGACCGTTTGGTCCGCTTTAATGTGCTCGCCATGTCTGGCCGCGCGGTCGAGGCCGCGGGCGACGTCGATACACTGCTCCTCGACAAAACCGGCACGATTACTCTTGGCAACCGCCAAGCGACCGAGTTCAAGCCGGTACGCGGCGTGACCGAGCAGGAATTGGCGGACGCGGCACAGCTTGCTTCGCTTGCCGACGAGACGCCGGAGGGTCGTTCGATCGTCGTGCTGGCCAAGGAAAAGTACGGCATCCGCGGTCGCGAACTTGGGGAAATGCAGGCGAACTTCATTCCGTTTTCGGCGCAGACCCGCATGAGCGGCGTCGAAGTTGGCAATTCATGGGTCCGCAAGGGCGCTGTGGATGCAATCCTTAATTTTCTCAATGGCACGCCGGCCGCTGTTGCCGCCGGCGGCGCCGTTCAGGCGCTGCGACCCAACGTGAATGCTGAAACCGTGCGCGAGCTCAACGCCATCGCCGACACCATTGCCAAGTCGGGCGGCACGCCGCTTGCCGTCGCCAAGGACGGCAAGGTGCTCGGCGTTATTCACCTCAAAGACATCGTCAAGGGCGGCATCCGCGAGCGCTTTGCCGAACTGCGCCGCATGGGCATCCGCACCATCATGATCACCGGCGACAATCCGATAACCGCAGCCGCCATCGCGGCGGAAGCCGGCGTTGACGATTTTCTGGCCCAGGCCACACCCGAGGATAAGCTCCGCCTCATCCGCGACGAGCAATCCAAAGGCAAGCTCGTGGCCATGTGCGGCGACGGCACCAACGATGCGCCGGCCTTGGCGCAGGCCGACGTCGGTGTCGCCATGAACACCGGCACGCAGGCCGCGCGCGAGGCCGGCAACATGGTCGATCTCGATTCCAATCCGACCAAGCTGATCGAGATCGTGGAGATCGGCAAGCAGCTCTTGATGACGCGCGGCGCGCTGACCACGTTCTCGATCGCCAACGACGTGGCGAAATATTTCGCCATCATCCCGGCGATGTTCGTCGCCTTTTATCCGCAGCTTCAGGCACTCAACATCATGCGGCTGTCGACGCCGACGAGCGCGATCCTGTCTGCAATCATCTTCAACGCGCTTGTCATCGTTGCGCTGATCCCGCTGTCACTCAAAGGCGTGCGTTACCGGCCGATTGGCGCCGGGCCGTTGCTGCTGCAAAATCTTTTGATCTATGGCGGCGGCGGCGTGCTGGTTCCGTTCGTGGGCATCAAAGTGATCGACGTGATCGTCACCGCCTTGCATCTGGCTTAAGGAGACAACGTCATGTTGCGCGAAATCCGTCCCGCGATCGTTGTTCTGGTCGCGCTCACGCTTATCACCGGGCTCGTCTATCCGCTGGCGATGACCGGCATCGCTCAACTCATCTTTCCTCGCCAAGCCAACGGCAGCATGATCGAGCGCGACGGGAAGGTCGTCGGTTCCGAGCTGATTGGCCAAAACTTCACCAGCGACAAATATTTTCACGGCCGTCCCTCGGCCACGACAGCGCCTGATCCCAAGGATCCCAACAAGACGGTCGCGGCGCCCTATAATGCCGCCAACTCGGGGGGATCGAATCTTGGACCGTCCAACAAGGCACTCGTCGACCGCGTCAAAGGCGATATCGCGACGCTGCAGAAACAGAACCCGGGCGCGTCCGTTCCAATCGACCTCGTCACCACGTCGGGCAGCGGGCTTGACCCCGACATATCGCCGGAGGCCGCGTTGTTTCAGGTCCCTCGCATTGCCAAGGCGCGCAGCCTGCCCGATGCGCAGATTCGGCAGCTCGTCGAGGAAAATACCGAAGGACGCTGGCTTGGTCTACTCGGCGAGCCACGCGTTAATGTCTTACAGATCAACCTCGCACTCGACCGCTTGGCCGCCAAGTAATCAGGTCCGAGTACACTGGCACACCCCTGGCGGACTTGTTATCTTATCAGGAAATGGCCGATCAGCGGCACGATTCGGAACATCGACCCTCACCCGAAGCTCTGCTCGAAGCGGCACGCCGCGAGGAGCGGCGCGTCGGCAAGCTGCGCATCTTTGTCGGCGCCGCACCTGGCGTCGGCAAGACCTATGAGATGTTGCATCAGGCGCAGGCGCGCCACAAGGACGGCTACGACATCGTCATCGGCATTGTCGAGACGCACGGCCGCAGAGAAACCGAAGCGCTGCTGACGGGTCTCGAAATCGTGCCGCGCCGGCGCATTCTCTATAAGGGTCAATGGCTCGAGGAAATGGACCTCGATGCGATCATCGCTCGTCATCCGCAAATCGTTCTGGTCGACGAACTCGCTCACACCAACGTTGAAGGTAGCCGCCACCCTAAACGTTATCTCGACGTCGAAGAGCTGATGAGCTACGGCATCGACGTTTACACCACCGTCAATATCCAGCACATCGAAAGCCTCAACGACGTGGTCGCCCAGATCACGCGCGTGCGGGTGCGCGAAACCGTGCCTGACGCGATATTCAATCGCGCTGATGCCGTCGAACTGGTCGACCTGACCCCCGACGACCTCATACAACGTATGCGGGAGGGCAAAGTCTACGTTCCCCGGCAGGCTGAACGCGCGCTTGAGCATTTCTTCTCTCCGGCGAACCTCACCGCCTTGCGCGAGCTCGCGCTGCGCCGCACCGCCGAACGGGTCGACGAGCAACTGCTCAACGAGATGCAGGCTCACGCCATCCAGGGCCCGTGGCCCGCGGGCGAGCGCATTTTGGTTTGCATCAGCGAGGATCCACGCTGTGCGAGTCTCGTGCGCTACTCCAAGCGTCTGGCCGACCGCTTGCACGGGCCGTGGACCGCTCTCTACGTCGAGGGCCGCCGCAGCCTGCAGCTCACCGAGGAACAGCGCGACCGTGTCGCCGATACGCTGCGGCTCACCGAAGCACTTGGCGGTGAGGCCATCACGCTGCCCGGCACCGATCGCAATATCGCCGAGGACGTCATCAACTACTCGCAGGCCAATAACGTCACGCAGATCGTGATCGGCAAATCCGCGCGCACGCGCTGGTTTGAAATCCTGCACGGATCCGTGGTGCATGACCTCGTGCGCCGGTCCGGCAATATTAGCGTTCACGTCATTGCCGGCGACGCCACGGGCGGCCACGCAGTTCCCAAAAAATCCGTCCGCACCGCCGAACGCGACGAAAAATTCGATTTGCGGCCTTATTTCGCCGCGCTCCTCGCCGTGGGCGTGGCACTCGTTCTCGGCGGCCTGATTTGGCGCTGGGTTGGGCGTGTCAACATCGATCTCGTTTTTCTCACCGCGGTCGTCGCCATCGCCGTCCGCTTTGGCCTGTGGCCTTCTCTGTTCGCCAGCATCGCGTCGGCGATATGCTACAACGCCATTTTCGTCGCGCCTTATTTCAGGTTCACGCTCGCCGATCCGACCAATTTCACTGCGTTCGGCTTTTTCACGCTCGTCGCGCTTCTGGTCTCGAACGTGGCGGCGCGCGGCCGGACTCAAGCGATGGCCGCAATGGATCGGGCGCGCACGACCGAGTCGCTCTATGCCTTCAGCCGCAAACTTGCTGGCACGGCGACGCTCGACGACGTGTTGTGGGCGACCGCCTATCAGACCGCGCTGATGCTCAAGGTACGGGTGGTTCTGCTGTTGCCCGAACAGGGTATCATTGCGGTGAAGGCCGGCTACCCGCCGGAAGACATTCTCGACAGCGCCGACCTTGCCGCCGCACGATGGGCCTGGGAGAACGACCGTACAGCCGGCCGCGGTTCCGATACGCTGCCCGGCGCCAAGCGCCTGTTTCTGCCGATGCATACCGGGCGCGGCGCCGTCGGCGTCATGGGTATCGACAGCGACAAGCCGGGACCGCTGTTCAGCCCCGATCAGCGCCGGCTGCTCGACGCGCTGCGGGATCAGGGCGCGCTCGCAATTGAGCGTGTCAGGCTGGTCGAGGATATGGATCGCGTCGAGCGCGTCGCCGAAACCGAGCGTCTGCGATCCGCTCTCCTCACGTCGATCTCCCATGATCTGAAGACCCCGCTCGCTGCGGTACTCGGGGCGGCAGGGGCGCTGCGCGACCTCGATCAGAAACTCAATGCCGCCGAGAAGGCCGATCTTCTCGGCACGATCATCGACGAGTCCGAACGACTCAACCGTTTCATCGCCAACCTGCTCGACATGACGAAGCTGGAGTCCGGCGCCATCACCCCCAACATTGCGCTGCATGACCTCGTCGAAATCGTCGGCAGCGCGCTGCGCCGGGCCGGCCGCATCCTTTCACATCACAGTGTCGAACTGGAACTTGCGTCTGATTTGCCGATGCTCGAACTTGATGCCGTGCTGTTCGAGCAGGTGCTGTTCAATCTGCTCGACAACGCCGCCAAATACGCTCCGGCGGGCACGACCATCCGCATTCAGGCCTGGCGGGGCGCCGATACCGTATCGCTGCGGGTGATCGACGAAGGCAGCGGCATTCCTGCGGGCGATCTCGAACATATCTTCGATAAGTTCTACCGCGCCCAGAAAACCGATCAGGTACGCGCCGGCACCGGCCTCGGTCTCGCGATTTCGCGCGGCTTCGTCGAAGCCATGCACGGCACCGTTGTTGCGGCCAATCGCTCTGACCGCTCCGGCGCGATGTTCACCATCACCCTGCCAATTCCGCGCCAGCGGCAACCGTTGGACGCCGCCGCGTGAGCGCGGCCCCGCTCCGCGTGCTGGTGGTCGACGACGAGCCGCCGATCCGCAAGCTGTTGCGGATGGGACTTTCCGCGCACGGCTATCAAATCCTGGAAGCTCCAAACGGCAAAACCGCCATCGAATTGCTCGCCGAAAAGCCGGATATGATCATTCTCGATCTCGGTCTTCCCGACACGCAGGGCCACGATCTGCTGCGCGCCATTCGCGCCAAAAGCGAAAGCGTTCCGATCGTCGTGCTGTCGAGCCGCGACGACGAGGCCGGTAAGGTCCAGGCGCTCGATTTCGGCGCCGACGACTACGTCACCAAACCATTCGGCATGGACGAGCTTCTGGCGCGCATGCGCGCCGCGCTGCGCCACCAGCTACAGACGCATGGCGAGCGCCCGATTTTCCGGCTCGGCGAATTGTCCGTCGATCTTGTCCGCCGCATCGTCAAAATCGGCGACAAGGAGGTCAAGCTTTCGCCGAAGGAATACGACCTGTTGAGGGTTCTGGTGCAGCACGCCGGCAAGGTGCTGACTCACAAATATCTACTGGGCCAGTTGTGGGACGATTTGACCGACGCACAATATCTTCGCGTGTATGTTCGACAGCTGCGACAAAAGATAGAAGCCGACCCGGAACGGCCGCAATACGTTCTCACCGAAACCGGAATAGGCTACCGCCTCCGCGCTCCCGACTGAGCGTGAGCAACCGCCCCGTTTGAATTTCCATGTTATTGCCCGCCCTTCGCCCGGAACCCTCATGAATATTCCAGATTTCCTTGCTCCAAGCGATGTGATGATCGATGTCGCCGCCACCGACAAGCAAAAGCTGTTGCAGGTGCTCGCGCGCAAAGCGGGATCGGTCGTCGGCGTCGTCCCCGACCACCTGCTTTCAGAATTACATAAGCGCGAGGAGCTTGGCTCGACCGGCGTGGGCGGTGGCGTGGCCCTGCCACATGCACGGTTGCATCAGGTCAGTAAACCGACCGGAATGCTGTTGCGGCTGCGCAAGCCAATCGCGTTCGACGCCGTTGACGGCGAGCCGGTTGATATCGTGTTTCTACTCCTGCTCCCGGAAAATCCCGAAGGCGAGCAACTCGGCGCCCTGGCTGCGATCGCACGGATGCTCAGAAAGCCGGAGATCACTACCGCGTTGCGCAAAGCGCACGGCACCACGGACATGTATCGGGCTCTCGTAGCTGATAGCCGGTGAGAAATGAGGGGCTGCGTGCAATTCGGAAAAGGAACGACAGATGGCTGACGAACTCGTCCTCTACACCAATCCACAATCGCGCGGACGCATCGCCCGTTGGATGCTCGAGGAAATCGGCCAGCCGTACCGTGTCGACGTGCTCGACTACGCCACGACAATGAAGGCGCCCGCTTATCTCACCATCAACCCGATGGGAAAGGTCCCAGCGCTGCGGCATGGCGCCGCCGTGGTGACGGAAACGCCAGCGATCTGCGCCTACCTGGCGGATGCCTTCCCGCAGGCCGGGCTCGCGCCACCGCACGATGACCGGATGCGCGCACCGTATTACCGATGGCTGTTTTTTGCCGCGGGGCCTGCGGAAGCTGCCGTCAGCAATAAGGCGATGGGCTTTGCGGTGCCGCCTGAGCGCGAGCGGATGATGGGCTACGGGCGGATCGGGCTCGTGATGGACACGCTTGAAGCGGCTGTATCGCAATCCGACTATCTGGCCGGCAGCACCTTTACGGCTGCCGATTTGTACGTCGGCTCCCATCTCGGTTTCGGCATGATGTTCGGCATGATCGAGAAGCGTCCGGCGTTCGAGCGCTATTGGCAAAGACTCAGTGCGCGCCCCGCATGTGTTCGGGCGAAGGAACTCGACGATGCGTTGGCGGCAAGCCAGGCATCGGCGGCTCAGTAATCCACGGCAAAATGGGCGCTTTCCTTGTAAGCCGATCCCGCTATCGCTAAGCTTCGCCCCGGTGGATTGGGGCTCGCGCGTGGTGAGTAGAGTTGCTCCAAAGTTGCGGAAAGCGTGGCTGGGAGCGTGGTGTCTAGGCACGATCGCAGCAGGCGCCGGATTATGCGCTGCGCTTACTATCGCCGTGCCGCGCGTGGCTGTCGCGGAAACGATCGAAACGGCGCTCGCCAAGGCCTACCAGAACAATCCGCAATTGAATGCGCAGCGCGCCATTGTGCGGCAGGCCGACGAAGGCGTGCCGCAGGCGCTCTCCGGCTATCGCCCGACGATATCCGCCAACGCCTCCGTAGGACGGGAATACACCGATACCAAGCAGCAGATACCGCCGCTGCCGCCCAGTCTGCCGAATGGTATTTCGTTCGAAGCCAAAGGCCTAAGCACGCCCCGGTCGGTCGGCTTGAGCGGCACCCAGACATTCCTGAACGGCAACCGCACAGCCAACAGTGTCCGCAAGGCGGAGAGTCAGGTCTCTGCGTCGCGCGAAACGCTGCGGATGATGGAACAATCCGTGCTGCTGGCGGCGGCGAACGTGTACATGGATATGTCGCGCGACACCGCCAATCTACAGGTGCAGCAGAACAACGTGCGCGTTCTCGACCGAACGCTGCAGGACACGCGCAATCGGTTCAACGCGGGCCAAGTGACAGCGACCGATGTCGCCCAGGCGGAAGCGCAACTCGCGGCCGGACAGGCAACGTTGCACGCCGCGGAATCGACACTGATGACGACGCGAGCCAATTATCGGCGCATCATCGGCGTGGAACCGGCCGGTCTTGCACCCGCCAGCCCGGTGGATCGCCTTGCCCCGTCGACGTTGAATGCGGCGATCGCGCTGGGGATCGAGGCTAATCCCTCGGTCACCGCGGCCCTGTACGGCGTCGATGTGGCTCAGCTACAGGTGAAAATCGCCGAAGGCGCATTGTGGCCGACGTTGACCGGACAGTACAGCATCCAAAATCAGTACGCGCCGCAATTGCTTACGCCGCACCTGTTCACCAACACGGTGGCGCTGAACCTTTCCGTCCCGATCTATCAGGGCGGAGCGGAATACTCGGCGATCCGCCTCGACAAGGAGGCGCTCGACCAGCAGCGACTGAATGTCGATCAGGTCCGCGACCAGGCGCGCGCCGATGTCGTGCAGGCCTGGGGACAATTGCAGGCCGCCAAGGCGCAGGTAGAGGCCGCAACGCGCGAAAACGAAGCCGCCGCGCGCGCTCTGACCGGTGTACGCAACGAGGCGATGGCTGGGCAGCGCACGACGCAGGATGTGCTTAATGCCGAACAGGTGCTCGTCAACGCACGACAAAGTCTGATCGTGGCGCAGCACGATCGCGTTGTCGCTTCATACAGCTTGCTATCGGCGGTCGGACGGCTGTCGGTGAGCGAACTGCACCTGCCGGTCACGATTTACGATCCACAGGTCCACTATCATCAGGTACGCGACAGCTGGTTCGGCATGCGCACGCCCAGCGGCCAATAGGTCACAGATAATCTCGGCTGACACGCGAGGGGCATGTTTGCTTATATGACCGGGTCACGACAAATTGCGGCGAAACGGGACGGCTTGGTGCTGTGAGCCCTGCCATCTACCCAATCCCTCCGCGCGTCCGGCTCCGCATTGGCATCACCGGCCATCGCGGGCCGCCCAAATTGTCGGCGGAGTCGGTGGCGCCGGTCCGCGCCGCGATCGATCGCACCCTGGCTGTGATCGCCGAGGAGGGCCGCAAGGCCCAGACCGTCTATAACGCGTGCGCACCAGCACAGCGCGATGCAGCCAGCGCCGAGTTCGTTGTGGTCTCCTCGCTAGCGGAAGGAGCAGACCGGCTCGTCGCCGACGCAGGACTTGCCGCGGGCTTTACGCTTGAAGCCGTCCTGCCCTTTCATCGCCAAGACTACAGCGACGATTTCGAGACCGAAGACTCGAAAAAGGCATTCGACGGCCTATTGCGGCGCTCTTCGGCGGTCTTCGAACTCGATGGCGATCCTACCGACCGACCCCGGGCTTACGAGACTGCAGGCCTGATCATGCTGGCCAACGTCGATCTCCTCATTACCATTTGGGACGGCAAACCCGCCGCGGGCGTCGGCGGCACGGCACAGATTATCAGCCGTGCCGTGTCCGGCGGCATTCCCATTGTCTGGATTGAGCCGGACAACCCTTCCGCAATCCGTTTGTCGTGGTCACCGGCCGAAGGTATCCCATCTGCGGACGTCATCGCGCAACACAGGGAAACATTCAGACCGGCCGGCGACGCCGAGGTGGCGCAAGGCGTCAGCGAAACCCTCGCGCTGCCGACTCAACCTGAGGCAAGGGACTCGCTGACGCAATATTTGCACACCAAAGAACGTCGCTGGAATTTCTGTCCGTGGTATTCGCTGTTGTGCTGGCTGTTTGCCGGCCGGCCATTGTCGCGCGGCGACTTTCATCTGCCGCCGGTCGTTACCGATACCCGGCAGACGTGGGGCGAGTATCTCAGCATTGTGCCCCAGGATCGGGCACAGCGGCCTGCCATCGAAAGTATCCTGCTGCCAGCCTGTGGCGTCGCCGACCACCTCGCCAACTATTATTCACTGGTCTATCGCAGCACATACGTCTTTAATTATCTTTTTGCGGCGCTGGCCGTGGCAACGGCGCTGGTTGGAATATTCATTCATGACACAGAAGTGAAGAGCTACTGCGTCAGCATCGAACTCGCCTTCATTGTCACCATTCTGCTCACTTGGCTTTACGGCTATCGGCACCAATGGCACCAGCGCTGGCTCGAGTGCCGTCATCTCGCCGAAGGGGTCCGCCAAATACGCATCTTCGCCCCACTGGGCGCCTCAGGCACGGCGGATCGCCCGCGCCGCGCCGCAGCGAGCGAAGAGGACTGGATCAACTGGTACACCTGGACGCTGCGACGCCAGCTGCCCCTGCCAGACTGTGTCGTCGATCGCCCGTATCTGGAAAAGATCCGCGATGCCATCCTGCGCGCCGAGATCAATGATCAGATCAACTATCACCAGCGTAATGTCGCGCGCATGCACAAGCTCGATCACCGTCTTCACCGCACCGGGTTGGTGCTATTTGGCGTTACCGCGGGCCTTTGCGTCGCCTTTCTCGCACTGGTCTGGTTCGGCGCAGTCGACCGCATCGAAACTCCACATAAAATTTTGGTGCTTAACTCCTTGACATTTCTCACGGCGCTATTGCCGACACTCGGCGCCGCGCTGGGCGCCATCCATGCCCAGGGCGAATTCAAGACTCTCGCCGAGCAATCCGCACGGACGGCCAAGCGGCTCACGGCCATCGGCACAATCCTCTCGGCGGAAGAACCAAGCTATGCCCGAATGGTCGATCGCGTCGGAAAAACGTCGGACGTGCTAATGGCCGAGCTGCGCGAATGGCACACCATATTTCGAACACGCCCGCTTGCCCTTCCGGCCTGATCCCGCCGCGCCTGTATCACTTTACCTCGGTTTGCTGTGTGGCAATATCGCCACGGTCCAGCGGCAGATATGGCCGGACCGAATTTGCTGTCACATACGTGTTGACGGTCAAATTTTGCCGTGCAGAATTGCCAAAAGTGAATGCCTGTAGGTGGCGTTACGCGTTTGCCGCTGTGGGTTGGCGTCGGGGGGGTTCATGTTGTGGCGTGCGTTGCTTGTCGGCGGGCTTTTCGCCGGCCTGCTTGGTGCGTGCGCGGTCGTTGATCCCGTCGATTCGCGCTACGACACGGTGACGCGGAGCTTGGCGCGAGCGCGCGACGAGGCGATTTTTCTCAATCTCATCCGTGCCAGCAACAGTTATCCACTCGCCTTCACCGCCATCGCCAACGTAACCCCGACGATGACGAATACCTCGTCATTCGCATTGCCGTCGTTCAGCTTCGGGCCGCCAAACTGCTTGCCCTCGATTGCGGCAGGCGCGACCGGACGATCTATTTCATGTAGCTTCCCGACGGGGATCCCCGGGGCCTCGGTAGGCTTGAATAACTCGACCGCCTCGAACGCTACCGCGGTGAGCACAAATTTCAACATCTCGACCCAGGAAAATGGCGGTTTCTATGAAGGTTTCCTCAAGCCGATTGATCTGACGATTTTGGATTATTTCATTCGTCAGGGCTATCCGCGGGAGCTGTTGTTCTGGCTATTCACCGACTCGTTCGAGCTGAATTTACCGGGCCAAGCCCCATTGGGCTTCCATTATAATCCGCCCGGCGACCTCGGCTGCGATCCGGCCGATCTTAAGCGCCGATGTTTCACCGACTGGATTCACAACGCCACGTTTGATGGACTCACGGTCGAAGAAAAAACACAGACGCGATCGGGTTCATCCAGCGGAGGCGGAGGCGGCGGCGGCGCTAAAGCTTCGACTTATACCTACGCGCGATTTTGCTTCAGCTACGTTTTAGCAAAGGAAGCACTCGCTATTGCGCCACAATTCATCCCGCTGGTTAAGCAAGACATCGATGTCAAGCAGAATGAGCTTGTTACCGGTCCGAACATTTGCGGCTCACCAAGTTGGCACCCGGAAACGACTGCCACCGACCCGCAGCAAGATATCCTGCCGCTCAAATTCAATAATGGTGTCCAATTTAGAATCATCCCGCGTTCGGCGTACGGCGTGTTCGAGTTTTTAGGTACATTGATGAAGTTGCAAGAGGAGGGCTACGAGCCCAGCGCCTACCCGCCCAGGACTCCGCGTCACTATCCGCCTGCGCGCAAGTGGGTGGGCGACATGCCGCCGCGCCTCGTCACCATGGGCAATCATTCGCTTATTGATGTTGTGCAGAAATATGATGGAAAGTGCTTCGTTCACACTTGGTTTGAAGACACCGACTATTGCGTGCCTGATGACGCCACAACCACAAAACAGATCTTCGGGCTGCTTTCGCAGTTGATCGCGATCCAGACCACGGCCGCCGATCTATCGATCACGCCGGTCGTCCGCGTCATCCAGTAGTCCGTCCATTGGTTGGAACGGACCGTCTTGGCGCGTTCACTCTGGGATAATGGGCAGCAGAAGGTGCGAGGGGCGACTGCGGTCGTGGTAGACTTTGTGCAGCACCGTCCTACTCGAACAGATGTGGTAAGGCACATATTCGGCGTTGGTGGCGCCGGCGACCCCCGTGGGTAGATCGAGGCTGGTGATTTCCAGACTGATGCGGTGGCTCTGACGGAACAGATTTGCGGTCGCCATGATCTCGATCTGATATTGCTCGATTGCTCCCGGCGTGACCGGCTTTTGCGCCTCGCGGGTGAGCGGATGCCAGGGCCAGTGCGGCTTTGAGCGCTCGGGATCAATCGCCCGGTGCGAGGCTTTGAGCCAGCCACGCGTGACTTCGCGTTCGGGCAGATTTTTCGGCACTTCACGCTCGCCGTCGCGCACGCTCTGTACCGAGACGTCCGGCCCGACATCCTTGAGGATGACGATCCAGTTGGTATCGTCCTGATCTATTGATGCGTAAAGCGTCAGCGCGATCGGCCCGGCCACCAGCACATCGTGTGGCAATGGGTCGGTCATGTATCGCAGACGCTGGACAGCGTTGGTCTGCGACGGCGGCATCTGCACGAAAGCGTCAGGCGGCTGTGTTTCGGTCGCGCTTGACTGCGTCGTTTGCTCGGGCGCGAGCCGCTCCCAGCTTTTCAGATAAAGCTTGGTCCATTGCGTTTGCGGCAGCGGCCAGTCGCTGGCGGTACGCCATTCGTTGGCGCCCATCACCCAGAAGCGAACCGGCGGCTCGTCCATGATGCCGGTCTCGACGCCCTTCAGCCACTGGTCGTTCCAGCGCAGCACTTCGCCGTGGAACGTATGATAAGGCCGCTCCAGATGCGCCGGTCCAGCCAGCAGAAGCTTCTTGGGCGCGGTGATATTGCGGTACCAATGCTGGCAACCATTGAGGTGGGTCTTGTAGCTGTAGCCATACCAGCCTGAACCCGTGTATGTCGGAACCTTGATGGAAGCGAACTCGGCCTCGCTTTTCTTCACCGCCGCTTCGTTATCATACGGGTCCACCAGGATGGCAAAATACGGCGGCATGTGCTGGCCCTTTTGCGCGACCAGATTGTAGACGTGCGGATACATCTTGTAGTCAGGATTGTTCATGGCCTCGCGCCAGAACTTTTCGCGCTCAGGGGGCAACGATGCGGGCGCGCCTTTCTGCTGATGCATGGCCGAGAAGTGTCCGACCAGATAGCGGAACAGATGAATGACACCTCCCGGATATTCGTCGCGAAATCCGCCTAACTCGCCGTAAGCACCGCGAGAGTCGAACGGAAAGATCGCCCGCAGGTGTGGCGGCTGCTTCTTCGCCGCCGCAAGCTGCTCGGCGCCGAAGCCCGAAATCCCGACCATGCCGACATTGCCGTCACACCACGGCTGCGCGGCGATCCATTCGATCAGGTCGTAACAGTCCCATTCACGCGAACCGCCGCCTTCTGATTTTCCAACCCCGCGCGGCGAGCCGATCACATGCACGTAGCCGCGCGAGACGAAGAATTTCGTATCGCCGGCTTCCATCGGCCCTGTCCAAAGCGTCGACCACGCCGGCTGCGGCGGTAGCGCCTCCGCCATGTCCGGGCCCTGAATGTCCTTGTTGTATATGGCGAACGCCAAGAGCGCCGGAAATTTTCCAGGCGCATCGGGTCGATAAACATCCGCGCAAATCTTCACACCGTCGCGCATCGGCACCATGACGTCGAGATCGCGCGCCATTGTCGAGAACGTCGGCTCGCGGTCGTATCCAGACCCAGGATTATCGGCCGACTGCAATGACAAACTTGAGGATTCGGCGCTCACAATGTTGCTCTCCTGCCCGCGCAACTGCATAGCTTGCAACTTTGCTCTTGGCAAACGCGCAGCGTATCGTCTAGTGCGGTACAGTCGCGCGATCAAGCTGCACGGGAGGTAGCAAAAATGGAGCTCAAGTCCACACGCCGGGTCGTCACCGGCCACGACGCACAAGGCAAGGCCGTCGTCCTGTTCGACAGCGCGGTCGCGCCGAGAGCGCGCCCCGGCGGCGGAGGCTCGACGAATTTGTGGGTAACGACGGAGTTTCCGGTCGATGTGTCGGTTTCGAGCGACCGCGCCCAAACGCCGGTTGCGGTGCCGCCGCCTGCCAACGGCATGATCTTCCGCATCGTCGAGTTTGCTCCCGAAACGGCGCATGCCGCGCCCGTCGATCATAACAAGGTACTGCAGGGCATGGGGATCGATCCGGCCACGCAGGGCTATCAGCGTCACGCCCACACGCACAGAACGCGCTCCATCGACTACGCGCTGGTGCTGGAAGGTGAAATCGACATGCTGCTCGACGACAGCGAAATCCACATCAAGGCCGGCGACGTTGTGGTGCAGCAAGGCACCAACCATGCCTGGGTCAACAACAGCGGCAAACCATGCCGTATTGCGTTCATTCTGATCGACAGCCAAACGCCTCCGGCATGGAAGCAAGGATGGAAACCGTAATATCGGAGGCCGTCAAATCGCGTTAGATGCGGCGCGGAAATTCCGCTAAGATGACGATCGCAGGTTCCTCTCTCGTTTCCGCGCCTTCGTCATCGGAGCCGATATGAGCTCATTCACCCTCGATCTCGGCCGTTTTGTTTCCAGCCTGGACTTGCGCCAAATTCCCGCCGAAGGCGTTGCCACAGCCCGCACCGGCATCGCCGACTGCTTTGGCGTATTGATCGCCGGCGCGCGCGATCCCGAGGCTGCGCTCATTGATCGGGAGTTGGGCGTCGGCGCCCCTGCAAATGGCGCAGCTGCCTCGCTCATTCCATCGGGCGAGCGGCGCAGCCTGGACACCGCCGCCTTGATCAACGGCGTCGCCGCGCACGTGCTCGACTACGACGACGTCTCGCTTGACGGCCATCCAAGCGCGGTGCTCGTGCCGGCGATCCTAGCCCAGGGCGAGGCAAGTGGATCGAGCGGCGCCGAGATGCTGACGGCCTATGTGGCCGGGTTCGAAGCGTGGGCGGAGATTCTCACACGCGAGCCGACACCGCTGCACCGCAAGGGTTGGCATCCCAGCGCCGTGCTCGGCGCCGTCGCTGCCGCGGCGGCGTGCGCCAAATTGCGCCGCCTCGATCCCAACGGCGCGGCCACCGCCATGGCGATTGCCGCCTCGATGTCGTCTGGCCTCGTTGCCAATTTCGGCACCATGACCAAATCGTTTCAGGTCGCCCGCGCAGTGCAATCCGGCGTGATCGCGGCGCGGCTTGCGCAGGCGGGCTTGACTGCCTCGCTCGATGCGCTGGAGCATCCGTCCGGCCTGCTGGCGGCGCTGTCGCCCGAAGGCAAGGCCGAGCGCGATCGCGCCTTCGACGCCGCGGACAAGGAGTGGCACATTGTCGGCGAGGGGCTCAACATCAAACGCTACCCGATATGCTACGCCACGCACCGCTCCATTGATGCCGCGCTCGGGCTGGTCGAGCGCCACGATCTGAAGGCTGATGCGGTCGAACGCATCAATGTCTCGACCGGGGCGACGCAGCTTCGCATGCTGCGCAACAGCCGGCCGCAAACCGGCCTCGAGGCGAAATTTTCCATGCAATTTGCCATGGCGTCGGCGCTGGTCGCGCGCAAAGTTGGGCTTGCCCAGTTGACCGACAGCTTTGTACTGCAGCCCGAAGTGCAGGCGATCTTCGATCGGGTGTCACTGAACGGCACCGACGCGCTGATGGCCGGCACGGCGTTCGCGCCGGCCGACTCCGTCGAAATCGTCACCAAGAATGGCGAGACATTCAGGAGTGGCCCCGTCGAATACGCCAAAGGCAGCCACCAACTGCCACTGTCGCGCAACGAGCTTTTCGACAAATTCGCAGACTGCCTCGGCACGGCGTTCCCCGAAACAAGAAAGTCCCGCACCTTCGAAACCCTGATGATGTTCGATCGCCTCAATGGCGCGGGCGATCTTGCCTTACAGAGCTAATAGACAGCCCGTCGCATAGCGCTGCCGCCCCGCGTAACGTTTGCAAGAGCGGTCTAAGCTGTGAATGCCGCCGCGCCCGCCTTGGCGACGTTCTCGTCGTCGTGATCGATTCCCGAGACGCCGACACCGCCCAGGCATTCGTCTTCAAACAAGATCGGCATACCGCCTTCGACGGCGATGCAGTTCGGCGTCATCATAAAACCGGGTCGCTCCTTGACGCGTTCTTCAAACGCCGAACTGGGCCTTCCCCGGAGCGCGACCGTGCGGGCCTTGAGCGTTGCCATGTCCACACTGAGGACGCCATTTACATCGGGGCGTTCGAGATGCAGCAAGTGGCCGCCAGCGTCGACCACAGCGACGGTCGGCGCGCGCTTGACTTTCGCACCCGCCGCTTTGCATGCGGCTACGATTTTCAGAACGTCGTCGGTAGTCAGGGACGGCCTTCTGCGCATGAACTGAGCTCCAGAACGAACACGGATCGCCACGTTGCGGTCGGGGTCCGCCGCCGTCAAGCAGCGTCGGAGCGATCGTCAATTGCAGCGTCTTGGCGACAGGCCTTGCCGAGGCTCACAATGCATGGTCGATTTGATAATCGATATCGTATACGGCGAAATCCGTTTGCCGTCGTCATCGTCCATTCCCGTCGAGAGTCCCCGGATGAGCGAAACTGGCCCCTCCTCTGTTACGCCGCTGCTTCCTGTCGAGCTCGGCCCTGGCAAGATCAAGTTTGCCCAAGGCATCAAGGCCGGCCGCTGGGTGTTCGCCACCGGACTGATGGCGCAGGACTTCGTCCACGGTGTCGCGCCGGACGTGCTCGCTGAGCATACGCCCCATGCCGGCTTGCCCAAGCGGGAGAAGGAGGCGCTTCGCATCTTCGAAAATCTCGATGCCGTGCTGCGCGCGGCCGGCACCGATCGCACTCAGCTCGTGCGCACCGACCAGTATTACACCACCGTCAAGGCGGTGCCCGCGTATCAGCAGGTCCGGCGAGAGTTCCTCAAGGGCCGCATCCCGCCTTCGACCTCGATCGCCCAGCAAGGCTTGCTGCTGCCCGGCGCCGACATCAACATCCAGGCGCTCGCCGTAATTCCGGCAAAAGGATTCGAGGTCGAGCACATCAAGCATGAACAGCTCCAAGGGCGCCCGACGTCCGGTTACTCGGCCGCACTTACCGTCGGCGATTTCATTTTCATTCCAGGAATCACCTCGCTCGCAGTCAACAACGAACCGCAACGCAATGGCGTCGCTTCTGCGGCGCTGATGGCGCAAGGCACACAGTGGGGCGGCGAACCGATCAAGCTCGAAACTGAGTTCATCATCACGAAGCGGATGGCGGCCTCGCTGGCGCTCGCTGGCGCAAGCATCGAGGATGTCGTGCACGCGCAGGTCTACTTGACCGATCCCGACGACTATTCAGCCTTCAACGAGGCCTGGACGCGGCATTTCGGTGCGTCGGGTCCGACCGTTTCGATCATCCCCTGCCTCGCACACGGACTTGCGCCCTATGATGGCAAGATCGAGATCAACGTGATCGCCGCAAGACCCGGCAGTGTGGCGAGCAAGCGCCCTATCGATGCCGGCGGGGCGACTGCATTCCGCCATCAGCAGCAAGCGGTCAAAGCAGGCGATATTCTCTTCATCCCGGCCTCGATGGCCGTTGATAACGGTGGACTTGTTGCTTCGGCGGCAACCGACCCTCGACAGCCGCATTTCTCGTCGTCGCCGAAAGCCCAAGCCGACGTCATTCTCGATAATATTTCACGGCTGTGCGAAGCGGCCGGCACGTCACTGGCCAACACCGTGCGCGTGCTGCTTTTCCTCACCGACATGCGTGAATTTTACCCGGTCTATAAGGCGTGGGAGCGCCGGATCGGCGGACGGCCGTTGCCGTTTTCCGCAGTGGAGGTGCCGGGTCCGCTGCCAGTGCCCGGTGCAACGGTAATGATGGAAGTGTGGGCGTATGCTCCGTGAGACAGGGGCCGGAACGCGCGACGATTACGCTGTGACGATCAAAGCGTCCAGCGCCGTAGCTCCCTCGCCTTTGGGGTGCACCATCAGCGGATTGACGTCGATCTCGGCTATCTCTGGAACGGCTTGCATCAAGCGGCCGACGCCAAGCACGGCCCGCATCACGGCGTCGACATCGGCCGGCGGCGCGCCGCGGACGCCGTCGAGGAGCTTCTTCGACCGCAGTCGACTCAGCGCTTCGAGAATCTGAGTTTCGTCGGCGTTGCTCGGCAGCATCTGCACGTCGCCCAGCGCCTCCACCCAGATCCCGCCGAGGCCCAGCAATAGCACCGTGCCCCAGCCTGGATCGCGTTTGGCTCCCACCATCAGTTCGACGCCGCGCGTCGACATTTTCTCAACGAGCGCACCGTCGAGGCTCACGTCAGGCGCAGCGAGTTTGACGTTCCGCATCATCGCATCCCAGGCAGCGCGGAGCGCAGATTCATTGGCCAAGTTCAAAGCCACACCGCCGGCTTCGGTCTTGTGCGACAACGCTGCGGCCTGCGCTTTGAGAACCACCGGATACCCGATCCGCTTGGCTATAGCCGCCGCTTCATCCGCGGTACGCGCAAGGGCGCCGTCGGGGACGCGAATGTTTGCCGCGGCGAGGACCTTCTTGCCGAGCCATTCCGGCTGGGCGCCCTTGCCGAGTTGGGGCAGTCCGGCGAAAGGCGCCGCCGTGCCGGCCACGCGCGTGCGCGCGAGCAGACGCCCGTATCGAGTATAGAGCGCGATCGCCCGCAGCATGCGGTCCGACGAGCGGGAGAAGACGGCGGTGCTTTCCTTTATGGCTGCTTCAACGTCAGGGCCGAGTTTCCAGGTGTCGCCAAGCGCGACCATAACCTTGGGCTTGGACGAATGCGCCATGCCCTCGTTGAAACCCCTGATGGGCGCGGGCGCGTTAATCGGAAATGAAATGAACAACATCCCGACATTAGGATCGTCGATCAGCGTTTTTGTCACCCCGGGAAGCATGGGGGGCGTGAAACCCGCCGTCGTATCGAGGGGATTGCCGTAATTGCCATACGACGGCAGCACGTCGGCGATCTTCTTTAAGGTCGCGGGCTCCAGTTCGGGGATTTCCAGCCCGATGTCCTCGGCAAAATCATTTGTCAGTCCGACATAAGCACCGGACGCGGTCAGGATGGCCGGCCCTTTTGTCGGTGGCACAGGAAAGCGCTGCAGGATTTGGACGAGGTCCATGACCTCGTCCATGGTCGACACCACTATGGCGCCGGCATCTTCGACCTGCGTTCGCATGGTTTCGAAGTCGCCGATAAGAGCGCCGGTATGCGACTGCGCCGACTTGCGCGCCTTGGCACTGCGGCCGGCCTGCATCAACACGACGGGCTTGCCGGCAGCGCGGGCACTCCGGATCGCGGCGAGAAACGCCTGCGGCCGCCTGACTTCTTCGCAATACAGAACAATGACGCGGGTCGCGCGGTCTTCGACCAGAAATTCAAGGAAGTCGGTGCCTTCGAGACCCGCCTCATTGCCCGTCGAGATCACATAGGACAGCGGAATGCCGCTGCCATCGGCGGCGCGCTGAAAATGGCCAAGCAACCCGCCGCTTTGGCCAACAAAGGCCACGCCGTTCTCGACGCCGCGCACCGCTTGGCGCGCAAACAGCATGTGCAGAAACATGCCGTCGATATTATTGGTGATGCCAAGGCAATTCGGCCCGACGATAGCAAGCCCGGCGGCACGTGCCGTGGCGCTGACGGCATCCTGCGTGGCGTAATCGCCGACCTCGGCGAAGCCCGCGGCGAACACCAGCGACGAACCGACCTTGCGCCGAGCACAGGCTTCCATCGCCTCGCGCACCGCGGCGGCCGGGAGCGTGAACACTGCAAGGTCAACGCCTTCCGGCAGGTCGTCCGGGCTCTTGAGCACCGTGCGGCCGTCGATCGGCTCGTCGGTGCGGCCGACCAGATGCAGTTCACCCTGAAAATTATTGACCTTGAGGCACTGCAGAATGATCTGGCCGGCACTGCCCGTGCGCGTCGATATCCCGATGATCGCGACCGAGCGCGGCCTTAAGAATCTCGCGACCGCCTTCGGACCGCGCGCATCTTGCGGTCCCCTCATGCGGCATCCTTGTCGGGTTGCCACATCAGCAGATGTTCGCCGTTGGCGAGCGGGTGCCAATACGGCTTGACCTTCATGCCGACTTTCAATTCATCCGCCGTACATTTGACCACGCCGGCGATGAGGTTGACTCCGACATCGAGCGTCACGCTCGCGATCGCATATGGCTCCGCGCCCTGAAAAGCCGGCGTCCCCCGATTGGCAATAGTGAACGAGAATACCGTGCCCTTGCCCGACACCTCGCGCCATTCGATGTCGCGCCGCCGCCCAGTGAAAATACTGACGGGGCGTGGAAAGTGTTGATATTTCTTCGCGGTCTTGCAGTATTGAATGACGAGCTTCTTCTGCCGCGTCGCATCCCAGAACGGCATACCGAAATCATAATGTTTGATATCGCGCTTGACGCCAAGCGTATCGTTCAATGTGACGGCCATGGTGCCCTCTTATTTATTGGTTTGGAAGCAGCGCCAGCGCCGCGCTTGATCCCCAGTTACGCCCATAGTTGATCCAGCCGATGCCGGTCACCAGCGCGTTGGTGGTGTCCTTGACTTGACGCTTGCCGGCCTCGCCCAAGAGCTGTCGGACTGCCTCGATCAAATTGTGCGAGGAGCAGGCCGCCTGGCCGGCCGAGATCTGTCCGCCCCCGGTGTTCAGCGGCAGCGTGCCGTTATAGGAAAGGTCGGTATCGCGCACGAAGGCCATGCCCTCGCCCGGCTTGCAGAAGCCGAATGCTTCCAGCTGAATGACGATGGCAATGAGAAAATCGTCGTAGGGGTGGAACGAGCGCACGTCCTTGATATTCCACCCAGCAGCCGCCAGCGCCTTCTTGCCCGCGATCTCGTGACCGCTGCGCGTGACGTCGACAAAATTCTCGCCGCCGAGGAAATTGGTGCGCTCAGCGTAGCCGACTGGAATCACGTATTTGTTGAGACCCTTTTCCTTGGCGCGCTTGCGGCTGGTGACAATGACCCCGGCGGCACCGTCCGCCAGCATCACGCAGTCGAGCAGCCGGATCGGATCGGCAATGATCCGCGAGTTCAGATAATCTTCGACAGTGATCGGCACCCGCAGCTCTTCGCAGGCGTTTTCGTTCATCAGCGCGTGGTTGCGCTGCGTTACCGCGAGTTTGCCAAGCACACGCAGATCGACGCCGTATTTGGCATCGTACGCCCGCTGCAGCAAGCCGAACGCGCCGGGTGGCCCCAACAGCCCGTACGGCTCGGTCCAGTCGCGGCGATAATTGCGATCGTTGCGGCCGTTATGCTCGCGCACATGCGTGTCGGCAAACAGGCACAGCGCGACTTCGCACATGCCGGCATCGATGGCTGCCGCAGCGCGAGCGACGGCTCCAATGGCCGAGCAGCCCCCGGTGTGCACTTGCTCGCAAAATCCGACGTCCAGGCCGAGCATGTCGCACGTACTCTGCGCCCAGAACATGCTGGCGCCGCCAGTTCCGGTCAGTCCGGACATGACCAGGGCGTCGATCTCGCTTTTCTCGAAGCCGGATTTGTCGAGTAGGGATTCGAGAATTTCGCCGGCCAGGACCCAAACGTCCCGGTCACTCTTCTTCATCACTTTGGTTTCGGCGTAGGCGACGATCGCATTATCGCGAAAACTCATCGTTGATCTCCCTGAATGACTAATCCGGCATGCGCACGCGGGGCGCGGTTTTATCGAGGAATTGATTGAGCCGCGCGACCGATTCCGGACTGCGGGTGTATTCCGCCACCATGCGCTCGAAGAAAAGGCCGTCGTCGTAGGACAAATCCTGCAGCCGCGGCAGGCTGTTGGTGATAGCGAAATTCGACAGCGGCGCGTTCTTGCATATCTTCAGCGCCAGTTCTTTTGCTTTTGCGACCGCTTGCCCCTTCGGGACGACATACTGCACGATGCCATAGCGCTCGGCCTCTTTCGCGTTGAGCGCACGGCCGGTCAGCATCATGTCCTGCATGCGGGCAAAGCCGATCAGCCGCGCCACGCGCACCGAACCGCCGCCGCCGACAAAAATGCCGCGGGTGCCCTCTGGCAGGCCGAAAAATGTCGTGTCGTCGGCCACCCGGATATGCGCAGCGGCCGCGGTTTCGAGACCGCCGCCGAGCGTGGCGCCATGCAACGCCGCGATGAACGGGATGTTGCCGCGCGCCATCGCCTCGAAATAGGTGTTGCGGTTGAACGGAAACGGCAACCGCGACGAGCGCCCGCTCTTCCAATTCTCGGCCGCCCAGCGCAGGTCGAGGCCGGCGCAGAAATTGTCGCCGTGGCCAAAGATGATACCGCACTTGGCCTCTTCGCCCGCCCGCTCGACGGCTTCGCGCAATTGCTTCATCACCGTCGGATTGAAGCAATTACGCTTGTCGGGGCGATTGAACCCGACCAGCGCGACCTCCCCGTCCAGCTCGTAGGTGACCGTTTGTTCTTCGCTCATGAATACTCCCGTCTCGATGGGCTAAGGCAACGGCCACGCCGACTGCCTGCTGACTTTGCTCATGCCGTTCGTAACTCTATCCTGCCACATTGGCGAGCTTGACATAGCGGCGCCGCTGCGCCGCTGCGTTGCCAAAAAGCGAGGACAGCAGCATCGCCCGCTTCAGATAGAGCCCAATGTCGTGCTCGTCGGTAAACCCGATTGCGCCGTGCAATTGGATGCAGGCCTCGGTGACAGCCATGGCGTTCTCCGACGCCTTGGCTTTCGCGGCGACGGCCAGGAGTGGATCGATGCGATAGGGATCGTTGTTGGCAGCGACTTGAAACACCAGCGACCGCGTCGCCTCAATCCGCACGTATAGGTTCACCGCCTGGTGCTGCAGCGCCTGGAAGCTACCGATCAGCTTGCCGAATTGTTTGCGGATGCGCAGGTAGTCGAGCGTCACCTCGTGGGCCTTTTCCATGACGCCGAGCAATTCTGCAGACAGCGCAAACAGCGCGAGGTTGTACAGTTCCTCCACCGCGTTGCGCGCCGCCCCGTGCGGCTGGATAAGCTCCGCGGGCGTATCGGCAAAGCTCAGCGTCGCCAAGTTGCGGCCTTCCACGGTCTGCGTCGACGACACGGTGCAACCGGCGGCACCGCGCGTAACATAGTACAGAGCAGGCACGCCATTGCTGCTCGCGCTGACCAGGAAACCGTCGGCGCCATCGGCACAGACGAAGGTCTTCTGCCCGGTCAGACGGATCGTGCCGTCCGAGCCCATCGCCTGCGTGCGCGGTGCCAGCGGATCGTCGCCGGCCCGGCTCTCCTGCAGCGCAGGAACGATCAGGACCTCGCCGCTCATCACGCGCGGCAGCAACGGATGCGAGGTTGGCGCGGACCCAAGGGCCGCTGCCGAAATCGCCGCAAGTCCCACCGGCTCGCACACCAGTCCGCGGCCAGCCTGCTGGAGCACCAAGGCGAATTCGGTCAGGCCGAGGCCAAGACCGTTTGCGCTGTCCGGAACGAGAATTCCGAGCCATCCGAGCTCCGCGACCTGCCGCAGCCGCGCGGGCGCGAAGCTTGGATCCTGCTGACGAAATCCTCGCGCGACTTTCGGACCGGCCGCCGCGGTAAATTTAGCGGCGCTGTCGCGCAGCAAGGTTTGCTCCGATGTCAGATGCAATTCCATGTCGCCGCTCCGCGCCGTCTCTGTCAGTTTGGCAGATTCAGCACACGGCGAGACAGCACGTTACGCTGAATTTCCGATGAGCCGCCGTAGATCGTTGCCCGCCGCGCCTGCAGAAACGGCGCCGCGATGTCGATGCTGCCGAAGTTTGTGGTGACCGGCTGTTCCGCAGTCGCGAGACCGCCCGCGGCCTCGATCAACAAGGCGTTGAGCGACTGGATGAGCTCCGAGCCGAAAATCTTGAGCACTGACGCTTCCGGCCCGAGGCTGTCCTGCCGGTTTGTGAGCTCCACCGCATGGCTGAACATTGCGGCCAGCGCCGTCACATTGATGCTGGCCGCAGCTAGTCGATCCTGGAAAACCGGGTCTTCGATGAGACCAGACGCCCGCGCCATCGTTTTGGCTCGCTCCAGCGCGGCAATGACGAATTGCGGGTTAGAGGTTCCGAGACGTTCGTGGCCCAAAAGCGCATTGGCAATGCGCCAGCCGTCATTCAGTTTCCCGACGAGGTTTTCGGCCGGAACAACGACACCGTCAAAGAACACTTCACTGAACTCGTCGTCGCCGGCGATCGTCTTGATCGGCCGTATCCTGATCCCGGGACTGCGCAGATCGAGCAGCAGGAAGCTGATACCCGCGTGGCGCGGCTGCGCATGCGGATCGGTACGCACCAGCGCGAACATCCATTGAGAATAATGGCCCCACGTCGTCCAGATCTTCTGTCCCTGAACTTCAAAGTGATCGCCCTCGAGCGTAGCGCGCGTCGCAAGGCTGGCGAGGTCCGAGCCGGCGCCCGGCTCGGAATAGCCCTGAGCCCAGATCACCGAACCGTCGAGAATCGACGGCAGATGCCGCGCCTTCTGCGCCGCATTGCCGAATTCCATGAGGATGGGACCAATATGGTTGAGGCCCTGGACCGGCAGATGCGGCGCGCCAATGCGGGCCATTTCTTCGGTCATGATGATCTGTTCGTTCAGCGTCGCGCCCATGCCGCCATACTGCTTCGGCCAGTGCGGCGCGATCCAGCCCTTCCGCGACAGCGTGCGATACCAGGGTAACACCTCTTCGGGCGGCGGCCGCGCCGTACGCCAGCGCAACGCGACGGGCAGATTGGCCTCAAGCCACGTCCGCACCTCGATGCGAAACTCAGCTTCAGCGGGCGTATCGTGACGGAACACGGTTTCGGTACCTGAATGGAATTTATGCTGCTGTAAGGACGACGGCGCGGTGAAGACTTTGGCTCACATCGCCTGGACTGTCATTCCATTTTGATGTGGGCTTTCTGCACCACGGGCGTCCACCGCGCCCGTTCCGCGCTGAACATCTTGTCGAGATCCTGAGGCGAGCCGATCTTGATCTCGGCGCCGAGCGCCGTAAGCCGCGCGCGAGTTTCCGGCGCGGCCAGCGCTTGGCGGAACGCATCGTTGAGCTTGTCGATAACGTCATGCGGTGTTGCGGCTGGCACCACAACCGCGAGCCAGAACGGCGATATGAGATTGGGGAAGCCGGCCTCCGCCGCGGTCGGCACGGCCGGCAGTTTCGGTTCGCGATCATTGCCGGCGATCGCGATCGGCCGCAGTTTGTCGGCCTGGATGTAAGGCAGGCTGGTGGTGCTGGGGTCGGCGATAATATTCACTTCGCCGGCCAGAATGGCATTGAGCAGCGGGCCGGTGCCGCGATATGGCACGTGCAGCATGTTGATGCCCGCCTCCAGCCGGAACATCTCGGCGAGCAGATGCGGCGCGGTGCCAAAGCCCTGCGAGCCCCATCTGAGTTTGCCCGGATTAGCTTTGGCGTAGGCCACGACTTCCGACAGAGTCTTCACCGGCAGGTCAGGCCGCACCGAGATAATCAGCGGCGTCTCGATCAGTTCACAGACCGACGCGAACACCTTGGCGGGATCGTAGCCGATATGCGGGTTGACAATTGGGCCGGTGGTGAGCGCACCACCCGGCGACATCAGGATGGTATAGCCGTCCGGGTTGGCTTCGGCGACGAACTTGCCGCCGACGCCCCCGCCCGCACCGCCGCGATTCTCGATGACAATGGTCTGGCCCAACACCTTGCCGAGACGGTCGGAGATGATGCGCGCCATGCCATCGGTTGGGCCGCCCGGCGGGAACGGCACCACCACCTTGATCGGTTCCTTGTGCGGATAAGTTTGCGCTTGGGCCACATCGGCACCACACAGCGCCCACGCAACGCACAGGACTGCCGCAAGCAGAGCCCTCAACATGGTCGCGACCTCCCGGTTGGTCTGGTTAAGCGCCATTCCATTCTATTTTCGCCGCTTTAGGAAGTCCCAATGCCGCACATTTGGCCTTTCCCGCGGGACATTTTGCAGCCGCGTCTGACGATGCGCGCCTTCGCAGCCGCCCGAGTGAACCGCCGCGCATGCAAATTCAACGGCGCACCTTGGGTAATCCGGCCATGTCAATGATGCGCGCATAGACCGGCATGTCCTTGCGGATGCCGTCTAGAGCCTGCTCCTGCGTCGTGCCTGCCGAGTCTATTCCAAGCTTGGCGAAGGCCGCAACGACGCTTGGATCGTGCGCGACGGTTTGCAACGCCTCTGCCAGGCGCTGTGTCACTTGCGGTGGCACGCCGCCCGTGACCGCATAGCCGTTCCAGGCAACATATTCGAAGCCGGGAATCGTCTCGGCGACGGCCGGCACCTGTGGCAGTTGCGCCATGCGTTTCGGCGTCGACACGGCGAGCGCCTTCACGGTGCCGCTGTTCACCGGACCTACGAGATCCGATGAATTGCCAAAATGCATATCGACCGATTTGGCCAACACAGCCTCAAGAGCGGCCTGCCCGCCCCTGAACGGCACATGCACCATGTTCAAGCCTTCCTTGCCGGCAAGATAGGCTGCCGACAGATGATTGTTAGTACCAGTGCCGCCGCTCGAATAGGTGATTTTTCCGGGGTGCGCCCTAGCAAAGCTGATGAATTCAGAAAGTGTCGAATACGGCGCGTCCTTGGCAACGACCAGAATCATGCCGTTCGTGCCGGTGATGCTGACAGGCACCAGATCCTTCAACGGCACATAGTCGACGTTTTGAACAAGCGGCAGCACAGTGAATAGCGTACTTCCGACAAACAGAATCGTGTAGCCGTCCTGCGGCGCGTGCATTGCGTAGTTCACGCCGATCGCTCCGCCGGCGCCGGGCTTATCTTCAACGACAAAGCTCTGTTTCAAAATCTTGCCCAGCCGATCGGCCGTCACACGCGCCATAATGTCGGTGACACCGCCTGCGCCGTAAGGAACGACGACTTTGACGGTGCGCTCGGGCCATTGTTGCGCCAAGCTCACGGACGGCGCCCACCACAGCGCAAACAGGACAGTCACGATCATCAGCCACCGCGTCGAATGCATCTTCATCTCCATTGCTCGTGCGATTCAGGCCATCTGGGCACGCTCAAACCGCCCGGAAATCATTTTTTGTTTTCGCGTGGCACATAAACCCAAAGATCGACCTGGATGCGCCCGCCGGGGACAGGCAGCCAGGCGACCTCGACCGGCGACAGCGGCAACGGCGCGTGCGCCATCGCCTCGTCCCACACCTCGAGCGTTGCCGGCAGGTCGGCGAGATCGAGATGGAATTGCTGAACGCGCACGGTGTTGCAGAGCGATGTCCCGGCGGCGCGGCAGATCGCTTCGGCCTGACGAATAATGGAGCGCAATTCCGCCTTGACTGGAATTCCGTAGAACGGCTGACGGGGGTCGGTTAGAGCCTCATCGATGAGCCGGCCGCTCTCGAGCGCCATCAGCCCGGATAGAAACAGCAGGTCGTCGCATTTAACGGCCGAAACCCAGCCGTCGAACAGCGGCGGCTCGGGTCCACGAATGACTTCCGGCTTGGTCTTGCCGTTGGTGGCCAACGAGATCGTGTTGATCTCGATGCGCAGATCGTTGATCACAAAACCCGGGTTGCGCGTGGCGATGATCGTGGTGGCGGGCGGACGGCCGTTAAAATGAGAAAGCCAAGCCTCGTTGAAACCAGGCACGTCATCACGATCGCTCAGGTAAACTTGCGCCTTCACCACGCTGTCGAGCGCAGCGCCTGCACCTTCGAGCGATGCCGCGAGCTTGCGCTCAACGATGAAGTCAGTTTCGAGTTTGATCGGCCATTGCCGCCACAGCGCGCGCGGGTGGCGCACCGAAGGATCGACAGGCCCCTCGCCGTCGCGCAGCGCCTCGGCGGTCTGGCCCGGAACAAAGCGAAAGTCCCCGGCACTCAGCGCAGGGCTGTAACCCGAAACAGCGGAAATGTCGTAGCTGGGGCGGAAAGTCTCGTGCTTGACGACCGTGCCGGTCCCCGGCACGACCGCCATCACCTGAATTTCGATCGACTGACCGGCACGCGAAAACCGCTGATGCAGATTCGAGGTCGAGGGCGGGATCCTGCTGCCGAAAATCTCGTGCCGCACTTCGTGGTACGGATGCATTGCCCGCTCGGTGGTGTAGTACTGATCGACGCGCACGACGTCGGCGACACCGGCGCCGGCCGCGGCCAAAACGTCCTTGACGTTGCCGTAGATGCGGCGCGACTCGCGCTTGTAGATCGACTCGCCGTTGAGCGGATGCTCCGCTTGCACCACGTCGGGCGCGATACCGTTCGCGTAATCGGTGGCCGCCTGACCCGAGGCGAACAGCCATCGTCCGGCACAAATGCCCCGCGCCAGCCGAAATTCGGTGTGCGGAATGGGCACCGGCAGAAGTGCCTCGATGGCGGTCCTGTGATCCACGGCTAGCGGGGCTTGGTCATCCATCCGACCATTGTCGCCCAACAATCGCCGCCCGGCAAACCACCTGAAATGTCCCTATGTGCCGACGCAGTAAAAGTCATATACGAGGGTTATAAGCGCCTTACCGGCGCCAAGCTCGCCGTATTTGGGCGTGTGCGGATCGACTGATGATGGGCCGGCGGTACACGAGCAGACGGATGTAGCGTTGACGATCGGCGCTTCACAAGCGGGGACTAATTGACGCTATTCCGGCGATGCCCAGCGCCCCGGCGCCTCGGCAAGTGGCGTCAGCCCGACTGCTGCGCTCCCGTCGGGGCAACGCCGTGAGTGGGCCAGCGCGTTCGCCTGGCGGCATCTTCGCCTTTGGCTTCATCTTCCGCGGACGGAATGGCGATTCCCGACATCGGCTCAACCCAGACTAGGTGATCGTGAACTTCTTTGACGCCGGCAACATTCTCGGCCGCAACGATCATTGCCTTTCGTTCCCGCTCATCGGTGATGATGCCGCATAACTCGGCAACCCCGTTGTGGACTGCGACGTTGGTATTCGGCGCCCAATGCACATTGGCGAGCCCCGCCAAAATCCGATCGCGAATTGCCCCGTCGTCGGGCGCGGGGCCGTGGGTGTACCGGGCGTGTTCGGTCACCGCATCCATGAGATTGGCCCGGCTGACGATGCCGACGATGCGACCATTGCGCAGCACCGGTAGCCGCTTGACGTGCCGACGTTCCATCAGCTCGACCACGGTTTCCAACGAGTCGTTCTCACCGACTGTGACCGGATCGGGCGTCATCACTTCCTCAACAGTCCGGCCGGCGCTTTGGACGTACTCTGCCGCCAAGCGGCCAGGCCCGAGCAGGAATTCCAGCCATTTCGGTCGCTGCCGCTGCGTACCGATCTCACCGCGGCGGAGAAAGTCGCCTTCGGTCACGATGCCGACCAGCGAGCCGCCAGCATCCACCACCGGCAGTCCGCTGACCCTGTTTTGCAACATCATCTGCGCGGCGTCGATTAGCGACTGATTGGCGCGGACCGAAATCACGTCGTGAGTCATCACGTCGCGAACTTGGATCATCATGTTAATCCCTCCACAAATGGACCTTCAGCCCACCATGCGGCTCAGCGCCGCGCGGTTGCGCAACACGATCTGGCGCGAGGTCAGCAGCTCGATCACAGCGGAACATTCCAGAGCAGTGAGAGTCCGCGACACGGTCTCGATGGTCAGGCCAAGGTAATCGGCGATATCCTGGCGCGACATCGGCAACTCAACGGCATCATTAGCAGACATGCGGTCCGCCATCTCCAGAAGAAAACCCGCGACGCGTTCTTGGGCGCTCTTGATCAGCAGCAGAACGCGGTCCTGCGCACGCCGCAATTCGCGAGCCACCACCGTGAAAAGCTCACGCGCGATTGCCGGATCGTGCCCGGCAAGTGCGTTGACCGCGCTGCGCGTTATGACCAGCACCTTGCTGTCCGCGATCGCTTCCGCCGACACGGTGTGTTCGTCGTCATAGCCAAGGCCAAACACTTCACCGGGCAGATAGAAGCCGCTGATCTGACGGCGGCCATCGTTCAGGGTCTTGTAGGTACGCACACAACCGCCCATCACCTTGTAAAGATAGTCGGCGGACTCACTTTGACCGAAGATTTCGCTGTTGCGCGAATGCGACATGACGGCACCCATCAGGCGCATCGTCTCGGCCAACGGCTCAGTGCCGGCTATGACGACGCGGGCGGACGTTGGCGCAACGCTGCGGGCGGATTTTAGCGCGGGGTGAATGGAATCATGGCGGATGGTGGTCTGGGTAAGCATGCGACGTGCCTCCTAGGTTTCCGGAGGTATTGGTAGTTCCGCGCCTCACCGTTAAAAATTCAGATGTTGTCCCTAAGTACTATCCCGGAGTAGCTCAAAACGCGCTCGGAAAAGCCGCGTTTGCGAGCGCATCGCGACCGGCCAAGGCTTTGTAACTCCATGCGAATGACTCGCGAGCCCGAGCCGCGATGCTTCACGTTGATCTTCATCAATTGATTTCTTGGCCTAAGGGACGCTTAAGCGTTCTTGCAAATTCAATCCGCGAGGGACGCCTTGAGTTTCACCCGCAGAAATCTGCTGTCGGACGGTAGCGGCGCCACCGGAGCAGGAACGATGAATCTAAACGAAGCGATCTAGTCGCGCCGCGCCCTCGCGTTCGCACGCATCTGCCAGTCCATGCGCAAGACATTTATCGTGAGACGTTCAATCACGCTTGGGCCACACATGCCGTCGAGGACCGGCGGGAAGAAGCCGCCCATCGCATCGCTTGGGCCGCCGTGAAGCGATCCTACGTCAAGCTCGGCAACGACTGGGTTGCACGCCGGTGAGCTTTCGGAAACCGGCCGGGACGCCCGTCTCGGCCTGCGCGGCGAAGCCGCGGACGCACCCCTTTGAATGTTGATTCTATCGAGGGTGAAAAAGAATCGGGGTCTCCCGCTGACCGGAAGACCCCGTAACCGCGATTAAGATTGAAATGGAAGTTTGCCGGATGGTTATTCCGGACAGACCGACAGACCCGTACATCCGCCGAGCGTGTAGGCGTTCTCGTGTCCCACACCAGCGATTTCAAGCGCCTCGTCGGAAACTTCGGTCTCAAACACGGCAATTTCAGTCTCAAGCTCGACAATGCTGTCGCTCATGGATTCGTCCTTTCCCTGTGCCGGCGCATGCCAGCTTTCGGCTTGCAACGGAGAGCCTGAAAGCGCCCTCCTATGGTTGATTAGATCACCCAGTGCGTAATGTGTAAAGTACCGCACTTTGGGACATCGCTAGTCCCTTGGTGTTAGACCATAAGCCGTTCGGAGGACGTTAATCGTAATGGGCTCGCCCCTGCAAACCTTGGATTTTTGCGCGAACGCTCGGGACACGACAGCAAGATGACTATTCCCGGCACGGAGTGTGACAATCTGTCTGGCGAACAATGGCTTGGCTTCTTTGAACATTTGGCCGCTCGCGCGGCCACCATCGACGAATGCCTGTCCGTTAATTTTGACGTTTTGCTTGGCCAAAAACGCGACACTGATACGGCCGCGCAGCGTCTGGCAGCCTGGTGCAGATCATGCGCAAGCGGCGATTGGTCGCTCTTTGGCCGGCGACTTGCCCGTGACCGCCTGACGTTCGATCAGGTGCTGCCGAGGTTTGCCACGGTTCGTTATAGCCCGACGACCGCGCCACCGGCCTGGATTGGGGATGCCCGCTGGATCGAGGCCGCGCTACGCTCGGGCGACACTGGCATGACCTTCCCCGATGCCGAGCCGCATGCGTTCCAACACTTACTCTGGCCGCTGGTTCAACGAGCAGACGCGCTACTCGAAGCAGCCGTCGATCCCCATGCACTTGCAAACCTGACAAAATCCGCACGCGACTGTCTAGTTCAGATGCTGTTCAAAGAGCTGTCCGGTCTTTGCGCGCCGGCGCTCTACGAACGCTTCTCTCACGCCCGGAAATCGGGCCAGATGTCACGCCAGCCGTTGAAAAGCCGAAATGGGGCGGGCGCATCGTGCTACGACCAATTCATCGTAGACATGAAAGCGGACGGCTTTCGCCAGCTCTTTGCGGATAAGCCCGTGCTGCTGCGATTATTGGCAGTAGTCGCCCGGCAGTGGATTGATACCACGCGCGAATTCATCATGCGCCTGGAAGCGGATCTACCGATTATCACCCGTGTCATACTTCAATCTTCTGTTGCCGGGCCGGTCGTCATGGTCGAAGGCGATCGCTCCGATCGGCACAATGATGGCCGTTCCGTATTCATGGTCAGCTTTGAGGATGGAGCTCGGGTTGCATATAAACCAAAGGACCTTCGAGTCGACGCCGCCTGGCACGCTCTGGTCGCGCGACTGAATGAGGCGCGAGGCTCTCCTGTCGAATTGAAGGGAGCGCGCACGCTCGCTGGTGACGGCTACGGCTGGACGGAGTTCATCGATCATACGGG
>DATCBO010000028.1:0-44392 GCA_036511795.1 Xanthobacteraceae bacterium
GTCCTTGACGCGCATCAAAGGTGTCTTGCGAATTTCACCCGTCTTATTGCCGAAGTGGGTCACGATGACGACAGGTAAGCCAGTGTCGCGCAGAGTGGTGCCCTTGGTGCCGCCGCTGCCTTCATAGAGCTCGACCTGCTCACGCACCCAGTCTTGAGGGCTCGGAACATACTTGGTCATGGGTCTTCTCCTCCGATTTCGGCGATCCGCATTCCGCATAGTGTCTCATGGACGGTCACCTCATGGGTAGTCTCCATTGTGACGGGGCTAGATATTATCAAATCGCTGCCGCCATGCCGGCCGCAGCGGCCCACATCGCTAAGCCTGCTTGCCGTGCTCGGACTTACTGTTGATTTTTTCATTTGGCGGTCGTCTCATCGCAAAAAAGCGAGGCTCGCGTGCGGATTGCAGTTCCTGATATTATCTCGCCGTCCTATTTCCCGGCTGAGGCTGCGGTCGTTCTCGGCTGCTTCGCCGAACAGGGAATCCAGGCCGAGGTCGAACTCATTTCGCCGGTCGAAAAGGCCTATGCGGCGCTGCGTGACGGCGAGATTGAGATCGTCGCCGGGTCCGCGCATTCGGCGCTTTCGGCTTTTCCGCGCTGGCAGGGCGTCAAGCTTCTGTGCGCGCAATCGCAGGGGATGTACTGGTTTCTGGTCATGCGCGCCGATATCGGCGCCAGCCGCGGCGATGTCAGCTGTGTCAAAGGACGGAAAATTGGCGCGGCCCCTTGGGTCGGTATGGGGCTCAGGCGTCTGCTGATTGAAGCCGGCGTCGATCCCGAACGCGATGATGTGGCGATTGCGCCGATCCCGGGCAGCCTTGCCCCCGGTGTCAATTTCGGTGTCGCCGCCACCCGCGCCCTCGAACAAAGAATCGTGGACGGTTTCTGGGCCAACGGCATGGGCGCCGAGATCGCTGTGCGCTCGGGCATCGGTACACTTGTCCTTGATGTCCGTCGCGGCGACGGTCCGCGCGCCGCCTTTAACTATACGATGCCGACGCTCGCGGCCACCGACGCCTTTATCGCGCAGCGGCCGCAAGAAGCCGCCGCAAGCGTGCGCGCCATTGTCGAGGCGCAGCAGATCCTCAGGCGCGACGTGGCCCGTTCGCTTGAGGTCGGGCGGCGTCTTTTCCCGGACGAAGCCGACCATATCGTCGAGCTTGTGCGCCGTGACCTGCCGTTTTACAGCGAGCCTCAGCGAAGACTTCGTCGCTGGCATGAATCGGTTTGCGCGCGATCTCGGCATTCTTGATGTTGATGTAGCCTACAGCGCAGTCGTCGCCGAACAATTCAGAGACGAATGGAAATGATTCGGGCCGGCCGCGGTGCGCTGCGGCTGCCTCATTTGAGCGGCTGGCTCATCTGAAACGCCTGCAATCCGTTCGAAGTCAAAAAAGCCATCCTGGCGCGGGTCATACGTTCAGCCCCGCGCGATTCTTGGCTTTCAGTTCGGCGATGCCCGAAATGGTCTCGTTGGACAGCGGCAGATCGACCGGCTCGTTGCGGTCGGCGGAGAGGTCGGCGGCGCTGTAGGTTTCCATGACGCGCCGCGCGCTTTCCGGCGTCACCATCACGGCGGTGTCGCGGATGCAGGCTTCGAGGAAATGGATGGTTTCCGGCCCGATGCCGCCGGCGAAAACGTGATCGACCCATTCGCCCGGCATGGTCGACATCGGAAATTCCTGGCCGCGTTTTTCGGTGTTGAGCCAGTTATCGCGCTGGGTGTCGTCGAGAAACAGCGAGCCGTCGGTGCCGGTGACCTCGATCCAGGTGGCGCAATAGTTCGGAAAGCTTGGCGGCAGGTTCCAGCCGCCGCCGATCATCACCACGACGCCGTTGTCCATCGTCACGGTGGTGAACATCACGTCGTGCGAGCCGTTGATCGGCTGCATGTAGCCATAGGCGCCCTGGCTGTAGACGCGTACCGGCTTCGCCGGCTCCAGGAGCCAGAACACGAAATCAAGGTCGTGGGTCGATTCCATCACCACGGGCGACAGCCGCACCCGGCTTGCGATCTTCTTGCCGAGTTCGCGCGACAGGTGGCGGCTCACCAGCACCGAGACGACGTTGCCGAGCGTGCCGTCGGTAATCTTCTTCTTGGCGAAGGCGATCTTCGGATTGAAGCGCTGCGAGTAACCGATGGTAAATTTCAGATTGTTGCGTTTCGCGAGCTGGATCAGCTCGTCGGCTTCCCACAATTCGAGAGCGATCGGTTTTTCCAGCATCACGTTTTTGCCGGAGCGCAGGCAATCGCGCGCGATCGGATAATGGTTGGCCTCCGGCGTGGTCGACACATAGACGACGCGGATAGCGTCGTTCTTGATGATGTCCTGATAGTCGAGCGTGGAGCTTGCCGGCTTATAGAGCCGCGTTACTTCGGCGAGCCGGTCGGGCTTGATGTCGCACAGGTGCAATTTCTCGACCAAGGCCGTGCGCGACAGTGTGTCGGCCCGCAAGCCGCCGATCCAGCCGACGCCAATGACTGCTGCTTCTACGGTGCGCACCTGGGTGTTTCCCCACATTTGTATTGGCGGCATAAAGATCATGGCGGGGCGGGCGGCGCAAATGGTCTTTCGTCATTCCGGAAGCCGCGTAGCGGCTGTCCGGAATCCATAATCACGGTTTGTGAGGGAAGCTCTCAGGCAGGGGGTATGGATTCCGGGCTCGGCCCTGAGGGCCGCCCCGGAATGACAATCCCGAATACCCGCCTGGCAAATTCCGGATAGACCTCCGCCAGCATCGGCGCGACCACGCTGCGCATGAGGCGAAGAGTCTCAGCCGACGGCGCCGGCGTGGTCGGCACATCCGCCGGCCGGTCGAATTCGAAACCGGTGTTGTCAACAACCTCGGCGACGCTGTGCCCGGGATGCACGCTGGCGAGGCGAAAGCGCGCGCGGGCGCGGTCGAAATCGAACAGGCAGCGGTTGGTGATGAGCGCGACCGGGCCGCCGGAGCGCGACACATTTCCGGGGCTGCCGCCCGGCGCGCTGATGAAATCGACTTTCGGCACCAGCGTGCGGCGCGAGTGCTCGGTGCGGAACAGGATCACCTTGGGCACCACATAATAAAGGTAGGCGGAGCCGAACGAGCCGGGAAAGCGGGCCTTGGGATGTTCGTAGTCGCCGACGGTGACGAGGTTGATGTTGCCTTGGCCGTCAATCTGGCCGCCGGAGAGAAAGAATACGTCGACTCGGCCCTGGCCGGCGCAGTCGAACAATTCGCGCGCGCCGTCGGTAAAGAAGGTGTGGTCGCGGCTGCCGAGCAGCGACACATAGGGCCGGCTCGCACTGTCGTTCAAATTGGCGCGCTCGCGCGCGAGCAGCGCCGCCGTCGCCGGAATTGGCGATTGCGCGCCGACCGCGATATGGCGCACGTCTCCGATCAGCCGGCAGATCGCGTCGGCGAGCAATTCCTCGTCGCGAAATTCCGTCATGGCCGGGCTTGTCCCGGCCATGACGATGGAGGGTGAAATTCAGGCAGCGCGCCGCTCATAAACATACCGATCGAGATATTGGGCGAAGCCTTCCGGCGTCGCGGCCAGGCGAGCGTATTCCGCCATATGCGCGGCATCGGTGCCGTAATGATCCGGCAGCGGCAGCGGCCAGGCGCCGCGCGGTTCGACCGCAACGGCCTCGACGTAAAAGCCCGGCAGGGTGCCGGCGGCGAGCAGCGGGTCGCGCAACAGATCGCCGTCGTGCATCTTTTCCACGGTGACGACGGTCTTCACCGCGGCGTGTGCCATCACCATCAATTCGCGCTGGGTACCGATGAAGACATTGCCGAAGCGATCCGCCAGCGGCGCATGAAACAGCGCCACGTCGGGCTTAAGCGCCGGCAGCAGCACGATCGGATCGGCACCGCGAGGAGAGTCTTGGCCGAACGGATTATCGATCGTCTTCCAGTCGGGACGATGCGCCAGCACGTCGGAGCCGATCAGGCCGCGCAGCGGCATGAACGGCACGCCTTTTTCGGCCGCCTGAAACTGCGCGTGCAGCGCCGGGCAGGTGGCGTCGCGCATCTTGACCGCGCCCGCTAGTATGGCGGCGGTAAAGCGCGGTGCCGGGCCGAATTCGCCCAGACTCACCGCCGACGTTTCCAGCGTTTCGACCGCGCCCGCGCCGATCAGCAAATCGGCCTGCAGGCTCGATGTCGGCAGTGTGACGAGATGCAGCCGCTTGACGCCGCGCCGGATCAGCGCCCGCGTTGCCGCCATCGCTGCGCCCGAACTCTCGCGCGGCACCGCGAGCATTGAGCCGTCGCGAACCGGCGCCAGCGCTTCGTCGAGGGAGTGGGCGATCATCGGCAAGTATCCAGCATCGTCGTTCTTTGACTCATCAGAATTCTACGAGTCAGCAGACCCCCACTCTATCTCTGCCCCTTTTAGGGGGAGAGAAGCGCAAGCGGCACCTACGGAGAGCGGTTAACATAAGCGGTTGCCGGTTGCGCCTTCCTCCCCTGAAAGGGGAGGAATGAGGAGGGGTCGCGGGCCGGAATGGTAGATACAAACGTCATACCATCGCTACATCGCAGCATTCTCCGCCTACGACAGTGCCGACTTCACATTGGCGGGCGACAACGGCGCGCGGCGGATGCGCACGCCGGTGGCGTCGAACACCGCGTTGGCGATGGCGCCCGGCACCGGCCGGCTCGCCGCTTCGCCGGCTCCGGTCGGCGCGATTTCCGGATGATTGATCATCACGATGTCGATCTCGGCGGGCGCTTCGGTCATGTCGAGGATCGGGTACGTGCGCCAATCGACGCTGGTCACGTTGCGCGTGTCGAACTTGACCTCTTCCCACAGCGTGCGGCTCGTCGCCTGCACGATGTTGTTCTCGATGGCGTGATGCAGTCCGTCCGGATTGATGATCTGGCCGCAGTCATGAGCGACGGTAAACTTGCGCGCCCAGATTTTGCCCGTCGACCGGTCGACATCCACCTCGGCGACCACGGCGACGCGGGTCGGGCCGCGCTGCACATAGGCGATGCCGCGGCCCGCGACCTTGTCGCCGCGCTGGTCGTTGCGCGGCGACGGCCGCGACTGCCAGCCCGACTTCTCCGCCGCCGCCTTGATGACGGCAATGTCGCGCGGGTCGCGCGCGTAACGTAGCCGGAACTCGACCGGGTCCACTTTGAGTGCGGCGGCCAGTTCGTCGATAAACGACTCGCTGGCGAAGTGAATCTGCGGCCCGACCGGATCGCGCATATGTGCGGTGCGTAACGGTGATGCACGATCGAGCAGCGGCGCGATCGTCTCCCATGCGGTGCGCTTGTTGGCGAAGCCATAGGAATCGCCGGGGAAGCCGAAGCCGTCGCCCGATTTGAGCGCGACGCCGAGGTCCTGGCCGGCGAGCGTGTCCCGCGGCTGACTGCCGTTGGTGTCAACATCGACGCGCGAGAAGCCTTTGCTCAGATAGTCGTAGGCAATGACGTTGCCCGCGGCATCAAGCGCGGCGCGCGCCGTGTGAATAGAGGCGGGCGCTTTCGGGTCCCAGGCGGTGCCCTGGTCGCGCATGTATTGCACGCGCACCGGCCTGCCGACGGCCTTGGCGAGCACCGCGGCGTCGGCTGCTGCATCGTCGGCGTCACTGCGGCCGTAGGAACCCGGCCCCGTGGTCCAGATGACGTGCACATTTTCCTTCGGAATGCCCAAGATGGCGGCAACGCCCATCTGCACGAAGTGCGACTTCTGCGTACCGCTCCAGCAGGTGGCGTGGCCGTCTTTAATGTCGACCAGCGCGCAGCCCGGCCCCATGCGGGCGTGCGACTGGAACGGCCATTCGTACTCGGCCTCGATCACCTTCGCGGCGGTCTTGAACGCCGCATCGACATCGCCGATGTGCTTGCCGACTTCGCGCTTGCGCGTCTGCGCCTTGCGGATGTGGTCGTACAGCGCCGATTGATCGGGGAACGGCGGGCTTGCATCTGACCACTCGACCTTGAGTACGCGCGCCGCCTTGATGGCGTCCCACTCGCGGTTAGCGACGACGCCGAGGAAGCCCTTGTCCCAGACGACCTTCGCCCCCGGGATATCCTTGATCGAGCTTTCGTCGACCTTCACCGGCACGGCTCCGGCCACCGCCGGCCGGATCATGCGGCCGTGCACCATGCCGGGGACCTTGATGTCCATGGCAAAGTCCGTCTGCGCAAACACCTTGCCGGCAATGTCGTCGCGCGGAATCGGCTTGCCGACGATGGTGTAGTCTTTCGGGTCCTTCGGTTTGGCTTTGCCCGGCGCATAGAGCGGGTTGCCGTATTTGCCGTTCCAATCGAGATGCACGTTGAAGAACTTGCCGCCGATGAGGTCGGCGTAGCTCACCTTTTTGCTCGCGTCGCCGTTCGCGCTGACAACACCATCCTTCACGGTCAATTGGCCGGCGGGGACGCCGAGTTTCCCGGCCGCCATATCGACCAGCACGCGGCGCGCTTCAGCGGCGGCCATGCGCATCTGCCTGCCGCCTTCCATGACGCCGGTCGACCCGGAGGCACCGCCCTGATTGAGGCTGTTGTCGGTGTCGCCGATAAAGATCTTCATGCTCGCATACGGAACGTCGAGTTCCTCCGCGATCATCTGCTTGATGGCGACCGAAAGGCCTTGGCCCATGTCCATCTTGCCGAAATAGGCCGAGACGGTGCCATCGGCGTTGACTGTAATGTAAGACGACAGTTGGTCGGGCATCAGTGGCGGCTTGGTCGGGACTGCGGTGGCGTCCGCGGCTGCGCGCGCGGCATCGAACGATACCGGCCCGCCGATGGAGATCACCAGGGCGCCACCGGCCTTGAGCAGCGTGCGGCGCGAGAAATTCTTGACTTGTTGGTGCTTGGTCATGGCGCTCTCCCTCAGCCCATCATCGCGGCGGCGCGCTTGACGGCGCGCAGGATCGCCATGTGGGTGCCGCAGCGGCACTTGACGTGGGTCAGCGCGCCACGAATTTGTTCGTCGCTCGGTTTCTTGTTGTCGCGCAGGAACGCGGCGGCCGTCATAATCCAGCCGTTGATGCAATAGGCGCACTGCGGCACCTGTTCCTGCACGTAGGCGGTCTGCAGCGGATGCGGATGCTCGGGCGTGCCGAGACCGGCCAGCGTGACGACCTTTTTGTCGCCCACAGCCGAGATCGGTCGGCGGCAGGAATGGGTCGGCTTGCCGTCGAGATGCACCGTGCAGGCGCCGCATTGGCCAAGACCGCAGCCGAAATGCGGATTGTTGAGACCGAGATCGTCGCGCAGCACGTAGAGCAGCGGCGTATCCGGATCGGCTTCGACAGTGCGGTCGATGCCGTTGACGTTGAGCGTAAAATTTTTGCTCATGAGAATTGGGCCTCCCTTGTGGGGGCGTACAGCCACCCGATCGTGAGTCCTTGCGGTATGGTACAACGCCGCAGTAGGGGCGCACCCTATGCCGAAACGCGCCGCAAGGGAATGCGTGCGGTCGGCAGTTCCGCTATGCTCCGACCATAAAGTCACGAGACGAGGTGCGTTCCATGGTCAGGCTGTGTGCCGTTTTCGCCGCGCTGGCGCTGTCATTCGCCAGCGGTCCCGCCGCCGCGCAATCGTCAAAGCCGTGGCGGCATGGCTTGATCATGCCCAAGAGCGATTCCGGCATCCTGCTGATGGCCGCCGAGCACGGCTTCTTCAAGCAAGTGGGCCTTAACGTCCAGATCGTGCCCATCAAGGACGACGAAATCCTGCTCAAGGCGCTGATTGCCGGCGATCTCGACAGCTTCGAGGGCGGACCGGGCAGCGCCATGATCGCGGACTCGCACGGCGCCGACGTCAGGGTGATCGGCTGCAGCTGGCTGGTCGTGCCGCACGGCATCTTCGTTCACGACAACATCACCTCGATGGAGCAACTGCGCGGCAAGACCATCGCCATCTCGTCGCCCGGCGCTTTTCCGGAAATCTTTGCCAAGGGCGCGCTCGATCATTTCCATATTCCCGAGAACGCGGTGAAATACGCGAGCCTCGGCGGCGATCTCGACCGTTATCGCGCGCTGGTGGCGGGTGTCGCCGATGCCGCGGTGGTCTCAGGCGAATATGTGCCGATCGCCGTCAAGGAGCATATCAAGATGCTGGTCAGCGCCGAGGAAGCGCTGCCGATGTTCGTGCGCATGTGTCTGCACTCGACCGGCAAGACGCTGGCCGAGCGCCCGCAGGACGCGGCGAAATTCCTGGCCGGCGAAATGCTCGGCCTGCGTTATGCCGCGACCCACAAGGACGAGGCGATGAAGGTCGCGCAGAAGGTCGCCAACGTCAAGCCGGACGATCCGCGTCCGTCCTACATCTACGATCTCGTCAGCAAGCAGCACGCCATCGGGACCGACGTGCCGATTCCGATGGATAAGTTCAATTGGCTCAATGAGGAACTCGTCAAGGTCGGCAGCATTCCGAAACTTCTGGACCTGTCAAAGGTGCTCGACAGCAGGGCGCGCGAGGCGGCGCTCAAGATCGTCGCGCAGATGCATTGAGGCGCCCTGTCATTGCGAGGAGCGCAGCGACGAAGCAATCCAGGAACCTCGACGCTTCGCGGGCGAATCTGGATTGCTTCGCGGAGCCTGTCATCGGACCGCGCGACTTCGCGCGGGTCCGTTGGCTTGCAATGACGAGGCAAGTGCCGTGCGAGGTGACGATGAATGGGTGAAGTGAGTCTCATCGATATTTCTAAGAACTTCACGCTACGCGTCGACGGCGATGTGCAGAACGTGCAGGCGCTCGACCGGTTGAGCTTTACGGTGCGCGACGGCGAAGTGGTGGCGCTGATCGGGCCGTCCGGCTGTGGCAAGACCACGGCTTTGCGCATCGCCATGGGGCTCGAAGCCGCCAGCAGCGGCCGCGTGACCGTGGACGGCACTCAGATCGACGGCTGCGGCTACGACCGCGGCATAGTATTTCAGCACGCCGAATTGCTGCCGTGGCTCACCGCGCTCAAGAATGTCGAGTTCGGCCTGGAAATGAAAGGCGTGCGCGGCGCAACGCTGCGCGACACGGCGGTAAAATATCTGACGCTGGTGGGCTTGAGCGACAGCCTCAACCGGCGGCCGTATCAGCTCTCCGGCGGCATGCAGCAGCGCGTCGGCATCGCCCGCGCGCTGGCAATCGATCCCAAGGTACTGCTGATGGACGAGCCGTTCGGCGCGCTCGATGCGCAGACGCGCGAGACCTTGCAGGGCGAGCTGTTGCAGATCCACGCGCGCACCAATAAGACGATTCTGTTCGTCACCCATGATCTCGACGAGGCCGTGCTGCTCGCCGACCGTGTCGTTGTCATGCAGAACGGCCGCCTGCACGAGATTGTCGACGTACCGCTGCCGCGGCCACGCGGCGATCTGGCCATGGTTCGCGGTTCTGAAGCGTTTGCCAAAACCCGCTATCACATCTGGCAGGCGCTGCATGGCGGCGCGACGGTGCATTGAGGATCGGCGACATGGTCGACGTTGCCGATCGGCGCCCAGCGCCCCAGCAGAGAGCCGACATCGCGCCGGCCAAGCGCGCGCTGCCGCGCTGGGTCATCACTACGATTTCGCTGTGTGTGTTTCTCCTGCTCTGGGAAATTTTCGGCCGGCGGATCAATCCGATCTTCGGCTCCTATCCGACCGCGATCTTTTCGGCGTCCATCGAGCTTGTGCGCAATGGCAAACTCGGCGCCGCTCTCATTCAGAGCCTGCAGCCTTTCCTGCTCGGCTACTGTCTCGCCATCGTGGTGGGCGTGCCGCTTGGGCTGGTCCTCGGCCGGTTCAGGGCCGTGGAGGCGGCGCTCGGGATGTTCGTCACCGGCGGCTACGCCATGCCTCTGGTGGCGCTGGTGCCGTTGTTGATCCTTTGGTTCGGCCTCGGCTTTACCGTGAAGGCGGCCGTCATTTTTCTGATGGCGATCTTTCCGATCGTCATCAACACCTGGCTCGGGGTGAAATCCGTGCCCAAGGCGCTGATCGATGTCGGCAAATCGTTGGTGGCGTCGGACGCCGTAATCCTGCGCCGCATCGTACTGCCGGCGACGCTGCCCTACATTATGGCCGGCATCCGCCTCGCCGTCGGCCGCGCCGTGGTTGGCATGGTGGTGGCTGAGTTTTTCACCGAGATATCCGGGCTCGGCGGCATCATCATCAATGCCGGCAACAATTTCGATACCGCCACCATGTTCGTGCCGATCATTGTGCTGATGGCGATTGCCGTCGGGCTCAATCACCTGATCGGCTGGCTCGAACGCGTTATCGCCCCGTGGCAGGCAGAGATCGCCGGACGCGATCAGAATTGATCCGCGCGCCGCCTATAACCGTCCCACAAGCCCGCAATATTAACTCAAAATCTACCCTATTCCGGTCAACTGAAGCGCGGGGGTCCGCGCTTTCAGCTTCCGGGGGTTGATCTTGCGCGAAAAGGAACTCCGCATCGCGCTGGTCTGCTTCGGCGGCGTCTCGCTCGCAGTCTATATCCATGGAATTTGCAAGGAGATTTTGAAGCTGGTGCGCGCTTCGAGCGCGTTGCACCGCATCACCGACCGTTCGCAGCGCGCCAAAGCTTCATTTTTCGATTCCGCCGACCCCAAAGATCCCGAATACGACACCGAAGCCGATTATTTCCAGCTGCTGCGAGAAATCGGCCGCAAGCTCGAGCTGCGGGTCATCGTCGATACGCTGGCCGGCGCGTCCGCCGGCGGAATCAACGCCAGCATGCTGGCGCGGGCTCTGAGCCACGATCTTTCGACCGCAAAGTTGCGCGATCTCTGGCTCGAAAATGCCGACGTCACCGTGCTGTTGGCGCCGGAAGCGCGTGCCGGTGCATGGAGCAAATGGATCTTGCGGCCACTGATCCGGGCCGCAGCGGCGAGCGGCGTGTTCGAACTGACCAAGGACAGGGAGGTGCGGCAGAAGCTTTCGCTTTTCCTGCGCTCGCGCTGGTTCAAGCCGCCTTTCTCCGGCCGGGTCATGGCCGAACTCATGTACGACGCCGCCACCGCCATGGGCGAGCCGAAATCGCCTGCGGCGTCGCTCCTGCCGTCGGGGCAGGGCCTCGATTTGTTCGTGACGCTGACCGACTATCACGGCTACCGCCAGCTTCTCCAAATTCACGACCCGCCGCTCATCTACGAACTCGAACATCGCCACGTATTGCATTTCAAGTATCGGCGACGCGCGGACGGCGAAGTCGAAAGCGACTTCGACCTGGATAACGCGCCGGGGCTCGCGTTCGCGGCGCGCGCCACCTCCTGTTTCCCGGGCGCGTTTCCGCCGGCGCAGATCGTCGAGATGGACGAACTGGTCGCCAGCCGCGGCGCGCATTGGCCGCGTCGCGAGGAGTTCATCCTGAAGAACTTCGAGCGGCATCTGCGCGCCGATGTCGATCCGGCGACGGCCGCCTTCATCGACGGCTCGGTTCTCAACAATCGGCCGTTTCGGGAAGCGATTGCGGCGATCCACAACCGGTCCGCCTATCGCGACGTCGACCGGCGGCTGATCTTCATCGACGCCAAGCCGGAATCGGTGCGGCCCGACGTCGACGCCGACCTGCCAAATTTCTTCTCGACCATAAAGGGCGCGCTGTCGGACCTGCCCTCAGAGCAACCGATCGCCAATGAGCTCGCCTGGGTGGTCAATCTCAACGCCCAGGCTCGCAGCATCAGGACGATCATCGAGAATGCCCGGCCGCACGTGAGCGAACTGGTCGGCGATATCATCGATAAGCCGCTCGACGGCCCGTTCACGACCGAAGACATCCGCGGCTGGCGCGAACAGGTCAATAACCGCGTCGCGCGCGAGGCTGGTTTCGCCCATGAGGGCTACGTGCGGCTGAAGCTCACTTCGGTTCGCGGCTTCGTCGCCCGCACGATCGCGATGTTCGGCGGCGCGCCGCCGAATTCGCCACAGGCGCGCGCCATGGAAGAAATAATCGGCGCCTGGGCCTTTCATCACGGCATCGTCTACAGCAGGGCCGGGAGCGAGGCGCTCCAGCATGAGGTTGCGGCCGCGCCCCGACTGCCGTCCTGGATCGAATTCTTTCTTACCTTCGACGTCGAGTATCGCAGGCGCCGCCTGCAGTTTTTGATCGAGGGGCAGAACCGGCTGTACCGGCTCATCGACGATGGCCGTTTTCCGGGACTGGACCCCGTTGTGGTCGACCGCCTGAAGCGGGAGCTTTACCTGCGGCTCGATGTGCTGCAGCAGTGGGAGGAGCCGCGGTCTTTCGGCCCCGGCGTCCATGTGCTGGCGGAGAAGCTGTTCCAGCACGCGCCGACGGCGGCCGAGGCCAGAGACCTGCCGGCCTTTGCGCGCGCGGTCGTGGCGAGCGACAGCATCAAGACCATCGATCGGCTGGTGGAGACGCTGGGTAAGGAAATCGACCTCAATGCCACGACGCGCGATCTCGACGAGCTGTTAGCCTCGCTCGACCCGACGGCGTGGCATCCGGAAGCGCGCCGCGAGGTTCTGGTCAATTATCTCGGCTTTCCGTTCTGGGATGTGCTCACCTTCTCGGTCAGTACTGGGCGCGGCACCGGCGAACTGCGCGAAATTCTGATCGACCGCATCAGCCCGGAAGAGATGCATACGCTCAAAGCCTTTGCGGGCGCGAAAAGCCTGAAAGGTACCGCACTCAATAGTTTTGCCGGGTTCTTTTCGCGCCGCTATCGCGAGAACGATTATCTGCTCGGCCGGCTCCACGCCGTGGAGCGCCTCATGGATATCGTCTGCGACGCGGCCGGTGTCGATCCGCAAAACAGCGGCATCGATGTGCTTGCGCTCAAGCGGCGGGCATTCGAGCGGGTTCTCGATGCCGAGGAAAGCCATCTCATTTACAGTGCGGATTTGATCGCCGCGCTGCGGCGCGCGGTTGCGGAGATCGGGGCGTCCTGATCCGGGGTCGCGGCGACCCTTGCGTCGAACGCGGTATTGCAGGCGCCCGGCAACGCACGGTCGTCGGCGGGCGCGCAACAGTCATCGATTCTCATCGGTTGTTTCGGACAGCGCCGGGACGTTAAGCTGGCGGGTCGGCGCCGCGTCGTTTCTGCGATGAAGGCCAAAGCCGGCCAGGGGAGGGTGAATGCCCGATGCATCCGTCATGGCGCGCGAGACGATCACGCTCGCCGGCATTGAACTCGAACTGCACGAGGGCGGCGAAGGGCCGCCGCTGTTATTTCTACACGGCGCGTCGGGTTTTACGCCTGATCCGCCCTATGTCGGACTGTTGGCGCAGCGCCGCCGCCTGATCGCGCCGTCGCATCCGGGCTTCGGCGCGTCGGGCCTGCCGCTCTGGCTCGATACCGTCGACGACATTGCGCATCTCTATCTCGAACTCATGGATCGCCGCGGCCTCGGTCGTGTCGATGTCGTCGGCACCTCGCTCGGCGGTTGGCTCGCAGCCGAAATCGCCACCAAAGTGCCCGAGCGCATCGGGAAGCTGGCGCTGGTCGGGCCGGTCGGCGTCAAGCTCGGCCCTGCCGACAAGCTCGATATCCCGGACATATTCGCCATGGCGCAGGACAAGGTGGTGCGGCTCATCTACCACGATGTCGACAAGGGCAAACTCGATTATTCGAAAATGACCGACGAGCAGCTCACGGTGATCGCGCGCAATCGCGAGACTACGGCGCTGCTGACCTGGGAGCCGTGGATGCACAATCCGAAGCTCCGCCATCGCTTGCATCGGATCGCGTCGCCGACCTTGTTCATTCGCGGCGCGAGCGACGGCCTGGTCAGCGCGGATTATGTCGACGGCTACGCCAAGCTCATTCCCGGGGCGCGAGTGACGACGATCGCGGCGGCGGGACACGCCCCGCAGCTGGAGCAGCCGGCAGAATTCGCGCGCGTGCTGCTCGGCTTCCTGGACGGCGCAGCACAAGCGGGAGGGACGCGATGAGAGCGTGGCATTTCAGCGAGACGGCCTACCCCTATCTGCCGCCGGTAGAGGAATATGAATCGATCCGCGTCAGCCTGCCGAATCGCATCTACGATCCGAAGAAGGGCGCGGCTCTCTATGACCGCTACATCGAAGAATGGCAGATCGCCGAGGAGGAAGGCGTCGAGATCATGCTCAACGAGCATCATCAGACGGCGACCTGTGTGGATCCAGCGGCGCCGCTCCTGCTCGCGGCGCTGGCGCGGGTCACCAAAAAGGCGCGGCTTCTGATTCTCGGCAATCCGATCGCCAACCGGCGGCAGCCGGTGCGCGTCGCGGAGGAAATGGCGCTGGTCGACATGCTGTCGCACGGCCGGCTTGAGGCGGGTTTCGTGCGCGGCGTGCCCTACGAGATTTCCGCCGGCAACAGCAATCCGGTCCGCACCAACGAGCGCTTCGCCGAGGCGCTCGATCTCATCATCAAGGCCTGGACCAGTCATGACGGGCCGTTCAGCCATGAGGGGCGGTTCTTTCATCATCGTCAGATCAACATCTGGCCGCGGCCGTTTCAGTCGCCGCATCCGCCGGTCTGGATTTCGACGACGACGCCGGCAGGCTCACAGCGCGTCGGTGCGCAGGGTTTTGTGCAGGCGACATTCCTGACCGGCTATGACGGCACGCGGCGCGTCTATGACGCCTACCGGCGCGGCTGGCGCGAGGCCGGACGCGGGGAGGGAGTGCCAATCGACCGGCTCGCGTATGCGGCGCTGGTCTATGTCGGCGACAACGAGGCGGATGCGCGCGCCGGCGCCGAGAAAATCCTGTGGTACATCCGCGCCAACAAGGTACCGCCGCACTTCGCCTTCCCGCCCGGCTATGCGCCGCCGGCGGCCTTTGCCCACGTCATGCGCGGCGACACCGGCGATCAGCACCGGAATTTTTCTGCGCAGGCCACGGTCGAGAGCACGATCAATGCAGGCCTGATGATGGCCGGTACGCCGGATCAGGTCTATGCGCAGGTCCGGAAAATGTACGATCACGTCGGCGGCTTCGGCCACCTGCTCATCATGGGTCAGGCGGGCTTTCTCGAGCACGACGAAACGGTGCGCAGCATCCGCAATTTCGCGCGTCACGTTTATCCAAGGCTCAAGGCGGAGATGCCGGACAGCACCGTGTCGGGATTTTCCATGGCGCCCGCAGCTGCGTCATAGCGCAGTAGAAGGATTGCGGCGATGCTGTTTCTCGTCGTGTCGACGCCGCGGCCGGAGCGGCCTTCTGATATGGCCAAGACCCGGCAATCGTTCTGGCCGTGGATGGCGGGATACGAAGCGCGCGGTATCTGCCGCCATATTTATGCGCGCGCCGGGCGCGGCGCCGCCGCGGTGCTGGACGTCGAGAGCAACGACCAGCTTCACAAAATACTCAACGAGTGGGCGGATATCGTCCCAGCCCATTTCGACACTTATCCGCTGATCGACGCGCAATCCGCGCAGCGGATGCTGGCCGCGCAGACCGCGGCCAAAACTTAGAGACAATACATTGCAATGACGATGCTGCGCCGACTCGCGCTTAAGCCTGCGGCCTGCCGGCCGGATCGTGAATGACGCCGGAGGCGACGAGTCTGTTCCAGATAAACAGCACGATCACCGCGCCGATGGTGGCGGCGAAGATGCCGGCGCCCTGACCCGGCCGGTACCAGCCGATCGCCTGCCCGATGAACGTGGCGACGAAGGCTCCGACGATGCCGAGCACGGCGGTGAGGAGAAAGCCGGATGGTTTGTTCGGACCCGGAGCTAACAGGCGAGCGAGAATACCGGCGACAAATCCGACAATGACGATCCAGATGAAACCCATGTTCCGTCATCCCATTATTTCATGATGCAGGCGTCGCGAAATTTCGCGACGCTTCACCTTTTGTCGGCAGCGATTGCGGAAGACCGCTTTCGCGGGAGCGGCGCGCTGCGATTATCCGGTAGCCAGTTGTGACGCTTCCTGCTCGGTCGGCACGCGCCCGCTTGGCGTCAATTGATCGACTACGCCGGGCAGATGCTGGCTGAGACCGTTGAGCAGGTCGCCGCGCGACAGTCCGGATACCTGCATGAGCTGATTGATGCGGTCGGTGCCGAGCGCGTTGGCGAGATCATCCGGCGCAATAGTCTTGTTCGATCCGGTGCCGACCCACGACTTGGCGACGTCGCCTTGGCCATTTTGTTCAAACTGCTTGAGCAGATCGTTGAGACCCCCGCTCAGCACGCTGCCGGCCGAGTTGCCGCTGCCAAGCAGGTTGCCCAACCCGCCCTGCAAAAGGCCTCCGAGCCCACCTGCAAGTCCACCTGCAAGTCCACCAAGTCCGCCGGGGGCGCCAACCGGTGCCGTGCCGCCGCCGGCCGGAACGTCCTGCTGGTTGCCGCTCACGCTCTTGATGGCCTTGTAGGCAAGCAAGCCCAGGAGCGCCATCGTCAATGGCGACATGCCGCCTTGGCCCGGCGCGGTTTGTCCGCGCGGTCCGTTCTGCATGCCATTGAGTACATCCATCAGTCCCATATCGCCCTCCTTACAATCTCGTCGCGTCATTGCGGCGTCGTGCCGTCATACTGCCGCGGCGCAACAGCCTTAATAAGGCCAGTCAATCATCATATTCGTGTGTCCGCCGTAAGGCGCTAGTTCGCAGAGCGTTGCGGTAGCTGCGCGGATTTTTCGAAAATGCGCGTTGATTGTTACGCGGCAAGATCATGCCGGCGGCGCTTGCGGCGGGCTCGCCAGCGCCTGCACGGCGGCAAACAGATCGCGCACTTGCCGCTCCGGCACGCCGCGCGTGATGAATACGACGCGGCTTGTGCGGTTGGCATCCGGCCAGGACTCAAGCTCGACCGGCGGATGGGCGAGGTGCTGCACATATTGAATGACGACCGGTCCGCGGCAGCCCGCGATGTTGAGCAGGCCTTTGACGCGCAGCAGGTCGGCGCCGCGCAGCGCGGTCAAGGTTTCCATGGCGCGCGAAAACGTCGGCCATTCGATCGGCTCGGCCATTTCGATGACGAAACTCTCGATGCCATCGGAATGTTCGGCCTCGGCGACGAAGCCGGAGCGTTCGGCATTGACCGGCGCAATCACCCGATCCGGATCGAGCGCACCCGCGACCGCGATATCGATCGCAGCGCGCGGATTGAGCAGTTGCAGCCGGCGCGTCAAGCGCTCGACCGCTGTCGCGTCGGCGAGATCGGTTTTCGAGATAACCAGGCGGTCGGCGAGGATAACCTGCTTGCGCGCTTCGGCGGCGGCATCGAGGTTGGCATCGCCGCCGACGGCGTCGACCACCGCCAGCACCACGTCGACATGAAATTCGCCGCCGAGCGCGCGGTCGGTCGAGAACGTCTGCAGGATCGGCGCCGGATCGGCGAGCCCTGAAGTTTCGATGACAACCCTGCCGAATGGCGGCACCGTGCCGTGCTCGCGGTCGAACACAAGCCGGCGCAACGCAAGCTGCAGGTCGCTGCGCGTGATGCAGCAGATGCAGCCGTTGCCGAGTAGCACGGTCTCGTCGGCGCTTGAGCGCAGCAGCGCATCGTCGATGCCGACCGCGCCGAACTCGTTGACGATCACGGCAGTGCCGGCGCCCTCAGGCGACGACAGGAAGCGGCGCAGCAGCGTGGTTTTGCCGGCGCCGAGGAAGCCGGTGACGACGGTTACCGGAATGCGCGCGCCGCGCTCGCGCTTTTGCCGCCGCCCAAACGGACTGGCGTTACGCGACGGAAACAGGTCGAGCATGATGCAACCGTAGGGGCGGCCCTTGTGGCCGCCCTGTTGAGGCTTTTGTGGCCGCGCTGTTGCGGGCGCCCACGAGGGGCGCCCCTACGAGATCAAAAATCCATCTCCAAAATGTACAGTCCGCCGAGATGCCGATCGACCGTGTAGACGATGCCGCGTTCGTCGACGAACACGTCGTTCATTTGGATCGTGCCGGTCGGTGCCCCGGCGGGCGCCGGCGGCATGAACACGCCGACCTCCTTGGGCTGATACGGATTGGAAATGTCGTAGGCGCGAAGTCCGCCATTGAAGAACGTGCCGAGCACGATCTGATCGTTTTGCCAGGCCGTCGGCAGCGGCACGTTTTCATGGATGTTGTGCGCGCCGAACCGGCCAGCCTTGGCGTAGATTGTGTGGTCGGGCAGCGGGCAGGTCGAGATCGGGACCAGGTTGGTCTCGTCGCGCGCGTCCAGCACCCAGATCAGCTTCGGCCAGTCCTTGGCGTTGTTCTCGGTCGACTCGTCGGTCACCAGCATCAGACCGCGATCGAACAGCGGCACGATGGTGTGCATGAAGCCGGTGTAGGGCGGCGAGTTGGTCCACGACGAGATTTTCTTCGGGTTCGCCTTGTCGGAAATATCGAGCACGAACATGCCGCCGTCGATATAGGCGAGGTAGCAGCGGTCGGGGCGCTGCGGATAGACGTTGGTGTTGTGGGCGCGATAGCCCTTGTCGAGCTGATGACGCGTCGGCGGCATGACGTTGTCGCCCTGGCGCGTGCCCGGCATCCACCAGCGGCCGACCTCGACCGGCTTCGACGGATTGCGCACGTCGATGCAGCGGTAGAACTGGTCGTCCTGCGGGTGCGTCGGCGTGAAGTCGCGCGAGCCAGACGCGCAATGCACATACTCGCCGTCGCAGAACCAAAGCTGGTGCACGCCGCGCGAATGCGGACCGGAGCAGTCGAAGAAGCCGATCGATTTCGGATTCTCCGGCTTGGAAATGTCGAACAGTTCGAAGCCCGCGGGCTGCAGGTCCTTCTTCGAGGTCTGATAGGCCACCGCCATCATGTTGCCGCAGGTCTCGAGCGAGTTCGAGCGCATGTTGGCGTGCGGCAGGTCGGTCTGGCACACCACCTTCGGCTTGCGCGGATCGGTCACGTCGACCGCGGTGAAATTCTTCGGCGCGCTCTCGTGCGCCAGCCAGATGATGCGCCGGCCGTCGGGCGCGATCTGCACCGACATGCCTTCGCCCATGCCGCCGAAGCCCGCGAGCATGTCATGCGCCAATAGCTTGAAATTCCAGACGACGGGCTGATAGCTCGTCATCGCCGGGCTAGATTCAGTAGCGGCCATTCAGGCGTCTCCTCTTTGGCAATGAACTCATGCGATGCCCGGCGCTTCGGCCGCGCATCCACGTCTATCGCTTGTTCATTCAAGACGTGGATGGCCGGGACGAGCCCGGCCATGACGATGAAGGCAACTTTAGCCCATCCCGCAGGATTTGAACATCACGCCCCGGCCTTGGCCTTTTCCATGAAATCCGGCCGCAAGGCCTTGCTCCAATCCGGGATGGTCTTGATGGTCTTGTTCTTGACCAGGATTTCGGCCTGCCGCTGCATGTAGGACTTGAGGTCCGGGAAGCCGGGGTCGACCTGGACGCGCGCCAGCGCTGTCGAAAACGCATCCGCCGACATCTTGTAACCCTTGCTGGCGTAAAACGCATAGATCGTGTCGTTGACTTTCTTCTGCTCGTTCTTGAAGTCCTTGGCGGCGTCGAGCCACGCCTTGAGATATGCGACGATGACATCGGGACGCTTCTCGACCATCTCGGCGGTGGCGGCCATGAATACCGGCATCGGATCGAACTGCGAGAAATCCAACAGATCGTTGCCGATGCCGTCGGAAACCGCAATCACGTTGTAGGGCTCGACATTGACCATGGCGTCGACGGTCTTGGCCGCGAGCGCCGCCACCATGTTGTTCACGTCCATGCGGATTTCCTGAAAATCGCCCTTGTGGATGCCGTAGTGCGGCATGACGATGTCGTCAAAATCGTTGCCGACCGACGAACCGACCAGGTTGGCGATACGCTTGCCGCGCAGCTGCTCTGGCTTGGTGATGTTGAGATCCTTGCGCGTGGTAACGCGCGCGGTCTTGCCGACATTTTCGATCACGGCGATGGCGACGATGCCGCCCTTGACGTTGCCGATGATGAAGGACGGCCCCGCATAGGTGCCGAGGTCCACCTGGCCGGCCACCATCTGCTGCATGGTGATGTTGCCGGACGGTACGGCGAAATCCTGCGCCGCAATGCCGTGCTTCTCCAGATAGCCCGACTTCATCAAATAATAGGTCGGCATGCCCCAGATGTTGGTCTGGTAGCCCTGGCGGATCGACTCGGCTGCGCCGGCTTGGCGTGGCGAGCCGAGACCTAGCACCAGAGCGCCGGCGCTGGCCGCGCCAAGATATTGCCGCCGGGTCAATGTCGGTCGTTGTTTCATCGTGGGGTCCTCCGGATGAGCGCGTTATTCATTCGCTTATTGCTGTTGCAGGCCGAATTCCTTCACCGCCGGCACGACGTCGGCAAAAGTCTTCTGCATGATGGCGCGGAGGCCCTCGGGCGACGACGACTCGGCAATCGAGCCGGCGTTCTCGATCAGCGACCGGTAGGCCGGCGATGCAACGATGGAAACGATATTCTTGTTGAGCGTTTCGACGATCGGTGCCGGCGTGCCGGCGCGCGCGCAGACGCCGAGCCAGCCGAAGCGGACGAAATCGAATCCGGCCTCCTTAAGCGTCGGCACTTCCGGCAGCGTTGCGAGCCGTTCCGGGCTGGTCGTCGCCAATATCTTCAGCTGCTTGGCCTTGTAGTATTGCACGACCGCCAGCGTCGGCGACGGGTAGAGATCGACACGATTTGCGATCAACTCCTGAACCACACCAAGTCCGCCACGGAACGGCACACGCGTCAGGGAGACGCCGGTCATCTTGCCGAGCTGGCGCGCCATGATCTCCTGCGCGGAGGCGGCGCCGACGGTGGCGTAGGTCAGTTCGCCGGGATGCGCCTTGGCGTAAGCGACGAACGATTTGAAATCCGTCGCGGGAACCGCATTAGCCAGCGCCAGTCCGTAGTAGTATTTGGCGATCATCGAGACCGGAGCGATGTCCGCGAGCGTGTAGCCGGCGTCGCGATAGACCGCGACGTTGGTGGCATCGAAATGCGTGCAGAGCAAAAGCGTGTAACCGTCGTGCGGCTGCGCCAGCACATCGCGCGTCGCCACGATGCCGCCGGCCGCCGGCTTGTTCTCCACCACGACGGATTGCTTGAGCGCCGCGCCGAGTTTGTCGGCGATGAAGCGCGCCGGAATATCCGTCGGTCCGCCGGCGCCGAAGCCGACCACAAGCCGGACCGGCCGGCTCGGATAGGTATCGGCCGCGGCTGCCGGCAAGACGCGCATGCAGGCCGCGGTTATGAGCACCGCGATCGCGCCGCGGACCATCCGCACACTCTTCGATCGAACTGCACGCATGGTGGTTCTCCGTTGTTGCGGCCGTCAGACGACGCTGCCGGATTCTTGCCCGGATTCTTGCCCGGCTTTTTGTCCGAGCAGGCGCAGCAGCTCTTTCTGATAGTCGAGAAACTCAATGCTCAGCGGATCGCGCGGACGCGGCAGCCGGATCGGCACCTCGGTCTTCACCGTGCCGGGATGCGGCGTCATCACCACGACGCGATCGGCGAGATACACGGCTTCGGCGACGTTGTGGGTCACGTAGATCACGGTCTTTCGCGTCTCCCGCCACACATCGGCGAGCAGCCGCTGCATGTCGTCGCGCGTGAGCGCATCGAGTGCTGCGAACGGTTCATCCATCAACAGCACCGCCGGATTGTAGGCAAGCGCACGCGCGATCGCGACCCGCTGCTGCATGCCGCCCGACAGGTGATGCGGAAACGACTTGGCGAAGTTTTCGAGCTTGACGAGGCGCAACTGCTCGAGTGCGATCCTCTCGCGCTCGGCCTTGGGCAATCCCTTCATTTCAAGGCCGAACATCACGTTGCCAAGCGCGGTGCGCCACGGAAACAGCTGGGCGAAGTCCTGAAACACCACGCCGCGATCCATGCCGTAGCCCTGCACCTTCTGTCCGGCGACGCGGATTTCGCCGGCACTTGGCTCAAGGAACCCGGCGATGATGTTGAGCAGCGTTGATTTGCCGCAGCCGCTTGGGCCGACGATGCAGAGGAATTCGGAGGTCTCCAGCGCGAAACTGACGGCGCGAACGCCCGCAACCGCGCCTGCAGGCGTGTCGTAATTGAGCGTAATGTCGCGTGCCTCGATATGGGGCATGGCCGCTTCCTGTAACGCTTCCTCTCAAATAAATTGCCCGCTCAGTCGCTGCCGATAGCCGGCGGAAAAAGCGGGAGAGCGCCGTGCGGATCATTAGCAGCGTTATCGCGGCCGGGACAATCGCAGCGGTACTTGCCGCGGCGACGCAGCCGATGTGGGCGCAGGCCTACCCGAGCCATCCGATCCATCTGATCGTTAATTTCGCGCCAGGCGGCGCCGGCGACATTCTGGGCCGCATCATCGGCAACCAGCTCGGTGTCGAACTGCACCAGTCGGTGATCGTCGAGAACAGGGCAGGCGCCGGCGGCACCATCGGCGCACGCGATGTCGTCAACGCACCGCCGGATGGTTACACGCTGGCGGTCGGGCAGACACCCGAGATCGCCATCAATCCGTATTTCATGAAAAATGTCGGCTACGATCCGCTGAAGGATATGCAGCCGGTGACGCTGGCCGGCGTGATGCCGCTTGTGCTGGCGGTGCCGGCGAAATCGCCTTACGCGACCGCAGCCGAATGGGCAGCGGCGTTACGCGCCAGCAAGCCGATGAATTTTGCATCGGCCGGCGTCGGTACGCCCGGCCACCTCGCCGGCGAATTGTTGAAGCTCAAGCTCGACAGCAAGCTCGTGCACGTGCCGTATAAGGGCGCGGGCCCGGCCTTGAACGATGTTGCGGCCGGACAGGTCGATTTTTATTTTCCGGCCTATCCGAGCGCCGTGCCGCTGTCGCAGGGCGGCAGGATCAAACTCTTGGCGGTCTCAACCATTAAGCGCGCGGCCGCCAACCCCGATTTGCCGACCGTCGCCGAAGTCACCGGCATCTCAAATTTCGATTTTCCGCTGTGGGTCGGCTTCTTCGGTCCGCACGGCATGCCGATGGACGTCGCGCAGAAACTGAACACCACGATCAACAAGATCATCCTTGAGCCGGCGATCAATGCCAAGCTGAAAGCGATCGGCCCGGAAGTCCAGGCCTTGTCGATCGATCAATTCGCCGCATTTGTGCGGGCCGATATCGCCAAGTATCGCGGGATCATCAAGGACGGCAATTTGAAGCCGGAGTGAATCGATTCGATACGCCGCCCGACATCGTCCTGCCTATAAGGGCCGCGATGGTCTCTTGCTGCACGCAAGTCCGGCGCCAGCTATCATCGTGCCGGATGGCCAGACGCAGCCCGTACGCTGGACGTCAGCCCATACTGGCGATCAAAAAACGCCTTCACCGCCGGGACGTAGCGTCCGCCCATCAGCGGATCGTTCTTTGGAAGGCCCTCCTGTTCAAACGATTGAACGAGCCTGTTCCACAGTGCCGCGCGCGCTCGCCCCAGCAACGCCACCCCAAGCTCGGCGTCGGTGGCAAATAACGGCAAATCGGCAAATGTTAATCCTGGCCGCCGTTTCTTCGGTGGCGAGCTGGGATTTCCGGCACTGGCCAGATCTTCCATCGCAATGCTCCCTACCTACCCAACAAAACGCCTACCCAACAAAATGCCAACCTCAACAAAATGCGACCCAACAAAAATCAGTGCGGCCGGCCCTCGTTGGAGAACCGGCCGCTGCGCACTAACCCGTTCGGGGTGTCGGGGACGGGGGATCGGGCTAGAGTGCTGGTGTCGGGGTGGACACCGCACAAACACTCGTCGCATCTCGGCATGAATTCAACCGGCTGTTCGTCGCGTGGTTAAACAACGCGGTAAACAACAAGCCCGGCCGATCGTTGCTCAGGACCAGCTCCACGTCCGGGAGCGCCGGTTGATCCAAATTTTCCCGCGCCCAAAGTTATCGACCGTCACCCCTTCGCCATGCGGGCCATGCCCCAGCGGTAGATGGTGGCGCGTTCGAGCGAGCCGAATACCAGCCGCTCGGCGGCGAATCCGATCAGGCCGATCACCAGGATCGACGCCATCATCACGTCGGCATTGAGGAACTGCTGGGCGTCGAAGATGACCCAGCCCAAGCCCCAGTTCGAGGCGGCCAGCATTTCGGCGCCGATGACCGCGATCCAGGAGCGCAGGAACGATTGCCGCAGTCCGGCAATGATGAAGGGTGACGCGCCCGGAATGATGACCTTCCAGAACAGGCGGCGCTCGTTCGCCCCCATGGCGCCGGCGGCACGCAGCCAGATGGGGTTGACGGCGCGCACGCCCGACCAGGTGTTGAGCAGCATCGGGGACAGCGCGGCGTAAAACACGATCAGTACCGCCACCAGATCGCCGAGACCGAACCACAGGATGAATACCGGCACCCAGGCAAGCGACGGGATCGGCATGAGAGCGCTGGCGAGCGGCAGCACGAAATGCTCGACCGGCCGGAAGCGGGCCATCAGCACGCCCAGCGGCAGGCCGACCGCAACCGCAAGGCCGAACCCGATCAGTACGCGGGCGAGCGTTGCGGCCGCGTGGCCGAACATGCTGCCGTCAGCCAGCATGCCGAACAGCGTCTGCGCGATGGTACCGAGCGGCGGCATCAGCGCGGGCTTGACGAAGCCCGAATATGCGGCCGCCTCGTAGAGTGCCGCGAGCACGACAAAGCTCGTGAGACCGCGCCGCAGCGAACGCGACCGTTCCGGCGTCATGACAGCAGCATCCCCCAACGGACCACGGTGAAGTTCTCCAACGGCTGGAACACCAGCTTCTCCAGGGCGACGCCGATCAGCGCGATCACCGCAATGCCGGCGAGCATCACGTCGGTGTTGAGAAATTCCTGCGCTCCGAAAATCATCCAGCCCAATCCCCACGGCACCGCCGCGAGCATTTCGACCGCGACCAGGATGCGCCAGGCTTGCGCCAGGCCGAGCCGCAATCCCGTGAGGATGTAGGGCAGTGCGCCCGGCAGAATGACGTGGCGGAACAGCCGGCGGTCGTCCGCGCCCATCGCCTGTGCGGCGCGCACCCAGATATCCTTGACGGCCTTCACGCCGGTCCACGCGTTGTAGATGATCGGAAACGTCGAGACGAAAGCGACCAGCAGAATGGTCGGCACGTTGCCGGGCCCGAACCACAGCAGAAACAGCGGCGTGTAGGCGAGGCCCGGGATCGGCGCCGCGACGCTGATCAGCGGCAGAAGATAATCCTCGACGCGTCGCGAGCGCCCCATCAGCACGCCGATGCCGACGCCCACAATGGCCGCGAGCGCAAAACCGGCGATGAGACGGAGCAGCGTGTCGAGCGTGTGATGCGGCAACACGCCGCTTGCCGTCAGCCGCACGAATGTCGCCGCGACGGTCTCCAGCGGCGGGAAGAACCGCACCGGAAACAGTCCAAGATGCGACGCCGCCTCCCACAGGCCGCCGACAACGGCGAACGGAAAGATATTGCGCAGCGCACGCCACAACGGGCCGGCCTCGCCGCCGGTGGTTTTTACGGCGATGTCGGAAAGCGCTGTGGCCTGCTGCATGACGAGAAACTACAAATCCGTTGTGAGGGCGGCAAGGGATCGTCAGCAGCAAGGCATCTTCAGCGCAAGGCATCGTCTGCGGGCGGGCATGTCAGCGGGCTGGCATCGTCAGCGGGGACGCATGGCGGTGGGAGGCGTTGCAGTCGCCGCCCCCTGTGATAGGAAAACCGGGACACATAAACGCAGTTCGCGAGGAGTTCGCCATGGCCACCAAGAACGCGCAGAAGATCGGCTGGATCGGCATGGGCCGCATGGGTCTGCCCATGGCCGAGCGGCTGATCAAGGCCGGCCACGACGTTTCGATCTGGAATCGTACGCGCGCCAAGGCCGAGCCGCTGGCCAAGATCGGCGGCAAGGTCGTCGATCATCTTTACGAACTGAAAAATGTCGATGTGCTGTTCTCGATCCTCGACACCGGCAAGAGCGTGCAGGACGTGCTGTATGGCAAGAACGGCGTGTGCAGCCAGGGCGGCAAGATGCCGCCGATCGTGGTCGACTGCTCCACCATCGCAGTCGAGGAATCCGCGGCGATCCGCGACAAGCTCAAGCAGCTTGGCTCCGATTTCGTCGCCGCGCCGGTGAGCGGCAACGCCAAGGTCATCAAGGCGGGCAAGCTCTCCGCGGTGGTGTCGGGTCCGCAGGCCGCCTGCAAGACCGCGACGCCGCTGATCGAGGTTTTCGCGCCGCAGGGCGTGTCCTATGTGGGCGAGGGCGAGCTGGCGCGCGTCTGTAAGATCGCCCACAACGTCATGCTCGGTGTGGTGATCCAGAACCTGATCGAGATCACGCTCCTGACCAACAAGATGGGCGTGCCGCGGCACGCGTTCCTGGCGTTTCTCAACAACGGCGTCATGGGCTCGATGTTCACGCGCTACAAATCGCCGGCGCTGGTCAATCTCGACTGGACCACGACGTTCACGCCGGAGCTTTTGCGCAAGGATCTCGATCTTGGCCTCGAACTCGCCCGCGAGATGGACGTGCCAATGCCGGTGACCGCAGCGACCCGCGAAATGCTGCAAACCCATTTCGGCGTCGCCACGCTGCAGAAGAATCCGGAAGAATATTTACAGAAGGACTTTGCCGCGCTCGCCGAGACCATGGCGCTCGCCGCCGGCATGAAGCTTTCAAGCGAAAACGAGAACGTGCCGACGGGTTTGGAAACCTGATCGCCACGGCGATTTTTCGCCGGCAAGAATAAACAGCAAGAATAACCGGCAAGAATAACCGGCAAGAATAAACAGGGGGGCAAAGTGAAATCGCAATTCCGTTTCCTCGTGGCCGTTTTGCTGGGCTTCGCCGCCGTCGTGACGGCCGCGACCCAGGCGTCAGCGCAGGCGAAATGGCCGATGCGGCCGGTCAAATTCATCGTCACGCTCGGCGTCGGCAGTGGCGCCGATATCGGTGCGCGGCTGTTTGCTGACCGGCTCAGCCGGAAATGGGGCCAGCCGGTCATTGTCGACAACCGGCCCGGCGGCGACGGCCTCGTCGCCATCAATGCGTTTGTCAGCGCGCATGACGATCATGTGCTGCTGTTCGCGCCGTCGGGCTCGTTCACCGCGCATCCCTACGCGCACGACACGCTGCCCTATAAGCCGAACGACCTCGTGCCGATCGTGCGCGTATCCACCACCGTCATCGGGGTCGTGGTGCCGACCGCGATTCACGTCGATTCGGTCGCCCAGATGGTGGCACGCGCCCGCGCCGAACCGGGCAAGCTCAACTGGGCCGCGGTCACCGGTCTCAACGACCTGTTGTTTTCAGGCTTCCTGGCGCAGGAGCATCTCGACATCACCAAGGTGCCGTATCGCAATCCGGTCGACGCCGCCAAGGATCTCGGTGAGAACCGCGTGCAGGTCTATCTGCCGGCGCTGACGATCGTGCGGCCGGAGGTCGATTCCGGCACCGCCAAGCTGATCGCCGTGACCAACACGACGCGTGCGCCGACCGAGCCGAAGCTGCCAACCGTGGCCGAGGCCGGATACCCTGACTTGACGCTTGACGGCCTGGTCGGTCTGTTCGGGCCGACCGGGATGCCGCTTGCGCTGCGCGAGCGCATTGCCGCCGATTTTCGCGCCGCTGCCGATCCGATCATCGAGGATCGTCTGACCAAGAGCGGGCAGATCATGAATATCGCGGGGCCCGAAGAATTCGCCAAGTCAATCGAGGCGCAGCGTATCATGGCGGCGGGCATCGCCAAGCGGCTCGGTCTCAAGGCGGCGCAATAAGCCGGAAAACAGAACGCAAAATCGGGGAGGACATGATGCGCTACAAGCTCCAGGCCGTGCTTGCTCTGGTGTTAGGTCTGTTTGCTGCTGCGGTGCTTACGGACGGCGCGCGCGCCGCTTCGGCCTGGCCGACGCGTCCGGTGAAATTCATTTTGACGCTTGGCGCAGGCAGCGGTTCGGATATCGGCGCGCGGCTGTTCGCCGACCGGCTGAGCCGGAAATGGGGCCAGCCGGTCATCGTCGAAAACCGTCCCGGCGGCGACGGCCTTGTGGCCATCAACGCCTTCGTCTCCGCGCATGACGATCACGTGCTGCTGTTTGCGCCGTCGTCGTCCTTCACGGCGCATCCGTTCCTGCACGACAAGCTGCCCTACAAGCCGAGCGACCTGTTGCCGATCGTGCGGGTGTCGAACACCTTCATCGTCATCGCCGTGCCCAAGGAATTGAAAATCGACACGCTCGCCGATCTGGTGAAACGCGCGCGCGCGGAGCCCGGCAAGCTCAATTGGGCGGGCGTGACCGGGGCGCTCGACTTCCTGTTCGCCGGCTGGCTCAAGGACAGCGGTTTGCAGATGACCAAGGTGCCGTACCGCAACCCGGTCGATGCCGCCAAGGATCTCGGTGAGAACCGGGTGCAGGCCTATGAATCCGCGCTGGCGATCGTCCAGCCGCAGCTCGACAGCGGCAAGATCACGCTGCTCGCCGTCACCAACACCCAGCGCACGCCGGCGCAGCCGAACGTGCCGACCGTGCAGGAAGCAGGCTTCCCGGCGCTGACGATCGACGGACTGGTCGGCCTGTTCGGGCCGCCCGGCATGCCGCTCGATCTGCGCAAACGAATTACGTCCGACTTCGCCGCAGCCGCCGATGCGACCATCAAGGATCGGCTGGCGCTCACCGGGCAGATTCTCAATATTGGCGGGCCCGAGGAATTCGCCACGTCGATCGAGGATCAGCGCGCCAAGGTCGCCAAATTCGCCGAAGCGCTCGGCATCAAGCCGATGCAATAGGGCGGCGGAGTTTGCTCAGTCGCGATGCTTGTGCACCACGTGATGGACGTGGCCGCGGTGAAAGGCGACGCGTTTGCGGTGCCGATTGCCTTCGGAGCGCATGGCGGCACGACACGGTGCGCTGATCTGCGAGCGTTTGCTCATCATGCAGCGGGTGATCTTGGCCCGGTCAGGGATGAATTGCTGGCACAGCCGCATCGCGTCCGGCGTGCAGGCTTGCCTGACTTCCTCGCTTTGCGCATTGGCTGCGTTGATGCCGCCGATCAGGATGGCCGCCGGAACGGCCAGCCGGCAGATGAAACGCAACTTCCGCAAAAACGTCCGCATGTGTCGCCTCGCTGTTACTTTCGCAGTCCGGGGTGCCGGGCGCGAGCGGGCGACGGGCCATGCGAATAAGGTTATTAAAGGGCAAACAATCCGGTTCCACCGGCTGCGCTGCCGCGATTTTTCAGCCGCTGCGTTCGGCGGCGAGGCGTACGGGCGAGCGTTGTCAGATGAGTGAGCCGCAAACGCGATTGGCTCAGTGCGCGCCCCACTTGAACCCGGTCGAGAGGCGGTCGCCCCCGTCGCCGACGCCTGGGTCGCAACGATCCATGCCGCCGCTCGTGATCCGGCCAGTCGTGTTGTCGAACGTCATGTGCTGGCAGAACATCCCGTCCGGCATGGTGTAGACGATATCGCCGCGATTATTGGCGGCATTGCCGGTGACGGCGGATGGGCGCAGCAGCGGGCTGATGACGGCGTGGCCTCCGACCAAGACCGCGGAGGCTAACAGCACGAACAACAGCGAGGTGGTGATGATGAGCGCCAATGAATTGGCGCGCTTTTCATCGAAACCGGAGTGCGTAGCGTGCAGGCCGTGTCCGAAACGCCGAACCTGATCCCCCTGGACGTACCATTGGGCGTGACCCGTCGCTGTTGGCTTGCCGGCGCTCATGGCGGAACCAAGCGCCAGAAAGCTTGCAGCCGCGATAAGGAAATTCTTTCGAATTGATTCGAAATTCGGCCCATAATCAGGCACTGCCGGGATCGCGGTTATCCATCCCCCTCGCAGTCGGCCGCGAGACATGGAATGATCCGCCGCGCGCCGAGCCGCGCATCGTCACGGAGGTAGAACGTGCTCACCGCTGCACGCAACGACATGCTGACCCGGGTCGGACCCGGCACCCCGATGGGTGCGCTGCTGCGCCGCTACTGGCAGCCGATCGGCGGCGCCGGCGAGCTTGACGACCGCAATCCGATCAAGCCGGTGCGGCTCATGGGCGAGGATCTCGTGCTCTATCGCGACCGGGCCGGCCGTTACGGCCTGATCGACCGCCATTGTCCGCACCGCCGCGCCGACATGGCGTATGGCTGGGTCGAAGAGCATGGCATCCGCTGCTCGTATCATGGGTGGCTCGTCAACGAGACCGGAACCTGTCTCGAACAGCCCTACGAAGATACAACCAATCCCAAGCCGTCGAAGGCCGGCTGCGAAACCAAGGCTTATCCGGTTAAGGAATGCGCCGGGCTGTTGTTTGCCTATCTGGGCCCGCTGCCGGCGCCGGAACTGCCGATCTGGGAACCGTTCACCTGGACCAACGGCTTTCGCGAGATCGTGCTCGCCGACATACCGTGCAACTGGTTTCAGTGCCAGGAGAACTCCTGCGATCCGATTCATTTCGAATGGATGCACGACAATTGGGGCGCGCGGCTGCGCGGCGGCGACCAGAACGCCGCACCCAAACATCTGAAACTCAAGTTCGAGGAGTTCGAGCACGGCCTGATCTACAAGCGCGTGCGCGAGGGCCAGAGCGAGGAGGACCGCTATTGGACTGTCGGGCGCGTCGCGCTGTGGCCGAACGCTTTTTATCTCGGCAGTCATTTTGAGTGGCGCGTCCCGATCGACGACGAGAACACGCTTTCGGTCGCGTGGTTCTTCATGCGCGTCCCCAAGGACCGCGAGCCCTACACGCAGCAGCGCGTGCCGGTGTGGAAGAGCCCGCTTCAAGACAAGGATGGCCGCTGGATCACCAGCCACGTCATCAATCAGGATATCGTCGCCTGGGTCGGCCAGGGCCGCATCGCCGACCGCACCAAGGAGAACTTGCGCTCGAGCGACATCGGTATCTCGACGATGCGCGCGCGCTTTTTCAGGGAGCTGGAGACGCTGGCGGCCGGCCAGGAGCCGGGCGGTATCATTCGCAGCGCCAACGAGGCCGCCTGCATCGCGCTGCCCAACATGGCGCGCGAGTTCAACACCGAGGGCATTCCGCTCGCCGATTACAACAACGATCCGATCCTGCGCCAGCGGTTGAAGGAATTCCGCCACCATTTCGGCCAGCCGGCGCAAGTGCGCCGCGAGTTTGTCGAGGCCATGGGGATCGGCGGGCCGTAGGACGGTCTATGGAATGAGGGGCCCGTCCGCCGCTCAGATTTGCGGGCAGACCCCTCACCCTCACTCCTTCGATCGATTCGAGAGGAGCGCACCCAGATTGGATTTGCGGAATTGCGCCGGCTGCGGTCTTAAGCGTTCACGGCTTTCGGCATGTGCAGTTCAAACAGCTGCAACACCTCGCCGGCCGGCCTGGCGCGGCTGAACAAATAACCCTGCATTTCGGTGCAGCCGACCGCCTGCAACGTGTCCAATTGCTGCTGCGTTTCGACGCCCTCGGCGGTCGAGATCATGTTGAGGCACTTCGCCAGCCCGGCGACCGCGTGCACAATGGCGCGCGGCTCCGCGCCATTCGACAGATCCGCAATGAACGAGCGGTCGATCTTGATTTTGTCGAAGGGGAAGCTGCGCAGGTAGCTGAGCGACGAATAGCCGGTGCCGAAATCGTCCATCGCGATCTGCACGCCAAGCTTGCGCAGTTGATGCAGCATTCCCAATGTGGCGAACGTATTCTGCATCAGCATCGTCTCGGTGATTTCGAGTTGCAGCCGCGAGGCCTGCAAGCCGCTGTCGTCGAGCGCGCTCATCACGATTGCCATCAGGTTTTTGCTCTTGAGCTGCGCCGGCGAGAGATTGACCGCGACCTTGACGCTCTGCGGCCAGTTCGCCGTTTCCTTGCATGCCTTGCGCAGCACCCATTCGCCGATCGAGACGATCAGCCCGGTCTCCTCGGCGATCGGAACGAAATCGGCCGGCGAGATCAGGCCTCTGCTCGGATGGTTCCAGCGCAGCAGCGCTTCGAACGCACTGATCTCATTGGTCTGAAGATTAACGAGCGGCTGATAATACAGCTCGAATTCGCCATTATTGAGCGCCTGGCGCAGATCCATTTCCAGTCCGCGCCGTTCCTTCATGCGCCTGTCCATTTCGGCTTCGAAGAACCGGTACATGCCGCGTCCGTCGCCTTTGGCGCCGTACAGCGCCATGTCGGCGTTCTTGAGAAGCTGATCCGGCTCGACGCCGTCGATCGGCGCGATCGAAATGCCGATGCTGATGTCGGTTATGATCTGGTGGCCGTCGACCTGATACGGCTTGATGATCGATTCGCGGATGCGCCGCGACAACGCCGCGGCGTCGCCTGGCTTCAACATCTGCGTCATGATGATCGCAAATTCGTCGCCGCCGAGCCTCGCGATGGTGTCGGGCTCCCGGGTGCAGCCGCGCAACCGGTCGGCGACAAGTTTCAGGAGTTCATCGCCGATCGGATGGCCGAGCGTATCGTTGACGCTCTTGAAATGATCGAGATCGAGGCACAGCACCGCCAGGTTCTCGCCGCGCTTGACGCGCTTGAGCTCGTGGTCGAGCCGCTCGCGCAGCAGCATGCGATTGGGTAGATCGGTCAGCGCGTCATGCCCGGCCATGTGGGCGATGCGCTCTTCGGCGCGGCGGCGATCGGTGACGTCTTCATGGGTGGCGAGCCAGCCGCCGCCCGCAAGCGGCTTGTTGAGGATCGAAATGGCGCGGCCGTCGCCCGCCGTGACGACGCTGTGGAAGGTGTTGCCCTCGGCGATCTTCGTCAGCAGCTCGGCAATGTACTCGTCGGGGTCACCCGAAAAGGTCCGTGACTCCAGCCGATGTTTGAGCAGGTCGAGCAGCAAGCAGCCCGGCTTGGCGGCTTCGGCCGGCAAGGCGTACATCTCGATGTAGCGGCGGTTACAGAATACGAGGCGGGCGTCGGCGTCGAACATGAGCACGCCCTGCGTCATGTTTTCGAGCACGGTATGCAGGAGCCGCTGATCCTGCTGCGTCGGCCACGCCGGCGCGCGGCCATGCGAGGCATGTGGAAACGGCAGAATACCGGCATTCGCCGGTTGCGATTCTTTCAGCCCCATAGCCGCTCATCCTCAATATGTGATTTCACCTAGCCCGGAACTCATCCGTAGAGGCCATTCATTTTGAAGGTTTCAATGGGGTCGCTCCGCTTTTAATCAAAGCGCGCCGCGATCTGACTTTGCTTTCAAGTAATTAGAATGCAGTTCATTAGAATGCGCCGCGAAAACACCGCCAACAGTTGGATCAAAAATTAGCCAAGCCTGCGAACCGGCATTAACAACAGGAAGCTGCGATAGCGAGACAAGACAAATTGCAGCGGCTCGGTCGTGCGCGCAATCAGCAGCCAAGATGCTCGCTGCCCTTTCCCGACAAGCAGAGAGAGCGCTTCGCTGCCGCAATTCGAAGGCGATCGCGCTCTGCGCACCGTGGCAAAAACAAAGCGAATCACGGCGGCATGTCACTCCATCGATCCGGCAAATAGACGGGTCACTCCCGCGCTTTGCGGGCTGGTGTGTCAATCATGCTCAGCACCTCGCTGACCGTTGGTTCGGAAATGGTCTCGCCGATGAATTCAAGCGGGTTAGTGGATACAGATGCCCCCTGCTCTGAAACGTGGAGGTAGACCCTCTTGTTTTCCTTGGCCAGCGCAAGAACCTGCTTTCTAAATTCGGGCCATTGATCCTTTCTTATGGAAACACAGCCATCCGTTTCGAGTTTGCTGTTGCCGGCGGCGTGCAGTTCAATCCCGTCTCGGTCACGGTGCAATTTCGGATCGGGTATCGTTCCGTTCGCAACGCCGATGGCCCCGTGTCGGCTGCCCCAGGAGCCTATGGCATCCGGGGTTATGAGATAATCCCCATAGGGAATGGATTGACCGCGGCCGCCGGAGCCAAATTGATATTCCTTTCCTTCGACCGTCATTGTTCCGGTAATCTGTTTTGGCCGGGCCTTGTTCATGATGTCTCGAATGAACGGGGTCACCGTTATTTCAATGCGGCCTTCACGCTCATCTTCCGTCCCTTTGGAAGCGAGTTGTTCGACGGGTTCTTTTGGTTCGACGGAGGCATATTTGCGCAGCTTGCATAGATTCACGACAGTAACGTCTTTGACTAAACGACGAGTCTCTTTGATTTTTTTCGGTCGGGCGGCGTCTCGAATGAGAGTCTCGTTTGTCTCGGCTTGGCTGCCCAACGCATCTCCAATTTCTTTAGAAACCAATTGATAGGTAGGCTCCTTTGGCTCGGCGCCGGCATATTTGTGCAGCTTGCATAAGTGCCTGATGGTAACATCCTTGATCAAATGACGCGTTGTTTTGACCCGCGCCCGATGCAGGCTCGACGCAAGATGAATGCTCGCTCTTTCGGCAAGCTTTGGAAGAGTCTGGACTTGGATATAGGCCGGAGAAAATTCAGGCTTTGCCTTACTTTGAGAAAGACTCCACAAAAGAATGCTTGCTGTTCCTATCGTGCCTAGAAAATTGACGTGACTTCCCAATCTCATGCTGTACGCCTCACTGTTGTGCGAAGAGCGGCGCTGCTCTGCCTCGGCTCTTCCGCTATGTTTTTCAGTTGGGTCGACTGGAATATCGAATCAAATACTTCAAGCCGTTTGCCGCGTGTGCGTTGTCGATGAAGGAACGTGCAATCGAAGACGTGGCGATATTTGTCCTCCGGCTGCGTCTGCTTCAGGCTTGCCGGGGTCGCAAAAATCTTCCGCGCTCGTGGTTCCCAATTCGCGTCTCGCCGCAAAGCGTCGAGACCGTGCCACTTGGTATGCCGAAATTTGACCAGATTGAGATGGTCACCGGCTGTTGGAACTCGCGCGGCAAGGCGGCACCTCTCGGCGCGGGCGCGATGTGCCCCCAACGCTTCTTCAAAGCCCGCAAAAACGCGGCTTATTGGCAGGTCGGGAACTGCCTTGGCTTAGGCATTGTTCCCATGCGTCTCTGGGAGGGCAGGGTCCACGCCAGGGTCAATCAATCTTAAGCTTAATGGTGGAGTGCCGTTGGCGACCCGAGGCTCGCTGGGGTAGCGATTCCCAAGATCGATCGGCACAGCGGCCGCGATACGAAAATGCCCGCGCGCTCCGTACCTTAGCGAAGATCGGCGCGAATCAAGGCAACGTGTCACAATTGCCGCGCCTAGCCATCAAACAAAGAGCTGGAAAAAAAGCTCGGCATATCAGAGGGATGACTCGCCCCCTGTGGAATTTCTTGATCGCGCAGTGCGTGCTGAACTAAAAGACTTTGTCTCGCTCTCTTAGAGGACGCTGGCGGGTGACTCCGTCTGGCGGAGCGAGCGCGGTTCCCGCGAGCGAGGGCTTGTCACCTTTGCTCCCGGGCGGTTTCGGGACAACGCCCGGCCGGCATCATGACCGGTCTGCGACTGTGTCGCTGGACTGGGACAGGCGGAGGCGGGCAACACCCGCTTATTGTTGCGCATGATCTTTTCGGAAAACCGGTTTCCACTTTTCCGGATCATGCGCCCGCCACGTCCCAGGAAGTGCGTCTGGAGCTGAGCGGCGGCGTTGGTTCGCTGCCGTAAGTGCCGCGGTGGAACGCCGTCAGACGAGCGCGCTGCGCTTCAGCGCGCGCCGCACCCGCTGGTGCGGCCGTTGACTACGCGTCTGGCGGCGTTCCGCTTCCTTTATTTTTCTCTTTGTAGCCCGGGTTGAGCGCAGCGAAACCCGGGGGCGGCGGTGAAGGCCGCCAGATCGTCCCGGATTTCGCTGCGCTCAATCCGGGCTACCGCGTGCTGCTCATGACTCGGGTGCGAACAAAAACGCGCCGCGAGAACGATGGCGCTTATCCGCCCCAGCGATGGCGGCACTTGCGCCTGGGAGGATGTATATGTTGGCTTAGGTTCAAGCAGCGGCGCAGCCGCCAACGCACGGTGGGGGGACATGGCGGGCAAATTGATTTTGACCGGTGACGTCAATCTGATGAACGTCGCCGATCCGGCGATTCCGTTCCGGCAGGTGGCGGCCGAATTGCACGCGGCCGATGTTGTGTTTGGAAACCTGGAATGCTGCCTGCACCTGCCGGTGCGGCGGTCGCATGATACCGAAGGCTTTTTTGCCGATCCGCAGATCGGCGGGGAAGCATTGCGGCTTGGCGGCTTTCACGCCGTCGGCGTCGCCAATAATGTCAATTACGGCGCGGACAACATCGCGGCCTCGCTCGGCGTGCTGGATCGGTTCGGCGTTCCGCACACTGGCGCCGGCGCCAATCTCGCCGCGGCGCGTGCGCCCGCGATCGTCGCCCGCAATGGGCTGCGCGTCGGCGTCGTGCAGCGCAGCTCGGTGTATTGGCCGACCGATCACGAAGCCGGCGCGGACTCGCCCGGCATCGCCGTGATCCGCGGCCACACCGCCTATCAGGTGCCGACGGGCCGCCTCGCCCCCGACATGCCGCCGCCAAACCGGCCCGGCGTGCCGCCGCTCGTCGTGACATGGGCGGACGCCGCGTATCTGGCGGAATTTCAGAAGGACATCGCGGCGTTGCGGCCGCAAGCCGACATCGTCGTCGCCTCCTGCCATTGGGGGCTTGGGCGTGAGCCGCTGCAATACATGACGGATATCGCTCATGCCGCCATCGATGCGGGCGCCGATATCGTGATGGGCCACGGACCGCACTCCCTGTTGCCGATCGAAATCTATAAAGGCCGGCCGATCTTCTACGGCCTGTGCAATTTCACCTTCGCGACCGGTCATCTCGGCCGCAAGCATTCCGGCTGGGTCGGCCTTTTGATCGACATGACCTTCGAGCGCGGCGTGGTCGCGGGATGCGAATTCCGTTTTGTTCGCAGCAACGACAACAACGAAACCTATCTGTGCCGGCTGCCTGACGAAGCCGAAACGCTTGCCGATCTCACGCGACGAAGCGAAAGGAATGGCGTGAAGCTTGCGCCCGAGGGCGATCGCGTGCGAGTTACGGCCACTTGAAATTCGGGAGGGGCAACGCAATGGAAAATCAAATCACAGTTCCGCGCCGGGAATTTCTGCGCCTGGCTGCGAGCGCCGCGGCGATTCCTGCCACCTCCAGCGTTGCGCTGGCCGACACCTATCCGTCGCGTCCGATCCGGCTCATTGTCGGCTTCACCGCGGGGGCTGCCTCCGACGTGATCGCGCGTATTTTTGCCCGGGCGACAGGGCCGTTCATCGGCCAACAGATGATTGTCGAGAACAGGCCCGGCGCAGGCTCCAGCATCGCCGCGCATTACGTCGCGCGCGCGCCGAAGGACGGCTACACGCTGTTCCTGCCGCCGCTCTCGACGCTCACCAACGAGATTATCAATCCGACCTCGCCGCCGCTCGACATGAGCAAAGACTTTGTGGCGATCGCGGAGCTTGCCGAAGGTCCGTTCTTCCTGACGATCAATCCGGCGCTCGGCGTGCATAGCGTGGCCGAGCTTGTCGCGCTCGCCAAGGCGAAGCCGGACGCGTTGACGTTTGGTTCGGTCGGTGCCGGCAGCCTGCCGCATCTGTGCGGCGTATTGTTCGAGCAGAAGGCTGGCATCAAGCTGGTGCATGTGCCGTATCCTGGCAGCCCGGAATCGGTCACCGATCTGATCGCCGGCCGCATCACGCTGTCGTTCATCGTCGGCTCCTCGATCATCGGACAGATCAGGGCGGGACAGCTTGCCGTGCTGGCGACCACGGGCGCCAAACGCGCCAGCCTCTTGCCCGACGCGCCGACCATGACGGAGGCCGGGATTCCCGGCTTCGACTTTAATCTTTGGCTCGGGCTGATGGCGCCGGCAGGCACGCCGCAGCCGATCGTCACGACGCTCGCCGAGGCGGCGCGCAAGGCGCTGCACGCGCCTGAGGCGGTGGACGCGCTGCACAAGCAGGGCTACGAGCCGCTCGACGTCGGGCCGGAGGAGTTCGCGGCGCGGATTCGCACCGATGTCGCGCGCTGGACCGCGGTGGCGCGTGCCGCGGGGATGAAGAGCTAGCGGCGGCGCAAACGGTCAGTGCGCATTATCACGGACTTACGATCGGGGTTTACAGAGCGCTTGTACGTTTTTGGGAACAGCTTGCAGAAAACAGCGGTCGAGGCCCCGCGCCAGCATAGCCGCACGCAGCAAAAAGCATTTGCCAACCGCAACGGCTGAATGAATAACAGGTCATCATGCGCACCCAAGTCGCCATCATCGGGGCCGGACCGGCCGGTCTCCTGCTGTCCCATATTCTCCACCGCAATGGCATCGACTCGATCGTGCTGGAGCGGCAGACCCGCGCCCATGTGCTGGAGCGGATTCGCGCCGGCGTGCTTGAAGCCGGCACGATCGCGCTCCTACGCGAGGTCGGGCTCAGCGCGCGGATGGATCGCGCCGGCCATCCGCACGACGGCGCGGCCATCGCCTGGGAAGACCGCCCGCGCTTTATGATCGATACCAGGAAATATACCGGCAAGCAGATGATGGCGTACGGACAGACTGCCATCACCGAAGACCTGTTCGCCGCGCGCGATGCCGCCGGCGGCGTCATCATCGACGAGGCCGCCAATGTGCAGCTGCACGACCTGGCCTCGGACCGGCCCTATGTGACCTACGAGAAGGACGGCGCGAAGCAGCGCATCGATTGCGACTACGTGGCGGGCTGCGACGGCTATCATGGCGTCAGCCGCACCTCGATTCCGGCCGACGTGCTCAAGACTTATGAAAAGACTTATCCATTCGGCTGGCTCGGCATCATGTCGGAAACGCCGCCCTATCCGGACATCTGTTATTGTTACAGCACCCGCGGATTCGCGCTGGCGTCGCAGCGCGGCCCGAATCTGTCGCGCTACTACATCCAGTGCAATCTCGACACCAAGCTGGAAGACTGGCCGGACGACCGTTACTGGGCGGAGTTTCTGGCGCGCTGCCCAAAGGAAATGGCCGACAGCATCGTCACCGGGCCGACTATCGAGAAGTCGATCGCGCCGCTGCGCAGCTTCGTCGCGGAGCCGATGCGCTACGGCCGGCTGTTTCTCGCCGGCGACGCTGCCCACATCGTGCCGCCGACCGGCGCCAAGGGGTTAAATCTCGCGGTGTCGGACGTCTATTACCTGTCGCGCGCGCTGATCGAAGCGTATCGAGCGGGCAAGATGCACTACCTCGACACCTATTCCGGCACCGCGCTCAGCCGCGTCTGGAACGCGGCGCGCATGTCGTGGTGGCTCACCATGCTGCTGCACAGCCTGCCCGACGAAACGCCGTTCGAGCGGCAGATGCGGTTCAATCAGTTCGACTATCTGCACGCATCCGACCGCGCCGCCGGTACGCTCGCGGAGCAGTATGTCGGGCTGCCGTATTAGCGCCCGATTGGTTGCGAGTTTAGGTTACCGCTCACTCTTGCTTGACTGTTTGCCGCCGGGGGATTTGTTCGAGGCGGAGCAAAAGCGTCGTGAGCGGAACCAACATGAGGGCGCGTTTGCCGGAACCGCGCGGATTTGCGATCCGCCGCATGACCGGAGTGCCCGCCTGGGCGGCGGCGTCTTTCGTCGTGGCGCTGGCGCTGGCGGTGACCGTGCTGGCGATTTTCGGCGATGGCGAAACCGGCACCGCGATGGCTTTGCGCGTAACCGCGCGCTGGTGCTTCGTGGTGTTCTGGCTGGCCTATGCGGGCGGCGCTTTGGCGAAAGTCTGCGCGCCGCGCTTTGCCGTGTTGGCGCACCACAGCCGTGAGTTCGGACTGGCTTTTGCGGTCGCGCTGGCGGTCCATATCGGCCTTGTATTGTGGCTACTGGACGTGGCGGCGGATCAGCGGACGCTGATGTTGTTCTTTTGGGCCGGTGTGGCCTGCACGCTTTTGCTCGCGCTGTTCTCGCTGCCGCGGTTGCGTGAATGGCTTGGGCCGCGCTTGTGGCGCATATTGAGCGAAGCGGCGATGCAATACATCGCGCTCGTGTTCGCGATCGATTTCATCGTCGATCCGTTGCAGGCAAGCGGCGTCGACAGATATCCGCTGAGCTACTTGCCGTTCGTCATCATGCTGATCGGCGGCGCGGTGTTGCGCATTACCGCGCGGTTCCCGCGGCAACCAGTGGCAAGCAAAGCTTAAGCGCGCCCCTTCTTTCTTGCTTTCGCCTGCTCGGCCAAAAAGCGCGACAGCCGCGCCCGCACGGCGTCGGCCTCGCCCGGCCCCCATTTGCGCAAGCCCTCTCCGCTCTTCATGCCAAGTTTGCCGGCCTTGACCCTATCGCGCAGGATCGTCGGCGCCGCCGCCGTGCGGTCGAGATGTTCGTACAGCACGTCGGCGATATCGAGCGCGAGATCGAGTCCGACGAGGTCGGACTGCTCCATCGGCCCAAGCACCGCGGTGCGCGCGCCGAAGCCCTCCTTAACGACCGTATCGACGGTCTCGGCGTCACAGACGCCGGCAGCGACCAGCGCGAAGGCTTCGCGCTTCATCGCGTGCTGCAGGCGATTGCCGACGAACCCCGGAACGTCGCGGCGCACGTGGACCGGCGTTTTGCCGGCGTCGCGCAGCAAGTCCATGGTCGCGCGCACGACGGCGTCGCTGGTTTTTTCATTCTGGATCACCTCGACCAGAGGCACCAGATGCGGTGGATTCCAAAAATGTGTGCCGATGACGCGCTCGCGGTGTTTGAGGTCGCGCCCGATCTCGGTCGTCGGTATTGCCGAACTGTTGCTTGCCAGAATCGTTTCGGCGCTGACCGCGCTCTCAAGCTCGGCGAAAATCTTCTGCTTGAGCGGCAGTTTTTCCGGCGCTGCTTCGAACACAAAACTTGAGCCTTGGACGGCTGGAACCATCTGCTCGTGCGCGGAGATGCGCTCGAGCAGCGCCGCGTCGTCACCGAGCAGGTCGATGATCGCGGCAAGCCGCCGCGGCATCGAAGCGCGGAGCTCCGCGTTTGGCTCGAATACGCCGACCTCGTGCCCAGCCGCGGCCAGCAGATAGGCAATGCCGTGGCCCATCAATCCGCCACCGATCACGCCGATTTTGAGTGTTTGCATGTCTGCCTCGGAAGGAACCTTTCGGAACTGTGGGGAACTTCAAGCGTTGATCTCATAAGCGCCAATTCATCGGCGGATTCATCAGGAGCTCCGTTATGCCAGCTCTCATGTGGGTTACGTTCTGGTCCTGCCTGATGGGCAGTGCGGCGTGCTGGGGCGAGACGCCTCGATCGCAGGCACCCGAGCAATCCCGATCCCTGTCCAAACAATCGGCAGACCAACGAGATCAGCCAGCGGTATAGCCGCCATCGACATACATCACCTGGCCGGTACAGAAATCCGATGCCGGCGACAACAGATAAATCGCCATACCGACCAAGTCCTCAACTTCGCCGAGCCGGCCCAGTGGAATGCGCGACAACGAGCGTGCGCGCGTCTGCTGGCCGAGTTCGTTGTCGCCATACATCCAGGCGGTTAGTTTGGAGCGGAAGACGGTGGGCGCGATTGCATTCACTGTGGTGCCGTATTTGGCCCATTCGGTCGCCAATACGCGCGTGAGCGAATCGGTTGCCCCTTTCGAGGTGCAATAGCCGGTATATCCGGAAATGTTGCCGTGGCGGCCGCGCACCGACGACATCAGCAGCACCTTGCCGCGGACTTTCTTCTCGATCCAGTAGGCGCCAACCGCCTTGGCCATGAACCAGATGCCACGAACGTTGGCGTCCATGACGGCCTGCCAGTCCTCATAGGCGAGTTCGTGAATAAAGCCCGGCTTGTTGTAGCCTGAAGCGACGACGAGCTGATCGACGCGGCCGAATTTTTCCAGCGCCGCCTCGAGCATCGCCTGCGCATCGGCTTGGCTGTCCGGCCGGCGCAGCACGGTCGCCGGATCGCCGCCAAGTTCGCGCACCTCGTTCGCCACCTCATCGAGTTCGTCCTTGCTGCCGGAGGCGAGCAGGACCTTGCCGCCAAGCGACGTGAGCGCCAGAGCGGTGGCGCGCCCAAATGTACCGGACGCGCCGGTGATGATAGCGACCTTGTCCTTGACGTCGAACAGCGACAGCGGATGGCGCAGCGGTTCAGAGATCATGTCGATGTCCTCGACGAAATGAATTAGCGTCCCGTCTCAAAGCGAAACGCCTGTTTCGGATCGAGCACCGCGACCACCCGTAGTGCACAGCCTTCGCCTTCCGGCCAGCGCCATGGAAACGCGAAGAACGTGCAGCGCTGGCCGGTGATCTTGTCGATCTCGCCGCCGATGTTTTCGATGCCCGGAATACCGTTGGTCATCATGATTTTGTGCGCTGGCTCCCAGTACGGAAAATCCTCGATGATGTGACGACCGGTCTCAGCCTCGTATTCGGCATCGAGATGCGGCTGCGCGGGTCCCGGCCCATGCGGGCCGAGGAACGTGCCGAGCGGGTGGTCGAGCGCCTGGACGTCGATACCGACGAGCTTGACGCTGCGCTCAACCAGCCATTCGGCCGCGTCCTTGTAGAGTCCGGGCGAGTAGGCGAAATAATCCGGATTGTCGCCGTAGTTCAGGTGGCTGCCGGTATTGATCATCACGATGTCGTTCTTCTGGATCTTCGGCTCGGCCTTTTCCAGATCCTTCGGCATGATGACGCCCCACTTGCCTTTGGGAATCGACACCACGACGCCGGTGCCGAAGAAGCGCCATAGCGGATAGCCGGTGATCGACGGCTGGTTTTCGGCGACGTGGATCGGCGCATCCATGTGCGTGCCGCGGTGCATGATGCCTTCGAACTGCTGCACCAAGAGACCGTCCTTGGAATGGAATTCGATGACGCGCACGTTGAGATTGGCCCGCGACGGCCATTGCGGCATGCCGTGACCCCACGGATGGCTGAGCTCGAAAAACTGCAGGTCGCCGTGTTTGCTCGCAGCGCGCGGCGCTTTGCTTGCGGTCTGTGATTTGCGCGCGGCGCCGTTCTCCAGGCGAACGCTGCCCTTCGGATCGAGCATGGCGACGAGTCGGATGACGCAGGCGTCGCCCTCGTGCCATTTCCACGGAAAGCCCTGGAACGTGCAGCGCCTGCCGGCGAGTTCGTCGAGATCGCCGCCGACGTTTTCGATGGTCGGAATGCCGGCTTCGAGCAGCGTGCGGTGCGCCGGATTCCATTCAGGGAAATCGCGAATTGCCTCGCGACCGGTCGCTTCCTTGTATTCCGGCAGCAGATATTTGATCTGCGGTCCGTTGCGGTGCGGGCCAAGCGAGGTCGCAAGCGGATGGTCGACGCAGGCGGTGTCGACGCCGACCATTTTGACGCGCTTCTTGGCGAGCCACGCGGCGGCGTGTTTGCTCAGGCCCGGCGCATAACCGAAATATTCCTTGCTGTCGGAATAGCGCCGGTGCCAGCCGGTGTTGATGAGAACGATATCGCCGCTTTTGATCGCCGGCTGGGCGCGCTCCAGATCGGACGGCTCGATGAGCTGCCATTTCTTCTTCGGAATCGACACCACGACACCGGTGCCAAAGAACGTCTGCAGCGGCAGATCGCCGACCGCCGGCGTGCCCGCAATGAGATGGATCGGCGCATTGACGTGCGTCGACGTATGAAAAATCGTGGTGATCTTGTGCGTCATCACGCCTTGCTTGGCATGGTGCGTGATGCGCTCGAGTTTGATCTCCTCGTAGCCTGGAAAGATCGGCGTATACATTCCCCAGCGATGGCTGAGCTCGTAAAGCTCAAGCCCGGTCACCGGATCGACAATGGCCGGCATTTTGGTCCCTCACCCGTCGCGACAGGCGGCTTCGATCGCCCCACCGCACGCTATTATATTGCAATTCGGACCGTGTGTGTCACGATCCCAGCGCGCTTTTCAAGTGCTCCGCACAGATGCAGCAAAGGCACGAGCGGAAATTCAACGGGAGGAATCCACATGCGTCAGCACGCAGGCTCCATGCTGTCGGCCGCTGTTCTCGGCATTGCCGTCGCCGGGGCCTTTACGATCGCCGGCCGGCAGGCCAAGGCGGACGATCCCAACGGCGGAGCGAATCCGTATCACGTCGTCAGCGACTGGGCGAAGCTGCCGCAAGGGCGGCGCTGGGGCATGGCGATCGGCGTCGATATCGACCGCGACGGCACCAGCGTGTGGGTGTTCGATCGTTGCGGCGGCAAAACCTGCGAGGGCTCGAACGTCGCGCCGTTGCAGAAATTCGACTCGACCGGACGACTGGTCGAGAGCTTCGGCTCCGATTTGTTCAACTGGCCGCACGGGCTATTCGCCGCTCCCGACGGGACCGTCTGGGTCACCGACGGTCAGAAGCAGATCGTCGTGCAGCTCGCGACCGACGGCAGTGTGATGCGGATGCTCGGCAAGTCCGGCGTCACCGGCAACGGCCCCGACACGTTCAATTCTCCGTCCGACGTCGTGCTGTCGCCGGATGGCGACATCTTCGTCGCCGATGGCCACGGCGATTTCCCGGTCAAGAACACCAACGACCGCATCGTCAAGTTTTCCAAGGACGGCAAATTCCTCAAAGCCTGGGGCCACCACGGAGCGGGCCCTGGCGAGTTCGACGTGCCGCACGGGCTGGCGATGGATTCTACGGGCCGCCTGTTCGTCGCTGACCGCGCCAACAATCGCATCCAGGTCTTCGATCCCAATGGCAAGCTGTTGGCGGTCTGGAAGCAGTTCGGCCGGCCGAGCGGGATCTACATCCGCGACGACATCATCTATGTCGCCGATTCGCAGTCGGATGAAAA
>DATCBO010000029.1:0-15478 GCA_036511795.1 Xanthobacteraceae bacterium
CGGCGGCAGAGGTACGCTCACCAACATTCAAACCCAGCCATGGGGACAGCAGGTGACCAACGTCATATTGCCGTTCTGAGCCTCCGTTTTCCGTCTTTTGACGGCCGATCTCCCCGGGGTTCGCATTGCGCAAGCAACCCCGAAACGACGCGGCCTCCGGCAGCTCCCCGCCGGAGGCCGCGATTCTTTTGCGGCCCCATCAGCCGTGATGTTCGGCGTGGATCTTGGAGGCATGCGCATGATGGTCCGTCGCATGCAGAGACGCGACTGCGACACTTCTATTTCGGCATGCTGACATCCCGTGCGCAGGCGACATAAATGCCGCGTGGTGCAACTCCTGTCGCAGCGCCTCGACGGCGCCGGTCCAATCACCGAACTGCCGCTGACGAAACAACCGCGCCGTCGAATACCACGGACTGTCACTGCGTTCGCGCAGCCACCGGAAATCGGCGGCGAATGGCAAAAGCAGCAGCAGCAGTTTACCCATGGCGCCGGCAAGATGCGCGACAGCGGTATCTACGGCAATCACCGCGTCGAGTTGCGCGATGGCTCCGGCCGTATCGGCAAAGTCGGAAAATTTTTGCCCGATCTGCATGATATCGGGATGCGCCTCGAGCAAAGACGCGTCGCACGCGCGCACATCGTGCTGGAGACTGACGATTTGCACGTGCGGCAGATCGAGCACGGGTGCCAGCGTCTCAAGTTTGATTGAACGATTGAGGTCGTTGTCGTGTGCTCGCTCGCCCGACCACACCAGACCGACGCGCAGCCTCCGGTCGGCACTCATCTGGGCCAAGCGCCCGCGCCAAATTTCGCCGACGTCCGCGGGCGGCGCCACATAGGGAACGGCGCCTGGGATGGTGTCGAGCGCCGTGCCGAATGCTGGTGGCAGGCTGAGCAGCGGACAATGCAGGTCAAATGGCGGCAATGCCGACTTGCGCGGCAGCACCTCCGCGACGCCCGCCGAGCCGGACAACAACCGCACCAATTGCGGCTGCACTTCGAGCACGACGCGAGCGCCACGCGCAGCGACGAGCGGCGCGTAGCGGACGAACTGGATGGTGTCGCCAAAACCCTGCTCGGCGTGGAGCAGAATGGTCTTGCCGGCAACATCCCCCTCCCCGAGCCACAGCGGCGCCGCGAACTTGCGGCGCGCGCCCGCCATTGCCCCACCCCAACGCCATTCGTAGCCGCGCCAGCCGGCGAAATCGCCGAGATAAAGCCGCACCGTACCATCGACAAAGCGCGCCGGCGCGAAATCCGGCTGTGCGGCAAGCGCGCGCTTTGCACTCAGCAATGCTTCGTGCGGCCGCTCCAGACGCCGCAGCGCGATGGCGCGGTTGGTCCAAAGCGGGGCGTTACCGGGTTTTAGTTCGAGCGCCCGATCGTAAAGTTCGATCGCCTCGACCGGGCGGTTCAGCTTGAACAGCGAATTGGCGAGATTGCCCAGCGCCTCGAAATGGCGCGGAGCGCGTGCCAACACGCACTCGAACTCTTCGAGCGCCTGTTGTATCCGGCCAAGCTCCAGCAGCGCCACGCCGCGGCGATTGCGCAGATCCGCATCGTCGGGCGCGAGACGCAGGCCTGCCTCGAAACTCGTCAGTGCCCGCGCAAAATCTTTCAGCGTGTAGAACACGAATCCCAAGCTGGCGAAGCCGTCGGCGCGGTCGGGGTCGACTTTGAGCGCTTCCTGAATGAACGCCAGCGCGGTATCCGGCCGCCCACGGCTCAGTTGAATTCCGCCAAGCCCATGGAGCGCATCGAAACTGTCCGGCCGCTGCGCCAACGCCGCGTTGTAGAGCTGCTCGGCCTTTTCCAACTCGGCCGCTTCGTGCGCGCGTTGCGCACGGCGAATGAGGCGCGATATGTTTTGCGGCACAAGCGGCTGCGCGTTCATTCAGGGTGCCCGTCTGCGGCAGCGAAACCGTTAACGAGCGGTAAGCAGGCGTGGTAAACAAAACCTTAATCGGAGGATGCCGCCATCGACTTCGCCCTGTCTGATTTACAACGGTCGTTGCGTGAGGCCGTCGCAAGGGTTTGCGCACGCTTTGACGATGAGTATTGGCTCCAGCGCGACCGCAACGCTGAGTTTCCCGAGGAATTTCGGCGTGCCATCGCCGATGCCGGCTGGCTCGGCATCTGCATGCCGGAAGCCTATGGCGGTTCGGGCCTTGGTATCACCGAAGCTGCGATCGTCATGGAAGCGATCACGGCCTCCGGCGCCGGACTGTCGGGCGCGTCCGCCGTGCACATGAACATTTTCGGGCTCAACCCGGTCGTGGTCTACGGCACCGACGAACAGAAGGCCCGCATGCTGCCGCCCGTCGCGGCCGGCAAGGACAAAGCCTGCTTCGCGGTGACCGAACCTGACGCCGGCCTGCAGACCACGAAGCTCAAAACCCGTGCCGAGCGCCGCGGCGACCGTTACGTTCTCAACGGCGCCAAAGTTTGGATATCTACCGCGCAAGTCGCCGACAAGATGCTGATCCTCGCGCGCACCACGCCGCTTGAAGCGGTGAAGAAGCCTACCGACGGCTTAAGCCTGTTCTACACGACGCTCGATCGCCGCTTCGTCGAGGTGCGCGAGATCGAAAAGATGGGACGCGCCGCGGTCGACTCCAATGCGCTGTTCATTGACGGCCTCGAGGTGCCGCTCGACGACCGCATCGGCGAGGAGGGCTCAGGTTTCAAATATCTGCTGCACGGACTCAATCCCGAGCGCGTCCTGGTCGGCGCCGAGGCGATCGGGCTCGGCCGCGCCGCGCTCAAGCGCGCTACTGCCTACGCCAAGGAGCGCGTCGTGTTCGACCGGCCGATCGGACAGAACCAGGCGATCCAGCATCCGCTGGCGCAATGCTGGATGGAGCTCGAGGCCGCCGATCTCATGGTATTCAAGGCCGCGTGGCTCTACGACCACGGCGAGTCGGCGGGGCCCGCCGCCAACGCCGCCAAATATCTCGGCGCCGAGGCCGGCCACAAGGCATGCCAGACCGCGGTGATGACGCTCGGTGGCTTCGGCTACGCCAAGGAGTATCACGTCGAGCGCTATTTCCGCGAAAGCATGATCCCGCGGCTGGCGCCGGTATCGCGCGAGCTGATCCTGTGCTTCATTGCTGAGCGAGTGCTGGGGTTGCCCAAATCGTATTGAAGTCGTTTCAGACCACACACCGCAGGGTCAGTTCCCGTCGCCTAGTCCGAATGCGTTGACCCACCCCAAATTTGGATCAACTGTGCCCCAGAGCACGTGCGGACCCATGATGGACCGGCTCGAAAAGCTACTTTTTGGTATTGAGCGGACGGCGCGGATTCTCGAAGTCGGGCCGTCGCACAGCCCCGTCGCGCCGAAGGCAGCGGGGTGGCAGAGCTTTGTGCTCGATCACGCAACCCAAGCCGACCTGAAAGAGATATACCGCGAGCACGGCGTTGCACTCGACCGGATCGAGCCGGTTGATTTTGTCTGGGCCGGTGGCGCCATTCACGACGCGATCCCGGCCGCCCAGCACGGTACCTTCGACGCCTGTATCGCGAGCCACGTGCTTGAGCACCTGCCCGACCCGCTTGGCTTCTTCGCGTCGCTTGACCACCTGCTCACGGCGGGCGGTATCGTGTCGCTTGCGCTGCCCGACAAACGCTTTTGTTTCGATTATTTCCGGCCGCTCACGCTCGCGCCGGCCTGGATCGAGGCGTTTGAGCACAGATTAACCAGACACACACGGCGCACTCTTCTCGAATCCTCCGCCTATCAAATGTCAAACGGCGAGCGAGTCGCATGGGGCCAATTGGACGACACCCGGATTCGCCTCACGGGACATCTTGAAACAGCCAAACGCGACGCCGACGCGGCGGGACTGACAGGCTCCGCGCCCTACGTCGACTGTCACGCGTGGTGTTTCACCCCGTCGAGCTTTGAGCTTCTGTTGCTCGAGCTCGGCGCGCTCGGCCTCATCGAGTTTCGCATCAGCCGGCTTTTTCCCACGGACGGACACGAGTTTTTCGTGTCGCTGTGCAAAGGGCGCGACCAGCATGGCTCGGATGTTCAGTCCAGGCGTCTCGAATTGCTCAAAGCGATGATCGATGAGCTTGGCGATCAGGACCGGCGCATGAAGAAGCGGTTCAAGCCGCAAATCATGTATCGCGGTCTTCATAAGCTCGGCCGGATGGTCAAATCCGCAGCGCGGACGGCTTTGCCGCTTAAATGAGGCGCGGAAAACTACTCTTCCCGATAAACCCGTTCGCGGCGCTCGTGGCGCTCTTGTGCTTCGACCGATAGCGTTGCGATCGGGCGCGCTTCGAGGCGCTTGATCGAGATCGGCTCGCCGGTTTCCTCGCAAAAGCCGTAAGTGCCGTCTTCGATGCGGCCGAGCGCCGAGTCGATCTTGGAGATCAACTTGCGCTGCCGGTCACGGGCCCGCAACTCGATGGCGCGGTCGGTTTCCGACGAGGCGCGATCCGCTATATCGGGATGATTCTGGCTCTCGTCCTGGAGATGCTGCAGCGTCTCCTTGGCTTCCCTGAGAATGTCGTCGCGCCATTCCAGCAGCTTGACGCGGAAATATTCGCGCTGACGCTCATTCATGAACGGCTCTTTGTCGGTAGGCCGATATAGCATCGGCGTGCCTTTGCCGTTCTTGATGAACTTGTCGTCGGATCGACCGTTTTTGCTTTTGACCAACTGCATTGCCCTCACTCCGCGCACACAACAGGTGCGGGGCGCTCCCCCGCGAGGCTGGCCTATATATCGAGCGTCTATGACAGTGACAATAAGAATGATGCGGCCGATCAGGCCAACATCAGGGAAAGAAATTTTGCACTGCAGCAAATTCGGAGCGCCGCACAAATTGCCCGTATTTCAGATGCTTGCGCTTAAGATATGCCGGCTTTAGCGAGCTCGACCTCGACCCGTAGATCGATCTCCGCAAGCACCGAGTCGAGCCCCGCGTCGCCCGAGCCTTGCTTGAGGTCGGCGGCCACCGCCTTGAGCCGGAGCATGGTGCCCTGGTCGAGAGTGCCGGACAGCAACCCCAACTTGACCTCGTCGAGCGCATCGAGCGCCCGGCGCCCGTGCTTGACCACCCGGCGGCGGCGCTCGACTGGATCCTCGACTCCCTGCAACGCGATGAGCGCATCGATGCCGCCGAGCGTCCGCAACGCAACTGCTGAAGTCTGCGATTGCTGGCTCGCCGCCTCGGACACCGTGAAAGTTCCGCCCGATGCGCGCCGCGCCGGCGGCGGCGTGGTGGCGAGTGAAGTTCCGTTCGGCCCGTAGACGCGCATGCATTCAAGGTGTCGGTTTATGGTTAATGGCCGGTAAAGGCGGGCAAAAGTTGCCCGGCCCCGGCAAGGCCTGCGCATGAGCCAGTTCGCGTAATGCTTTAATTCGATGCAAATAACATCATAGAATCAGCAGCTTGATAAAAAAGGCCCGGCTGGCACGCTCCTCGCATCGCTGCCTGCGTCCGACCTCTTGGGGAGCAAGAGATGCAAGGGACCTTTAAGACCGCGCTCGCCGCGCTGGTGGCGCTCGGCATTGCCGTGCCGCCCGCAGCCGCGACGTCGCGTATAAAAGACTTGGCGAGTATTGAGGGCATCCGGCAGAACCAGCTGATCGGGTACGGCCTTGTCGTCGGCCTCGATGGCACCGGCGATACGCTCAACAATGCGCCTTTCACCAAGCAGTCGCTGCAGGCGATGCTGGAACGGCTTGGCGTCAATATTCGCGGTCAGCAGATCCGCACCGGCAACGTCGCCGCCGTGATGGTGACCGCGAACCTGCCGGCATTCGCCACCCAGGGCACGCGCATCGACGTCACCGCCTCGGCCATGGGAGACTCTAAGAGTCTCGCCGGCGGAACGCTGCTGGTCACCCCGCTGCTTGGCGCCGACGGCAACGTCTATGCGGTCGCGCAGGGCTCGCTCTCGATCGGCGGCTTCCAGGCCCAGGGTCAGGCCGCCAGCATTACGCGCGGCGTTCCGACTGTCGGGCAATTGCCGAACGGCGCCATCATCGAACGCGAGATCGAGTTCTCGCTCAATACGATGGGCCAGTTGCGGATCGCGCTGCGCAACCCCGATTTCACCACGGCCAAGCGTATCGCGGTCGCGATCAACGATTACATGGGAATGCCGGTCGCCCAGCCGCTCGACCCGTCGACCGTGCAGCTCACCTTGCCGAAAAAGCTAAATGAGAACGTCGTCGAGATGCTGACCGACATCGAGCAGCTTCAGGTCGAGCCGGACGAGGCCGCCAAGATCGTCATTGACGAACGCTCCGGCGTCATCGTCATCGGACGCGACGTGAGGGTCTCTACCGTCGCAGTCGCACAGGGCAATCTCACCGTCACCATTTCGGAGGCGCCGCAAGTCAGTCAAGCGCAGCCGTTTGCTACAGGCGGCCGCACGGTGGTGGTGCCGCGCAGCCGCGTGGGCGTCCAGGAGGAAGGCAAGAAACTTGCGCTCGTCCACGAAGGCGTGTCGCTGCAGCAGATCGTCGATGGGCTCAATGCGCTCGGTATCGGGCCGCGCGATCTCATTACCATTCTGGAAGCCATCAAGGCCGCCGGCGCCATTCAGGCCGACATCGAGGTGATGTGATGACAGCGACAACCGCCGCGGAACTCGGTTCTTCGCTCTCGGCGCTGGGAAATGCCGGCCTGGCAGGCGTTCAGGCCGAGATGAAAATCAAGGGCAAGGCCAAAGCCGCCGCCGAGGATTTCGAGGCCATGTTCCTCAATACCATGTTCCAGCAGATGTTCACCGGCATCGAGGGTGACGGCCCGTTCGGCGGCAGCGGCGCATTGAAAGTGTGGCGTTCGTTCCTCACCGATCAATACGCCAAGACGTTCGCCAAGAGCGGCGGCATAGGTATTGCCGCCGATGTTTACACCGAACTGTTGCGGCACCAGGGAATCGACGTCAACGCGACAGACGGCAACGGAGTGGGCGGCAACGGAGTAGGCGGCAACGGAGTAGGCGGCAACGGAGTGGGCGGCAACGGAGTGGGCGGCAACGGAGTAGGCAGCAAGGGAGTAGGCGGCACGGGAGTAGGCGGCACGGGAGTAGGCGGCAAGGGACCGTACGGTAAAGGAGCATATGCCCAATGACCCCGATCACCAGCAAAGCCGATGCCGAGCGCGCGGTCGACGATCTGACCGAGCTGTTCGCGGGCCTGTCCGCTCTGTTGCAGCGAGAAACCCTCCTGGTGCGCGCCGGCAAGGTGCGCGGCGCCGCCGAGATCGAGCCGGCCAAGAAGGATCTGGCGGGCAGGTTTTACGCCGCCAGCGAGCGGATCAAGGCGCACGCCAAGTTTGTCATACAGGCCGTACCGAACCGCTGTACCACGCTCAAAAGCGCGCAGGAGGAACTTCGCACGGTGCTGCAAAAAAACATGGCCGTGCTGGCGACGGCGCACGCAGTCTCCGAGGGCATCGTGCGGCGGTTGTCCGGCCAACTGGCCAAAAAATCGTCGCCACAAGTCTATGGCGCAACGGGCCGCGCCGTGGCGCCGAGTCCCAGGCACGGCCGCCCGCTCGCCGTAAGCCGCACACTGTAGATCAGGCGTTTGCCGCGCCGCATGCTGAAGAAAACCAAGCTTCCCGGCCATAAGGCCCCGAAGAGCTTGGCACAGATGCAGCGCGCGGGGACGGCACCGCTCGCGTCGACCTTCGCCGAAGGACTGGCGCGACATCAGGCCGGCCACCTCGCTGATGCGGAACGCATCTACACTCAAATCCTCACGCTGCAACCGGGCCATTTCGACAGCCGGCATCTGCTCGGGGTCGTTTATCTGCAGCGTGGCAGGCATGCCGAGGCGCTTTCGCACATCGGGCTGGCGCTCAAAATCCGTCCTGACAACGCTTTTGTCCTCAATAATCATGGCGTCGCGCTACTGGAATTGAAGCGCTTCGACGAGGTGCTGCAAAGCTTAGAGCGCTCCATTGCGTCACGGCCCGATTACGCCGATGCGCATTCTAATCGGGGCAATGTGCTCAAAGCGCTACTGCGCTTCGACGAAGCGCTGGCGAGCTACGATCGCGCGCTTATGCTGCGGCCGGACTTTGCTCAAGCACACTCAAACCGTGGCGACGTCCTTTGCGAGGTTCGACGATTCGAAGAGGCGCTGGCAAGCTGCGAGAGCGCGCTAAAGCTACAGCCGGAGTTTGCCGAGGCACATTGCAATCGCGCCAACGCGCTGCGCAAGCTGAAGCGGCTGGACGAAGCGCTAGCGGGCTATAACCGCGCGCTGTTCCAAAAGCCGGATTACGCCGAAGCATACTCCAACCGCGGCACCACCCTGCACGAGCTGTATCGCTTCGAGGAAGCGCTGGAGAGTTACGATCGCGCCCTAGCATTGCGGCTAGATTTTGCTGAAGCGCTGTCCAATCGTGGCAATGCCTTGCAGGAGCTTAAGCGCTTTGAAGAAGCGCTCAGGGACTATGAACGCGCGACCTCGCTACGGCCAAACTTTGCCGAAGCCTATTCCAATCGCGGCAACGCGCTTAGGGAATTGAACCGCTTCAAGGAAGCGTTGGCAAGTTTCGATCGCGCGGTCGCCCTGCAGCCGCGCTTGGCCGAGGGATATTTCAATTCAGCGCTTTGTCTGCTGCTCACAGGTGATCTCGATCGCGGTTGGAAACGATATGAATGGAGATGGCAAACCGATCAGCTGATTTCTGAAAAGCGCAACTTCTCGCATCCACAGTGGACCGGGTCCGATGAAATCGCGGGCAAGACTGTACTTCTCCATGCCGAGCAAGGCTTCGGCGACACCCTGCAATTCTGCCGTTACGCGTCGCTCGTGGTCGCCCGCGGCGCACGTGTGATCCTCGAGGTGCAAAAGCCGCTCGTCATACTGATGCGCACTCTGGCGGACGGCACAGAAATCGTTGCGAAGGGCGATCCCCTGCCCGCTTTCGATCTGCACTGCCCTCTGTTAAGCCTCCCGCTCGCGTTCAATACCGAGCTCAACACGATACCCGGTGAAACACCTTACCTTTCATCGGATCCCACGAAGAGCAATGCATGGCGCGCTCGGCTCGACCCCCACGACAAGTTTAGAGTCGGATTGGTCTGGGCGGGTGACCCACGCAAGCAGCTGCCCAACGCACACCTCATCGACCGCCAGCGCAGCATCGTCTTCGACATGCTCGCGCCGCTGTTCGATGTGAGCGACTGCGACTTCGTGAGCTTGCAGAAAGGCGCTGACGCGGTTGCCCAGCTGCGGAACAGCCCATTAAGCCATAAAATTGTCGACTGGAGCGACGACTTCCACGACTTTTCTGACACCGCAGCGCTGATCGACAATCTCGACCTCATCATCGCCGTCGATACTGCGGTGGCGCACCTCGCCGGCGCACTCGGCAAGCCGTTGTGGCTCCTCAATCGGTACAACACTTGCTGGCGCTGGCTGCTCGACCGCGACGATAGCGCCTGGTACCCGTCGGCGCGTTTGTTCCGGCAGGACGCCACACGCACCTGGGATCCGGTTATCGGGCGGGCCGCCGCGGCATTGCGGGACTATGTCCACCGCGCGGCCTAGTGGAGCGGATTTGACATTCGCCACCCACCCAGCCGCAAACTCCGGTAGCGAATGTCAAATCCAAAAGCTCCACTAGCACTTATAGTTGCAAGTGGTCCTTTGCTTCTAACATTCGCATGCGAGGATGCCGAAATGGGATGCGAATGTTAGAATCGGACCACTGACGCCCGAAAATACGCATTGATCTTACCGCCGAGCCTGCCGAATATCCGCCCGGCGCCGCCGTGCGCCGCAACCCTTGCGGTGCTCGCGCATTCCGGACGGGAAGTGCACATGACCAAGCGAAACAAGACCAATCACATGAAGCTCGGCCTTTTCGTACGGCCGGTCGGCCACCACGTCGCGTCCTGGCGTCACCCCGACTCGCACGCGGACGCCAATGTCAACTTCAAGCGCTTCGTCGAAATGGCGCAGACCGCCGAGCGCGGCTGTTTCGACATGATGTTCGCCGCTGACACGCAGAGCGCATGGACCACCAGCCCCGATGGTCTGCACCGCATGCATTACGTCGCCTGGATCGAGCCGTTCACCCAGATGGCGGCGCTGGCAGGCTTCACCCGCAATATCGGGCTGGTTTGCACTGCCAGCACCACCTACGAGGAACCGTTCGCACTGGCGCGCAAGTTCGCGTCGCTCGATCTCGTCAGCGAGGGCCGCGCGGGCTGGAATTTGATCACGTCGGGCAACGAAACCGAGGCGCAGAATTTCGGCCGCACCGCGCATCCGCCCAAGGTCGAGCGCTATCGGCGCGCGCGCGAGTTCGCCGAGGTCGTTGTCGGACTGTGGAACAGCTGGGACGCCGACGCCTTCGTGCGGGACCGGGCCTCAGGGATGTATTTCGATCCCGACAAGATGCATGTGCTCGATCACCATGGGAAATATTTCGACGTCAGAGGGCCGCTGAACGTGCCGCGCTCGCCACAGGGCCAGCCGGTTCTGGTCCAGGCCGGCGCCTCGGAAGACGGCATGGAACTCGCCGCCGAAACCGCCGAGGTTGTTTTCGCGGCGCAGTCGCGGCTCGAGGGCGGCCAGGAGTACTACGCCAGCGTCAAGGGCCGCATGGCGAAATATCGTCGCAAACCGGAGCACCTGAAGATTTTGCCGGGGCTCGCCGTCACCGTCGGTGGCACCGAAGAGGAAGCAAAGAAAAAGTATGCGTACATGCAGGAGCTCATCCACCCGGACGTCGGGCTTGGCCTGCTGTCGCGCCGGATCGGCTTCGATCTCACCGGCTATCCGCTGGACGGCCCGCTGCCCGAACTGCCCAAGAACGACGTGGTCGCGAGCCGTGCGGATGCCGTGGCCGAGATGGCGAAGCGCGAAAAGCTCACCATTCGGCAGCTCTATCAGCGGTTCGCCGGCGCGCGCGGCCACCTCGAAGTGGTGGGGACGCCCGAGCAGATCGCCGACACAATGCAAAAATGGGTCGAACAGGGCGCCGCCGACGGCTTCAATGTGATCCTGCCGTATTTCCCCGGCAGCCTTGACGACTTCGTCGACGGCGTCATCCCGGAACTGCAGCGGCGCGGACTGTTCCGCACCGCATACGAGAGTTCGACACTGCGTGGCAACCTTGGACTGCCGATCCCGGAGGCCCGTCACGCTCCCGCACGTCTGCTGGAAGCTGCATCGTGACCACTTCACATAGACTTTTTTTATCAAGCGCAATTCTGTTGTCGCTCGTGCCCGCCCTTGCGCTTGCCGCGCCACCGCACAAGAAGCGGGCCGTCCATCACTGGCGCGGCTACGGGTTTCTGCCCGGTTATCATCAGCCACCAAACAATACCCGACCTATCTATGGACCGAGGGGCGCCATCGGCGACGGGCCGGAATACGTGCCGAGCTACTGGGATTATCGCGGCCACTACTATTTCGGCCGTCCCGGATTCTACCGCGGCCGTTATAACGGCGGCAGCTTCGGACCGTGCTGGACTCCGACGCCGATCGGACCGATCTGGAATTGCGGATAGCGGCCGCTTCTGTTGAACCGAGACGTTCCAACTCAGTTCTCAAAGATCAAACATGTCGTCGTGCCGGGGCAAGCAACCGGCCGTGCGCGTCTGTGATGCGGCCTTCGGCCGTAGCGATTCGGCGACCGCGACTCAGCACGATGCCCTGCGCGGTGATCAGACCAGTCTCCGGCGTGATCGGCCGCTGCAGCGAGATCTTGAATTCAAGCGTTGTCGAACCGACGCCTTTGTCCAATGTCGAACGGATCGCGAGTCCCATGCAACTGTCGAGCAGGGTCGCCGCATATCCGCCGTGGACCGTACGGACGGATTCAGATGGGCGCCATTCGGCTTGGCGGCGACAATGACGCGGCCGCTCACCGCTTCGGCCACGTCGTAGCCCAGCGTCCGCGCCATTGTATTCAGCGGCAGCGCCCCACTGGTGAGGCCTTGGACAAACTCCAAGCCGCCCATCGTCTTCTGTCTGTCTGCACTGACGGTCCCATAGGTCCTGCTGGCAACGAGGCTCGGCATCAGTCCACCCGCCTTCTTCTGATTGAGGCCCAGGTGCTGCTATCGCCAGCGAGGCACGCCACCCGATTCCTGGAGCTGAGGACCCAGTTCAGCGGGGACGCCGCACCACGCCCTCAAGTTCCCGACCCAGACGACCAAGCGGCTCGTCCCAATCGCCGGTCGCGCTTTGTCGAAACAGGCGCATGGTCGGATACCAGGGGCTGTCGTCGCGGTCCAGCAACCAGCGCCAATCGGGCGAGAATGCCACCAGAAGAGCCGTCACCCTGCCCATCGCCCCTGCGAGATGAGCCACTGAGGTGTCGACCGCGACAACAAGGTCAAGCATCGCCACGACCGCGGCGGTGTCCCTAAAATCTTCGAATTGCTCGCCAAGCCGCAATATCCCGTGGTGCTCCAACAGTGTTGCGTGCGCCGGATTCACTTCCTTTTGCAGGCTGACGAAATCGATTCCGGAGACGTCAAACAGCGCGGCAAACCGTTCAAGCGGGATCGAACGATGGCGGTCGTTGCCAAAGCCGGGATTGCCCGCCCAACACACTCCGACACGCGCCCTTCCGTTGTCCGGCAAGCGCGGCTGCCAAGCCGCGATGAGGTCCGCATAAGGCCGCAGATACGGAATACTCGCTGGCACCGTTTCGAGTTCGGTACCAAACGCCAGCGGCAGGCTCATCAGCGGGCAGTACAGATCGAAATCGGGCAGCGCATCGCCATTCGCGACCACGAGCGAAACGCCAGGCACAGTTTCCATCAGTGCCTTAAGCGCGCGCGGCACCGCCAGGATGACTTCGGCGCCGCGTGCCGCAACCAGCGGCGCGTAACGCACGAACTGGATGACGTCGCCCATGCCCTGCTCGGCGTTCAGCACGATCCTCTTGCCGGTTATATCTTCGCCGCGCCACATCGGTTGCGGATAGGTGGGGCGATGCCCGGCGAAATGCTTCGTCTCCCAGCGGTGCTCATATTGCTTCCAGCCTTCGCGATAGTCGCCCATGCACAACCGCGTGAGCGCCGCGTTGAAGTTGGCCTCGGAGTTCACCGGATCCCGTGCCAGGGCCTCGGTATAAGCCCCCAACGCCTCTTGCAGGCGCGCTAGCTTGAGCATCGCGTTGCCGCGATTGACGTGAGCGCCGACGATATGCGGCTCGATGCGCAGCGCCTCCTCGTGGCTGGCGATCGCCTCCTCGAAGCGATCCAGCAAGCTCAGCGCGACGCCGCGGTCGGTATGCGCAATCGGGTTGCCGGGATCGACCGCCAAGGCCTGCTCATAGTTTGTCAAGGCATCGTCGAAGCGCTTGTCTTTTATACATGCGTTGCCGCGATAGATGAGAGCGGGGATGTTGTCCGGCTGGTGCGCGATCACACTGTCAAAGCACGCGAGTGCCTCGTCAATGCGATCGAGACTAAGCAGCGCGGTGCCGCGATTGATTTCGATGTCGGGGCGAGCCACAGAAGCCAATGCCGCGTCGTAGCTCGCCAGGGCTTCGGCATGGCGTCCGAGCTTGCCGAGGACGACCCCGCGGGTGTTGAGCGCATCCGGCTGCCCCGGCTCCTGGGCGAGACGTTTGTCGCAGGCAGCGAGCGCCTCCTCGAAGCGATCGAGCGGCAAAAGCGCATTGGCGCTGTTTTGCAGTGTCTCAAGATGATCCGCGTCGATCATGAGCGCGGCTTCAAATTTCTCAAGCGCTTCTTCAGGTTTCTTCAGACCAAGCAATGCAAGTCCGAGATTGTTCAGTGCATCGATGCGCCGCGGCTCAAGCGCAAGCGCCACCTTGTAGCTTGCGCACGCCCCCTCAAGCCGCGTGAGTCCGAGCAGAGCGTTGCCCTTGTTATAAAGCGCGTCGGCGTAATCGGGCCGAAGCTCAATTGCACGCTCACAGCTTTGCAAAGCCTCTTCGCAACGTCCAAGTTCGGTAAGCGCGACGCCCCGGTTGTTGAGCGCCTCGGCGTCACCCGGCACGAGCGCCAGCACCGCGTCAAAGGCGGCGAGCGCTTCCTCGTGGCGCTTCAACGCAATCAGCACATTGCCCCGCCGTGCCTGCGTCCCCGCGTGCTGTGGCAGTAACGCGAGCACCGTGTCGTATTCGTCAAGCGCCTCCTGGCGACGGCCCAGTGCGGCCAACGCATTGCCGCGATTGAGCCGGGCTTCGATATGCGCAGGCGCGAGTGCGATCGCCTTCTCGTAGCTTGCCAACGCCTCGACGTGTCGTCCGAGGCTGGACAAGGTTCGACCGCGGTTGTAGTGCGCGGAAGCGCTCTCGGCGCGGCTCCCCAACGCTTCGTCGAACGCGGCAAGTGCCTCCTGGTGGCGCTTGAGCGCTTCGAGGATGACTCCGTAGTTGATCAGAGCGTCGGCCGCTCCGGGCTGTGCCTTGAGCGCGGCGGCGACCAAGCGTAAGCCCTCAATCGACTGGCCCTGCTGATGTTGCAGCACGCCGTACAAATGCAGGGCATCGAAATTGTTCTGATCGGTGGCCAGCACGGCGTCGTAGATTCGCCCCGCCTCCTCCAACCGGCCCCACTGATGCAGCGTCAGCGCCTGCGCAATGGCTTCGGGCGCGGGAAAAGGCCGCGCGGTCGCCTCGTTGGTCATGCTTGGATCACCTGCAGGCGCACTCGGCCCCGCTAAAGAATTGTTGCTGCGATCGCGGACACGGCGCTTGACCAATCGCCCCGTATCCGAATGTCCCTCCAACATCGGCCAACATGGTTAACCAAAGGTAAGGCTTTCTCGCCTACACGTGGTGTTAACCGCGCCCGGTCATAGCTTGTCCGAAAACCGGCAGATCCAGTTCCATGAGTACCATCGGCATCGGCAGCTCGCAGTCGTTCTGGCAGCAGGATCAGGCTTCTTGGCCGCAGAACCAGACTAACAGCTCCATCGCTGCCACCGATGCCGTCATGGGCGCAATGAGCTCGGCCGAAGCCAACCTCGGCAAGGGCCTCGCTAGCATCGCCAACTCGACGGCGCTGAAGCGGGTCAACACGCAACTCTCGCAGGAAATCCAGAATGTCCTGTCGGGCAATACGGGGCAGCCACTATCGTCCACCTCCTCCTCGTCGATCCCGACGAAAACCGTGCCTGTAGCAGCCACCGGAATCGGAACGAAAGCGCTTTCGGTAAGCACTCCGCTGTCACTTCTCGGGGTTCTTAACGGCGGCGAAATTACGGTCAGTGCCGGCGCAAACACGACGACGTACACCTCGAATGGAACGGACACGGTCGGCAATCTGCTGCAAGCGATCAACGCCAATGACTTTGGCAATGCGCAGGTGACCGCGGCGCTTAACCACAGTGGAAATCTGGTCATCACCAGCAAGAATACCAGCGACGTCATAACGGTCGGAGGTCTCTACGCCTCCAATATCGGCTTCGGCGTGGGCAATACATCATTCAAGCCGACCAAGAAGACGGCGCCGGCGGCGACCACCCCGGCCCCAACGCAGTCCTCCAAAACCAGTC
>DATCBO010000030.1:0-40329 GCA_036511795.1 Xanthobacteraceae bacterium
ATCGCCGAGGCGGCCGGCGCTTGGCCGCAGGCGTTCAAAGACAGCCGCGCCTGGTGCGTGCTTACGCTCAGGCCGGGCACCGAGCCGGTGCGGGCATTGGTCGAACCGTTTATTCGCACGTGGCAGTTCGATCCCACCGACCCTCGGCGCGAGACACGTCAAACCGAGTGGATTGAAAATCTTAGCCAAGGACGCGGTACGCTGCGCGGTCTGCTCGATGCGACCCAGGATCGCCTGCAGGAGCAGGGTCAATCAAAGCCGCCCGCATTCCTCCTCTACATCGACCAGGGCGAAGAGCTTTACGTGCGGGCCGAGCGGCGCGAAAGGCAACGCTTCTCGACAATCCTGACCGAAGGTTTGACCGATCCGCGCTTGCGTTCGCTGATGAGTCTGCGCGCCGATTTCTTTGGCGAACTGCAAAAGGACGAGCCACTCTATGCCGTGCATCGGCTGCTCAGCGTGCCGCCGCTGCGCGAGGTCCAACTGCGCGAAGTGGTCAGCCGGCCGGCCGCGCTGCTCTCCGCCCGGTTCGAAACCGATCATCTTGCCGGCGACATCGCAGCGCGCGCGGCCGAAGAATCCACGGAGGATGCCGGCGCGTTGCCGCTTCTTTCCCACCTCCTCGACGACACGTGGGCGCAGATGGTCCACCGCGGCGACGGCGTGCTTCGCTTGCCGGCGCAATCGATCGAGCTCGGCCGCGTGCTGGTGCAGCGGGCCGATGCGTTCCTGGCGCGCAATCCGAATGCCGAGCAAAAGCTTCGCCGCATCTTCACCTTGAACCTTGCCACGGTGCGCGAGGACGGCGAGCCGACGCGGCGCCGCGCCTTGCGTTCGGAATTCTCGGACGAAGAATGGCGCCTGGTCAGCGATCTCGCCAACCACCCCAACCGGCTGCTGGTCACCGCAGCTCCGGAGGCCGACGAAACTTATGCCGAAGTGGCGCACGAAGCGATCTTCCGGCGCTGGGACAAGCTCCGCGAATGGATCGCCGCCGAGCGCGAGTTTCTGGCTTGGCGCAGCGGGCTGGAAACCGCGCGTCGCGCCTGGCAGGCAACGCCGGATTTGTCGAAACATGAGGCGCTGCTCATGGGCGCGGCGCTCACCCAGGCGCAAAGCTGGCTCGCCAAGCGCGCCGAGGATTTGCCAGCGGCCGACCGCGAATTCATGACGCAGAGCATCGCCCGCGAGCAAAAGGCACAGGTCCTGGCGCGGCGCATTCGCGGCGCCATCTACGGGCTCGCCGCTGTCGTGATTCTCGGCCTTATCGGCGTGATCTATCAGGCGTCCGTCATAGCGGGCTTCCGCTACGCCTTTGTGACGTTGCCCTATGCCTACGCGCAGGTCTGGCCGCATGTGTTAAGCAAAGCCAAGGAGCAGGCGCTCAAACCGGGCGATCTGTTCAAGGAATGTGCCCGGGACTGCCCGGAAATGGTGGTTGTTCCGGCAGGCTCGTACACAATGGGGGACGCGACACAAGTCGAACAGCCGGAGCACGCGGTGACGTTTGCCAAGCCATTCGCCGTATCGAAATACGAGGTGACATTTGCCGACTGGGACGCCTGCGTCGCCGGCGGCGGCTGCAACGGTTATAAGCCGGTGGACCAGGGCTGGGCGCGCGGGCAGCAGCCGGTGATCAACGTCAACTGGGATGATGCGCAAGCCTATGTGGCCTGGCTCTCGCTGGTGACCGGCAAGACCTATCGGCTGCTCACCGAGGCCGAATTCGAATATACGGCGCGCGCCGGCACCACGACGGCCTATCCCTGGGGCGACGACATCAAGGTCAACGGGCAGGCGATGGCGAACTGCGCCGGCTGCGGCGGCAAATGGGGTAACCAGCAAACGGCGCCGGTCGGTTCCTTCCCGCCCAATAAATTCGGACTCTACGACATTGTGGGCAACGTCTGGGAATGGACCGACGATTGCGTCCACAAAAGTTACAACGGTGCGCCGGCGGACGGCTCGGCATGGCTAGCGAAGAACGGCGGCGATTGCAGCAACCGTATCCTGCGCGGCGGTTCCTGGGGCAATTCTCCAGTCAGCCTCCGCTCCGCGCTCCGCAGCGGGGGCCCCACCGTCATTCGGGGCAGCAGCCTCGGCTTCCGTGTCGGCCGGACGCTTCTTACACCTTAGATCCTTACTGCTTTACCCCTTGGGGTCCAGGGGCGAAGCCCCTGGTCGATCTTTTTGCGAGGCACAGTGATGACAGATCACTCCAAACGCACAGGCACGGCGATCGAGGCGCATTATCAGTTTCTGCTATGGCTTTTGCCGGCCGTTGAGAAATTTCCGCGGAGCCGCAAGTTCACGCTCGGTGATCGTATCGAGAACGCGGCCCTTAATGTGCTCGAAGCGCTCATCGAAGCAACCTATACGCGGCAGCGAACGCAGCATTTGCAACGCGCAAATCTGGGGATCGAGAAGTTGAGGTTCTTGATCCGAATCGCCACCGACCTGAGACTCCTGGATGCGCGCCGCTACGAACATGCGGTGCGGGCGCTGGATGACACCGGCCGCCTGATCGGCGGCTGGGCGAAGGCGCAACGTTTCGCAAGCAACACGACGGCAGTCAGCGATGCCGCGACGTCATGACCAGTTGTTCGATCGCATTGCCAGCTTTCAGGCGCTGCACGCGGCTGCCCGTCGCGCCATCAACGGCAAGCGCAAGAAACCCGGTGCCGCCGCGTTCTTCGCCAATCTGGAGGGCGAGCTTCTTGCCCTGGAGCGGCAATTGCACGCCGTTACCTATCGGCCGGGCCGCTACGTCGCCTTCGCGGTCAACGATCCGAAAAAGCGCATCGTATCAGCGGCGCCGTTTCGCGACCGCGTCGTCCATCACGCGCTGTGCGCGGTCGTGGATCCTATTTTCGAAAAAGGCTTTGTCGACCACACGTTCGCCAATCGCGTTGCCAAGGGTACGCATAAGGCGATCGACGCTTATGAGCGCTATCGCAATCGGCACGCCTATGTTCTGCGCTGCGACATCTACCGCTATTTTCCGTCGATTGACCACGCGATCCTGAAATCGGACTTCCGGCGTCGAATCGAATGTCCATCGACGCTCGGGCTCATGGACATGATCGTCGATCGCTCGAACCGGCAGGAGCCGGTCCAGCTCTATTTCGACGGTGACGATCTCTTTGAGCCGTTTCGGCGTCGCCGCGGTCTGCCGATCGGCAACCTGACCAGCCAGTTTTTCGCCAATCTTTATCTCGATGGCTTGGATCATTTCGTGACCGAGGTCTTGCGCGCGCCCTATGTCCGTTACGTGGACGATTTCGCCGTGTTCGCAGACGATCATGCGACATTGCTGGGCTGGCGATCACGGATTGAACGCTACCTTGCGGGTCGGCGCCTCAAACTTCATCCACGCAAGACCTTCATCTCGCCCTGTCCGCAGCCAGCGGAGTTTCTCGGCTTCCTATTGTGCCAACATCGCCATCGTCGCCTGCCGGAGGACAACATCCGCCGCTTCCGCAACCGCTTGCGCGGGCTGCGCGACCAGTGGCGGGCCGGAACAACCGATATCGAGAATATCGATGCCCGCGTGCGCGCCTGGATCGCGCACGCCGATACGTGGCGCTTGCGCCATGCGATCTTCCGGGGCGGCCGGTTCGATCCGGCCAATGCCCGGCAAGCCTGGACGGCCCCTTGTCGCTGTATCCTGCGCGGCCGTTCCTGGAACAATACTCCAGACAACCTCCGCTCCGCGAACCGCAACAGGAACACCACCGACACTCGGAACAACAACATCGGCTTCCGTGTCGGCCGTACGCTCTGTGCCAGAGCCGGTGCGATCACGGTCGCGCCGGGCGTGCTTTGAGCGTCCAGGGCTGTCCATGATGAGCACGGTCGGGGCCGAGGATGGCGCCCGATACCGCGGCGGCGCCGGTCTTGGGAGACGCATCGGCTCCGACCGGCGCCGCCGGTCGGCTTCGCGAACGCGTTTGACCCAATGGACTCCGCGGGCTACCAAGCCGCAGCGCATCGTGCCGCAAGCCATTTGGCATTAAGCATTGTGCCGCGCAGCAAGTCTTACCCATGTCATTCAACACCTTCGGCCATATGTTCCGGGTCACGACCTTCGGCGAGAGCCACGGGCCGGCGATTGGCTGCGTGGTCGACGGCTGCCCGCCGCGCATACCGCTGACCGAGGCCGACATTCAGCCCTATCTCGACAAGCGCCGCCCTGGCCAGTCGCGCTTCACCACGCAGCGCCAGGAGCCGGATACGGTGAGGATTCTCTCCGGCGTGTTCGCCGACGCGATGACCGGCGCGCAAATCACGACCGGTACGCCGATTGCGCTTTTGATCGACAACATCGACCAGCGCTCGAAGGATTATTCGGACATCAAGGACAAATACCGTCCCGGCCACGCCGACTACACCTATGACATCAAATATGGCTTGCGCGACTATCGCGGCGGCGGCCGCCAGTCGGCGCGCGAGACGGCGATGCGAGTCGCGGCCGGCGCGATTGCGCGCAAGATCGTGCCCGGCCTGAACGTGCGCGGCGCCCTCATTCAGATGGGGCCGCACCGCATCGACCGCGCGCGTTTCGATTGGGACGAGATCACGCGCAATCCGTTCTTCTGTCCTGACGCCAAGCTCGCCGCCATGCTGGAGGGCTATCTTGATGGCGTACGAAAGGCCGGCTCCTCGATCGGCGCGGTGATCGAGATTATCGCCGAAGGCGTGCCAGCGGGCCTCGGCGCGCCGATCTACGGCAAGCTCGACGGCGATCTCGCCGCAGCGCTGATGGGCATCAACGCCGTCAAGGGCGTCGAGATCGGCGCCGGCTTCGACGCCGCAACGTTGAGCGGCGAAGAGAACTCCGACGAAATGCGTGTGGGCAACGACGGCAAGCTCAAGTTTCTTTCCAACAATGCCGGCGGCATTCTGGGCGGCATCTCCACCGGGCAGCCGGTGGTGGCGCGCTTTGCAGTCAAGCCGACCTCATCGATCCTTAATCCCCGCCGTACCGTCGACCGCACCGGCCGCGACACCGAAATCTCCACCAAAGGCCGCCACGATCCGTGCGTCGGCATCCGCGCCGTGCCGATCGGCGAGGCCATGGTGGCGTGCGTGATCGCGGATCATTATCTGCGCCAGCGCGGGCAAGTCGGCGCGACACCCGATTGGCCGTTTGAAAGTGACTGAAATGGACGATACCCACCAGCGTGTCAGTGCCGCCATCGCCGCCTTCGCGCGCGGCGAAATCGTCATCGTCGCCGACGACGACGACCGCGAGAACGAAGGCGACTTGTTCGTGGCAGCGAGCCTGTGCACGCCGGAGAAGATGGCGTTCATCATTCGGCACACCTCGGGCATCGTCTGCGCGCCGCTTGGGGCCGAGCAGGCGCGCCGCCTGCATCTCGACCCGATGGTCGCGTTTAACAATGCACCGCTCGGCACGGCGTTTACCGTATCGGTCGATGTGCGCCACGGCCTTACCACCGGAATCTCGGCTGAAGAACGCACCAACACGGTGCGGGCGATCGCCAACGGCAATAGCGGCGCCTCGGATTTTGTGCGGCCCGGCCATGTCTTCCCGCTGATCGCCAGAGAAGGCGGCGTGCTCATGCGCTCGGGCCACACCGAAGCCTGCATCGATCTGTGCCGGCTCGCCGGCCTGCCGCCGGTCGGTGTGCTGGCCGAAATGATGAACGACGACGGTACCGTGATGCGCGGGCCCGAACTCGCTGTGTTCGCGGAGCGCTATAAGCTGCAACGCCTCACCATCGCCGAGCTAATCGCCTACCGCCAGGCACGCGACAAACTGATCGAGCGCGCCGGCGAATTCCCGGTGCAATCCGAGATCGGCACGCTCACCGGCTATGCGTTCCTCACGCCGTTCGATCCGGTCTATCACATGGCATTCGTCCACGGCCACATCGGCGACGGCAAGAACATGCTGACGCGGCTGCATCGCGCCGACATCATCGCCGACGTGTTCGGCGGCGCCAAGACGATCCATAATACGCTGGCGCGCTTCAAGGCCGAAGGCCGTGGCGTGCTGGTGCTGTTGCGCGATGGCACCGCGGGCGTGCCGGTGCTGACGATCCCGAAGCCTGATGAGACCGCGTCCGGCGAGGCGCGCAGCCGACAATGGCGCGAGATCGGCCTCGGCGCGCAAATCCTGAAAGATCTCGGCGTCAACTCGATCCGAATTTTGTCGTCGTCGCGGCCGATGACCTATGTGGGCCTGTCCGGCTTCGGCATCGAGATCGCCGGCATGGAGCCGGTGGAAGCCTAAGAGGCAAAAGCTTTCGCGTGCTTGTGAACAAGGAGGCGACCATGAGGGCGACCGTTATGCGCGTTCGCGCGGCCCTGGCCATAATGGTTATCGGGCTCACGCTGTCGGCTTGCGGCTACAATACGATCCCGACGTTGCAGGAGCAGGCCAAGGCGCGCTGGTCCGACGTGCAAAATCAATATCAGCGCCGCGCCGACCTCATTCCCAATCTGGTGGCGACGGTCCAGGGCTATGCGGCGCAGGAAAAAACCGTGCTTACCGCTGTTGTCGAGGCCCGCGCCAAGGCGACCCAGGTTAAAGTCAGTGTCGACGACCTTACCGATCCCGCCAAGCTCAAGGCGTTCCAAGACGCGCAGAACCAGCTAAGCGGCGCGCTGGGGCGGCTGTTGGCAGTGACCGAGAATTATCCCGATCTCAAGTCCAACGCGAATTTCCTGGCGCTTCAGTCGCAGCTTGAAGGCACCGAGAACCGCATTGCCGTGGCGCGCCGCGACTACATCGAGGCGGTGCGCGTCTACAATACGTCGTTGCGCACGTTTCCGACGGTGATCTGGGCGAAGTTTTTCTTTACCGATGCCAAGCCGATGGCGGAATTCACCGCCAACGAGGGAGCGGAGAAGCCGCCGGTGGTGAAGTTCTGATGCGCGACGCGCCGTTGCGGGTTGGAGTCACAGCCATCGCGGCTGCCATTTTCTGCGCGCTGTCGACACTCGCTTTCGCCTTCAGCTTTCCGCCGCTGACCGGCCGCGTGATCGATCAGGCCAACGTGATGACGGCGCAAAGCCGCGCCAACGTCGAAGCCAAGCTCAAGGATCTCGAAGACAAATCCTCGATCCAGCTCGTCGTCGCCACGGTGAAATCGCTGCAGGGCGGCGACATCGAGACCTTCGCCAACGAGCTGTTCCGCTTCTGGAAGCTCGGCGAAGCCAAAAAGAACAACGGGGTCTTGTTCCTGGTCGCGCCGGCCGAGCACAAGGTGCGCATCGAAGTCGGCTACGGCCTCGAAGGCACGCTGACCGACGCGCTGTCATCAGTCATCATTCAGAGCGCCGTGCTGCCTCGTTTCAAGGCCAACGATTATTCCGGTGGCATCGAGCGCGGCGTCGACGGCATCATCAGCGTGTTGTCCGGCGATACCGCGGACTGGCAGCGCAAGGTCGCGGTTCGCCAGGACGATACCGGGAGCATCTTCAATCTGCTGCTCCCGATCCTGTTGTTCTGTGTGTTCGTTTTCGTATTCCGCTACATGGTCTCCCCCGGGAACGGCTCGTCATCCGGCCGTTACGTCAAACGCAACGGGCGCACGGTTTTCATACCGTTTCCCGGCGGCAGCTGGGGTGGAGGTTCGGGCTCGTCGGGCTGGGGCGGCGGATCGTCTGGCGGCGGATTCGACGGCGGATTCTCCGGCGGCGGGGGTTCGTCGGGCGGCGGCGGCGCGTCCGGGGGCTGGTAGCCATGCAGATCACAGCGGAGGACCACACGGCCATCGCAGCCGAGATCCGAGCGGCGGAGCAACGCACCAGCGGACAGCTCGTCTGCGTGCTCGCCCACGCGTCGTCGGGCTACGCCACCGTTCCAATTCTCTGGGCGAGCGTGCTCGCACTCGCACTGCCATGGCCGCTGATTTATCTGTCGCCATGGAGCGTGGAGCGGATTTTCCTGGCGCAACTGGCTCTGTTCATCGCCGCCGGCCTGGTGTTCTCCTGGACGCCGCTGCGGTTTTGGCTTGTACCGCGCCGCGTGCAGCGCGCCCGGGCGCACCGCGCCGCGCTCGAACAGTTTTTCCTCCGGCACGTCGGCCACACCGCAAAGCGTACTGGCGTGCTGATCTTCGTGTCGCTCGCCGAGCGCTACGCGCACATCGTCGCCGACGAGGGCATCGCCGCGAAAGTCCCCAATGCGGAATGGCAGGCCGCGATTGACGCTCTGACCGGTCATATGCGCGACGGCCGCATCGCTGCGGGCTTTATTGCCGCGATCGAGCGTTGCGGCGCGGTGCTTGCTCAGCACGCGCCGCCGGACGGCTCACCGAACGTGTTGCCAGACCGGCTTTACGTGATGTAGCTGCTTCGGGCAGCGAACAAAGATTGACCGCCATGCTGATCGGCGTTCCCAAGGAAATAAAAGACAACGAGTATCGCGTCGGCCTCGTGCCCTCGACGGTGCGCGAACTGACCGACAAGGGCCATCGCGTCCTGGTGGAGACGAATGCCGGCGTCGGCGGAGGCCTGCCGGACGCCGATTATCGCGCAGCCGGCGCCGAAATCGTCGCAGACGCCGATACCGTGTTGGGTCGCGCCGAATTAGTCGTGAAGGTCAAGGAGCCGCTTGCCGCCGAGCGCAAGAAGCTGCGCCGCGGCCAGGTGCTGTTCACTTATCTGCACCTGGCGCCGGACCGCCAACAGACCGAAGATTTGCTCGCCTCCGGCGTCACCGCGATCGCCTATGAGACCGTCACTGGACCGAACGGCACCTTGCCACTGCTCACGCCGATGTCCGAAGTTGCCGGTCGCATGGCGCCGCATGTCGGCGCGCATTGTCTGGAAAAGGAGAACGGCGGCCGCGGCGTGCTGCTTGGCGGCGTGCCGGGCGTCGGCGCGGCAAGCGTGCTTATCGTCGGGGGCGGCGTCGCCGGCGCCAACGCCGCGCTGATCGCCTCAGGCATGGCCGCCGATGTCACCGTGCTCGACCGCAATCCGGAGGCGCTGCGCCGCATCGCCGCTCAACTGGGCGGCCGCGTGCGCACCGTGTTCTCGACGCCCGATGTCATCGAACTATTGTGCCGCCGCGCCGACCTCGTGATCGGCACGGTGCTGGTGCCGGGCGCAACCGCGCCGAAATTGATCTCGGCGGCCACAGTGAAGGCCATGAAGCCTGGCTCGGTCATCGTCGACGTCGCCATCGACCAGGGTGGCTGCGCCGAGACATCACGGCCGACCACGCATTCGCACCCGACCTACACGGTCGACGACGTCGTGCATTATTGCGTGACCAACATGCCGGGCGCGGTGGCGCGCACCTCGACCTTCGCGCTGAGCAACGCCACGACCTCGTTCGTGCTGGCGCTGGCCGACAAGGGCTGGCGGCTAGCCCTCGCCGCCGATGCCAACCTGCGCAACGGCCTCAATATCCATGACGGCCATGTCACCTACCGCGCCGTCGCCGACGCGCTGAAATTGCCCTACACGCACGCCGACCATGCGTTGCGGATTTAAACCAAGAGCCCTGACACGACGGTTACGAGACGGCAATACCGCGCGTCGGCGGAACAATTGCAGCGGGACGATCAGAGGTTGCTTCATAATCATGCTGATTATGCACCGCGCCCCTGACTAATTTCCATCGCGCGGTGTTCATTGGCGCGTGATCGATTTGTCCGACCAACTTGGCGAGGCTACAGCCTGCGCAGGAGGATTTGATGACCAAACGGAGCCTTTTTACCGCCAATCGCCGCGCGTTCTTGGCGGCCGGCGGCACGCTGCTGCTCGGCGCCGCGTTGCGGCCTGCCGAGAGCTACGCGCAAGCCGAGAGCGGCGCCAAAATCCCGCTCGGCACCATCGGCGCCGGCCACATCGGCGGCACGATCGGCGGCCTATGGGTCAAGAGCGGACACCCCGTATTTTTTTCGGACCGGCATCCGCAACAGCTTAACGGCCTGATCGCAACGCTCGGACCGCTCGCCAAGGCCGGCACCATCGAACAAGCCATCGCCTTCGGCGATGCGGTCCTCTTGACCGTGCCGTACAGCGCCATTCCGCAGATCGGCCACGACTACGCGGCGCAACTCAAGGGCAAGATCGTGCTCGACACCTGCAACGCCGTGCCCGGCCGCGACGGCGCCGTTGCCGACGAGGTCGAGAAGAATGGCGTCGGCGTGACGACGCAGAAATATTTCCCCGGTGCGCGGGTCGTGCGGGCCTTCAACACCATGGGCTACACGTATTTCGAGCAGCAGGCCAACCGGCCCGATCCGAAGCTCGCGGTACCGATCGCGGGCGACGATGCCGACGCCGTGCGCATCGCTGCGGGACTGGTGCGCGACGCCGGCTTCGAGCCGGTCGTCGTCGGCAAGCTTGCCGACGCCAAGCTGTTCCAGCGCGGTGGACCGGGTTACGGCCAGCGGATAAGCGCCGAGGAACTGAAGAAAAAGCTGTCGTTGCCGCAATGACCGCAGACGCGGCCGAAGCCCACGGCGCTGCGGGCGCACTGCAGCGCTGGATCGCGCGCGTGGTGCCGGCGACGCCGGCCGAGCGCAGCGCGGCGTTGTGGTCCTTCGCCTATTTCTTCACGTTGCTCGCCGGCTATTACGTGCTGCGGCCGCTGCGCGACGAGATGGGCATTGCGGGCGGCGTAAAAAACCTGCCGTGGCTGTTCACCGCGACGTTCCTCGCACTGATCGTGGCGCAGCCGTTCTACGGCATGCTGGTGGCGCGGCTCACACGAGCGCGCTTCATTCCCATCGTCTACCACTTTTTCGCCGCCAACCTCGTGCTGTTCTGGTTGTTGCTGATATTCCATGTCGGCACCGCCATCGTCGCGCGCGTGTTCTATGTCTGGCTCGCCGTATTCAGCCTGTTCGCGGTCGCCGTGTTCTGGTCGTTCATGGCCGACATTTTTACCGCCGATCAGGGCAAGCGCCTGTTCGGCTTCATCGGCGCAGGCGGCACGGCCGGCGCACTGCTCGGCCCGGTGATGACACTCGGACTGGTGTCATTAGGTCCGGTCAATCTCCTGATCCCGGCGGTGGTCTTGCTGGAAGCGGCGGTGTTCTGCGTCCGGCGGCTGGAACGCGCAACCACCGCGCACAACGATCTGCAGGCCGACCCGCCGCGGCTTGGCGGCAGCGCGTTCGCAGCTTTGCCCGAGCTGATGCGTTCGCCCTATCTGCTGGGCATCGCCGCCTGGATAAGCCTGCAGTCGTTCTGCGCAACGATCCTCTATTTCCAGCAAATTCATCTTGTCGCCGCCGGCGTGCACGGCGCCGGCGCGCAGACGCGGATTTTTGCCGGCATCGATCTCGCGGTAAATCTGCTGACACTGGCGACGCAGATTTTTGCCACCGGACGCCTGCTCAAGCGTTTCGGCACCGGCATCACGGCCGCAGCCCTGCCGGCGATCTATATCGTGGGCTTTCTGGCATTATTTCTGGCGCCTACGCTGATGGTCGTTCTGGTCGCGCAAGTGGCGCAGCGCTGGTTCCATTTCTCGGTCGCCACGCCGGCGCGCCAGGTGCTCTATACGGTGCTTGGCCGGGAGGAAAAATACAAAGCCAAGAATTTGATCGACGTGGTCATTTATCGTGGTTCCGATGCGTTGTACGGTTGGATGTATGATGGCCTTCAGGCGCTGGGCATGAAACTCGGCGCGATTGCGCTTGTCTCTGCGCCGGTCGCGGCGATCTGGCTCATCCTGTCGGCCGCGCTCGGGCGCGCCCAGGAGCGGCGAGCCGAGCGCATCAATGCGGTCGCGGCGTCCGGAGATTGAGAAACGATGCGACTGACACGGCGCGAATTCGCGATCGGTCCGGCGGCGCTGGTGTTGGCGCGAAGCGCGTTGGCGCAAGAGGCTGCAACGCTGATTGCGCGCCCTATCCCTAAGACCGGCGAGCGGCTGCCGGCGGTCGGGCTCGGCACCGCCGAAGTTTTCGCCAGCGACGACCCAGAAACGCGATCGAAGGCGGCGGCCGTTGTCCGCGCGCTGCTCGATCGCGGCGGCAGCTTGATCGATACAGCTTCCTCTTATGGCGACGCCGAGACCGTGCTCGGCAAGGTCACCGTACCGAAGGGCTTGCGCGCGAAACTGTTCATCGCCACAAAGCTCGAAGCTCCCGACGACGTCGAACTCAAGCGCTCGCTCGGCCGTCTGCGCACCGAGAAAGTCGATCTCCTGCAACTCCACAACGTCGACGACCCCGATCAATCGCTGTCGCGCTTTCACCAATGGAAGGAGCAAGGCGTGTGCCGCTACATCGGCATCACGTCGACCTATCACCGTTCCTTCCCCGCCCTTGAGGCGGTCCTCACGCGCGAGCAGCCGGATTTCGTGCAGGTCGATTATTCGCTCGACAACCGTGAAGCTGAAAAACGCATCTTGCCGCGCGCCGCCGAGGTGAAGGCGGCGGTGCTGACCGCACTGCCATTCGGCCGCGGCCGGCTGTTCCGCGCCGTGCATGGCAAGCCAGTGCCCGTGTGGGCGGCAACATTCGCCGGGAGCTGGGCGCAGTTTTTCCTCAAATATCTGTTGGGCGATCCTCGGGTCACGGCCGTGATTCCCGGCACGTCGGATCCGGCGCACATGACCGACAACCTCGGCGCCATGCACGGCGCGCTGCCCGATCCCGACCAGCGACGGCGCATGGAGCAATTCGTCGCCGCCCTGTAAGCGCGCCTCCACTCGCATTTCAAAGTGGTCCCGCCGGCTCGAGCCCAAGCCCCGCCAGCCGCACAGCGCCGCGTCAGGTTGCCTCCCTGCTGCCGAACCAACCTTTTTCGTCTAGCCAAGTGCGGCCCGTTCCTGCACACTCGCGGCGGGGTGGGAACACAATAATGATCTTTTCGTTCGATCTCCTGACGAATGCCATCGTCTCGGGCATTCTGATCGGCGGTTTTTACGCGGCGATGGCCTCGGGCGTCTCGCTGTCGTTCGGTATCCTCGACATCGTCAATATCGCGCATCCCGCCTTCATCATTCTCGGCTCTTACGCCGCCTACATGATGAACCACGATTTCGGCCTCGATCCTATCCTCACCAGCATCATCATGCTGCCGGCCTTTTACGCGCTCGGCGCCGGCATCTACCAGATCTACTACGTGGCGTTCGAAAAGCGCGGGCAGGAATCGCTGCGCGGCCTAGCGTTCTTCTTCGGCCTTCTGTTCATCACCGAAGTGACACTGGTGCTCTATTTCGGCGTCGATTACCGCGACGTGGAAGCGTCCTATATCGGCCCGACCTTGCATCTCGCCAACATCGACATACCGTTGCGCATCGCCGTGCCGTGCCTGGTCTCGCTCCTTCTGATCGCGGCGCTGCAGCTCCTGCTCGTGCGCAGCTTCATCGGCCGCGCCATCATGGCGGTGGCGCAGGACCAGCTCGCGCTTCGGTTGATGGCCGTGAACCCGATCCGCATCAAGCGCATCGCCTTTGCTATTTCCATCGCCACCGCCTCGATCGCCGGCGCATTTCTGATCATCATCCAGCCGGTCGAGCCGTCGGTCGGGCGCGACTATATCGGCCGTATCTTCGCTATTTGTGTGCTGGGCGGCATGGGCAGCCTGCCGGGCACGGTGATCGCCGCCATGCTGATCGGTGTCGTCGAGAGTCTGACATCGACGTTTTACGGCCCGTCGTGGGCGCCGGCCGTCTCGTTCGGGTTTCTGTTGCTGACGCTGGCGGTGCGCCCCGCCGGCCTGCTGGGGCGGTGACGCGTGCGCACGTTGCCGTTTCTCGTCATCAGCCTGGTCGTCGCCGGCCTAGTATTCGCCGGCGCGCTCGCCGTCGGCAACGATTACATCTTCTTCGCCGGCTATGTGGTGCTGCAATACGTCGTGTTGTCGACGGCGTGGAACATTCTCGGCGGCTATTGCGGCTATGTGAATTTCGGCACCGGCGCATTTTTCGCGCTCGGCGCCTATTCGACGGTCGCAATCTACAATCTGATCGGCAAGAACGAACTATCGCACGTGATTCCGATCCCGGTGCTGATGCTGGTCGGCGGAATCGTGTCGGGCATCGTCGGCTTCGGCATGGGCTACCTGACGCTGCGGCTACGCGGCGCATTTTTCTCGATCGCGACGCTCGCGCTGGCGGTCGTGCTGGAGACGCTCATCGTCAACTGGGATTATGTCGGCGGCTCGCGCGGCGCCTACATTTTGCGCCCCGAGAACGCGCCGCTGATCGGCAGCTATGTGCGTTATCTGTTCCTGACCATGCTGCTGCTTGCGGTCGGATCTCTGGTCATCGCGCGGCTGATCGAGCGCTCCCGGCTCGGCTACGGCATGGCCACGATTCGCGACGACGAATTGGCGGCCGAAGCCTCCGGCGTGCCGACGTTGCGCGTGAAGCTGATCGCCACCACGATCTCCGGCGCGCTGATGGGCATGGCCGGCGCCCCGTTCCCCTACTACATCGGCTACTTGCAGCCGGATTCCACCTTCGCGCTCGACTACGCCATCAACGCCATCGCCATGCCGCTGATCGGCGGCACCTCGACATGGATCGGCCCGCTGATCGGCGCCATCCTGCTCGACTCCCTGCAGCAGCTCATCACTGTGACGATCTCGTCAGCGGTCAATCTTTTGATCGTCGGCTGTCTGCTGGTCGCCTTCGTTATCCTGGCGCCGAATGGCATTGTCGGCCTGTTCCAAAAATACTTCCAACACAAGGACGACGATTTCGTCGGCCGCCGCCCCGCCTCGCTGGATGAGCCGCCGGCCGTGGCCCCAAGCGGCTCCGCACCGGAGTCCCCGGCATGAGCGAACTGCTTGAGGTCGACAATCTCAGCAAACGTTTCGGCGGTTTCGTCGCGCTGGACAATATCACGCTGACAGTGCCGGCCGGAGAGCGGCTCGGCCTGATCGGGCCGAACGGATCGGGCAAAAGTACGCTGGTCAATTGTATTTGCGGCACGCTGCGCAACGAGCAGGGCTCGGTGCGCTTTAACGGCCGCCCGATCGACGGCATGCCGGCGCACAAGCGCACGCATCTCGGCCTTGCCCGCAGCTTTCAGCTGCCGCGGCCGTTCCCCAGCTTGACGCTGGTCGACAACGTGCGCATCCCACGGCTCTACACGGTCGAGGCACGCGGCGTTCATCGCACCGTCGAAGAGGTCGACGAACACTGCCACGGACTGTTGCGCGAGGTCGGGCTGGAAGCCAAGGCGCGGCAGTGGCCGCGCGACCTCACCCAGGTCGAAATGCGCAAGCTCGAACTGGCGCGCGCCATGGCGGCGGAGCCGAAACTCCTGATCGCCGACGAAGCAATGGCGGGACTGACGCATTCGGAGATCGACGATATTCTGGCGCTGCTGGTGAGGCTCAACGAAAAAGGCGTCACCGTCATCCTCATCGAGCACATTATGAGCGCAGTAATGAGCTTTTCCCGCCGCCTTGTGGTGCTGGTGTCGGGCCGTATGATCGCCGACGGCAAGCCCGACGAGGTGATGCGCAATCCGGAAGTGGAGAAGGCGTATCTTGGCTAACAGCCTGAACCTCTCCGGCATTCACGCCGCCTATGGGGCGGTACGCGTGATCCACGACGTCTCGCTCAACGTCGGCGGCGGCGAGACGGTGGCGCTGCTTGGCACCAACGGCAACGGCAAATCGACCCTGATGAAATGCATCATGGGCATCGTGCGCCCAAGCGCAGGATCGATCGTCGCCGAGATCGAGGGCATACACCACGACCTGACCGGCCGCACCACGGAGGAGATCGTCGATCTCGGCATCGCGCTGGTGCCGGAAGGCCGCCGCCTCTTTCCGAAGCTTACGGTCGAGGAAAATCTCCTGCTTGGTGCGTTCCGCCGCACCGCCCGCCGCGCGCTCAAGCAAAATCTCGAAGTCTGTTTCGAGACTTTTCCACGGCTTGCCGAACGCCGCGCACAACTGGCCGGCAGCATGTCGGGCGGCGAACAGCAGATGCTGGCGCTCGGCCGGGCGCTGATGCTGGCGCCGAAAATCCTATTGGTCGACGAGCCGTCGGTTGGCCTCGCGCCGATCCTGGTCAGCCGCACCATCGACGCCATCAGCGAAATGAAACAACGCTACGCGCTCACCGTGCTCATGGCCGAGCAGAATTTCAACCAGGCAATCCGCATCGCCGACCGCGGCTACGTCATCGTCCACGGCAAGATCGCGTTCGAGGGCCGCTCGGCCGACGAACTCAACAACAACGATCTGATCAAGAAATTTTATTTGGGGCTGTAGTGTCATTCCGGGGCCGAGCGGAGCGAGGAGCCCGGAATGACAGCGCTCACTTCACCACAAAATCGAAATAGGTCCTCGGAAACGGCTCGCCGCGCAAGGTGAAATGCCACCATTCGCGGAAGTAGCCGTAAAAGCCGCGGCGGCGCATCGCCGTTGCGAGCAGCATGCGATTGGCATGCGCTTTCGCCCCGACGCTATGGTCGGCGGTCCAGGAGTGCGGCGAAAAGAAATCGAAATGCGTGCCCATATCGAGCTCGGTGCCGTCAGCCTTCGCCAGCGTCAAATCCATGGTCGAACCGCGCGAGTGGCCGGAATGGGTGGCGATATAGCCGTCGCGGAACAGCGTGCGTTTATCGACATTCGGATAGAACTCGGCTTTCATCTTCTGGTCTTTGAGGGCGCGCGCCCAGCGAACGAAATTCGCAACGGCGCGCGCCGGACGGTAGCAATCGAACACTTTGGGCACCAGACCTTGCGGCTTGAGGTCGGCCGCGACCGCGGCCAGCGCGCTGGCGGCCGGGCGCGTCAACAAACAATGTGGCGCCTCATAACCGTCGATCGGCCGGCCGACAAAATTATGCGCACCCGCATAGCGCATCTCGACGATCAGCCCGGGCACGATGGTCGCGGCATCGACGAACGCAACCGGACGCGTTTGCGCGGACGCGGCTTGCGCACAGAACGTGACGACGAGCGCGAGAACGATCCTGCCCCGCGATCGTGTCGCTATCGCGCGAGCGGAAAAACGATCTATTGCGGACATGCCGACACCCAGGTGCCTTCGACGGAATTTTTCGAGCCCGGCATCTCCTGACCGCCCATCGACGCCTTGCTCTGCACCGTGCCGGTATAATGGTGCGCGCTGTCGAAATTGAATTCGCCATTCAGCTCCATGTCGAGCTGGCCCTTGCAGACCAGACGCCAGCTCAGCTTTTTGCCGTCGAACTTGCGCGCCAACGGCTCGCAGGTGGAATTGACCGTGCTGGCGACCGGCGAGAAGGTCGCCGGCAGGTCGGTAACTTGATCGGCGGTGAGGCATTTCGAGGTTTCGCGCGGCGGGCCTGCCCTGCCGCCGGTCTCGATGACGGTGGTGATCTTCCACAGGCCGGCCTCGATGCCGTCGCCGCGCGCCGTTGGGGCGATCATCGCCATGGCGACGGCCGCGAGCGTCACTCGCAGCATGATTCTGCGTATTTTTTCCCCCTTTGATGCCTGCCGGTGCCCGGCGTTAACCCGCCAGTAACCATATACCCGGCAGATTTTGCCGGGGGAGGCGTGAGCGTTGCATCGGACCCTTTGACGCTGCCTGGGGACCAGCCTTGGACGCGAGCGCGGCACCACTGTTTCGTGCCGGCGGCCCTTCGGCCGCAGCGCACAGCTTTGAAACGCGCGAACGTAACCGGCGTGGCCACTCGGACGACATGACCGACGTACCTTCCGTGCAAAGCGGCGACACCGCAATGTCCCGCCTTGCCGAAATCGGCACAATGCTGCGGCGGAGCGATATCGCGCTCGCCGTCGGCATGATGGCGATCCTTTTGGTCCTCATCCTGCCGCTGCCGCCGGTGCTGCTCGATTTTGCGCTGGCCATCTCGATCACCTTCTCGGTGCTGATCCTGATGACGTCGCTGTTCATCCATGCACCGCTGGAATTCTCCGCGTTTCCGACCGTCCTGTTGATTTCGACGATGCTGCGGCTGTCGCTCAACCTCGCTTCGGCGCGGCTCATTCTTGCTCATGGCCACGAAGGCACCTCGGCCGCCGGTCACGTCATCGAGGCGTTCGGCAACTTCGTCATGAGCGGCAATTTCGTCATCGGCATTATCGTCTTCACGATTCTGGTGATCGTCAATTTCGTGGTCATCACCAAGGGCTCGGGGCGCATCGCCGAAGTCGCGGCGCGCTTCCACTTGGACAGCATGCCCGGCAAGCAGATGGCGATCGACGCCGACCTGTCTGCCGGCTTGATCGATGAAAAGGAAGCGCGCCGCCGACGCAAAGCGCTGGAAGACGAATCCGGCTTCTTCGGCGCGATGGACGGCGCCTCGAAATTCGTCCGCGGCGACGCCATCGCCGGCTTGCTCGTCGTCCTGATCAACATCATCGGCGGCATGGTCATCGGCATCGTACAGCAAGGCTTAAGCTTCGCCGATGCCGCCCACACTTACACGCTGCTCACCGTCGGCGACGGTCTGGTCACGCAAATCCCGGCGCTGATCGTATCGACCGCCGCGGGCCTCCTGGTGTCCAAGGCCGGCGTCAGCGGCGCCGCCGACAAGGCGCTGCTCAGCCAATTCTCCGGCTATCCCAAGGCGCTCGGTATGTCGGCAGCGGTGATGCTCTCGATGGGGCTGTTGCCCGGCTTGCCGATCATTCCGTTCTTTGCGCTCGGCAGCGGCGCCGGGGCGCTTGCCTATCTGATCGACCGCCGCAACAAGCGGGCCGCGGCTGCCGCGGTGGTAAAAACCGAAGCCGCCAAGGCGCCGCCCGCCGAGGAGCCGATATCGGCGACCTTGAAGATGGACGATCTCAAGATGGAGCTCGGCTATGCGCTGCTGCCGCTCGTCAACGCGCCCGACGGTTCCGAGCGGCTGACCGAGCAAATCAAGGCGCTGCGCCGCTCGCTCGCCATCGAGATGGGCTTCGTCATGCCGGCGGTGCGCATTTTGGACAACGTGCAGCTCGACGCCAACGCCTACGTCATCAAGATCAAGGAAGTCGATGCCGGCAACGGCAAGGTCTGGCCCGGCCAGTACATGGTGATGGACCCGGCGGGTAAGCAGGTGACGTTGCCCGGCACGCACACCACGGAGCCAACCTTCGGATTGCCGGCGACATGGATCGACACCGCGCTCAAGGAAGAGGCCTCGGTCAGGGGTTACACGGTGGTCGACGCCGCGACCGTACTTGCAACGCACCTGACGGAACTGATCAAGATCAACATGTGCGAGCTTCTGTCCTACGGCGAAGTGCAGAAGCTGCTTAAAGAGCTCCCGAAGGAACAGAGCGAGCTGGTCAAGGATATCGTGCCGTCACAGATCACCGTGTCGGGCATCCAGCGTGTGCTGCAAATTCTACTTGCCGAGCGCATATCGATTCGCGATCTGGCGACCATCCTGGAAGGCATCGCCGACGGGCTGCCGGCGACCCGCAATCCCACGAGTCTCGCCGAGCATGTGCGCGCGCGGCTATCGCGCCAGCTCTGTTCCCAGCACGCGAGCCCTGCGGGCTATCTGCCGATCATCGCGCTCACCGCCAAATGGGAGCAGGCATTCGCCGAATCGATTATCGGCCAGGGCGACGACAGAAGCCTCGCCATGCAGCCGTCCAAGCTCACCGAGTTCATCAATGCGGTGCGCGAGAAATTCGACCAGGCCGGCCGCGACGGCGAAAATCCTGTGCTGGTAACCTCGCCCGGCATCCGGCCGTTCGTGCGCGGTATCGTCGAACGCTTCCGCGCGCAGACCAGCGTCATGTCGCAATCCGAGATTCACCCGCGCGCGCGGCTCAAGACGGTAGGCAGTATTTAGGACGCGGAGTGGCTGCGCCGTCACCAGAGTCAGCGTCAGATCGCTTGTTTCTCTCGATTCCGCCCGGAAAGTATCGTTTCCGGGCTGGTAACGGCGTGATTTGGGCTTATATTCTCTGTATCGTTTGGATGGGCTTACATTCGAATGATACTTTAATCGCATTTTTATAAGGCCCCGGACGATGAGCAAGTTCGATTACAACTGTGCGGCCGAGCTGTTCGCGATGCGGCGGCGACTGCCGCGGCGTCAACCGTTCGGCTACAAGCGATTCACTCAAGCCGCGCAGGCTATCCGTTTTGCCATCGAGGAGTTGCCGGCCGAATGTCTGGTCGGGGCGTATCTCGAAGTCGACGAGCGGAGATACGGCAGCGACGACATCCGCCGTTTGTACGAACAGGCCGAATATCCCCTGACCCGTCGCGATGCGCCATCATGACCGAGAAGACGATCGACCTCGATCAGCACCGCGGCATGGCCGCTCAGAAGGCGACCGAGTTGCGCCGGATGCTCTCGGATGTCGAGGAGAACGAGAAGGCGCTGCGGCAGCGGCAGGACGAACTGGAATCTCACCTGCTGGCTGCGCCGGCGGCGAGTTGGCATGAAGCCGCCGACAAAGCGCGCTATCTTCTCAACCTCTTTGCGGCGACGCTGACGGCGCAGGATCCGCGTAGACAGAAGCTCATCGCCGCCGTCATTGCCGACTTCAAGCGGCTTGATGCAAACTCCAGCAGGCCTGAAGAACAGGAATAACCGAACACCCACCAGCGCGAGGATGAAATGGCAAAGGGACAAATGAGAAGCAACCGCGAGAAGAAAAAGCCGAAAGCCGACAAGAACAAGAAAAAAGGCACGCCGGCAGCCTCGCCGTTCACACCGAGCCCGGTCATGGGCAAAGGCTCTAACGGCAAGAAATTCTCCTAGCGGTATCGCGCTCCAGGCGGATCGCCGCCCGGATTCCGCGCCCTTCTGAAAAACGCGCTGGTAACAGCGAGTCGCTGTTGTCGGCGCGATTGCGCATGCGCCATCGTCCTAACACAAAGGTTACGAATGGCGTGCGATACTGCCCGGTCGATCGGCGGTCGAGGCCGGACGGCTGCTGCCCCATCGGGGGCGCGCTGAACGGGTGCCGGGCGCCCACCGCCACGGCAAAGGGATCATCTCGTGAGGAAGACTTTGCCGGACACGATGTTCACCGATCCCGATCGGAGCCGCCTCACCATGCTGCGAGGCTGGGTGCTCGATCACGGAGTCAGTGAGATCGAGATGACCGAAAAGCAGTTTTGGAACTTTGCCCAGCTGCAACCGGTCGCCGAGAAGCCGTGGACGACATTCATGGGCCGTCTCATTCGCGTGCCCGACATGCCGGTCGAGGCGCAAAAGCACCTCGGCATTTTCGACAAAAGCACTCCCGGCGTCATCTGACGCCCGGCACGCGATGCTGTCTTGGAAATCCGTCGCCGCGTTGCGTTCAGGCGCTTGTTAGGCAGCCAGGGGCCTGGGAGTGGTCAAAGGTCATTCACTCTTTCGCGGGCGCCGCGAGTACCGTGCTGGCAAAATCAACGCTGTCATACACGGTGACGTGAAGGATCGGATATTCCTTCTTGATCGCAAGTCCTGCCGATTCAGCAAGTTCTGCCGTCAGATAAGAGCCCTTGGTCTGCCGGTCTACTTGAAGCAGATAGCGGCCCAATTCCGGCCGCTTGCGCTGCGAGAAATGTTCTTCCGGTTCGGCTTCAACTTTTTCCGGCATCTTCATTTGGCGCGGGGCCATTCGAGTCTCCTTGTGGGGATAAGTATGCGCTTGGCGAAGAAAATACGAGCTCGGCCTGGTTTGGTGGCTAACGCAGGCACGTCAGTAGCTATCGGCGAAGAAGCCGCTAACGACAGCCGCTCCACGATAAAAAGCGAGCCTGCGCGGTGGGCCGCCAATTTTTGAGCCGCGCCGCCAGTCCGCGCTTCTTAGCGTCGGTCACGAACTTCCGCAAGAAATTTGCGTCGGGTCGATCGCCAGCACGGCGATTTGCCACGCGATGGGCGCGGATTCGCCGCAACCGGCTGTCTCCTAACCACCCGCACTTCGCCTGACACCAGGCAGCGCGATGTCACGCCAGGACGCTAGCTCTTCTGCAGAGACTTGCGGACAAATTGCATGTCGACGACGTCGGCGTAAGGGACATGCTTGGTAAAGGACCCCGATTTGTTAACGACCTCCATGTCGAGGTTGTAGCCTTGCTCGGAAACCATGCCGTCGACACTCCACAGGTGATCGGCATAGGCGCGGTCGAGCGTGGCCTTCACACCATTCGCCGGCAATGTGGGAAATTCCTTGCGTGTCATCGCCTCGACCGCGCCTCGGTCTTTCGCCGTGATGCGGAGCGCCTCTATCGTCGCATCGACGAATGCCTGCACAACCTGCGGCTCCTGGGTGATGGTGGATTTGCGCACGCTGACAACCGAGTACGCATAGTCGCCCAGCGACGGGAACCCATAGAATGGGTCGTCCCAAAGCCCCTGTTCGATGCCGGCCGTGATGAACGGCTCCTGAGTAACCCCCAAGTCGATGGCGCCATTCTTCATCATCGCGACGACTGCGGCGTTGTCCGCCTGGTTGATGGCCACGATATCCTTCTGCGGATTGAGACCGACTTTGATCGTCAGCCACCGCCCAAGCAAGTCCGGGGTGCCGCCGTACCGGCTGAGCGCGAACCTCTTGCCCTTGAGAAAGGCGGCGATGTCGGCATCCGATGTCGACTTCGGCCCAGTGCCCTTGCGGGCGACCAGATACACGTTCGCGCGATTGACCAGATTACAGATCGTGATCAGCGGGTCGGCCTTGCCGACGTTGGCCATCGCGTCGGATTCCGGCCCGCCGATGTTGCCCCACACTTGCCCGCTGACGAGCGCGGTCACGTGAGCGCCATTGGTGGCGGTCAGCACCGAAACATCAAGGCCCCGCTTCTTGTACAAACCTTGATCGGCCGCAAGATAGACTGGCGCGTAACCCAAATTGTGAACCGGCTCGGCGAGGATCAGCGCCTTTACACTTTGCGCGAAGACGTTGCGTGAAAAGATAGCTGGACCCGTCGCCAGGGCGCCGGTCATCGCGGCCCGGCGTGTCAGCCCGGGAGAGGTTGTGGCGTCAAATCGCATGATTGAGCTCCTTCTTTTGACAGAGGGCTGCGGGAGCACCCGGAATGACCCAGCGCAGCTGACGCCATTGTACCGAACCGCGGCGGCGCGGTCCAATGTCCCGTCGTTATTTTTTGGTTGGACGAATTGAATCCCAGCGGGTAACATTCAAACGTCAAACACTCGCAACTGTGCTGCGAAAGGCCGCTCGACTGCAATCGGTTTGAAGAAAACGATCGCTTCGAGACCCTGCCGTAAGCTGCTCAGGTCGCCGGGAATGCGGTGTGTACGGCGATGGACTGAGCCAGCGGGGGCGACCACGGCTGCCAAACTCGACGTCCGGACTGTTTCTAAGTCATTCAAACGCGACGGTCGCGCCGTTCGCGCGCTCGACGCGGCGTCGCTTACGATTCCGGAAGGCCGGCTGGTCAGCCTGATCGGCCCGAGCGGCTGCGGCAAGTCGACACTTTTCAACATCATCGCCGGTCTGTTGCGGCCGACCACGGGCGACGTGCTTGCCGACGGCAACAGCATCGTGGGGCGACCCGGTTACGTGGCTTATATGCTGCAGAAAGGGTTGTTGCTGCCGTGGCGCACGATCATCGACAACATCATTCTCGGCGCCGAAGTCCGGGGCGTACCGAAAAAAGAATCGATTGCGCGCGCCCAGCCATTGATTGACCGCTACGGCCTCGCCGGTTTCGAGCAGCACTACCCACACGAACTGTCGGGCGGCATGCGGCAGCGGACCAGCCTGTTGCGAACGATGCTGTACGATCGCGACATCGTGCTGCTCGACGAGCCTTTCGGCGCCCTGGATGCGCAGACTCGCATGCTCATGCAAAGCTGGCTGCTGCAAGTCTGGAGCGATCTCGGAAAAACCATCCTGTTCGTCACCCATGACATCGATGAAGCGATCTACCTGTCGGATGAGATCTACGTCTTCACCGCTCGCCCGGGCCGGATAAAAGCCCATATCGACGTCGCCCTGCCGCGGCCGCGCGGCCAGGATGCCGTAACCAGTTCACAATTCGTGGACTTGAAGCGCCAGCTTCTCGGCTTGCTCAATGACGAGGCCCGCATCGCCGAACGCCAGGAGTCATTGCAATGAGCGCCCCCGATGCAATGAACGATCCCAATTCTATCGCCGCCGACGATGACGATGCCGCCGAGCGGCGCATTCGCCGATGCGCTGCCATTTGGCGCTGGGCGCTCGCTGCCGGCATCATTCTCGGCTGGGAAATCCTCACCCGCCTGAAGATCATCGATCCATATTTTTTCTCAAGTCCGACGGCCATCGTAAGCACGGCTTACGTAGCGGCGACCCAGGGAACGCTCCTTGTCGATGTCGGCTATACCTCGGCATCGACAATCGTCGGTTTCATTCTCGGCGTGGTGGCCGGCGCCATGATCGGCCTCTCCACCTGGTGGTCGCGTGTCTACGGCCGCGTCAGCGAGCCGTACCTCGTGACGTTCAACGCGATTCCGAAACTCGCGCTCGCACCCATCCTGATTATCCTGTTTGGAATCGGTTTCGAGTCGAAGGTGGCGCTCGCGGTCGCGCTGACGATCGTGCCGGCGGCAATGGCAGCGTATGGCGGCGTCCGAAGCGTCGACAAGGACCTCGAGACATTGCTGTTCTCCTTGGGAGCGAGCCGTTTCCAAGTCTTTGCCAAGGTCGTCGTGCCGTGGGCGATGCCTTGGATCGTCAGCAGCCTGCGGGTCAATATCGGCTTGGCGCTGGCCGGCGCGATCGTCGGCGAATTTATCGCATCGCAATTCGGCGTCGGCCGCATGATCCTCTATGCGGGGCAAGTCATGGACATCAACCTGGTCTGGGTCGGCGTCGTCGTTTTGTCTGTCCTGGCGCTCGTCATGTATGCCGCCGTGATGGCGGTCGAGCGCTACTTGCTCAAGGGAATGCTCCACGGATCGCAACTCGGCACTCAGTGACGATGTCCGCGGCATTCAGGAAGAATTTTTTGCGCGAAGATGTAAGGGGACACGATGAACGACAGCAGCAAAACCCGCATTGCCCACCTGACTGGCCCGACCGCGACCATCCAGAACACGCCGCCGCTTGTCACGTCGAACAAAGCGCGCGCCAAGCACGGTTTGCCGTTGCTCAAGGATGCCGCCGGCGCGCCACTGCGCTACGACGCGCTGCGGCCGCAGCGCCTCGCGGCTCCGGTCAAAGTCTATGTCGAGCAGTTTTCCGCGCACCCGCTCGAATCCGACGTCGCCGAGCTATACGGGCCTCCCGATGGATACATCGGCGCCGACGGCATGTTTCGGCAGCAACGCCAGAGCAGCAGCGACAAGCCGGTCTACGAGATCGAGCTCAAGCCGGAAGATGGCCTATATCCGCTTCCCTATATGGCGACCCAGGCCGACGGATCGGCATGGGAGGAAGAATGCACCGCGCCGGGCGCAGCCACGGGCCGCCAGGGCTTTTTCCCCGACGGCTCGCGCAGCTTCGAGGAGATCGATCGCCTCGCGATCGGCGCCGAAGGCACCGCAAGCCTGCTGTCCTCAATCGCAACCGTGGACTTTTATCGCGGTGTGCCGCCGAGCGGCTACACCAAGGGACTGCCCGCTCACCTGCGCACCGATAAGGGCGAGGGCGACATTCTGCCCGAAGTCCGTGGCACGCATTTCTTCGGCTATAAGCCGTACCACCTTGCCGTCGCGCCGCCGCGGCCGGCGCTCGCGAAGGCGACCAACGACATGCAGGCGCTGGTGTCGAAGGGCGACTACGACGGCGTGATCTGGACCCAAGGCAGTCCGCAGGTCGAAGAGAGCGCCTACTGGTTCAATTTACTGATCGATACGACTTTGCCGATCTGCGGCAACGCCGCACAGCGTCCGCAGGGGCAGATCAGCGCCGACGGACCGGCGAACATCGTCGACTCGGTTCGCTACATCCGCTCGCGGGTATGGGCCGACGAACAAGGCCGCAACCGCTGCGGCGTCGTCGTGCTCCAGGAACAGCAATTGTTTGCTGCCCGCGAGGTCGCAAAGGTTGATGCGCGTCCGGGCGGCTATGTGGCGACCGGAGGCCACGGCGGCATCGTCGGCAATATCAGTCACACCGGCCGGATCGCCCTCACCTATCTGCCGGTCTACAAGCACACCTATAAATCCGATCTGAGGATCACCACGCTGCCAAGCACGGTGAAGGCAGCAAGAAAGGGCGCCGGTGGCATCGAAATGGTCGATGTCGCGGTCAAGGACCGCAACGACGCGCTGGTTACCGACGCCATTCCGGTCGTCACCGTCTCGGCCGACGGCGGTTATTCGGGAATGGCCTATGGACACGACACCGCGCCCGAGATCGACCTGATCGCCTCGATCGAGCACAAGCTCAGTCTTGGCTTGCTGACCGGCTTTGTCATCCAGGGTCTTGTGCCCTATGGGCGGACGCCGTCGCACACCCGCAACAAGCTGATGCTCAAAGCCGCGTTCAGCGGCATCCCCGTCGCAATCGCCGGCCGCGGCGCGCCCATGGGCTTTGCCGATCCGACGGACTTCCAGATCGCCGCCGGCAACCTCACCGCCAACAAAGCGCGGTTACTGTTGATGGCCTGCTTGCTGAAATTCGGCAGCCTGCCGGCGGCGAAAAATCCCTACAAGCCGACCAGCGCGGAGCTGGATGCCATCCGCAAGACGGTCGCGGCTTATCAGGCAGTATTCGACACGCACTGATTGGCGGCAGGGGACTCGCCCCTCCGATCGACGTGCGCCGGTGCAAGCGCAAAAGACCGTAGGGGCCCCCCTCGTGGGCGCCCGGGATGCACAATCCAGGGCGCGCGCAAGGCTCGCACCTACGGACTAAGCCGCAAAATAGCGTATCATCGCGAGGACCACCCAGAAACAAACCTCGCAATGCAGCCGAACGAAACGCATCGTCGCCGGTCCCTGCGTTTACAGGGATACGATTATGCACAAGCCGGCGCGTATTTCGTAACGATTTGCACACAGGACAGGAAATGTTTGTTCGGCGAAGTCGCGGATGGGGCGATGCGGTTAAATGGCGCCGGCCACATGGCGGCGGCTGTATGGAGCAACATGTCGGCGCCCTTTCCGAAAATTGAGCTCGACATGTTCGTCGTCATGCCGAACCATCTGCACGGCATCATTGTATTGTCGGAAGATCGCGGATCGCCGCATGTGCAGGGCGGCCACGAGGGCCGCCCCTACGCGCCGGGCGACGGTACGACCATGCGGAAGGCTCCTACGATTGGCGATATCGTCGGCGCTTTCAAATCTCTCGCCACCCTGCAATTTATAGAGGGCGTCAAAAACGAGCGCTGGCAGAAGTTTGATCGCCGGGTGTGGCAGCGTAACTACTACGAGCACGTCATCCGCGATGGGAGGGACTTGAATCGCGTTCGGCGGCACATCGATGAAAATCCATTGCGCTGGGAATTCGATCAAGAAAACCCGCAGCGAAGGACGCCGTAGGGGCACCCCTTGTGGGTGCCCCACAAACGGAAAAATCGGTAGGCGGCATCCGCGGGGGTCACACTTGCTCGGGCGGGCACAAGGCCCGCCCCTACGCCGCCACCGACAAACCGGCGACGCGATGCTTTTCGATCAGCCGCGCCACCAGTCCGGATTTCTTGGCGTCGGTCACGAACTCCTGGAGGAATTTTGCGGCGGCGGCGTTCGACTTTCCGGTGCCGATGGCTTGCTGCACGGTCATGAAATGTCCGGGCAGGATTGTGCCGCCGGACACCTTTTTGACGTCCTCCATGAGTCCAGGCTTGAGCGCCGCCAGCGCATCAAGCTTTTCGGCGATGAACTGATTGAGCGGCGCATCGGCCGCCTCGAATGACAGGACGGTCGCGTGTTTGATGTTGCGCTCGAGCCAAAGGCAGTACGCGGCGCCGCGGCGCACCGAAATCCGCACGCCCGGCCGGTCGACATCGGCGACGGATTTAAACGGCGAACCCGGATGCACCAGATAGGTCGCTTCGATTTCGCAATACGCGTCCGTAAAGGCGATCTTGGCGGCGCGCTGCGGTTCTGCCCCGATCAGACCGATATCCCAAGCATTGGTCCCGGCGGCGTCGGCGAGCGTCGACGGACGCTCGTACGGCACATAGCGGACGGGGACGCCGAGCCGTTTGGCGATCTCGGCGGCCATGTCGGGGGCAACGCCGGAAGGGTCCCCGGAGTCGGTCTTGCCGGTCACCAGGAGGAAATTCCCCATATTGATGGCAGCGCGCAAAGTCCCTGTCGGCGCGAGTTCGGCTACGATTTGGCGGTCCATCCTACCCTCCCCTGACGGCCGGGCCGGCCTTGCCGCCCCTCACGGGCCCCTGATTACCGGAACTGGCCCCTCGATCAATCGTTATCACGGGCCATCACCGCTCGGTGAGGGCGCGTTTTGCCGCAAATATTGAGTTCCCATGTTTCGAGTTCGAATGAACCTTTTGCGTGGACCCAGCAACTAACCGGTTAAAGGACCGGGAGGGTATTATGAGCAGCCATTCCATGTACGGTGCCGATCGCGGAACGCATTTGAAGATCGTGGTGATTGGGCTTGCCTGCGCGACCCTGGTCGCGGCTGTTGGCATCTTCTCGCATGTCGGCGGCATGGATCTCGGCACCGCCCCGCTGGTCAAAGCCGGCCAGGCAACCGAACTGACCGGTCAATTGCCGACCATCCGCTAATTCCAAGGATTTTTCGTCGGCGGATCTTTAGCAGGCCGATAAACGGCCGCGCCTCTCAGGTTTTTGATCCCGCTGGCGGAATCGACTCGACCAGCTTGCCGGTGAACAGGATCGGCCCGGTCGGTGCACCGGTCTTCGAGCCCCCGGGTGGCTCAAACGACACCGCATACGTTGCACCTCGCATTGCCGCAGCATCGAAATCTGCCGGCAGCGCGCTTTGCGTGTACTCGCCGGCGCCGACGACGCCAAGCGACTGCGGCTTGGCCGCCTGCGAAGCGATGAGCCAAAGCTGATAGCTGTGATCGCCGTCCGCCTTGGCGGCAACGCGGCGCACGGTCAAAGTCCGGCTTGCCGGATCGATCGTCAGCAGGAATGCCGGCGCGGAGGGATCCTGCTGCAGCACGCCAACGAGCCTGCTTCCGGGCGCCGCCGCTGACGGTTTAGCCGGCGCGGGGCCCTGTGCGACCAGCCGCGGCATATGAAAGCCGCCAGCCGGAAACAAACCGGGCTTGGCCTGCGAAACCACGATCAGCGCCACCAACCCCGCGGCAAGCGCGCCGGCGACGATCGCGAGACCGCGCCAGCGCCGGACATGGATGGCGAGGTCGATCACGTCAGCGCTCGGCGCCGTGCGCGGCAGCGTTACCGGCGGCGGGATAAGCAGCGAAGCGGTTTCGACCTCGGGCGTCAGCTCCGGCTCGGGCTCCAGCGGTTCGTCGGGCGGCAACAGACTCGCAGCCGGAGCACCGATTTCTTCCGGCTCCTCGACGTGTTCTTCAAGCTCCGGGGGGGCGGCAGGTTTCGGCGCAAGCTGCGCTGCCGTCGGCATCAGCGGCGGCAGCTGCAAATTGTCGAACGGCGCAGTGGGGGCAGGCTGGCCCAGTCCCGATTTGATGCGGTCCCAAACCTGCGGCGGCGGCTCTACCGCCTCAACCATGACGTTGAGTTCGCCCAGGCGCCGTTCCCACTGGCGTACCAGCTCCGCGAACGCCGGGTCGGCCGCTATCAAGCCATCGGCATTCGTGCGTTCGTCGGCCGCAAGCGTACCAAGAACATATTCGGCCGCCAGCGCGTCCATCTCTTCGTCGGTCATCACAGCCTCGCGCAGTGGGAGTTGGCAGCACGATCGAAGCGGGAAAGCGGCGGCTTAAGGTCCGCGTTTGGCTTTTTCGCGATCATGTTCAGCGCCCCATGCACTCGCGGATTTCGAGCAGCGAGCGGCGCAGCCAGGTCTTGATGGTGTTCACCGGGATATCGAGCTTTTGGGCGAGCTGTTCGCGACTCCAGCCGCTGTAATAGGCGAGCAGCACGATACGCTGCTTTTCCGGATCGAGCTTGCCGAGACACGACAACAATCGCCGCAGCTCTTCGGTCATTTCGCGCCGTGCAAGCGGCGGCGGCGCCTCGGCGGCGACGCCCATCGCCTCGGGCGAATCCTCGACCGACACGTCCGCCTTCTTGCGCACGATGTCGATCGCCCGATTGCGCGCGATGGCCACCATCCAGGTGATGGGACTGGCGATCGTAGGGTCGAACTTACCCGCCATCTTCCACACCTTGAGGTAGGTCTCCTGCATGACGTCGTCCGCCAGTTCGGGCTTACCCAAGATACGGAGCAGCACGCCATAGAGTTTCGCGCGCGTCGCGCTATACAGCCGCTCGAACGCAGCCTGGTCGCCCTTGGCGACGGCGGCGAGCAGCCAGACGAGTTCTGCCTGCGTCAGCATCGTTGTCCCTGGCCCCCCGGGGACGCCAGCCCCGCCTGATTATCGCCACGGAAATGCTTGCTCGTCGAGAGCGAAACTGATGGAAAATCAGGCTGACGGCGTCGCAGGCCGGCAGGCATTGCCGCAAAGGCGGCAATAAAGCGCCGGCACGCGCCAAAGGCGGGCACGAGGCCCACCCCTACGAGCCACCACCGTAGGGGCGCCCCTTGCGGGCGCCCACAGATTGCAAACCGCTTTTTTGTGGCGGGCCCAGCGAGCCGTTAGGCCGGCGCGCTGCCGCGTGCCCGCATCAGCGCGATACCGTCAAGATCGGCCTGCTCGGCGGCGTTGACGGCCTCGCGTTCGCGGGCCTGATCGCGCTCGTCGAGCAATTCAACCTTCTTGAGGTCTTCGAACGCCTCGCCGAGTGCAGCCTTGGCATCGTCGAGCTGGACCCGCAGTTCGTCGGCAGAGCGCTTGAGGTTCTCACGGCGGTTGATCGCCGCTTTGGCGTAGGTCGGATAGGCAAAATGCCCGGGATCGTGGATGCCGGCGCGGTCCTGCTCAACCTTGATTTCGCGCTCAAGATCGCCAGCCATGCGCTCGAACTCGGCGATCATGGTTTCGATTTGCGCGACCTTGCGCCGCTTCTCGTCGACCTGAAACTTTTTCAGGCGAATGAGCGTGTCACGAGACTTCATCGACTGCTACTCCCCGAAGCCGCGACCATGGTGCCGTGCGGCCCCCCGCCAGGCGGCATTCCCAGATCGCAATCGTGCCACGATAACGGTTAGCGTTCCGTTTCCGGCTCGGACACGATTTCGGCCAATCGACGGTAACCTTCGGCCAAGCTGGTTGCTTCTTCCTTACCCTGGGCGAGAAAGTCTTCGAGCGGCTTGTGCAGCCGGATGGCATCGTCGACGTCGGCGCTGGTTCCAGCCCGATAGGCGCCGAGCCGGATCAGTTCCTCCATGTCGGCATAGGTTGCCATGACCGCCCGGGCGCGGGCCAGCGCCGGCAGATAAGCCTGGTCGGCGGCACGCGGCATGGTGCGTGACACCGATTTGAGGATGTTGATGGCGGGATAGCGGCCGCGTTCGGCAATGGAACGTTCCATGATGATGTGGCCGTCGAGGATACCCCGGACCGCATCCGCGATCGGCTCGTTGTAATCGTCGCCATCGACCAGAACGGTGAAGATGCCCGTGATAGTGCCCTGTTCGGTGCCGGGCCCTGCCCTCTCCAACAATCGCGGCAGTTCGGTAAAGACGGTGGGCGTATAACCCTTGGCGGTCGGCGGCTCGCCTGCGGATAGCCCGATCTCGCGTTGCGCCATGGCAAAGCGCGTCACCGAATCCATCAGCACCAGCACGTCCTTGGCCTCGTCACGAAAATACTCGGCGATCGCCAGCGTGACGTGGGCAGCCTGGCGGCGCATCAGAGCCGGCTCGTCCGAAGTCGAAACCACGACGACCGAGCGGGCAAGACCGGCCTCGCCGAGATCGTCCTGAAGAAATTCCTGCACCTCACGGCCGCGTTCGCCGACGAGGCCGATCACGCTGACATCGGCAACGACGTTGCGCGCCAGCATGCCCAGCAGCACCGATTTGCCGACGCCGGAGCCGGAAAAGATGCCAAGCCGCTGGCCTCGGCAGCAAGTGATGAAGGTATTGAGCGCACGCACACCGAGATCGAGCGGGCGGCCGACCCGCTGGCGCGCATGTGCCAACGGCGGCGTGTTGCGGAACGAATAGGGTGACGGCCCCTGCAGCAACGGTCCTTTGCCATCGATCGGATCGCCGAGCGCATTGACGACACGCCCGAGCCAGCCAGCCGACGGCCGTACCGAACCAGGCACCGCCGTCACGATCGCACGGCAGCCGCGGCGCACGCCTTCGAGCGGCGCGAACGGCATGAGAAGCGCATTTTGTCCGGTAAAGCCGACCACCTCGCAGGGAATGGACTTCTCGGTCGTCTCGATCACGACGCGGGCGCCGACCGACATCACGTAAAGTGGGCCGGCGACTTCCACCATCAGACCGCGCACGCCGACGACACGGCCGTAAATTTCGACGCCATCGAGTTCGTTGATCTGTTCGGCGAGCGCTTTCATCACTTACCTGGCGATCCGCCCTCCTCGTGACCTGATTCTCATCGGCCGTCCGGGTTCAGTCGCCCCCGGAGCGCCGCAGCAACGCATATTTGGTTACTTCCAGGCCCAACTTGTTAATCGGTTGTTTACCCGGGACGTTAATCATTGCGCTGTCGTCCTTGGGGCCAAGGAGGCTCACTCGCCGCGACGGGGGGTGAGTCGTTTGAATCGGTTAGAGCCGAAACTTAAACTCGGACATGAACACTGGCGTGGCTAAAAAACCACTATTCGACAATATCTTACGGCGATTCGAACGAATTCGCCTAGTAACATCTTGCGCGAAAGAATCAGGTTTTGTTAACCATAGCCCGTATAGTGTGTCGAATCAGTTTCTTCTAGAGCGCTTGCTTTTAAGGCGCTCACCGGGGGCCGCCGCTGCGGCCGGCCGACCTTGAAGCCCGCGCGGCGAGAAGGGGACTGGCATGCGCGTATTGCTGATTGAAGACGATAGCGCGACCGCGCAATCGATCGAGCTGATGCTCAAGTCCGAGAGTTTCAACGTCTATACGACCGACCTGGGCGAAGAAGGCATCGATCTCGGTAAGATCTACGACTACGACATCATCCTGCTCGACCTGAACCTGCCCGATATGTCGGGCTTCGAGGTTCTGCGCTCATTGCGCGTCTCAAAAGTGAAGACGCCAATCCTGATTCTCTCAGGCCTCGCCGGCATCGAGGACAAGGTGCGCGGTCTCGGCTTCGGCGCTGACGACTACATGACCAAGCCGTTCCACAAGGACGAACTGGTCGCGCGCATTCACGCCATCGTGCGCCGCTCCAAGGGGCATGCCCAGTCGGTGATCCAGACCGGCGATCTCGTGGTCAATCTCGACACCAAGACGGTGGAAGTGAACCAGGCGCGCGTGCATCTGACCGGCAAGGAATACCAGATGCTGGAGCTGCTCTCGCTGCGCAAGGGCACGACGCTGACTAAGGAGATGTTCCTCAACCATCTCTACGGCGGCATGGACGAGCCGGAGCTGAAGATCATCGACGTCTTCATCTGCAAGCTGCGCAAAAAACTCGCCAACGCGTCGGCCGGAAAGAATTACATCGAGACTGTCTGGGGCCGCGGCTATGTGCTGCGCGAGCCGACCGAGGACGAGGCGAAGATTTCCGCCTAAAGGTTTACCGCGGGGGTTGATCGGGGGAAAAACCCCGGCGGAAACGCCGGGGTTTTTTACTTTACAGCGCGCGTGAGAAAACTCACCGCCTGCCGTTCACGGCGACCAGGCGCGGCATGAGATCGTTGGGCCGCGGCGCAAATGGCTTTGGCGATCGTGCATTCGGCGTGTAAAGGCCGTGCCTGTCGCCAACGACCTTGAAACTGTCGGTCAGGCCGACGACAGTTTCCGCCGCGCCGAGCACCAGATAACCGTCGCAGGCGACAACCCGCGCCAGATTTTCGAGCACGCCGATCTTGGTCTGTTGGTCGAAATAGATCAGCACGTTGCGGCAGAAGATCAGATCGAACATACCGAGGCTGGAGAAATTCGACAATAGATTGAGCTGCCAGAATTTGACCATGGCGCGGATGTCCGGCGCGATCTGCCACAGCTCGCCAACTTGGGTGAAATGTTTGATCAGAAGCTGGATCGGCAGGCCGCGCTGCACTTCGAACTGGCTGTAGAGGCCGGCGCGGGCCTTTTCCAGCACCTCATTTGACAGATCGGTAGCGACGATCTCAACGCGCCAGCCGGCGATCTCGCGCTCCATGCCCTTCAGGCACATGGCGAGCGAATACGGTTCCTGCCCGGTCGAGGTGGCGGCGCACCAGATGCGAATGGTGCGCGAGGCGCGCCGCGCCGCCAGCAGCGCCGGCATGATAATAGTGCGGAAATGCTCGAATGGAATTTTGTCGCGAAAGAAGAATGATTCGTTGGTCGCCATCGCCTCGACCACCGCGATCATCAGGGGATCGTTGCCGCCCGATCTAAGCGCTTCGACGAGCGCGCCGAGGTTCGCGAGACCGGCCTTGCGTGCAACCGGCAAGAGCCTGCTCTCGACCAGATATTGTTTGTCGGCTGAAAGCACGAGTCCGGAGCGCTGCTTGAGCGCCCTGCGCAGGAAATCGTAATCCAGCGGTGTCACGATCTGCTCCCCAGCAGCAAGCGCAGAATTTTTCCCGGAATCTGGTCGAGAGGCAGCACGGCCGAGCAGAGTCCTGCCTGTGCGACCGAGCGCGGCATGCCCCATACCACGCTGGTCGCTTCGTCCTGGGCGATGACACTGCCGCCCGCCGCAACGACATCGGCCGCGCCCTGCGTGCCGTCGGAGCCCATGCCGGTGAGAACCACCGCGAGCACGCTCGAGCCCCACACTGCGGCCGCCGAGGAAAATAGAGGATCGACAGACGGCCGGCAGAAATTGATCGGCGGGTCGTCGCCGAGCACGATTTTGACCATGTCGCCGTCACGCACGACGCGCATATGGCAGCCGCCCGGCGCCAGATAGATGCCGCCGGCCAAAACCGGCTCGCCGTGCTCGGCCTCACGCGCGCCGCGTCCGCTGATGCGTCGCAAGTGCTCGGCCAGTACCGTGGTGAAAGTCGGCGGCATGTGCTGCGTGATCAGCACGGGCGCGCGGTCGACCGCCGCGGTCAATTTTTCAAACAGCGCCGTCAGCGCCTGCGGACCGCCGGTCGACGAGCCGATCAGCAATGCGCGCGGTAGCGTCAGGGCGAAGGGGCGTAGCGTAATCTCGCCCTTCTCGGCAGCGCGTTGCGGTTTGAGTTCGGGCAGAAGCTTCGCTGGAGGCAACGGCGCGCGTCGCAACGCCGGAGCAGGCGTCGGCGTCTCCTCGGGCGCCAACGGCGGCGTGCCTTCGCGCAGCAGGAGCCGTTTGCGGCCGAGACCACGGACTTTATCGATCAGTTCGCGGCGAAACGCCGCCGAGGTCATAGCCTCGTAGGTGGTCTCCGGTTTCGGGATGTAGTCCGTCGCGCCGAGCGCCAGAGCCTTTAAGCTGAGTTCGGCGCTGCGGCGGGTAAGCGTCGAGACCATGATGACGACAAGGTCGCGCTTCTTCGCGAGCAGCAGCGGCAGCGCCGCGATGCCGTCGAGATCGGGCATGTCGACGTCGAGCAGAACGACGTCCGGATCGTGGACGGCGACGTTGTCGAGCGCCTCACGGCCGGTGCGCAGCGATGCCGCCATCATCATGTCCGGCTCGGACTCGATCCAGCGCGCCATCATGCTGCGCGCGACGACCGCGTCGTCGACGACCATCACCCGGATTTGCCGCTCGGCGGCTGGCGCAGCATGGGCGGCTGCAAGGGCGGTACTCATGACACTTCAACCGTACGCACGAAACACGAAACCTCAGGACTTCGGAACGGCGCCAGTTCGCGGCTGGCGCTAGATCAGCCCGACTTCCTGGAATTTTGCCTCGACGATATCCTTGTCGAATGGCTTCATGATGTACTCGTTGGCGCCGGCATGCAGTGCACGCGCGATATGCGCGACATCGTTCTCAGTCGTGCAAAACACCACTTTTGGCCGATCGCCGCCGGGCAGCCGCCGCAACATGCGCAGGAAGTCATAGCCATCCATCTTCGGCATGTTCCAGTCGAGCAGAATCGCGTCCGGCAGATTCTTCTTGCACGACTCGATAGCCTCCTCGCCGTTCTCGGCTTCAACGATCTGGAACTCGAGCCCCTCGAGGATGCGTCGCGCCACCTTGCGGATGACGCTTGAGTCATCGACGACCAAGCAGGTTTTCATAGCCTTCTCACTCCACACTACGCGGGCGCGCCCGCTTTGCCTTGCTGTTCACCGTCATCATGCTGCAAACGCCTCGGCGGCAAGATCGAGCACGCGATCGACGTCGAGAACGACCATGAGCTGACCGTCGAGCCGGAAAACGCCGGCTGAAACGCGGGCCAGCTTGCGATCGAGATTCACCGGGTTCGGCTCGCGCTCACTGTCGGCAACCTTCAGCACTTCACCAAGCGCGTCGACCAGCAGGCCGAACGATTCGTTCCCGGATTCGATGCCGATTGCCATCTGCGCTTCGCCCTCGTCGCGCGCGTCCAGTTCGAGCCGCCTGCGCATGTCGATCGCGGTGACGATGCGGCCGCGTAGATTGAGCACGCCGGCGATCTGGGCGCCGGCGAGCGGAACGCGCGTGATCCGGGTCGGACGGAAGACCTCCTGTACACGCTCGATCGGCAAACCGAACAGCTGTCCGGCGGTCGTGAACGTGACGTAGTCGGTGAGCTTGAGATTGTCGTTCATGACTGTCATGCCGCACGCTCGATGTCGGCGCCCTGCTCCTTGATCGCGGCGATCAGGCCGGTGCGGTCGAATTTGGCGACGAAATCGTAGAAGCCGAGGGCACGCCCGCGCGCAATTGCCTCGGTCGACACCATCGCGGTGATGGCGATGATCGGAAGACCGGCAGTCGCCGGCATGGAGCGGAGCTTTTCCGCGAAGCAGAACCCGTCCATCTGCGGCATTTCGATATCGGTGATGACGAGGTCGAAGCGTCGGGCCGAGCCAAGCGTCTCGAACGCCTCCGCGGCAGACCCGACCGCCACCACGTTGCAGCCTGCGGCCTTGATAAGCGGCGTGAGCATGTCGCGGAAGAACGCCGAGTCGTCGACCAGCAGGACCGTGCGGGCATCGCGCTCGACCGTAACGTCGCGCCAGCGGAACCAGTCCGCGAAGGCCTGTGGAAGGAAATGACCAATATCGACGATTTCGGTGGCGTTGCCTTTGATCACCGCATAACCGAGCACGCCGGGCCGCTCGCTCACGACTTCGATATTGAGGCGCTCCTCGACGATGTCGATGATTTCGTCGACGACCAGGCCCATGGAGCGGCCGCCGTCCGAGAACACCAGAATCGGCTGCGCGCCATCCTGCTTGAGGCCGGAATGCGTATCGAGCCGCAGTAGCGGCATCAGATGCCCGCGGTATTGCACCAGATGGCGACCGTCCGAGATCTCGATCTTGCGGCAGTCAATCTCTTCGAGCCGCGTGACGAGCGACAACGGCACCGCCTTGGGCTGGTGCGAGCCGGCGCGAAATACCAACAGCGACACGACGTCCTCGGCCGCGGTTTGCCCGCGTTCGGTCAGCTCCGGCGCATCGTCGCGCGCGGTCTGCGCCGTACGGCTGAGCAATTGCGCAATGCCGTTCGGGTCGATGATCATGATCACCGAGCCGTCGCCGAGAATGGTGGTGCCGGAGAACACCGCGATGTGCCGCAGCTTCGATGACATCGGCTTGATGACGATTTCCTCGGTGTGGAAAACGCCATCGACAACAAGACCAAAAACCTGGCTGCCGACCTGGGTGACCACGATGAAGCCGTGCTCGCCGTTGCTTTCGGTGCGCAGCACGTCCTTGAGATAAATCAGCGGCAACAGCTTGTTGCGCAGCCGCAGCACCGGCGTGTCCTTGATGCGCTCGATGCGATGCTCGCCGCCGGCGCTGGCACGCACGAGTTCGAGCACCGACAACTGCGGCAAGGCAAAACGCTCGCCGGCAGACTCGACGATCAAGGCCGACACGATCGCCAGGGTCAGCGGAATCTTGATGGTGAATTTGACGCCGGTGCCGGCGACAGAGCGCAGATCGACGGTACCGCCGATCTGCTCGATATTGCTGCGCACGACATCCATGCCGACGCCGCGGCCGGAAATACTGGTGACCCGTGCAGCGGTCGAGAAACCGGGCGCAAAGATGAAACTGCAAACATCGGCGTCGGACTTGGCGGCGACCTCGGCTTCGCTGGCAAGGCCCTTCTCGACCGCTTTGGCGCGGATGCGAGCAAGATCGAGACCACGGCCATCGTCGGCGATCTCGATGATGATGTGGCCGCCCTGGTGGCAGGCGGACAGCTGGATCGTTCCCTTGGCGGGTTTGCCTGCCGCGACGCGTGCGGCTAGGTCTTCGATGCCGTGGTCGGCGCAGTTGCGCACCAGATGGGTGAGCGGATCCTTCACCAACTCGAGCACCTGGCGGTCGAGTTCGGTCTCGGCGCCGTGCATCTTCAGTTCGATTTCCTTGCCAAGCTCGCCGCACAGATCGCGCACGATGCGCGGCAGCTTCTGCCAGGCATTGCCGATCGGTTGCATGCGCGTCTTCATGACGCCTTCCTGCAACTCGGCAGTCACATTGGAGAGCCGCTGCAGCGGCACCTTGAAGTCGGAATCTTCGTGGCGGCGCACGATTTCCAAAAGCTGGTTGCGCGTCAGCACCAGCTCCGACACCGTGGTCATCAGATAATCGAGCGTGCCGACGCTGACGCGGATCGAATGGTTGGCGACCCGCTCGCCACGTTCATCGTGCGGCAGCTGCGATAGCGCAGCTTCGGGCGCGTCCGCAGGATCGGCATTCTCGGCGGCGACAACTGCCGTCGGCGCCCGGGGCGCCTCTGGCAGTGGCGCTGGCTCCGCTAGCGGCGCCACGCGCACTTCGCCGCCCGCCCGGCGGCCAAGGAGCTCGATCAGATCGGCATCGCCGCCGTCCGGTTCTTTTTCCTGGGTTTCGATCTCGTCAAGGATGAGCTTGATGCGGTCGATCGTGTTGAGGATGAGGGTGACCGCGTCGGCCGTAACCGGCATGCCGTCGCGGAATTTGCCCATCAGGGTTTCGGCAGCATGGGCCAACGCCTCGAGCCGCGGCAGCGCGAGGAAACCGCAGGTGCCCTTGATGGTATGAACGAGGCGAAAGATATTGCCGAGGATATTGGCGTTGTTCGGCTCGCGCTCGAAGCGCACCAGCTCGGAATCAACCCGCTCGAGACTCTCGTTGGTCTCGGTCAAGAACTCACGCAACAGGTCGTCCATACTCAAGCGCCCCGGCGCCCCCCTCACGACGCGGGTGGCGCACACAAAAGGTTACTCGCGCCGCAAATCGCATAAGACGCGCGTTGCGGGCGCCAGGCGCCGCGCGCCTGAACATGCGACTCAGTCTGTTGGCAAAGGGTTTAATTTCGGTTGCGGCAGGAACCGAAAGACCGCCTGTCGGCTGCAAACCGGCGATGGCCCGACCGGTCAGCGCGCCGCCACCACCACGGTCTCGGCTTCGGCCACCGCGCTGACCGAAAGTCCGCATTCGCGCGCTAGAATCCCGGTGTAGAACGGCTGGACGCCGTGGGCATCGACCGTCTGGCCCGGGCTGCCGGAGAGCAGTTCGACCGTGGTGGGCGTTACCCGAGCGTTAAGACCGGCTGCGGTGATGCGGAATCCGGGAGAGCCTTCGACCGGATCGACGGTCAGCGTTCCCCCGCGCGGGATGGCGCCGGCGGCGACCAGCATCATGTTCAATAAGAGCTTTACTTGGTTCTTGGGCCGCAATTCGCGCGGCAGATTCCAGGTGATCTTGATCTTTTCATCGTCTATGAGCCCGCGCGAGACCTTTTCGCCATCGCCGGTATCGATCTGCGCCCCGGCGGACCCTGCGGCGCCGAACGCCAGCCGGCAGAATTGCAGCCGCGCCGATGCATTTCGCGAACTTTTCTTGATCAGATCGAGCGCAAAGTTGCGCGTCTCTTCGTCCTTGTCCTCATCGAGGACCTCGAGGCCGTTGACGATGGCGCCGACCGGACTGATCAGGTCGTGGCAGACGCGCGAGCATAGTAGCGCTGCGAGATCGAGAGCGCCAAGTGCCAGAAGGCCGGGGGCGTCAGGACCGGACATGAATACTCCGCGCAAATCTAAAGCGCATTGTGGGTGTCACAGGACGGCCGATTCGGCAACCGTTACTCCGGCTTGTGGAGACGGTTTGACATCGCTACCCACCGGGCCGCACGACCGTGATACACTACGGTTTGCGTCTTGCGGCGCCGTATGGCGCCATCCCGGGGATCAAGACTTGGCGAAGTTCGACGCCGCAGCCTGCGCGGAACTCCTTGCGGCGATCACCGAAATTGGCGCACGCGCCGCGCTCACGATCCGCGCCGCATCGAGCCTCGGCGGCGTCCGCTACAAGGAGGACGGCTCGCC
>DATCBO010000031.1:0-13420 GCA_036511795.1 Xanthobacteraceae bacterium
CAGCCTCCATCATAGCGGGTGCCTATGCAACGCTCCTCGATGCTGCGCGCCGCTCTCGCGCTTCTCGCCACAACCGGTTGGATGGTCTGGGGCTCCCCGTCATTCGGTGGCACATCGCAACAGACGCTATCGAGAGCAAACGTCGAGGCACCTCCCGCGCACGAGCGCGATATCCGGCGGTCCGTCGAACCTACAGCGGCCCTGTGAAAGGCAAAGGCGCGATGTACGAGTGGGATGGCGACACGCATTTCGGGGCGGGGCGCGCTCAGATCGCGGAAGCCGACGCCCCAACCAAGCTTGCTGTCGATCTCGACCTCACCCGACCCCTGCAGGGTCATTTGAGGCTGAAATCCACGCTGGAACGCAAAGGTGCCGCCACCGATGTCGCGGTGTCGACAAACGGCCCGGAGGATGTGGTCCGCTACGCGATGGACACGTTCTTCGGTGGCAACCTGGTGCCTTTGGCCTGCGCGGCCGATGGCTTATCCAAGAAGTTCTTTGACCTGATGTTGAATCTGCATCGTCCGTAAGGGGACTGAAACGTCAAATGGTGATCAAAACTCGTTGTGCTATCCGAACCATCGTCCGAACCGTTTGTCTCGCAACAACCGTCGTCTGTGTGGCGGCCGCGATCGGTTGGCGGACTGACGCCGCCGCGCAAAGCGACGACCCTTACCCAACGCGGCCCGTTCAGCTCGTTATTGGCTACGGCGCAGGCACGATTGGCGACGTGAGCATGCGCATCGTCGCAAAGGAGCTAACCACCAAGCTCGGCAAGGCATTCATCATCGAGAACCGTCCCGGGGCCGCCGGCGTGGTGGCCGCCATGGCGGTCGCCAAGGCGGCGCCCGATGGCTACACGCTGTTTCTGACCGGGAACAGCTACGCGATCGCCACGGCCTGGTTTAAGTCGTTGCCTTACAACATTATCCGCGATTTCGCCCCGATCTCTACTGTCGCAAGCTTCGATTTTCTGGTCGCAACCAGGAAAGGATCGCAGTTCAAATCGATGCGGGACGTCATTGCCTATGCCAAAGCCCATCCCGGAAAGCTGAATATTGCGACGCTCACGCCGGGGACGACTCAGAATCTTGGCGTGGCCCTTCTGAAGGTGGTCGCCGGCGTCGAGGTGACGGCGGTCCCGTTCCGGAGTTCGCCGGAAGCCGCTGAAGCATTGCTGCGCGGCGACGTCGATCTTGACATGGACTCCTACGCACCTCTTCGCCCCTTGCTGGAAGGACAGAAAATTGACGTGATCGCGACGACCGGGCGGCATCGGGTTTCATTCCTGAATAATGTGCCGACAGTCGAGGAAAGCGGTGTGCCGGCCTTCGACGTTTCCAGCTGGAATGGAATTGCGACCCGCAAGGGCGTACCGCAACCGATCATCGACAAGCTCAGCAAGGCGATTAACGAGGCGCTTCAATTGAAGGACGTTCAGGAGGCCGGCCGACGACTCGGCATGGAAATGCATGGCAGCACGCCAGATGGCCTGCAGAGCCGTTTGAAAGGCGACATCGCCAAATGGTCCGACCTGATCGAGAAAGTACACATCCCCAAGCATGACTAGCCGCACACGCAGCTACATCGGGTCGCGGCCGACGCGACGCTTGGCGCCCTGGGTTGCGCGACCAACCGCCAGAGAGCCATTCCGCGGGCGCCGCTCATCGCTTGCCGCGGTGGACGACTGAGCGCATTATTATCGGCGGCTGACTTGCTACCCAGGCTTTAAAAAATCAAAACCGGGAGGATCCGCGATGAGAAAGCTCGCATCGGCGATTGCGTTGATGACCCCGCTGCTCATGGCCAGCGCACTGACGCCGTTACACGCCGCCGAGATGACGTTCGAGCGCGCGCTCAATGCCAGTAAGGAGCCGCAGAACTGGCTCCTCTATTACGGCAATTACCAGGGTTACCGCTTTTCGCCACTGACTGCCATCAACACCGAGACGGTCAAGAACCTGAGGCCGGTCTTCGCGGTTGCGTTGGGCGGCCTGCAAAGCGGCGGCCGCTATGCCTTCGGCAATCTCGAAGGCACGCCGCTGGTCGAAGATGGCATCATGTATGTCACCGATGGCTGGGGCAGCGTCTATGCCATCGACGTCTCTAGTGGCACGAGGGGTATGATTAAATGGAAGTTCGATCCGGGCATCGACCGCGCCTGGGCGGGCGATGTCGCCTGTTGCGGCGTCAATAACCGCGGCGTGGCGCTGTGGAAGGACAAGGTCATATCGATCGCACTCGATGGCCGGATGTTCGAGTTGAACAAGGCCACCGGCGAGAAGGTTTGGGAACGCAAGATCGCCGATCCGGCGCTGGGTGAGACCATCACCATGGCACCCCTGGTAGTCCGAGATCTCGCCATTGTCGGCCCCGCCGGCGGCGAGTTCGGCATTCGCGGCTTCATTGATGCCACCGATCTTAATACCGGCAAGCAGGTTTGGCGCACCTACACGATTCCGGGCCCGGGTGAGCCTGGCCATGACACTTGGAAGGACGGTAAGGACCATTGGAAGCACGGCGGCGCTCCGGTCTGGGAAACCGCCACCTACGATGCGGCGAGCAACACCATCTACCAAGGCGTTGGCAATGCCGGTGCCGACTGGGATCCGCAGTACCGGCCGGGCGACAACAAATGGGCGGCGAGTGTGCTGGCGCTCAATCCGGCCGACGGCAAGATCAAGTGGGGCTTTCAGTATACGCCGAACGATCCGTTCGACTTCGACGAGATCTCCGAGCACCCGATTATCGACGCCAAGGTCGATGGCAAGGAGCGCAAGCTCGTGGTCCATGCCGCGCGCAACGGCTTCTTCTACGCGCTTGACCGCACTGACGGCGCCTTCGTCGCCGGCAAGCAATATGTCGACAAGCTCAACTGGACGACAGGCCTAGACCCCGAAACCGGCTTGCCGGCCAATTACGATCCGAAGGCCGACGTGCAGGCCTATTCGCCAGGCACCCACGGCATGCGTGGCCAACCGATGGCCACCATCTGTCCATCGCATTTCGGCGCCAAAAACTGGGAGCCGACGGCGTATAATCCCACGCTCAACAGCCTCTATATTCCTTCGGTCGAAGGTTGCGACGGCCTCCAGACCGTGGCGCAGAAGGATTTTGCCGACCAGGGCGGAACCTTGAAGCCACGTGACCGCTTCAGCGGCGGCTCGTTCAAAATGACCGGCCGCCTTTACGGCAGCCTCAAAGCCATCGATCCGACCACCGGCGATATCAAAGCCGCGGTGCGGCTGGACTTCCCGAACTACGCCGGTGCGCTCGCCACGGCCGGCAACCTCGTCTTCCTTGGCCAGGCTGATGGCAATTTCACCGCCTACGACGCCAAAACCTTGAAGCAGGTCTGGAACTTCAATGTCGGCACCGGCATCAACGCGCCGGCCATCAGCTATTCGGTCAATGGCAAACAGTACATCGCCGTTCTCGCTGGCTCACGGCAGTCGCCGTTTGTCATGCAGAGCGATCCGTCGCTGAAATTTTCGTCGACGACGTCGATGTTGTTCGTGTTCGCGCTCGATTGAACGCAGTGAGGTCTGACGCCGGCGCGGCTCATAAGGCCGTGCCGGCGACCGTGCCCACGAAGGCTGTAAGAAAATCCGTCGCATGATTTGTCAGTCTGCCCGCGAACTCTCGGCCACGTTCGCGATAATTGCCTTAGTCATCTCGGGCGCGATCAACCCGCTGCGCGCCCAAGATGCGCAGAGTGCGGAGGCGCAGCGCGTCATCGCGCAGGGCAAAGACATCTTCAAGACCAAGGCGACCTGCCAGTTCTGCCACAAGTGGGACGCTTCCGGCGATCAGGGCTACGGGGGCAATGCCTTGTCGCTGCGCGCGACTAAGCTTAGCCCCGCGCTCGTGGCCCAGACCGTCAAATGCGGGCGGCCCGGCACCGGCATGCCGTACCACGATGCGTTCGCCTATACCGACAAGCGCTGTTACGGCGTGACCCGCGAACAGCTCGGCAACGCTATGCCGCCCGAGCCCAACGCTTTCCTCAATGACGACGAAATCAACGCCGTCGTGAAATATCTCTTTGCAAAGGATGTCGGCCGCGGGCCTTCGACCTACGAGGACTGCGTTGAATTCTGGGGTACCGAGACGCGGCAGTGCGAGCCGATGAAGCAGCAATGAGCCGATGACTGTTCTGCGCAGAGCCGCGTTTGGCGCGATGACGATGCTTGCGATAGCGGCAACGATCGGCGGCTTTGCACAGGCACAGTCAGACGACAGCGAAATCCACGGCCTCAAGCTCGGCCTTCGTGCCACCTCGATGACGCTCGACGGCTGGGGACAGCTCGCCTGTGGCAGCGACGGCGGACCGCCGCGCCAGGACCTCGACACCTGGGCGGACTTCAAGAAATGTTCGCCCGAAGCGAACGGCCTGCATGAAGTCGCCGCCCGCTTCGACGATGAGGACGAATACGTGGCCAAAGCGCTCGGCGAGCCGGCCTATGCGGCGGGGCGTATCGGCACGCGGGTCGCCGGCCATCCGGTCGTGCTCTCGGCCTTGTTTGACGACGCCGGCATATTGCGCGGCATCCGCATGGTGAGCGATCCGCGAGCGACGCCAATGCAGCGCCGCATGGCACATCTGCTCGGCGTCGCGGTGATCGACCGTTACGGTACCGATGACTGGACCTGCACGGATTTGCCGCCGGCCGGAGGCGAGTCCGCCGTTGGCGGGGTGTTTATTAAGCGGCACTGCGAAAAGGCGCTACTACCGGGACGGGCGCTGATGGTGGAGACGCATTTCCTGCGCAAGCCCGGCCAGCACGATATCGACCCGGAAACCCGTGAATACACCCAAGGCGAATTCGAGAGCTGGACGCGATTCGAGCTTTTCGATCCGACGTACCGCAAGCCCTGACACTTTGCGGCGGGCGGATCAGGGGTGCGCCGGATATTGCGCGCAGCTGCGTGCCGCACGATCGCCAAAAGCCTTGATGCACTCCGCACGCGTAATCGGGCCGCGGTTGATGATCCTGGCCTGCAGGAAGTCGACCAGCGCCTCGAATTCCCGGCGTTGCAGCAGCGAACCCGGCGGCAGCGGTGGCAGATTCTGGCCGAGCGCGGCCTCGGTCACGCCGCCATAGCAACGCTTCTCGGCATAGGCCTGGTCGTCGAAACGGGGCATCGCCTGGCCAGGCAGGCCACAGCTGATGACCTCGATGAGCTGGTCGCGAGTAAGCTTGGTCTCGCGCAAGTTTGCTGCGCCGCCACTGGACTGCGGCGCGCCGGCGCCGTCGCCGGCCCAACCGTGGCAAAACACGCACTGCGCTTTGTCCTGAAAGATACGTCGGCCGAAGGCGAAATCGTCGGCGCCGGCCGGGCAGCCGGGCAGCATCATTAACAGCAAGGCCGCGACGCACACACGATTGCGCCGCCGTGCCCAGCATCGGCCGGTGTCGATCGGTTTCATGCGCATCGGATACTTTCCGCTTTCTGCCGAGCCGGGTTCAGCCGACGATGAACGTCCTATATTATTGCCGCAAGGATCATTGGGATGGGAGCAAGTGTGACGCGGACGGATAATGTAGCGCGGTTACTGCTGACGAGCATGTTAAGCCTCGCTCTTGTCGCGGCCGCCAGCGCCCAAACGCCCGGTCAACCGACTCCGAGCCGCGCCGAGGTTTGGGACCTCAAGCTCGGAACGCCGGCGGCGCTGATGCCGAGCGGCTTTGGCGAATATGCCTGTGGCACCGATGGCGGGCCGCCGTCACGGCCGCTGTCCGGCTGGAATGACTTTGGCCGCTGCCGACGGGAGCCGGACGGCTTGCGCGAAGTCTATTTCCGCTACGACGACGAACTCGAATACTGGGCCAAGGCAAACGAACTGCCGACCGAGATCGAGCGCTATTCCGGCACCAAGGTCTATGACTTTCCCGTGGTGCTGTCGGCGCTGTTCGACGACGGCGGCACGCTGGCGGGCTTACGCATCGTCAGCGACCCGCGCGATACCAGCCGCTCACGCGATGAAGCCTACGCATTGCGCAATTTCCTGAGCGCCCGTTTCGGTCGTGGGGGCTGGAGCTGCAATGATTTGCAGGCCGCCGAAGGCGAAGAGCCGGTCGAGGGAACGTTCATCAAGCAGGATTGCCGCAAGACCATCGACGGACGGGAGCTGGCAGTCATGCAGACGCGATATTTCCGCAAGAAGGGCCAGCACCGGTTCGACCCATACTCGAAGAAAGAAACCAAAGGCGAGTTCGAAAGCATGGTGCACTTCGAACTCACCCTCGTAAAGTAAGGATCAAAGCCCGAACACGTACAGCATCGTGGCGTTGCCCTGGAACTTGCGCTCCGGCGAGCGGGCAAGCTTGGCTTTGCCCACCGGGCCAAGGCCGGACGCGATGGCGATGTATTGCTTGCCATCCACCGAATAGGTCATGGGCGGCGCGTCGAAGCCGGTGCCGACATTGATCTTCCACAGCTCGTCGAGCGTCTTGTCGTCATAGGCGGCGATGGTGCCGTCGAGCAGCGCCGTGACAACGATGCCGCCCGCCGTCGTCAACACGCCGCTGAGGTCGCCATACGGCAACTCCTTGCGTTTCTTCACCTCGCCGGACACCGGATCGAGCATGGTGAGGCTACCGGTGATGCGCGCATGGTTGACGTAACCCCCGCCGCCAAATTTTCCCAGCACGTGGGCGGTGCGGTCGGGAATAATGTCGGCGCAACCTTCGTCGCCGCCGATATAAAGGAAGTGCGTCTTCTCGCTATACGACGGCGGCCAATAGTTGGTGCCGCCGTGCACGTCCGGGCAGGAGTTAAGCACCTTGTCGGTGCCGCCCTTCCAGTCGTTGTTGTAGATTTGTACGCCCTTGGTCGGGTCGTAATCGAGCGGCTTGCCAGTCTGGCCGTTGATTCCTTTGGTCCAATCGACCTTCTCGGCATATTGAGTGGCTTTGAGGAATTCACCGCTGCGGCTGTCGAACGAATATTGGAAGCCGTTGCGGTTGGCGAGCGAAACGATCGTGCGCTGCTCGCCGCCGGCCTGGCTCGAGATGATGATCTGCGAGCCGCTCGCGTCATAATCGTGGATGTCGTTCGGCGTGTACTGAAAATACCACTTCATCTTGCCGGTGGCGGCATCGAAGGCGATCGTGCTGTCGGTGAACAGGTTGTCGCCCGGCCGGTAAGCCGAATCGTAGCGAGGCGCTGGATTGCCGGAGCCCCAATAGGTGACATTGGTGCCGGGATCGTAGGAGCCGGTGACGTAAAAGGCGCCGCCGCCGGTCTGCCAGGCGTTGACCTTGTCCTTCCAGGATTCGCTGCCGGGCTCACCCGGCGCCGGCACGGCGAACGTCTTCCATTTCACCTCGCCGGTCTTGGAATCAAGCGCCGCGAGCCAGCAACGCACGCCATTGTCACCGCCCGAGCCACCGATGATCACGCTGCCGTCGAGCGCCAAAGGCGCTGCGGTGATTTCCATATCCGGCTGATCGTGCAGGTTTTTGTCCCAGACGATCTTGCCGGTTTCCTTATCGGTCGCAATCACCCGGCCATCGAGGCCGGCAACCGAGATGATGAGATTGCCCCACAGCGCGACGCCGCGATTGCGGTCCGGCTTCTGCACTCCCGGATCCATTTTCCAGACGACCTGCCCGGCCGTGCCGGAGCGCACGTCGATCTTGTAGACGACGCTCCAGACATCGGTGATGTACATGAAACCGTCTTCGACCAGCGGGGTCGCCTCGGTATATTCGTTGCCCGACGATCCGCCGAGCGGCAACGCGAAGACGAGCTTAAGGTTTTTCACGTTCGATTTGTTGATGATCGCGAGCGGCGAATAGCGGTGCGAGCCAAAATCGCGGTGGTTCATGAGCCAGTTCTGCGGCTCGGGATGGAGCAGCCGCTCGTACGTCACGTCGGCGGCCTGCGCCGCGGCGCCGCCGAGCAGAACGCCGCCGCAAGTAGCAAGCAACGCGACTTTTCCGATCGTGCGATAAAACATGCCGGTGTTCATTTGCGATTTCCTCCAATGGCGGCCGTTCGCCCCTGACGCGACCGGGGCTACAGTCCGAAAACGAAAATCATCGTTGCGCCGGTGCCGAGGCCCTTCAGTTCAGGCGTAGTCGCAACACGGCCTTTCTGATTGGCGGTCAGCCCAGTGGCGATCGCGATGTATTGTTTGCCGTTGACGGCATAGGTCATGGGCGGCGCGTTGATGCCGGTGCCGACATTGATGCTCCACAGTTCATCAAGCGTCTGGTCGTCGAGCACCATGACGGTGCCGTCGATCAGTGCCGTCACCACGATGCCGCCGCCGGTGGCGAGTACACCGGAGGTGTCGGCGTACGGCATAGCCTTGCGCTGCTTGACCACCGAGGTCGCCGGGTCGACGACGACGAGGCCGCTGGCAAGGCGAGAGTCGTATCCGAAACTGCCGCCCTCGAATTTGCCCGGCACATGGCGGGTCTGGTCGCGACCGATCCACGAACAACCTTCGACCTCCGGGATATAAAGCAGTTTGGTTTTTTCGCTGTAGGCTGCCGGCCAGAAATTGCTGCCACCTGGCACCGCCGGGCACACGCCGGCGCTCCGTTCGCCGGCGACGATTTTACCGATCGGCTGGGCGTAGGTCTGCAAATCTTTCCCCGGGTCATACTCGGCGGGCTTGCCCGTCTCCGGATCGATCCCCTTGGTCCAAGTCACCGTCGGCACGTATTGGCTGGCCTTGAGGAATTCGCCGCTGACGCGATCGAAGGTGTAGTAGAAGCCATTGCGGCCCGCATGGGCGAGGATCTTGCGCGTGTTGCCGTTGAGCGCCGTGTCGATGACGATGTGCGTGCCGGTCTCGTCGTAGTCCATCGTGTCGTTGGGCGTGTACTGGTGATACCAAACGATCTTGCCGGAGGCTGCGTCGATGCCGAGCGCGCTGTCGGTAAAGAGATTGTCGCCTGGACGGTACGATGAATCGTATTTCGGCGACGGATTGCCCGATCCCCAATAGGTGAGATTGCTGCCCGGATCGTACGATCCGGTGACGTAGAAGGCGCCGCCACCGGTTTGCCAGGCGTTATGATGGTCTTTCCAGGTTTCGCTGCCGGGTTCGCCAGGCGCCGGTACCGGATAGGTGCGCCACTTGAGCTTGCCGGTCTTCGGGTCAAGCGCCGCGAGCCAGTCGCGCACGCCCTGATCGCCGCCGGAAGCGCCGATAATGACCGCATCCTTGAGCGCCAGCGGCGCTGCATTAAGCGTGAGGTCGCGCTGGTCGTCGAGTTTCTTGTCCCAGACGATCTTGCCGGTGTCCTTGTCGGTCGCGACCACGCGAGCGTCGCCGCCGGCCACCGATATGACGAGATTGCCCCACAGCGCGACGCCACGGTTGCGATCGATTTTCTCCTGGCCCGGGTCCATTTTCCAGATCACGCGCCCGAACGTTCCGGAGCGGACGTCGATCTTGTAGACCACACCCCAGGCATCGGCCATGTACATGAAGCCGTCGTCGACCAGCGGCGTGGCTTCGAGATTTTCATTGCCCGACGTCCCGCCGATCGCGATGGCGAACTCAAGCTTCAGCTTCTTCGCGTTTGTCTTATTGATAATGTCGAGCGCCGAGTAGCGGTGCGCCCCGAAATCGTGGTGATTCATCAGCCAGTTTTGCGGCTCCGGATTGAGCAGGCGCTGGTAAGTGACCTCGGCGGCGCGGGCAGCAGAACTAAAAAGCGCAAGCGACGCGCAGACGGCCGTCAGGGTTTGTGTGATGCGCGCGACCATGGCTCCTCCTGTAACCTTGCTACTGGATGATACCCGATTGCCGGGCGCCGCTCTCGCTAATCATGCACGCTACCGTCGGGCATCAGCGTGCCGGAAAGCTTGACGCCGGTCATGATAGCACCGGTGAGAATGGCGCCGGTCAACCGTGCGCCAGAAAGATCGGCTCCGGTGAGATCGGCGCCGGAAAGGTCCGCCCCGTAAAGATCCGCCTGGGTGAGCTTGGCGCCCCTGAGGTTCGCCTCACGCAGCACGGCGTTTACCAGGCCGGCATTGTCGAGGTCGGCGCCTGCGAGATTGGCGCGTCGCAGCGACGCCTGGACCAGATTGGTTCGGCTGAGATCAGCGCCTTGTAAGCTGGCGTCATCGAGCCGGGCTTCGGTAAGCAGAGCCTCGGAAATCTTGGCGTGGTCGAGCTTCGCGCGGATGAGAAAGGCCGTCTGCATCTTGGCGTCGACGAGGTCGGCCCCGGAAAGATCGGCGGCGCTCAGATTCGATCCGTAGAACATCGCGTTCTCGGCCTTGGCGCCCACCAGCGACGCGGTCTTCAGATCGGTCTTGTTGAGGTTGGCATCGGTGAGATTGGCGCCGTTCAATTTGGCGCCGCCGAGCTTAGCGCGGTGCATCACCGCGCGCGATAGATCGGCGCCGGTGAGATCGTCGCCGGACAAATCCCTCTGCTTAAGCGGCGCGCCGACCAGGACGCATTTCACACAGGTTTTGGTCTGGCCGGCAAGGAAGCGCGCCGCGTCCTGGGCCGCCGCTGCAACCGGTCGGGCTGCGAGCAACAGCGCAGCGACCATCGCGAGCGAGGCCCTAGACGTCGCGACGTGGCGGCGAGCAACCATGCGCTATCGGCACGCGTTCGCGATGGCCGCCGTCATAACCCGAACACGAAGAGCATGGTCTGGTTGCGTTGGTATTTGAGCTCCGGCGTGAAGTCGTGGCGACGCTGCGCGATCTTGCTCAAGCCCGACAGGATCGCAACATACTGCTTGCCGTTCACCGCAAACGTCATCGGCGGTGCGTCGAAGCCGCTACCGACGTTGATCTTCCAGAGCTGCTTTAGCGTGGTGTCGTCATAGGCAGCGAAAGTCCCGTCGGTGAAACCAGTGAAGATGATGCCGCCGGCGGTCGCCAGTATGCCGGCATTGTTCGGATATGGGATGTGCTGCGTCACCCTGATGTCGCCGGTGAGCGGATCGGCAGCGATAATGTCGGACGTGTTGCGCTCGATGTTGTGGAACCGCGCGCCCTTCCAGTCGCCCGCCTTGTTTGACAGCTTCGGATCGAGCGTCAGCTCGTTGCACGAGCTCATCGAAGGGATGTAGATCAGCTTGGTCCGCTGGCTATAAGCCGACGGCCAGAAGTTGTTACCGCCGGACATCGACGGACACAGTCTCTTGGTTGGATCGGCCACGGTCTGATTTTGCAGGCCGGAATAGACCTGGATGTCTCTTTTTGGATCGTATTCGACCGGCACGCCCCATTGATCGACGACATAGAGGAAGCCGTCCTCGGCCAGCGGCGTCGCCTCGAGATTTTCGTCGGCGGTGGTCCCGCCGAGCGCCACCGCGTATTCGAGCTTGAGGTTCTTGACGTTGTCCTCGTTGATGGCATCGAGCGGTGAATAGCGCCGGCTGTCATAGGTGCGGTGATTCATCAGCCAGTTTTGCGGTTCCTTGTCGGCATTGACCAGCCGATCTGGCGTGACGTCTCCGGCCAGTGCCGGCGAGCCGACCAGCATGGCGCCGGCCAGCAGCAGATAACGGATGGAGGGAGCCAGATAGACCATAATCGTTCCTCCTCGGCTTTGGGTCCTGCGGAAACGACAGCAGCAACGCCGCTATGGCGAAGAGACGGCGCGATTGTACCAGTGCAGCGCATCGACGCTGACCACGCGCTCGCTGCCATCGAATAGCTTGGCAACGCGGCCACCCGATGCCTTGAATTCGAAGGTTTTGACGCGATCCTTCACCGGCACGGTGGCGTTGCGCATGATGTCGAGCCCCTGGTCGACCTTCCAGACCTGATAGGAATTGGGATCGGCCGCGGAGAAGAATTTACTCTCGGCGGCGAGCTTGCGGGCAACGCCGCGCTCGTAGGTCAGGTGCAGTGACAGGTGCTCACCGTCGGCGCCGGTGAAGTCCCAGGTCTCCTCGTTTTCGATCGCGCCGCCAGCCGCGGTATGCGTCGATCGCTCAACGCGATAGCTGGTCGCGGCCTGATAGACTTTGAACGGTCCTGGCGCGTTCTTTGCCTTGGCAGTGATGCCGTTGATCACCATCTGGCCGGCCATGTCGTTGCTGCCGGCTTTCTTGATGGGGGACGCGAAATACACCATCTGCTCGGTACCGGCAGGCGCGCCATCGGGACGGTTGATGTCGACGCGGTCAACGAAGATCAGGCGGACATTGCAGTCCTTGGCGGCGCCGGAGGTTGCGACGAATGGCTCCCAGCCGTCAGGCAAAAGCGCCTTGAGCGCCGCGGGAGAGACGGCAAGGTCGAGCTGCATGCGCACCTCGGCGCTATACTCGCGGAGGGTTTGGGCACGTGCTCCAGCGGTCAGACCGAGCAAGGAGACGAGGGCGGCGCCGATAGCGGCCGCACCGTTTGCGCGCATGCATTCCTCCCCTGTGGCCGTTCCGGCCTGTTTTCGACCTCCATCCTAATCGAAATCATCGGCGTACCGCCATGCCAAATCAGCAGAGCCGCTTTATCGCTGCCGATTATTGATCGTGGCGGCTATTGATCTTGGCGACGGGCCGCTGAGCAGAGCAGCTCCCGCATGGTGACCACGCGCAGTGCACGCAGGCTCGATCAGCGCCTCAGGCTAACGGTCGAGGTGACACGGCGACTCCGGTTGGTCGTCGCCCAGCGTATCGAGGTCATTGGTCTGATGCAGGAAGCCCTCGATCGGTGCGCTTTCCACCACCTCATAGGGCGCAGCCAGCAGCACTGCCTGGCGCACTTGATGATCCCAGCGGCGCACGCTGACGGCGAGACCTTTGTCACCGTCGAAGCTGTTGCCGCCGACGATGAAGGCGCGGTCTTTGGTAAAATCCGTGGAGCGCGTGTGCAGCACAGCTTGCACGATCATCTTCACGGCCATCCAGGCAGCCCAATCGGCGCCCTCCATGCGACGGCCGTTCGCCTTCTTTTCGAACCGCGCATTGACTTGCGGCGCACCGTTATGGTCCCAGGTCCAATGCCAGGCAACCGGATCGAGGTCGATGCTGCCGATCACCGGCCGTGGACGCACAAGGTGATAAGGCACGGTGCGAACGAAGTCGAAATCACTGTCGGCGACGAACACAGCGTCGAAATCGCGGTTGATGGCGCTGAGCAGCGCCGGGTCGTTCTGCTCGCGCTGGCGCGGATCGGTGCCTGACGTGAACTTTTGCTGCGCGACAATACGCGCGCCGAATTTCTTGGCGGAATGCTCGAATGCCGCTGTCATGGCGGTGTCGGCTCGAGAAGGACCTTCGAATTCCAACAAGTTGGTCCACTTTCGCGACACGACGTATTGGATGAGACCGTCCATCAACTGGGCTCGGCTCGGATAAACGTGAACGAATTCGGGAGCGCAGAGCTGGCGGCGCAGCGCGTCGTCCGGCTCCGAGACGTTGAACAGCAGCACGTCGCGGCCGTGCATCGCCGCTGCCATCGGCGCATAAGCTTCTGCCGGCAC
>DATCBO010000032.1:0-18532 GCA_036511795.1 Xanthobacteraceae bacterium
TGACGCCGCATCCGGCGATCGCTGTGAATTTCCGTTCGTTCGATACGGTTTGCGGCGAACCGGTGCGCTGCGCCGTCGAAGTCGCCGATACCGGCCTGCAGCAAGGCCAAGGCATGCCCGGCACGTTCAGTCGCGCGGATACCTGGAATTTCACGGCGATGCAGGGACCGGACTTCAAATCGCAATTTGTCGACCCGGCGCCGACAAGCAATGCCGATCTGAGTCGGACCATTGCCCTCCTGATGCACCTATTCACTTTCACGATTGGATCGGAAACAGCTGGGTGGTTCTGTTCTCCCACCCCAAGGACTTTACGCCCGTCTGCACCACCGAACTCGGCACCATGGCGCGGCTGAAGCCGGAATTCGACAAGCGCGGCGTCAAGATTATTGGTCTCTCGGTCGACCCCGTCGACAACCACAAGAAATGGGCCGCCGACATTAAGGACGTCACCGGTTCCGCCCCGAATTACCCGATGATCGGCGATACCGACCTCAAGGTGTCCAAGGCCTACGGGATGCTGCCGGCCAGCACGACGGGCAGCTCGGAAGGCCGCACTCCCAACGACAATCAGACGGTGCGCAACGTGTTCGTCATTGGCCCGGACAAGAAGATCAAACTCGTGCTGGTCTATCCGATGAGCACTGGCCGCAACTTCGATGAAGTACTTCGCGTTATCGACTCGCTGCAGTTGACCGCCAAGCACCGTGTATCTACGCCGGCAAACTGGAAACCGGGCGAGGACGTGATCTTGGGCGGCGCCATCACCGACGAGGAAGCCAAAAAGCTCTACCCGCAAGGCTGGAAGACGCCGAAACCCTATATCCGCGTGGTGCCGCAGCCGCGGTAGTCACTTTCTTGGCGAACCAGTTTTAGGGTGCGAGAGCGCGGCTTCGGCCGCGCTCTTCGTTTTCCCACTGATAGAGGCTCGACGATGAACGACCGACCGGATTGCGACGCCAAGGCGCAGCCGCCATTCGCGAAATTGATGGGCATGAATATCACCCACCTGTCGCCCGACAAGGTCGTGGCCGAGTTGTTCGTGCGCGATGATCTGGAGAACAGGATGGGCATCCTGCACGGCGGCGCGATCATGGCGTTTGCCGACAATCTCGGCGGAACGGCGACCACAGCCAACCTGCCGCCGGGCGCTCGCACCGCGACGATCGAGAGCAAGACCAATTTTTTCGCGCCGATCCCGATCGGCGACACGGCGTATGCCGAGTGCACGCCGCTGCATCGCGGCCGCAGCACCATGGTCTGGCAGACGCGCATCACGCGAAAGGACGGCAGACTCTGCGCCATCGTCACGCAGACGCAAATCGTTATTCCCGCGGGCAAGGAGTAAGGCGGACCGCCAGCGCCATTCAGGCGGGCGGCTTGATCTGCAGGGCAACGTAATCGGCAATTTCCAGGTCGTCGTCCTGCCGCCGCTGCCGCAGTCCCTGCACGACGCCCTCGCGGTCCTGCATTTCGCGGTTCTGGCTCATTTTCCATTTGCCTTCGAGCCGCGTGAGAGCGAAGCGGAAGCCGACGATCGCCCGGACCATGCCGCTGATGTAGCTATCGGGCGCGTCTGACACCTGCCACGGCCGTGACGCACCACGTTCCTGCTGCGTCGTCAGTTCGCCGACATGGCGGCGCAACCATGCGGGATCGTCCATCACCTCGGGACGCCCGTAGGCGTGCACGACCGCATAATTCCAGGTCGGCACGACCTTGCCGTGCTGCGCTTTGGATGGATACCAGTTGGGTGTGATGTAACCTTCGGGGCCTTGGAAGATCATCAGCGCACTTTCGACCGCTGAAAGTTCCTTGCAATGCGGATTGGCGCGCGCGAGATGGCATTCGATGATGCCGAACTGGCCTTCATCCTTCAGCACAGTCGGCAGGTGACTGGCGTAAAGCCCGAGCGCTCCGTCCGAGATCAGCGCAGCAAACGGTCGCGCCCGCATCAGCGCGTGCATTTGTGCGGCATCGTCAACGCGAAACAGATCGGGTTGGTACATAACGGTCACCTAACGGGCGCGCGGGCCCTTCATGTCAGCTTGTAGAACCGCACCAGCACCCTCGCCTGCTCGCGGGCGCCGGTGCACACGATAATGTGGCGCGTGATCCAGGCATATGCCGGACTGCCGGCCTCGAAGAAAGTCGCGCCGCGGAAATAATAGCTTCCCGGTTCGACCGCACGGCCGGCTGCGAGCGCGGCCATGACATCAGGCGGACCGTACCGCAGCGCATGATTGCGTACGTAGATCAGCACTCCGTCGGAAGTGCGCAACGTGTAACGCGCCTCCAGTTCCGCAACACCATCATTGCGCAGCACCTGCCAATCAGCGCCGCCTGGCAGCACTTCGCCGTGCATCTGCGGTCCTGAGAACTCGCCGCCGGTGATCGGCACGATGCGCCGGCCGCCCTTGCCGACATCGCCCAAATCCTGCGGCGGCCCGACCGCGACCCGGCTTCAAAGACGAAGTCCAGGTCCGGCGTGGCCAATTCATCGCTGGTCATTCAAACCTCCCGGCGCCGCCGTCCGGCGACCAGGCAAGGATAGCGCACCAGGACCTGCGCTGCGCGCAGTGTCTAATGGGCGCGGAGCCCCATGCGCTTGAGGCGCGGCAGCACCTCGCCGCAGAAATACGGCACTTCCTTGAGATAATTGACGAACGACACGGCGATGCCGCGCACACCGGCACGGCCGATGTCGGCGAATTCCTGCGCGACCTTGTCGGGCGCGCCGACGAACGGAAAGCCGCCAACGCCGCTGACCGCCTGCATTGAGCGCTTGGCGGCAAACTCCGCCGCGGGCGTGTTTTGCGGTGTGATGTCCTTGAGCGCCAGCATCCGCTCCAGCGCAGGCCAATCCGCGTTCTCAACATTGGCGTAATGATGATACTCCTCAGCCTCCTTTTGGGTCGGCCGGCAAATCACCTGCCCTTGCGTGAAAACCTCGATCTCGCGGCCAAGCGCCCGCGCCTCCGCTTTAATGCGATTGACCTGCTCCACGATGCGATCGAATACCGGCGCGTTCGCGTCCTGTGTTGTGCCGGCGGCCGCCAGACGCAGCGCATGAGTCGAGGTGAAGAACGCGTCGCAATTGCGCATGGCGAAAGCCTGGCCCGTCGCCGAAGAGCCGGCATTCATGATGACCGGCTGGGTGCCGTCATAAGGGCCTGGCAAGCAGTGAACGCCTTCGAGCTTGAAGAACTTACCTTCGAAGTCGAACTCATCCTGCTCGGACCAGACGCGCTTGATGACATCGATCCATTCCTGAGCGAATTCGTAGCGATCCTCATGACCGCGCTGATCGAGGCCAAACATCTCGAACTCGCCTTCATTCCAGCCGGCGACGATGTTGAGACCAAATCGGCCCTGGCCGATGTGATCGGCGGTGACCATCTCCTTGGCGGCAATCAGCGGATGAAATAGCGGCGCGTGGACTGTGCCGAAGACCGTGATGCGTTTAGTCGCGGCAAGCAGGCCGCACGCCCAAGTGACCGTCTCGAAAGTCGTGCCGTGGAAATTGCTCTTGCCGCCATAGCCCTTCCAACGGCCGATCGGCAGCAGAAAGTCGACGCCGGCGTCGTCGGCGATGCGGGCCATCTCCAGACAATCGGGCCAGGTCGCAAGCCAGCGCTCCGGCACCAGCGTCGCGGTGCGGGCTGACGAGCAATTGGCGCCGAACAGACCGATCTTCAGCGCATTGTCGTTGTGCATTTCGACGCGTTCGCGCCGCGATCCATTTTCTGTGGGCACTTTCAAGTCCTGCCTGCTGATTTGGCTTTCATTCTCGGGAGCGGGTTGGCTGCGCCATTAGTCCAGCGACATTCCGGTCGCGACGATGACCTTGCGCCATTTTACGACCTCGCTGCGGTAGAAGGCGGCAAAGTCGTCAGGGCCGCCCGGCAGCGGGTTGAGGCCTTGCGCGGCAAATGCGGCTTTCAGATCCGGCGTCGTCAGCGCTTGGGCGGTCGCGGTCGCAATCCGCTCGACGATGGGTCGCGGCGTCGCCTTCGGGGCCAGGATGCCTATCCACAACCGCACGTCAAAGCCAGGTACTCCTGACTCGGCAACGGTTGGAACATCGGGCAACATGGGATCGCGCTTGAGCCCGGTGGTCGCGATTGCCAATACCGAACCATTTTGGAGAAACGGCTGCACGGTAGGGATCGGCGCGATACCCACCTTGATCTGGCCCGACACCAGATCCTTCATCACGTCGCCGCCGCCGCGATACTGCACGGACGTCATCTTGATGCCGGCCATCTGATTAAAGAGTTCGTTGGCGAGATGCGAGGCGGTGCCAACGCCGGGCGAGCCCGCCAAAATCGCACCGGGCGGCTGCGATTTTGCGAGCGCAATCAGGTCCCCGATCGTCTTCACGTGCAACGATGGATGGACCGCCACCACGTTGTTTGTGTCAGCCACCGGCGCCACGGAGGCGAAATACTGCTCGTAGGTGTAGCGGAAATTCTTAAACAGCGTTTCGTTGGCGGCATTGGCAGACGGCGTCGCCAGCAGTGTCAATCCGTCCGGCGCCGACAGTGCAACTTGCTCGGTCGCGATGGTGCCGCCGGCGCCGGTGCGATTATCGACAAAGACCTGCTGGCCGAGAATTTTACCGAGCTTGCCGGACAGAACACGCGCGGCGATATCCGTTGTGCCGGCAGCGCCAAATCCGACCACCATGCGGATCGGCTTTCCGCTGCCTGCGCTCTGGGCGTGCGCCCCGAGCGGCCAGCGTAGTGCCGTGCCGCCGACGCCGGTAATCAAAGCGCGCCTGCCAATTCGAATAGCCATCCGTCCCCTGCCCTGCAAAATGAGGTTTCGTTGTCGGCCGCGATATTACCCTCGAACGCCCAGTTGTGTGAATGAGACCACACCGTACCGGAGGTCGTGGTTGAACGTCGAAAGCAAGATCAATCCGGTTGGATCCGTCGGTTTGGGTTCTTGAGGACGCTAACCATAGTTCGTATGAGGGGGGAGCGGTCCAGGAGCCGCGGATCGTTCACCCCGAAGGATGACAGAGGACCCGATTATGGATGTTCGCGCCGCTGTGGCGTACGCGCCGGGCAAGCCGCTCGAAGTGACGACGGTCCAGCTCGAAGGACCCCGCGCTGGCGAAGTCCTGGTCGAGATCAAAGCCACCGGCATCTGCCACACTGACGAGTTCACACTGTCTGGCGCCGATCCCGAGGGCCTGTTTCCCGCCATCCTCGGCCACGAGGGTGCGGGCATCGTCGTTGACGTTGGCGCCGACGTGACGTCGGTCAAAAAGGACGATCACGTTATTCCGCTCTACACGCCGGAATGCCGGCAGTGTCCGTCCTGCCTATCGCGCAAAACCAATCTATGCACGGCGATCCGCGCCACGCAGGGTCAAGGCGTCATGCCCGACGGCACATCGCGATTTTCGGTCGAGGGCAAGAAACTGCACCACTATATGGGCTGCTCGACCTTCGCCAATTTCACCGTGCTACCGGAAATCGCAGTAGCTAAAATCCGTGAGGACGCACCGTTCGACAAGGTCTGCTACATCGGCTGCGGGGTCACCACCGGCGTCGGCGCCGTCATCAACACTGCCAAGGTCGAGCCAGGCGCTAAAGCCATTGTGTTCGGTCTCGGCGGGATCGGACTGAACGTCATCCAGGGCCTTCGGCTTGCCGGAGCTGATATGATTATCGGCGTCGACCTCAATCCGGACAAGAAAGCGTGGGGCGAACGCTTCGGCATGACGCATTTCGTCAATCCGAAGGAGATCGGCGGCGGGATGAGCGAACTGGTGGCGCACCTCGTCAATATGACCAAGAGCGGCGCCGACCAGATCGGCGGTGCCGACTACACATTCGAATGCGTCGGGAGCGTTCACTTGATGCGCGCCGCGCTCGAAAGCAGCCACCGCGGCTGGGGCCAGAGCATTATCATCGGCGTCGCCGGGTCTGGCCAGGAGATCACCACGCGGCCGTTCCAGCTTGTCACCGGCCGTTCCTGGCGTGGTACCGCATTCGGCGGCGCCCGCGGCCGCACCGATGTGCCAAAAATCGTCGACTGGTATATGCAAAAGAAGATCGAAATCGACCCGATGATTACCCACACCATGCCGCTTGCCGACATCAACAAGGGCTTCGATCTGATGCACCAGGGCAAAAGCATCCGCAGCGTCGTCGTATACTAGTGGAGCGGATTTGACATTCGCTACCCACCCAGCCGAGAACTCGTGAAGCGAATGTCAAATCCAAAGCTCCACTAGCACTTATATTTGCTAGTGGTCCTGTGATTCTAACATTCGCATCAGAGCATGCCGAAACGGGATGCGAATGTTAGAATCGGACCACCAGCCGAGACGTCGTCCTCAGAACGCATCCACAACACGGAATTAAAGGGAGAGAAATCATGCCTCGTATTAAAATCCTCGACCGCGCCGACATGAATGCCGAACAGGGACGAGTCTACGACGTCGCCAAGCAGGGTAGCGGCATCGTTGGCGGCCCGTACTACGCTTACATCCGCCTGCCGAAACTGTTCGAGGCCGCTCAAAACATGCGCGACTCGATGTCCGGCGGTCCGCTATCGCCGCGCGAGCAGCAAATCATCAACATGACGGTCGCCCGGCACTGGGGCGCGCGCTATCCATGGTTTGCACAGGCCCGTCGCTCGCTTTCGGTCGGCATTCCGCAGTCCGTCATTGACGCTATCAACACCCGCCAGACCCCGAACCTGTCGGATGCACGCGAAAAAGCCTGCTTCACTGTTGCGCACGAACTCCTGGCCAACAAGAATTTAAGCGACCAAACATATGCAGCAGCTGAAAAGACCATGGGACTTGAAAGCCTGGTGGCCTCGGTCGCCACGACGGGCAGCTTTTCGATGACCTGCATGACCGCCAACAGTTTTGGCATCGAACCGCCGGCCGATAATCCCACGCCGCTTGCCCAGTAACCCATTCGACCCAACGGCGGCGGCCATGAAAATTACCGGTGTCGAACCGATCCTGATCGCCGTGCCTTATGAGCACGGCGGGCCGAAACCGATGCGGCCATCCGGCCCATGGTCGCATATGGAGACGCTACTTGTGCGCCTCGACACCGATGCCGGCATCACCGGTTGGGGCGAGGCGTTCGGTTTTGCCGCCTCGCCGCTGACCCGCGAGGCCATTATCCGCGCCGTCGCGCCGCTCTGTATCGGCCGCGATTTCAACGGCGACGTCGGCGCGTTCATGACGGAGTTGGCGCGCAAGCTGCATGCCATGGGCCGCCACGGGCCGGTCAGCTTCGCGCTCGCCGGCATCGACATCGCGCTGTGGGATATCGCCGGCAAGGCGCAAGGCGTACCCGTCCATCGCCTGCTCGGCGGCGCGACGCGGGACCGCATTCCGACCTACGCGAGCCTTCTACGCTACGGTAAAGGCGACCTCGTGGCGCGCTATACCGAAGAAGCTATCGCCCGCGGCTATAAGTCGGTGAAGCTCCACGAGCATCTGGTCGAGACCGTCGCGCCGGGCCGCGAGGCTGCCGGACCCGATATCGCCATCATGGTCGACACCAATTGCGCCTGGCCGCCGGCCGAGGCAGTCGAGATGGCGCGCAAGCTCAAGGCCTATGATCTCTATTGGCTCGAAGAGCCGGTCGATCCGGTCGACGACTACGATACGATGGCGCGCATCCGCCGCGACACCGGCATGACGATTGCTGCCGGTGAGAATATCGGCCACGCCGGCGAAGCGCACTACGCCATTGAACGCGGCGCACTCGATATTCTTCAGCCGAGCGTGACCAAGATCGGCGGCATCGTCGCCATGCGCAAAGCGATCTCCGTTGCGAAAGAGCATGGCGTGCGCATCATGCCGCACTCGCCCTATTTCGGGCCGGGCCTGATCGCGACGTTGCACGTCATCGCGGCAGACTTGCCGGATTCGCAGTGCGAGCGCTTCTATTGCGAACTGGAAGCGACACCGCTCGGCGACGCCATCACGGCGCGCGATGGCGCCATGCAGGTGCCGCAGGGGCCGGGATTGGGCATCGATATCGACGAGCGCGTCATCGCCCGCTATCGCATCGCCTAAGGAACTGTCATCGAACCATTGCGATCCCGCGCCGGTCGCTACTCGACCTTGATGTTGGCTTCCTTGATGACAGGTCCCCACAGCGTCGCGTCGGCCTGATTCATGGCCGCAAGCGCCGCCGGCGTCGAACCACGCGCCTCAACGCCGAGCGGCTTGAATTTCTCTTTCACTCCGGGCTTCGCCAGCATCGCGACCATGTCGGCGTTTATCTTTCTGACAACGTCAGCCGGCGTCTTTACGGGCGCGTAAATGCCGTACCACGACGTTACGTCGTAGCCGGGCAAACCGGACTCCGCGACCGTCGGCAACTCGGGTTCGTCGGCGAATCGGTGCGCGCTGGTCACAGCCAGCCCGCGAACCTGCTTCGCCCGCACTGGCTGCAGCAGCGAGCCTGTCGTGTTGAACATCAAGTCCAGCCTGCCGGCGATAAAGTCGCTCATAAGGCCCTGCGTCACGCCGCGATACGGCACGTGAGTCATGTCGATGCCGGCCATGTGCTTGAATAACTCACCGGCGAGGTGCGGCACCGTGCCGATGCCGGGCGACGCCCAACTCAACTTGCCGGGATTCGCTTTGGCGTGGGTGATGAATTGCTGCAGCGTCTGGAACGGCGAAGAGTTCGGCACGACGACGATATTCGGATAGGTGCCAACGAGCGAGACCGGCGCCAAATCCGCAACGGGGTCGAACGTCAAATGCGAGAACAATAGTCCCTGAACCTGCGGCGAGCCCGGCGCCAGCAGCAGTGTATAGCCGTCAGGCGACGCGTGGGCCGCACCATCGAGCGCGATCCTGGCGCCCGCGCCGGGGCGATTTTCGACGATCACCTTCTGCTTCCAGCTCTCCGAAAGGCCCTCAACGACAACGCGCGTTGCCAAATCCGCGCCGCCGCCAGGCGGAAACCCGACCAGAACTTTCACCACGTGCGACGGATAGGCATCCGCCAAAGCCGGACGCGCTAAAGCGCTCAGTCCGGCCGCGCCTGTCAGCTGCAAAAAACGACGACGCTCGAATGTCATGTAGCCACCTGCTCGCTTTGCAACAACATTGTCTCGCTTCAATCAGTCTACCTTGATTTTGGCGAACTTCACGACCTTGACCCACTTCGCGGTATCCGAAACGATGAATTTTTCGACATCGGCGGGGGTGCTTGGCGGCATGACCTGTGCGCCGAGATCGAGCAGGCGCTGCTTGACCTGCGGTTCTGCGACAGCCGCAGTCAGCTGTTTGTTCAATGCGTCAATGATCGGAGCCGGTGTGCCTTTGGGCGCGCCAAAGCCGATCCAGCCAAACGCTTCGTAACCGGGCAGGAACTCGGCCATGGCCGGCACGTTCGGCAGCACCGGCAAGCGCTCCGGCGTCGTCACCGCGAGCGGCCGCAGCTTGCCCGCCTTGATATGCGGCAGCGACGAAGGCGTCACATCGAACATCACCTGCACCTGCCCGCCCATCAGATCGACCAGAGCCGGCGTCGAGCCGCGATAGGGTACGTGCACAAGATCGACGCCGGCCATGTATTTGAACAGTTCGCCGGCAACGTGCTGCGGGCCGCCGATGCCGGCCGACGCCATGTTGATCTTGCCCGGATGCGCCTTCGCGTAGGCGATGAACTCCGGCACCGTTTTGGCCGGGAATGATGGATTGACTTCCATCACCAGCGGCACCCGATCGACCAGCGCGATCGGCGCAATATCGCGCACGAAATCGAAATTGAGCTTGGTATAGAGCGCGGCGTTGATCGTATTTTGCGAGTTCATCACCAGCAGCGTGTAGCCATCGGGCGTCGAGCGCACGACCGCCTCGGTGGCGATGTTGCCGGTCGCTCCCGGGCGAATATCGATGACAAACTGCTGACCGAAATGCACCGACAGCGGCTGCGCAACAAGACGCGCGGTGATGTCGGTCGAACTGCCGGCGGCCTGACCGACCAGCACATGCACCGGACGCGCCGGGTAAGTCTGCGCCCGCGCCAGCTGCGCGCCCAGAGGCAATACAGTCGCACCGGCTGCAACGCGCAAAAATTCGCGACGGAGAATATTCACGGCATCTCGCTCCACTCTGATTGCCAACGCGGCGATTTGGCCGCCTTCCCTCGTTATTGCCTTCGGGTTACGTTTGGCGGGCGCGCCGCTCTGTTAGCAGATACGGACGAGGCGCACACGCCTTTTGGGAGGGCTACGATGGCCGGACATCGCGACCAAGCGACGCAAACCGTCGTAGTGGCAGGGCTGCTGTCCGCTTGCTTGTTCGGGCTCGCCGCCGCCGGCTCCGCCGCAGCGCAGGCGCCCGCCCCCGTGGGCGGCAAGTCCGTGACCATGATCATCGGCTTCGGGGCGGGTGGCGGATACGACACCTGGGGACGCCTGGTGGCCGGGCATATCGGGGCGCACCTGCCGGGAAAGCCTTCAGTCGTAGCGCAAAACCTTCCGGGTGGCGGCAGCTACCGCGCTGCGAGCTTCATTTATCATCAGGCGCCAAAGGACGGCTCGACGATGGCGCTGATCGCCCGTGACGCCGCGCTCGGTCCACTTACCGGAGAGCCGGGCGCCTTGTTCGATGCCACCAAATTTTCCTGGATCGGCACGCCCGCGACCGAAACCAATGTGTGTATCGCCTATCACACGGCGCCGGTAAAAGACGTTCATGCCCTTACGCAGAAAGAACTCATCTTCGGGGACACCGGACCGGGTACCGGCACGCATTCCTATCCAAAGGCTCTCAACGCCATTCTTGGCTTCAAATTCAGACTTGTCGGCGGCTACCCATCCTCGGCGGATGTGTTCCTGGCCATGGAGCGCGGCGAGGTGCAGGGCATCTGCGAAAGCCTCGACAGCGTCAAGGCACGTCGCCCAGACTGGATTTCGTCAGGCGCGGTTTCCGTACTGTTTCAGGGCGGCGTACGGCCCAATCCCGAATTAAAGGGCGTACCATTCGTGGTCGATCTGGCGACCAAGCCGGAAGACAAAGAGGCGATCGAATTTCTCTACATTGGCCAGGGAATCGGCCGACCCTTCATTGCGCCGCCCGATCTTGCCCCGGAGACGCTGAAAACTCTGCGCGATGCGTTCGACGCCACCATGAAGGACCCCGCCTTTATCGCCGAGGCGGCCAAACGCAAATACGCAATCGATCCGGAGGACGGCGCTACATTGCAGGCTTTGATCGACAAGGCGTATGCCACACCGAAGCCGATCATCGACCGCATAGCGGCGCTGATTAGGTAACTATCGGCGGCTGATGGCAATGGTTATGGCGCTCTCGGCTGTGGCGCCACGGCAATCGAGCGCTGCAGCCGCGCCTCGCGCCAGAACAGAAAAAACCCGGACGAAACCACGATGGTCGAGCCAATCAATAACCCTGCTGACGGCACGTCACCCCATACGAAATATCCGTAGACCAGCGCCCACACCAGCATCAGATAATAGAACGGCCCCACGGCGGCCGTCGGTGCAAGGCGGAGCGACTGCGTCCAGAAATATTGTCCGATGGCGTTCGCAAAGCCGCTGCCGAACAGCATCAGCGCGTCGAGCGGCGCCGGCCAGCGCCAGCCGAACAGCAACAGGAACGCGTGCAGAAACGCGATAACCGTCAGTTGCCAGATGATCAGCGTGTTAGCTGATTCGGTCTTAGTCATGCCGCGCACGGCGACCGTCACCGTGCCGTACATCACCGCATTACCGAGCGCGAACAGCGCGCCGAGCGTGAACGAGTTCCGTCCCGGATTGGTGACGATAAGCACACCGGCAAAGCCGATCAGAAGTGCAGCCCATCGCGAAAATGTGGCGCGCTCCTTCAGCCACAGGATCGAGACAAGAGCAGCGAACAGGGGTGCTGAAAAATTGATCGAAACTGCGCCAGCGAGCGGCATGAGAGTGAATGCAAGGGCGAACAGGGTCTGCGAGGTTGCCTGCGACGAACCGCGAGCAAAATGCTCCCATGGCCGCCGCGTGACGTAGACCGAAAAGCCCGTCATCGGCAGCATGACGGCGGCACAGACCATGAGCGACGAGATCGAGCGCAAAAAGACCACCTCGCCGACCGGATAGATGCCGACCTGCCACTTGGTCAGCGCCGAGGCAGTCGCGAACAGCATGGTGGCGAGCACCATGCAGCCGATGCCGCGCGGCACGTGATCCACGTGCCGCTTCGACTGGAAACTCGTGACATCATTGCGACCGCCGTCTTCGGCCCGGCTATCGGCGCGATCGGTCATGCGTCAGCCCCCGTGCATCCAGCGAAGCATCGCCAGCGCACGCGATCAAGGCGCATCTGCGCAGCTTGCGGCAGACGGTACTGTCCTAAATGGCCCCAACTTAGGACACCCAGTCCTTTCACTTAGGACACTCGCCCCCAACCCGCTCAAGTGTCCTAAGTGGGCCGGTTCCCATTTCGGGCGCACTCTACTCCTTGCCTCGTTTTTTTTATGGAGCTGCGCCCCACTTGCCCGGAGCTATGCCGCTGGGCAATCCGAACCGCCCCCCGCTTATAAATTTGTACGGATAGATATGCTCGGTGCCGGTTTCATCCCTGTACCTAACTTCTCCGATCGCGAAGAACATAGCCTCGTTTCTGGAGATCAAATCATCCCAAGTAGGATTCCATTTGTCGAAGGTGTACTGATAGGAAAGTATTTGGCCCGGCCCAAGGGTTTGCTTCGAGACGTTAATTGGTTTTTCGAACGGAGGATTGGCCTTCGGCTCTCCGAAAAAGAACTGTGCCATCCAGATCAATCCGTCAGCATTTTCTTGTCCCGTGTTTTTGAGAACAATCGAAGCGACCGGAGATTGACCGGCAATGTTAGTGACGGTGCCATCTACGATAAATACGTAGTCAGGACGTGGTTTTGGTGCAGCGCCAGGGCCCTCGTTTTGGGCGAGAACCTTCTGCAATTGGATGACAGCACCTGCGCCAACTATCATCAGGCCGGCGTAAGAAATCCAAAGACCAGCAACTTTGCTGTGCTCGGCCATTACATAGAGGCCGATTGCAAGAATGATTCCGCCGACAATACCAAGCTGAGTGAAGCCAAGTTCGAACATAGAGTCTCGCTTCACAGCACACTCTGGTTGGCATTAACGACGCTTATATTTGGCGTCGGAGCGGGTGCGTATTTAGGCATCTTAATAGGCGTCAAGTTCCGCAAAGAGCGCGCACAGCAACTTTACATTTGGGGATCAAAGCTCCTCAAGACGAAGATTGGGGGCCTCTATAGCCTTCAAAGAAGCCAGCAAAAACGTCGCTGAGAACGTCCCCCGGCTGATCTTATTCGCGATGCTAGCCTCTGTCTCGCGCCAATTCAGCTTTCAGAAATCGCTGTGCTCGATCCTCCCAAGATGGGGGCGGCTTGGGTTTTGTCGCCATATTCACGCCAGCCGTACAGCTTGGCATCACGGATCGTGTGTGGGCGCTTGGCGACCTGATCGATGCGGCGTTGGCCGTTGCTACCCCGGACCCAACCGAAACCGCCCCGGAGCGTCGCCGCAAGTTTCGGGTGATCGAGGGAGGGCACCAGTGAAGGACTTAGGACACTTGCCCCAGACACTTAGGACACTGGGGTCGGAGTTAGGACAGCACCCGGCAGACCAAAGGAACATTCAGCCAACGGTGGTGTTCACTGATCGAGGAGGCCGTTACGGCTCCTCGTGCAGAGGAGTGCCCCAAAAATGTGCGACTATAGTCTGCATCTCGTCGCATCACGGCCCGCGGAGATCGGCGACAAGCTCGTGACGACGGATTTTGCCCGCTCGATCACCCGCGGCTTTTCGGCTGTCGGCGAGCCGGAAGTGGCTGTTTGCCTGTTTCCGGGCACGGAGATCGCGTTCCAAGACGAGGTGCGCTACGACCGGGCTTTCAGCCTGTTCGGCAAGGCCCGTATCGAACACAAGGTTGCCCGCTTCCGTCAGGTGAATATGGATGACCCGCACGTTCATCATGACGCACTTGAGTTTCCAGGTGGTCAGATCGTGCTGCTCACCCGGCTCGTTCCGGGACAGTGCGCTGTCGTGTTGCAGCTGCCATCGAGCCAAGAAAGCCGCGCCAAGGGAATTTCGGCTGAGCGCGAGTGGACGATCGAAGCGCTGACTCCTTAATCGGCTATTTGGCCGGGCCAACGATACGGCGTTTCTTTATCGCGGTGGAGCCCGAGCTTCGCCGCGGGCGACCGTGGGCGGCGTGTTTGGGGCTTCCCAGCCGCGACAGAACGGTGGCCGCAAATCAGAAAGCACGCTTCCCACGAGCCACGACGATTGTGGCGTGCCCATCATCCCAGGCGCATGATGCCCGCGTCATCCCGGCCTCCTGCATCATCGCGATATGGGTTTCGATGCCGCCGGATGAACGGAACAGATCGTAGTCGAGAAACGGCGCGCCCGGTTTCAGTAAGCCGGCGATGCCGCGATAGCAGGCCGCGATCTTGTCCGCGAAGCTTGTCTGCTATTTCAATGTAAATGCAGCATAAAACACGCAGGCAGAGCCAGTTCGACGGCTGTCGCCGATATCGCACATGGTCGTGAAAAATTGATGTTCCCAGGGGCAGGACGATATTTCAGCGTCGAGAATTAAGTCGTATCGTAGCAGCGCGATACAGCGCGAGGCCCATCATGCAGTTCACGTTGGAAGTCAACGGCCGCAATCACACCGTCGATGTCGATGCCGACACCCCGTTACTGTGGGTATTGCGCGACGCGATCGACCTGAAGGGCACAAAGTTTGGCTGCGGCGCCGGGCTGTGCGGCGCATGCACGGTCCATGTGGACGGCGCGCCGATGCGATCTTGCAGCCTGCCGATCTCCAACGTCGGCAAGGCAGCAGTGACGACGATCGAAGGCGTTGGCGGAACTCCGGTCGGCGAGCGCCTGCAAAAGGCGTGGCTCGATGTCGACGTTGTGCAGTGCGGGTATTGCCAGGCGGGCCAGATCATGACGGCCGCGGCGCTCTTGACGCGAATGCCGGCGCCCAGCGACGACGACATCGTCTCTGCGATGAACGGCAACATTTGCCGCTGCGGCACGTATCTGCGCATTCACGAAGCCGTCAAGCAGGCTGCGAAGACAGACTTGGGTTCGGCCGCCACCGGAAAGAGGAGCTGATGCCATGTTAGACGAGCACCTCTTGTCAGATCCATCCGACGAGCCAACGAGCCATTCACGCAAGAAGACCGTCGCTGCTTCTCGACGCGCCTTCCTCAAAGCGACCGCAGCGGCGGGCGGCGGCATGCTGTTGTCGTTGCATCTTCTAGATTTCATCGGCGCCGCAATAGCGGATGAAGCGCAAGACGCGTTCGTCAAAGTTACGGCCTATGTCAGCATTACGCCTGACAATGTCGTGACCATCATGGCAAAGAATCCCGAGATCGGTCAGGGCGTCAAAACGATGCTGCCGATGCTCGTTGCTGAAGAACTTGATGTCGATTGGAGCCAGGTCCGCACCCAACAGGCGGATCTTAATCCGGCGCTCTACGGCAACCAGCATGCCGGTGGCAGCACGTCGACGCCGCAAAATTGGGATCCATTGCGCCGCGCCGGCGCCGCAGCACGACAGATGCTGGTGACGGCCGCAGCCAGGCGCTGGAACGTTGCCGAGAGTGAATGCGAAACCGGGTCCGGCCAGGTGCGGCATACGCCGAGCGGGCGCACCCTGACCTATGGCGCGCTCGCCGCCGACGCCGCGGCCCTACCGGTTCCGGATTTGCGCAGCGTCAAACTCAAGGATCCAAAGAACTACAAAATCATCGGCCATTCGATTCCCGGCGTCGACAGCCCGCTTGTGGTGAAAGGCGAGCCGCTGTTCGGCATCGACACGGTCGTGCCGGACATGCAGTACGCCGTGTTTCAGAAATGCCCGGTGTTCGCCGGCAAATTCGTCAGGGCCAACCTGGACGAAATCAAGACGATGCCCGGCGTGCGCCAGGTGTTCGTGGTCAAAGGCGGCAGCAATCTTGCTGGCCTCATGCCTGGAGTGGCCGTTGTTGCCGATAGCTGGTGGCATGCCGACAAGGCGCGCCGGAAGCTCGACATACAATGGGATGAAGGGCCGACGAGCCGGCAGAGCAGCGCCGGCTTTGCGCAGCAAGCCGCCGCGTTTGGCGCCAAGGCGCCCGAGCACAGTCTGCGCAATGACGGCGATGTCGCCGCTGCACTCGGCAGCGCCGCGAAAGTTGTCGAGGCCAATTACTCCTACCCGTTCATCGCCCACGCGCCGCTTGAGCCGATGAACTGCACGGCCCGCGTCCAGGACGGCAAGGTCGAGCTTTGGGCACCGACACAGAATCCCGAGCCGGGGCGTAAACTCGTCGCGCAGACGCTCGGCATCGACGAGAAAAATATCGTCGTCCACATGACACGGTGCGGTGGCGGTTTTGGTCGGAGACTGATGACCGATTACATGGCCGAAGCGGCGTGGATCGCGAAGGAGGCAGGCGTTCCCATCAAACTCTTGTGGACCCGCGCCGACGATATGCAGCACGACTTCTACCGGCCCGGAGGTTTTCACTTCCTCAAAGCGGGCTTGGACTCGGGCGGCAAGGTCGCTGCGTGGCAGCAACATTTCGTCAGCTACGGACGCGGCGGCAAGTTCGCACCCTCTGCCGACCTGTCGCCGGACACCTTTCCGGCGAAGCGGGTGCCGAATCTGTCGTTTGGCGCGTCGCTCATTCCTCTCGGCGTACCGACCGGGCCGCTGCGGGCGCCGGGCGACAATGCGCTCGCCTTCGTCTTCCAGTCCTTCATCGACGAACTGGCCCACGCCGCCGGTAAGGATCCGCTGCAATTCCAGATCGACCTTCTCGGCAAGGACGAGCTGCTGCCGGGCAAAGGCGCGGGCTTCAATACAGCGCGGGCGCGCGGCTGTCTGGAAAAGGTGCGCGATGTGTCAGGCTGGGGCAAGCGCGCGTTGCCCGAGCGCACCGGGCTTGGCGTTGCAGTCTATTACAGCCACCTCGGCTATTTCGCCGAAGTCGTTGAGGCCGCGGTGGCCGATGACGGCCAAATCAAGATCAACAAAGTCTGGGCTGCCGGCGATATCGGCAGTCATGTGATCAACCCGACCGCGGCCATCAACATGTCGCAAGGCGCGATTCTCGACGGCTTTGCCGAGGCGCTGCACCAGCAGATCACGATCGAAGGCGGCCGCGCGATTCAGTCCAATTTCGATACGTTCCCTCTGTTGCGTATGGCGCAAGCGGCGCCCATCGAGGTGCACTTCGTCCAGAGCAACAATTCGCCAACTGGCTTGGGCGAACCGCCGTTGCCTGCCGCCATCCCAGCGCTGTGCAACGCGATTTTCGCCGCGACCGGAAAACGCATTCGCTCGCTGCCGATCGACACTGCGCTGTTGAAGGTCTAAGGCCCCACGCCCGGGGCGCCCAGCGCGTCACGCCGCACTGGGTGCCCGCTCGGCGGCGCGACTTCACCAATTCCCGTGCTATAGTGGCGCCGGGGAGAGCGCGATGTGGCCATTGCCACTGCGGCGCGGTGACAGCGGATGACAAAATCCAACTCACCCTCGTCGGCTGGGGAAATTAAAGTTATCCCCTCGACCTGCACCGAGTGCTCGGTGCATTGCGGCTCCCTCGTCACCGTACGAGATGGGGTGATTGAGAATATCAAACCGAACCCGTCGCACCCGCTCTCCAAAGGCGCGTTCTGCATCAAGGGGCTCAAAGGCTCCACCGGAATTACCTATTCGGAGCGGCGGCTGCACCATCCGTTGCGCCGCACCGGCGAACGCGGTGAAGGCAAATGGCAGCAGATCTCCTGGGACGAGGCGCTGGAATATGCGGCAGACCGCTACGCGGCGGTCCGTCAGGAATACGGCGCGCCCGCACTGGTCGGGGTCTGTAACAACGTCTATTTCGGCCGCGGCCTTGCGGTTGTACTGCTGCTGCGTTCGCTCGGCTCGCCGAACTGGCTGATCAATCAAGACCTCTGCGGCGGCTGCCGCGCTGTCAGCCTGCGTTCCACCGGCCTCGACATCACCCGCGGCGAAGACATCGATAACGCGCGCTGCGCGCTCGTCGTCGGCCGCAATTCCTACGATGCCGATCCGATCGAATGGATCGAGCTGAAGAACTTAAAGAAGCGCGGTGGCCAGATCGTCGTCATCGATCCGAAGCGCATTCCGACCGTCGGCATCGCCGACCTGTGGCTGCGGCCCAAGCCCGGCACCGACGCCGCCATCGGCCTTGCCATGATCAATGTGATGATCGCGGAAGGTCTCTACGACAAGGATTTTGTCGCACGCGCCACGCACGGCTTCGACCGACTTGCCGAGCGGGCCCACGAATTTCCGCCGGAGCGCGCGGCGATGCTGAGCGGCGTGCCGGCGGCAGACATCGTCAGCGCGACCCGCATGTACGCGCATGGGCCCTCGACCTTCGTCAGCGGCCACGGCATCGACGCATTCTCGGCCGGCGTTCAGACATTCCGCGCCTTCCATTGTCTCGTCGGCATCAGCGGCAACGTCGACCGGCTC
>DATCBO010000033.1:0-13621 GCA_036511795.1 Xanthobacteraceae bacterium
CTTATCCTTAGCAAGACGCGGTTCGGCAGCCGCCTGCGCGCCGCGGTCGACGATCAGCGCGTGGCGCGCGGGCTCGGCATCAATGTCGGCGCCGTGTTCGGCCTCACCTTCGCGTTCGGCTCCGGACTCGCCGGTCTGGGCGGCGCGCTGGGCGCGGAAATTCTCGGCCTCGATCCGACATTCCCGCTCAAATACATAATCTATTTTCTGATCGTGGTCACGGTCGGCGGCACGTCAAGCATCGTCGGACCGTTCCTCGCTTCTATTCTGCTCGGCGTCGGCGACGTTGCCGGCAAGTATTACGTACCTTCGCTCGGCGCCTTCGTCATCTACGCCATCATGATCTCCGTTCTGATCTTGCGGCCGCAGGGTCTGTTCGCCCGTCCGGTGTCGCGGTGACCGCGATGACGCAGTTTGCCGCGGACGTCTCATCCTATTTCAAGCGCCGCGCGCGATGGTCGCCGTTCGAGATCGCGTTCTGGATTTTTGCTTTCGCCAGCATTTGGCTGTTTCCGCAAAAGCATCTGATCCTGACGGAGACGGCGATTCTGGCGCTGTTCGCACTCTCTCTCGACCTTATTCTTGGCTATGCGGGCATCATCTCGCTGGGCCAGGCGGCGTTCTTCGGACTCGCCGGATATTTCTCCGGGCTGGTCGCCAAATATGGCCTCATCACCGATCCGGTTCTTGCGCTGATCTGCTCCGGCCTGGTCGCTGCCGCCCTTGGGTTCATCACGAGCTTCCTGGTGCTGCGCGGTTCGGACCTGACCCGGCTCATGGTGACGCTCGGCGTCGCGCTCATGCTGGGCGAGGTCGCCAATCGGTTCTCGTCGCTGACCGGCGGCGCCGACGGGCTGCAGGGCGTCACCGTCGCGCCGATCTTCGGCCGCTTCCAGTTCGATATTTATGGCCACACCGGCTACGTCTATTGCCTGATTGTGCTGTTTGTCTGTTTTCTGATCGCGCGCCGCATCGTCTATTCGCCATTCGGCCTGTCGCTGCGCGCCGTCAAGGGCAATGCCTTGCGTTCGGCTGCCATCGCCATTCCGGTCTACGGCCGGCTGGTGGCGATCTACACGGTGTCCGCCTTCTTCGCCGGTATCGCCGGCGCGCTGCTGACACAGACCACCGCATTCTGCTCGCTCGACGTCTTATCGCTGGAGCGTTCGGCGGATCTGCTGCTCGTGCTGATCATTGGCGGCACCGGCTACCTGTATGGCGGCCTGATCGGCGCGGTGATCTACAAGTTCATGCAGGACTGGATCGCGATTCTGACGCCGCAATATTGGCAATTCTGGATCGGCTTCATGCTCGTTCTTATCGTACTGGTCGGCCGCGAGCGGATGACCGGATGGAACGAGGCGGTGCGCGCGTTCCTGGTGCGGCTGGTGTCGCGGGCGATGGCGCGCAAGCCCGCGCTCGGCGATGCGGCGCCGGACCAGCGCTGATCATGGCGATTCTCGAAACGAAAAATCTCACCAAACGGTTCGGCGGCATCGTTGCGACCGCCGACGTGACGCTGGCGATCGAGAAGGGCGCGCGGCACGCGCTGATCGGTCCCAACGGCGCCGGCAAGACCACGGTGATCAACCTGCTGAGCGGCGTGCTCAAGCCGACCGCCGGCCGCATCTTTCTTGAAGGCCGCGATATCACCGCGCTCGATCCGCATCAGCGCGTACGGCTCGGCATGGGGCGCACCTTTCAGATCAACCAGCTGTTTCTCGATCTGACGCCGCTGGAGACGATAGGCCTCGCCGTTGCCGAGCGTCTCGGCGCCGGCGCCGACTGGTGGCGGCAGGTCGGTAGCCGCTCAGCGGTGACCGGCGAGATCGCCGAGATCGTCGAACGCTTCCGGCTTGGCGACGTGATGCACGAGCGCACCGCAATTCTGCCCTATGGCAAGCAGCGGCTTCTGGAAATCGCACTCGCCTTTGCGTGCCGGCTGCGGGTGTTGCTGCTCGACGAGCCGGCCGCCGGCGTGCCCGAGGCCGAGCGCTACGAGCTGCTCGCCACCATCGCGGCGCTGCCGGCCGACGTCACTGTATTGCTGATCGAGCACGACATGGATATCGTGTTCTCGTTTGCCGACCGGATTTCGGTTCTGGTCAACGGCACGCTATTTGTGGAGGGCACCCCAGCGGACGTGGCGCGTGATCCGCGCGTCAAGGCGGTCTATCTCGGCGAGGAGCTCGATGCCTGATCTGCTCGCCCTCGAAGCGCTGTCCGCCGGCTATGGCGAGGCCGTGGTGCTGTCCGGCGTCTCGCTCAAGCTCGTTGAGGGCGAAGCGCTGGCGCTGCTCGGCCGCAACGGCATGGGCAAGACCACGCTGATTAACTCGATCGTCGGCGTCACCCGATATTTCGGCGGCAAGATCGCGCTCGACGGCGTCGACATCACGCGGCTTCGTCCCGATCAGCGCGCCCACGCCGGCATCGGCTGGGTGCCGCAGGAGCGCAATATTTTCAAATCGCTGACCGTGCAGGAAAACCTCACGGCGGTGGCGCAGCCCGGCCGCTGGACCACCGACAAGGTCTATGCGCTGTTTCCCAGGCTTGCCGAACGTCGAAGCAATCTCGGCCACCAGCTCTCGGGCGGCGAGCAGCAGATGCTTGCGGTCGGCCGCGCGCTGGTGCTCAATCCGCGTGTCATGCTGCTCGATGAGCCTCTCGAAGGCTTGGCGCCAATCCTCGTCGATGAATTGCTGGCGGCTTTGCGCCGCGTGATCCGCGACGAGGGCACCTCGGCGATCCTGGTCGAGCAGAACGCCAAGAAAATCCTAGCCGTTACGGACCGCGCTATCATTCTGGAGCGCGGCGCCGTGGTGCACTCGGCCGACAGCGCGACGCTCGCCGCCGATCGCGCGGCGCTGGAGCGGCACCTCGGCGTGACCGAAACCGGGTCGCGGCGCGGTGGGCGAGCGGTGCAGCCTACTTAGGGGCGGGCGCGAGGGCCGGCATCGGCTCGCGGTCTATTCGGCTAAAAGTCGCGGCAAACCGAATTGCTGAGCTTTCTTATTAGTCAGGACCAAATCAGCCAGCATTTCGCCGATCACTGGAGCGAACTTAAAGCCATGGCCCGAGCATGCCGAAGCAAAGACCATCTGTGGGTAGCCCGGCACTTGATCGATCAGAAAGTTCTTGTCGGCGGTTGTGGTGTAGAGACAGGTCTTGGCCGCGACAAGTGGGCCGTTTGCCGCCGGCAAATGTTCTCTTAAAGCAATTCGGATCGCATCCTCATCTTCAACAGTGACCGTCCGATTATAACCCTCCGGCGATATGTGAGGCCCGTCGTAGTCGTGCTTAGCGATTTTCAGAAGTCCCTGGTAGGGGGAAATGTCGTGTGGCGGAATACCGTAGTGATTGCCGTACTCGCTAGCGATTATGAAAATAGGAAATTTTACGGGCGTGAACAGGCTGTGATCGATCGGGTCAAACCAGGCCAGAACCTGACGCTGCACCTTCAAGGGTTCGCGCAGTTTTGGCAGGAATCGACCCAACAGTGAGTCGAACCACGCGCCAGGGGTCACCACCACCGCACCGGCATCGATCGTGCCCGCATCCGTCTTGACTGTTACGCCGTCCGAGCGCGGCGCTATGTCGATGACGGTTTCGCCGGTTCGAAAAATTGCACCTGAACTGTCGGCGAGCCTGGCGAAAGCGTGCATGGCGCGTTCGGCGAAGAGATAACCTCCGTTCGGCTGGAGGACGGCAACGTAATCTGGAGGAAGCCGGAACGCGGGAAATTGCTGCATTGCCTGCGCTGCGTTGAGCACCCTATGCGGCAGGTTATGTTCTTCCGATGCGCGGAGCGTCCCTTTGATAATCTCGCTGTCCAGCGGTCCAATCTCGGCAATGCCGGTTATGCGCAGCAATGGGTGGCCACTCTCGCGCTCGAGCTCACGCCACCGGCGATAAGCGCAGCGGAGCAGCGGGACATAAGAAGGATGCTCGAAATAGCCCAGCCGAATGATTCGCGTGTCGCCGTGCGACGATCCTCGATCGTGGCCGATGCCAAATCGTTCGATACCGACGACGCGCTGACCGCGCTGGGCGAGTGCTCGCGCGGTGGCGGCTCCCATCACTCCCAGGCCAACCACGACGACATCGGGCGACATGCGGGTTCCTCTTGGACGCCCTTATTGTAATTTAGATCATAAGAAAGCGAGCGTATGATGGACTGTACCGTGCAGGAAGGCCCGCAAGCGCTGATGTCGGACGGCGACGCAATCGGGCGGGCAGGTATCGGACGCTGCGAGACCCTGATCCGTCCACATATCCGCCGCACGCCGGTGATCGAGATCGATGCTGCGGACGCTGGTCTCGAGGCGCGGCCGCTGTGGCTGAAGCTTGAGCTTTTGCAGCACTCGGGCTCGTTCAAGGCGCGCGGCGCCTTCGCCAACCTTTTGATGCGCAAGGTGCCGCCTTCGGGCGTGGTTGCGGCTTCGGGCGGCAACCACGGCGCTGCCGTTGCCTATGCGGCGATGAAGCTGAACGTGCCGGCGAAGATTTTTGTCCCGTCTGTTTCGTCATCCGCCAAGGTCGCACGCATCCGTGACTATGGCGCCGCTCTCGTGATCGAAGGCGATCGCTATGCCGACGCGCTCGCTGCGAGCGAAATGTGGGCAGCGAAAACCGGCGCGCTGCCGGTTCACGCCTTCGATCAGGACGAGACCATGCTGGGCCAGGGTACGCTCGGCGTGGAGCTCGAAGCGCAGGCGCCCCAGATCGATACGCTGCTGGTCGCGGTTGGCGGCGGCGGGCTGATCGCCGGAATCGCCGCCTGGTATGGCGGCCGCATCAAGGTGATCGGCGTCGAGCCGGTTGCCGCGCCGACGCTGACCAAGGCGTTGGCCGCCGGCCACCCGATCGATGCCGAAGCCGGCGGCGTGGCGGCCGATTCGCTTGCGCCACGGCGCGTCGGTGAGCGCGTCTTCCCCATTGTCAAACAATATGTGCACAGCGTTGTGCTGGTTGCGGACGCAGCGATCGTCGAGGCGCAGAAGAAGCTGTGGCAGACCGTGCGGATCGTCGCCGAACCGGGCGGCGCCGCGGCTTTCTCGGCGTTGCTGTCGGGCGCCTACCGGCCGGCGGCGGGCGAGCGGGTCGGCATCGTGGTCAGCGGCGGCAATTCGGCCGCAGTCGATTTCGACAAGTGAGACGCCATGCAGCGCAGCACGTCGCGAATCCTGACGACTCATACCGGTAGCCTGCCGCGGCCGCGCGAACTGACGCGGCTCTATGCGCTGCGGGCGCGCGGCGAGGCGGTCGCGGAGGCCGAGATCGATCGGCTCGGACGCGACGCAGTGCGCGCGGTGGTGCGCAAGCAGCGCCAGGCCGGTATCGATGTCGGCAACAACGGCGAGCAGCAGCGGGACTCGTTCTTTCTTTATCTGAAGAACCGGCTGTCGGGCCTCGGCGGCAGCTGGGAGCGGCCGTCGCGCGCCGATATCGATCGCTATCCTGATTTCCAACGCCTGTGGAGCGAGCAGCACGCCAGCAAAACGCAAGTCTCGGCGCTCGGTGGTCTGCCGAAGGCGATCGGCGCCGTGCGCTACCTCGATGCGCGCGCGATCAATGACGAGTGCCGCGTTTTCAAGGATGTGCTTGCAGAGAATCCCGGCGTCTTCGCCGAGCCGTTCATGAGCGCGCCTTCGCCCGGTATTCTGGCGACCGCCGTTCGTAATGAACACTACGACACGCTCGCGAATTATCTCGCCGCGCTCGGCGCCGCCTTACAGGTCGAATACGAAGCGATCGTGAATCACGGTCTGCTGTTGCAGATCGACGCTCCTGATCTCGCACTCGAACGCCACATCACCTACAAGGACCGGCCCGTTTCGGCGTTCGTCGATTTCGTCGAGCAGGTCGTCGCCACGATCAATCGGGCACTCGTCAACGTGCCGCGCGACCGCGTGCGCCTGCATGTGTGCTGGGGCAATTCCGAATCGCCGCACGATTGCGACGTGGCGCTGGACGACATTCTGCCGGCGCTGCTCGCCGCCAATGTGGGCGGCTTGGTACTGCCATTCGCCAATCCGCGGCACGCCCACGAATTCCGCTGCTTCGCCACACGACCGCTTGCCGGCGATCAGGTTCTGGTCGCCGGCGTGATCGACAGCCTGACCAATTTCGTCGAGCATCCGGAGGTGGTGGCTGACCGCATCGCGCGCGTTGCCGCCGTGGTCGGAGATCCGTCGCGGGTGCTGGCCGGAACCGACTGCGGCTTCGATACCTCGGCCGGCTGGGGTCGCGTCGCCGAAGACGTGGTGTGGGCCAAGCTTTCAAGCTTGCGCGACGGCGCCCGGCTCGCTCGGAGCGGCTGTTTGGGCGCGCTTGAAAGCCGGTTGCAACGCAGGCATGACGTTGCGCGCACAGAAGAAATCCCGTAAACCAAACCACCGACACCAAGCAAAATTATCGAACGCCGCGCCGGCAAGAAGGTCTGGGGCGCGGCGAAGGCAATTAGGGATCGCAGAATGACCGGAATGCTGGAACATGAAGCGCCGGGACTGGGTCACAACCAGCCCTCGCCGGAAGACGCCGATGAGATCAAGCACGGCAAATGGGACCGCTGGGCCAAGAAGCGCACCTTCGTCCGCGCGCTCGAAGGCACCTACAGCCATCTCTACAAGAAGCTCTTGGAGGAGCCGCGGGTCTATTCATCCAAGGACCACCCGTGGAAGGGCGGCCCCGCGATGTACGGCAAGCACATCATTTCTCCGCAGTCCGTCAGCATCGTGCAGTCGATCGAATCGCACATCGAATGCTATGCGCCGCTCAATGCTGGGCAGAAGCACGGCCATCTCAACAGCGCGGTGTTCTACGTGCTCAAGGGTCACGGCCATGACGTGCACGACGGCCGCTACATGAAGTGGGAGGCCGGCGACGTCATGCTGGTCGAGAACGGCTGCGTGCACCAGCACACCAATGACGATCCGACGGAGTCCTGCATCCTCTTGGTGTTCAAGGCGAAGCCGCTATTCCTGTTCATGCACCTGCTGTTCCAGAAAATGGTGGAGTGGCCGACCGACAAGCTGCCGCCCGGCGTCAAGGAATTCAACCCGCCGACGGAAATTTGAGTTCGGAGATTAAGATGCCCGTATTCGAAGAAAAACAGGCCGCGCTGTCCGGCGCCGGCAACAGCAACTTCCTCGCCGAGGCGATGGTCGAGTCGGAGAAATTCCGCGAGGAATACGCCAAGCTGCCGAACGTCATCAAGGCCAAGGACATGCCGTGGGAGCGTTCGCCCGACGGCCTGATCAAGCACCTCGTCAACAAGAAAATGCAGACGCGCGAATGCTGCATGGAAGCCTACATGCAGTTTCTCAAAGACGGTGAAGGCTCCGGCAAGCATCGCCACATGTGGGAAGAGCTGTTCTTCGTCGTCGAGGGCTCCGGTTACGACCTGCACTGGGACCTGAAATGGGACTGCCTCGAAGCCTTCGAGTGGGAATGGGCGGCGGAGCCGCGCAAGTTCGAGTGGACGCTCGGCGATTACGTCTACATCCCGCCATTCACCATGCACCAGCACTTCGCCAAGCCCGGCGAGGAGTGCCGCATCATCGTAATGTCGAACCGCATCGTCAAAGACATGGGCTTTGACTGGTACGATCAGGTCGAGCGCGCGCCGGGGTTTTGATTTTTCCTCGGGCGCGGAATAGCGCAGCCTATTTACGCCGGCGCTTACGCGATAGCCTCGCTGATCGCTCTCTTAAGAGCTGCTTGGTCGACGGAGGCAAGTTTGCCGAGTTGGCGGATGATCAAGCCTTGCTCAAGCGTGGCAAAGACCGGCTTGACAGCGGACGGCTTGAGAAGCCCAGCAGCCCGCCATTGTTCGATCCAGATTTCTCCAGGAGTGACGTTCGGCCGGAACTGACTGGTGATGGCCATCACGACGACGTCTGGTTTGGCCAGATTATAGGCGGCATTGCTGACGATCACAGCCGGACGTTGTTTGGATGCCGTCTGATCGGTGAACGGAAACGGCACCAGCACGACATCGCCGAATTCGAATGCCATGGCGCTTACAACGCGTCATAGACGGCATCTTCCGGGTTGTCCCAGATTGCGGTGAATGCGGCATTACTCGCCTGCGTGGCGGCGCGGGTCAGCGATCGCTCGCGCTCCCGGCCGGCGACAAACTCGACGAAATCCTCTATCTCGGCAATCCGCGCGTCCGGAAGTGCCTGGATTTTTTCCATCAGGGCTTTGGCATTCGACATGATTACCTCGCGGTGCTCTCAGGCAGGTCTATCCCAAAACCCTTACCGAAGCGGGCAAAAACAAGCACATTCTTCTTGACACAATAGCATATATGGGGCGGCCCTCGCGAAAGCAGACAGTGCAAGAAGCTTGGTGTTGCCCGCTCGTCGTTTTCCTCTCACGGTACCAACAGCAGTTTCCCCACTACCGCGCCGCTTTCCAGCATCTCGTGGGCCCGTACCGCATCGGTCAGCGGCAGGCGGGCGTGGATGCGCGGATGAAGCTTGCCGGCCGCCAGCATGTCGATCAGGGCGCGCATCCCGGCGCGGCGCTCTTCAGGTAAGTGATCCCAGGTGTGGATCGAGAATTGGCGAATCGCCGGTGAGTTCTTGCTGGCGCGCAGGGTCGGCTGCAGATCGAGCTGCGCCTTGCCGCCGAGTCCGCCGTAGACCACCAGCGTGCCGCATGGCGCCAGCAACGCGATGTTGTGCGGAATGCTCGGTCCGCCGACCAGATCGATGATGATGTCGACCCCACGTCCGCTTGTGATGTCAGCGATCCGCTGGGCGACATCCTCGTGCTTGCGATCGATGATGTGGTCGGCGCCGAGGTCGCGTGCGAAGCGCGCCTTCGCCTCGTTGCTGACGACGCCAATAATGGTGAGGCCGGCCACCCTCGCGAGATCGATCAGCGCATTGCCCATGCCGCCGGCCGCGGCGTAGATCAGAACGCTTTCGCCGCGCCGCGGCCGCACCGCGTCGTTGAAGATGTGATACGCCACCTGATAGTTGGCGAGCGCCGCCGCCTGATCAAAAGAGACATTGGCGGGCAGCACGAATGTTGCTTCGACCGGGGCCGAGACGTACTCGGCATAATGGCCGCCACGGTGCGGGCGTTCGCGCGCAGTGGTGTAGACGCGTTCGCCGACCTGGCGCTTGGTGACGCCGGCTCCGATTTTTTCGATCGTGCCCGCAAGCTCCGTGCCCGGAATCGCCGGCAGTGGCGGCATCCAGCTATAGGTGCCGGCGCGAATGTTGGCGTCCGGAATGCCGACGCCGATTGAATGGGCGCGAATCAAAACCTCGCCAGGCTTTGGTTCGGGAATCGGTACGTCGAGAATTTGCATAACGCTCGGCGGACCCGGCTCGCGAAACTGGATGACCTTCATCGAAACAGCCTTGCTCGGCGCATGGCGCCGCGAAACCGATTACTGCGGCACCGTAATGTGGGCCTCCTTGATGACGCGGCCCCAAAGTTGGGTCTCCCCGCCGATGAATTTGGTGGCGTCCGCCGTAGTGCCGCCCATCGGTTCGAGCTGCAGCGCTCGTAGCTTGGAGACGATCTCGGGCTTTTTCAGGATCGCATCGGTATCGCGGTTGATCTTGTCAGCTAGCGCCGCGGGCAGGCCGGGCGGGCCGGCCAGCGCGAACCAGGTGATCGAACGGAAGCCGGGCAGTCCCTGCTCGGCGATCGTCGGGACGTCGGGCAGGGCGCTGTCGCGTTCGGGGCTGGCGACGCCGAGGATCGTCACTTTGCCGGCGTGAAACAGCGGCGTTGATGTCGCGAGCGTGTCAAAAAACATGTCGACGTTGCCGCCCATCAGGTCGGTGAGCGCCGGTTGCGCGCCATGATAGGGCACGTGGACCATCTTGATGCCCGCGAGCACTTCCAGTTCGGCGCCCGACAACTGCGCGGTCGAGCCGACGCCCTGCGACGCATAGGTCAGCTTGCCGGGATTGGCCTTGGCGTAGGCGATCAGGCCTTGCACGTCCTTGGCCGGGAATTTCGGCCGCACGTCGAGCACGTTGGCGATCTTGGTCAAAAGCGCGATAGGGACGAACTTGGTCGGGTCGTATCGGAGGTTGTGATAGAGCAACTGCTGGATCGCGAGCGGTGACGGCGGACACAACAACAGCGTGTAGCCATCAGGCGCGGCATGCGCCACATATTCGGAGCCGATGTTCATCGCCGCGCCCGGCATGTTCTCCACGATGACCGGCTTGCCCCATTTTTCGCTGAGTTGATTGGCAATCAGCCGCGCCAGAATGTCGGTGGTTGATCCCGGCAGCACCGGCAGCACGATCTTGACCACATGGTTCGGGAAAGGGGCTTGCGCGCGCGCCGTGACGGGCGCGCCGAGCGCGATGAAAAGGCCCGAGAGAAGGCCGAATAGCCATAAACCAGCATGTCTCATGTCGATTCCTAAGCATTGGCGCAGTGCGCGCCAGCGACTATAGAAACCTCCCAAGCAAGAGCCAACACCGCCCGACGATCGCGCGGCGCGGCGTTTTGCCGGGGTACGTCTCACGAGAATGAGCGGGTGAAATAGTCGATGACGACGAAATTTCGGCTGGGCGTCGACGTCGGCGGCACCCACACGGATCTGGTGCTGCTCGATGTCGGCGCCGGGTCGATTGCGGTCGAGAAGGTGTCGACCACGCCGGCCAATCCGGCGCTCGGTATCATGAACGGCATCGGCAATTTTGCCGCGCGCGGCATCGATCTGTCGGCCATCGAGTTCTTTTCGCACGGCACCACGATTACCACCAATGCGCTCCTGGAAATGCGCGGCGCCAAGGTGGGGCTGCTGATCAATCGTGGCTTTCGCGCCGTGCAGGAGACGCAAGGTCAGGCGCGCGACGGCAACGTGTTCGATTATTTCTTTCAGAAGCCGCCGCCGATCGCACCGCAGAGCCTGACGCACGAGATCGGCGGCCGTGTCGATTACACCGGCGCGGTGCTTGAGCCGCTCGACGAGGACGCGGTGCGCAAGGCGGCTGCCGCTCTGAAGACGGCCGGCGTGCGCTCGATTGCGGTCTGCTATTTGTTCTCGTTCATGAATCCTGCGCATGAGGAGAGAAGCGGCGCGCTCATCCGCGAGGTGTTTCCGGAAGCGCACATTTCGCTGTCCTGCGAAGTGCTGTCGCGTGTGCGGGAGTGGCCGCGGCTGTCGGCGACGTTGCTCAACGCGTATTTGGCGCCGGTGCTGGTCACCTATGTGGCCGATCTGGAAAAGCGGTTGAGCGCGGCCGGCGTCACCACGCAGCAGCGCTTCCTGATGCAGTCGAACGGCGGCGTGATGCCGTTTGCCGCAGCCGTAACCGGACATAAGACCGTTCACAGTCTGCTCTCCGGACCCGCGGCCGGCGCGCAGGCAAGCGCCTACCTGCCGCGTGAGGAGCATTTGGCGGCGCGCGGGCTGGTGACGCTCGACATGGGCGGCACGAGCTGTGACATCGCCTTCATCGAGGGCGGCACGCCGCTTGAAGTGACCGAAGGCACCGTGGCGCGCCGTCAGCTCGACGTGCCGGCGCTCGACCTCACCACGATTTCGGCTGGCGGCGGTTCGATCGTCTGGATCGACCGTGCAGGGTTCCTGTCGGTTGGCCCGCAAAGCGCCGGCGCCGACCCGGGTCCGGTCTGCTACGGCCGCGGCGGCGACAACCCGACCGTGACCGACGCCGACATTGTCTGCGGCTTTCTTAATCCGGATTATTTTCTCGGCGGCACTCAGATGCTCGATGCGCCAGCCGCCCGTGCGGCGCTGGAAGCACGCATCGCCAAGCCGATGGGAATGACGCTTCCTGAAGCCGCCGCCGGTGTCCGCCGCATCGTCGACATGCGCATGGCCGACGAGGTGCGCGTATTCGCCGCGCGGCGCGGCGTCGATCTTAGCGAATTCGCGCTGCTTCCGTTCGGCGGCGCTGGCGCCGTCCACGCGGCGGCGGTTGCCGAGGAGCTCGGTATGCGCCGCATCATCGTGCCGGCGCGTCCCGGCGCGTTTTCGGCGCTCGGCCTGCTCTGCACCGACGTGCTGCACGATTACATCCGTTCTGAACTGTGTCCGCTCGACCGGCTCGATCCGGCGCATGCCGAGAGCATCTTTTGCGAGATGGAGGCCAAGGCGGCGAGCGAACTTGCCGAAGAAGGGCTCGACCCCAAGGCGGCGTCGTACGAACGCGAATTCGACATGCGGTATGCGGGCCAGGGGTACGAACTGCGCGTGTCGCTTGCTCCCGCCCTAACCCTCCACCGCTCGCGGGGGAGCGCAGGGTTGGGGTCGGGGCTTGACGCCAAGGCGCTCGAAGCGGTGCGGGCGCGGTTCGACGATCTGCACGCGCGGATCCACGGTCACGCCGCCAAGGAAAAGAGCGTCGAAGTGGTGAGCTATCGGCAGCGGGTGCGCGTGGCTGTGCCGAAATTCGCCCCCCATATCCAGGAGGCGCGCTCGCCGGCGCCGCCTTCGTCGGACGCCCTCAAAGGCGCGCGCCGTGTATTCTTCACCGCGCGCGATGCGATGGAAGCGACGATTTACGACCGCGAGCGCCTCGCGGTCGGCGCCGAGTTCGCCGGTCCCGCCATCGTCGAACAATTCGATGCGACGACCGTAGTGCCGCCCGGCTGGCAGGCGTCGGTGGATCGTTACGGCAATCTGATTCTGGAGCGGAAGGGCTGAAGTGCCGCTTCTTCGTCATGCGCGGGCTTGACCCGCGCACCACGTCTTTGCTCTCGTGCCCTAAGACGTGGCTGCCGGCACAAGGCCGGCATGACGGAAGTGAATCGTGAAAGGGCTCGTCTCAGCTCTGCCAGCCGAACGCAATCTTATCGAGCGAGCGCGAGCCGAATTTCTCCGATGACCGCGCAACCGCCTTGCCGCTGAGCGCGCGGTAGAACTCGACCGCGTTGTCGTTTTCCGACAGCGCCCAGACGATCAGCGAGCGGAGTGCGCTTTGCGCCAGATCGCGACGCGCCGCGGTAAACAAACGGCGGCCGAAACCCAACCCCTGGAATTCGGGCCGCAGGTAAAGCTCGTAGATTTCGCCATCATAGTCGAGGCTGCGGGCGCGATTGCGTCCGTAATTAGCGTAGCCGGCGATCTTGTCGCCAAATTGCAGGAGCGCAACGCGGCTGCCTTTGCGGATGGCGCTGTCCCACCACGCCGGTCCGCGGCGCACGATCAGCTTTTCCAATTCGGTGCCCGGAATAATGCCCCGGTAGGCCGTTCGCCACGCTTCGTCATGGCATTCCGCTACCGAGCAAGCATCGCTTGCCTTGGCGCGTCGGATTTCGATGACGACAGTGTTGCTCATGGTGCAATCAAAGCAAGCCGTTTCGCGGGCTTCAAGTGCAGAGATTCACGTTCAGTTAACGCTGATGATTATTAGCGGAATTGCCGGGCCTGCAAGCGCAAAAATGCCCGTCCATTCGCAATCTTGTCGCCCTGTGGCAACAACGCCACGGTGGCCGACATTTGTCGCAGACTTGTCCCACAAAGGCACAAAAGGTTGTAAGTTTGGCGTCGGCCGTTGTTGCAGCGGCCGAACGTGCGTTGCGCGCGACCGCGCTTACACGCGCTCGGCTTCCTTGCGGCGCTCATCGCGCTTGCGCTCGTGGGGATCGAGCAGCTTCTTTCGCAGCC
>DATCBO010000034.1:0-29572 GCA_036511795.1 Xanthobacteraceae bacterium
TCATGGTCGGCAGCTGCGGCATGCGCTGATACAGCTCGACCGGCATCGAGGTGTTCTCCAGATCGCCCGACATGCCGCCGTCCGCGTAGCCGGGGAAATAGAAATTAAAGTCGAGCGGCGTGCCCCATTGCAGGTTGCCCATGTTGATGCCGGGCTTGCCGAGCCCCTGCATGGCGACGAGGCATACCATGACGCGCGCCCATTGGATGCCGGTCTGATTGCGGCAGGCGCCGCCGTGGCCGTTACCCCAGCCGCCGGGCGCGAGATAGACGCGTTTCTTGCCCCACTCACGCGCCAGCGCCCGCACGTCGCGCGCGGGAACGCCGGTTTCCTTCTCCTGCCATTCGGGCGTCTTTGGAATGCCGTCGTCGTCGCCGACCAGATAAGCCTTCCACTTGTCGAAGCCGATCGTGTGGGTCTTCACGAATTCCTTGTCGTAGAGGCCTTCTTTGATCCACACGTAGGCGATTGCCATCGCCATCGCGACCGAGGTGGTGGGCTTCGGCGCGAACCACTTGCCGGGCAGGAATTGCGCCGAGGCGTTGTAGTACGGATCGACGTGCACAATCTTGATGCCGAGCTTGGGATCTTTCAGCCATTGCCGGCGTGTCGTGCCTTCTTGCGCCCCGTAGGAACCCGATGTCGATTCCGGGTCCGCGGCCCAATGCACGATCATGTCGCAGTTCTGCAGGCAGTCTTCGACGGTGCCGTAGGTTTCGGATTGGCCGACGCGCAGCGTATGGCCCCAGTGGTGCACCGCGCCCCAGTACCAGCCCTCCCACGAATCCGGATTGTGATGGATGCGCGTCATGCCGACCGCATTGGCGAAGCGGAACAGCGCCGAGAGGTAATAGCCGATATTGCCCCAGGTATGATGCGAGCCGTGTGAGAACGTGATGGCGCCGGGACCGTATTCGCGCTTTTGCCGCTTGATCTCGTTGGTGACGATCTCGATCGCCTCGTCCCAACTGATGCGCACGTAGCCGGACTTGCCGCGGTTCTGCGGATTGCGCTCACCGTTCGGATCGAAGTCGACGCGCTTCATCGGATAGAGCAGGCGATCCTTCGAGTAGATGATCGATTTGACGTTCTGGCCGTGCGGCGCCAGCGTTGTCTTGCGCGGCGGCGTGAGCTTTACGCCCTTGGCCTCGATCGACCATGACGCGCCGTCTTCCTCGGTAAGATCGATCGGCGTCATGCGCACGATCTTGCCGTCCTTGACGTAGACGAAGACCGGGCCGCCGTTGGTCATGTTGCAGTAGCGCGTCATGCCGCCACCGAGCTTGGTGCCGTATTTGAGGCCGGCCGACTGCGCCATCATCAGCGTCTGGGCGAACCAGTTGGTCAACGCCTCCGGCCCGTCGACGCCAAGGACGAAATCCTTCTGGGCGTTGATCTGATTGAGCCAGTTGATCGGCGGCGTGAGCAGCGAGGCGCCGATCTCGGCGTTCTTGAACATCAGCTTGATGTCGGGTTTGGCGTGCAGTCCCGCGCCGGAGGTGATCTTGCCGTTGTTAATTGCGATCCAGCGCCCGATCTCCTCGTCGCGCGCCATGATCTGGGCGACAAGGTTATGTTCACGAAGACGCGCTTTGAAATCCGCGTTGCGTAGGGCGGCTATTTTCATGAGCTGCGCCGCACCGAACAGGATGACGGGGAATTTGACCTGAGCGAGCGTCATGAGCTTCCTCCTTCTTGCGCGCGCGAGCGCGATGGGCCGCTCCGCGCGGGCATGTCCCCTGGGTAGGTGCGGAAGGTCCAGGCGGCGATTTTGCAATAATTTGCCGCCGATTGAAACCGTTTCCGCCGCGAGGGTTCACCACTTCGGGGAAGGGCGATGTCCGATTTCCTGAGGCAGCGCAAATATCGGCCGGCAGTGGACACTTGCGGGCCGCTGTTGTTCTATTCTGGCCAAAGTCCCGGTCGAACTCTCCATGGGAGGCCCGCATGGCCAAACTCAGACACATCGCGATTCAGGTTCCCGACCTCGAAAAGGCGGCGTCCTTCTACGAGGGCGTGTTCGGCCTCAAGCGGCTCAAAAAGGTCGAGGCGCCGATCGGCAACGCCATTTCGCTCTCGGATGGCGTCATGAACCTGACGCTTTTGCAGTTTCCGGAGGGGACCAAAGGCGGCAAGGGAGGCCCCGACTGGGCCGGATTGCATCATTTCGGCTTCATCGTCGACAGCGAGGATGCCACCGAGCAGGAAATCAAGAAGCGCGGCGGTGAGTTCTTTATGAAGCTGCCGCAGTACCCGGGCGTCGATGCCGAGAAGAAGTTCAAAGACCCGGACGGCATCGTGTTCGACGTGAGCGAGCACGGCTGGGGGCCGACGGTCTAGGCATCAGTTCGGGCTGGCCCGCCCGCCGCAATCAGGTCGGCAATTTGGCAGATTGCAGCGGCGGCGTTGCGGTGCTTTTGCGCCGTGCCAGCCAGCGTGCAGCGACGCGCATGGCGCTGAGTGGCAGGTCGAGCAGCGCAGGTACCGGATCGTCCCAGGCGAACACAGCGAGCGCCACCGGTCTTCCGAACGACCGCAGGTACGCCGCGGGGGACAACTTGCCGGACAGCATGTCCCGTAGCGACGCCGCGAGATCGCGCGACACGTAGACCCAGCGGGCGCCACAGCGCACCGTCTGCGGTGCGATCGCTTGTCCGGTCGCGATCTGCCATTGCAGAGCGGGAAAATCGATGCCGGCGACCCGGCCGAGCGCGAGCCACGACCAGGCGCGCGTGTTGACATCAAGGATTTTATAACGGCGGTCGCGGGCGTCGTATTTGAACTCGACCTCGGCCAGACCGCTGTAATCAAGCGAGGCGAGGAAGCGGCAGGCGTCCGCCTCGATTTGCGGTTGCGCGATGGTCTCGACAAAGGTGCTGGTGAAGCCGAATTCGACTGGATATTGCCGGCGGCGCAGGGCCACCAGTGAAGCGACTGGTTTGCCGCGATCCCATACGGCTGCGTAGGAATATTGCGCCGAGCCATCGCCCGGGACGAGCTCCTGGATCATGATCGCATCGGCGCCGACCAGCGCCTTTGCCTCGTCGAAACGAGTACGCAGGGTGGCTTCGTCGTCGGCGCGCCAGGCTTTGGCGTCGACGAACGCGTTGCGGCCTTCGCGCACCGCGGGCTTCAAGATCACCGGGAAGCAGATGCCGAGCGATACGAGTTCGTCGCGCGAGCGCGCCTGACGGGTCAGCGGATGAGTGATACCGAGTTCGTCGGCGCGCGCATTCATGGCGCGCTTGTCGTTCGTCCAGCGGATCTTATCCCAGGCCGGCGTTGTCGGTGTGAACAGCGCGCTGAGGGCTGTGTGATTCTGGGCAACGAACCATACGTCATCGTCGCTGCCGGCAAACAGCACCCAGCCTTCGAGGCCATGGTGGCGCGCAAGATCTGTGAGGAAGGCGAGGGCGCCGCTATCGCGCGGCCCGCTCCATCGGAGGCTTACTTCAACAAAGCGCGATAGGCTCGCCAGTGGGTTGTCTGCGGTGATAAGCCAGACTGGGATACCGCGCCGCCCGAGGCTGCGGGCAATTTCAAGACTGCCGTGTGCGCCGCCGAGGACGATCGCTCCCTTGCGTGGCGATGCTTCCTCGCCGGCGTCGCTCACTGCGGCGTCCACACATTGGGCGACGCGACGGCGCCAAACACGCGCTCGCCCTGCGCCGATCCGGCCGGCTGTTGCGTCATGCGTCCTTGCATGGCCTGCACGACAGCCCGCGCCGCATAGGGCGCACCGGCGATGAAGCGTAAGAGCGGCCCGAAACTCTTGACCGCGTAGGAGCCGACGAAATGCAGCTTCGGCACGCTCGATTCGAATCCCGGGCGCAGGAGTGGCGAACCATCGGCGCAGACAATCCGGTCGAGCAGTTGCGGCCCCAAAATGCCGAGCCGCCCGATGTCGATCCGATAGCCGGTGCCGAGCAGAACACGATCGAACACGCGCTCGCCGGCATCGAGATCGAGCGCGACGCGATCGCCAAGCGCGCGGGCGGCCAGGATCGTTCGCCCAGAATTGCATCGGACTTTGCCGAAGCGCGGCTTGAGCCATCCGGAGGCGGCCGCTTTCAGGCAGCGCCGCGAAAACTCGTCGCGAAGCGCAGCCGGAATCTGCCGAACGGTGCCAGGGATTTCGACCAACCAACTCAGCGGGAACGGCCCGACTTCGGAGGGCGACGCCATCGCTTCACGCAGCCTGCGCCGGAAAGTATTCCGTGCGGCCCCGTTGGCCGAAATGCCGAGCCAATGAATGTTGCCGCGGGTGATGATCTCGACTTCGGCGCCGTTATCGGCGAGCAGCGCTGCGGATTCGCAAGCGCTCTGGCCGCGGCCGATCACCGCGACGCGCTTGCCGCGAAATACCGACAGATCGGGGTGGGCGCTCGTATGGCTTGCGAGTGTTGCTGGAACGTCCTTGAAAGCCGGCGGCCGGTATTCCTGATTGCGCAGTCCGGTGGCGATGATGACCCGGCCGGCGTTCAGCGTCTCGCCGTCGCCAAGCGTCAGGCGAAAGCCATCGCGCGCCGCATCGATCCGCCGCACCGCGCGGTGGTCGATGTCGGCGACGGCATGCTGTTGGAACCATTCGCCGTACGCGACAAGCGTGTCGAGCGGCAGCCGATGGTTTGGATCGACGCCGTGCTCCGCCGCATAGGCGTCGAGCGACCAGGCGCCATCCGGATCGGAAAAATGCGTGGCGCGCCATGGCGAGCGCATCAGCATGCCGCGCGGCATGTTGTTGCGCCAGAATGCCATCGGCTCGCCAAACACATGCGCCGCAATGCCGGCGTGGCGAAGATGGGCTGCGACCGAAAGACCGTAAGGACCTGCGCCGACGACGACGGCCTCGCAGGTGCTGGATTGACCCGACATCATGTTCCGATCGTTTATCGGCGGATTTGTGTGGTTAATGCGCTGCTACGGTGGCTGGAGAAGCGACGCACAATACCCATAGCAGATTTAACATCGGCCTTCAGAATACGGTCGAATTAATCTTAAATTTGTTACGCCGCGCATTTGAAATTGCAATTAACTCCTATCCAGTAGAGTGTAGCGATGCAGCGGTAGCGAATTGGGAACGCGGCGGTGTGCATAGCCGTCATGAGCGGGTTCGATTCCCGCCCGCTGCTCCAACCTCCCAAACTGAAATTCAGTGACGGCCTTGCCGCGTGGTAGTGTGCGGGATGACGATTCCGGCAAAAACCATGGCGATCCGCTTATTCGAATATGGCGGTCCGGATAAGCTGATCTTTGGCGAATACGATCTGCCACCGCTCGGCCCGCGCGACGTATTGGTGAAGAATTTCGCCGGCTCAGTGTCGCGCTGGGACGTAAAATATCGCGCCGACGATCTCGCGCGCTATCAGTTGCCGGGCCGCGCCGCGTTTTTACTGCCGCAGCAATTGGGCCGCGAGGCCGCGGGCGAGGTGATTGCTGCTGGCGGCGCCGTGACGCGTTTCCAGCCGGGCGATCGCGTCATCGGGGTTACCCATCCCGAGGATCCTGATGCGGTCGAGACCGCGCGCGGGCTCGGCAATCTGTCGCGCAATCTCGCCATTCCGGGCCACCAGGCTTTCGGCTCCTACGCGCAGTATCTCGTGCGCGACGAGCACATGTGGCTGCCGCTAGCCAGCGGTGTCGACTATGAGCAGGCGGGCGTGGCGCTGTGGCCGTTCTCGTCATCGCACCGGGTCGTGCGCGACCGGCTTAAGGTGCGGCTCGGCGATACCGTACTGATCGCAGGCGCGTCTGGCGGCATGGGGCAGGCGACGATGCAGCTTTGCAAGCTCGCCGGCGCGCGCGTCATCGCAACGACGCGCCATGCCGGCAAGGCCGCGATCTTAAGCGAGCTCGGCGCCGACGCCGCGGTTGTCACCACCGATCCCGAACGCGCTCGCGCCGATGTGCTGGCGCTGACGGGCGGCGAGGGCGTCGATCACGCGGTCGATTACACCGGCAGCCCAGAGCTGTTGCGCTTTCTCGGCACCGTGATGAGGCTCGGCGGCCGCCTCGTCGTTTCCAGCGAACAAGGCCGCGAGCCGATGCCGTTCACCGCCGCCGACATGATCCGGCTGGAGCTGAGCCTGCTCGGCATCCGCGGCGCGCGCATGAACGACATGCTTACGGTGTTGAAACTGCTCGGTGACGGCCGCATCAAGACGCGTATCGCCGCGCGTTTCCCGCTGGTGCGCATTGGCGAAGCGCACATGCTGCTTGAGACGTCGCCCGATCTGGTTGGCCGGATTGTGGTGCTGCCGTGGGCGTAACGATCGTCATTGCGGCCTCGCCGCTGCGCTGACGATCAGCGCGCGACAATGTTCGCCATCTCGCTCTGCCGTCCGGCGAGGAACAGTCGAATGTTGTCGATGACGAGCGGCATGATCATATCCTCGTATTCGACGATATAGCCGCCAACATTCGGTGTGATGAAGACATTAGGCAGATCCCAGAACGGACTGTCGGCCGGCAACGGTGCATTCTGGAACACATCAAGTCCGGCACCGGCGATGCGGCGCTCGCGCAGCGCCGCGATCAGCGCCGCCTCGTCGACGGTCTGGCCGCGGCCGCCGTTGATGAAGTACGCCGATGGCTTCATCGCGGCGAGCACCTCGGTGTCGAAAATGCCGAGATTGTCGACGGTCGCTGGCAGGACGTTGATCAGAAAGTCGGCGCGCCGTGCGGCGTCGGCCAAACGGTCGGTCGGCATCATGTCGTCGAAACCCGCGACGGCGCGCGGCGTGCGGGTGACGCCGATGACGGTCATGCCGAGCGCCTTGAGCAATTCGCCGATGGCGATGCCGACCACGCCGATGCCGACGATGACGGCGGTCTTGCCGCCGAGCGTGCTCCACAGCCGGCGTTCCCAGTGGTGCGTTCTCTTATCCTCGGCTGCGCGGAGCGCGTCGCGGCTCACCGCCATCATCAGATACACGATCTCCTCGCGCATCGACGCGCCATGGATGCCGCGCCCGCTGGTGATCAGCGTTTCCGGGCGGAGCGACGGGCAGCGCAGGAAATGATCGACGCCCGTCGCCAGCGACTGTATCCACTTCAAGTTGGGTGCGCGCTTGATGATCGAATCGTCTATCGCGATGCCGAAGCAGATCAGCACATCGACGCCGGACAGGTTGCCCTCTGCCGCCGCCGCGTTAGGCGCGAGCAGGAATTCCAAACTGGGAAACTCGGCGTGGAGCCGGTCGTGATATTGGTCGGCGTGGACGTCGACGATGAGGACTTTGGGCATGACGATCCTTGTTCCTCACCCTAGGGTGCTCGGCGCGCAGCGCCGAGCCTCGAAGGGCGAGGCCCCGGTGCCTCTGCCTCATTCTTCGAGGCTCGCTTCGCTCGCGCCTCAGGATGAGGTGGTGAGGTTGAGATACTTGGCGGCGTTATTAGAGGCAATGTCCGACCGCAACGGCTCCGCGAGATTTACGTGATCGAGAAATTCGCCGGCCTCCTGCGCCGACTCGAACGGATAATCGGCGGCAAACATCACGCGGCTCGGCCCAAGCGCGGCAAGCGCGCAGTTGAGCGGCTCCGCCGAGCACATACCCGATGTGGTCACGATGATGTTGTTCTTGATGTAGTCGGACGGCTCGCGGGAAAGTTTGATGCCATAAAGCTTGGCGCGGCTGTCCAAGCGCCATAGCAGGTACGGCAGCGTCTCGCCGAGATGGCCGAGGATCACCATGGCGCGAGGGAAGCGGTCGAAATGGCCGCTGAAGACGAGCCGCAAGGCGTGCGAGCCGGTTTCGAATCCCCATTCCCAGGTAGCGCGGCGCAGGCCGGCGACGCCTTCGAGCGCGGGAGAGGGGGCGACCGGATCGGTCGGATGAATGTAGATCGGCGCACCGAGCGCCTCGGCCCGCTCCCAAAACGGATAGAGCGATGGGTGATCGAGGTACTGGCCGAAGGTGTGGCCGTTGATCATGGCGCCGCAGAACTTGAGGTCCCGCATGCAGCGCTCCAGCTCGTCGGCGGCGCCCCGTGGGTCCTGAACGGCGAGGTGGGCAAATCCCGCATAGCGGTCGGGTCGTTTCTGGATTTCACGCGCCAGGAAATCGTTGGACTCCCGCGCCCGGCGAGTCGCCGTCGGCACGTCGCGCTCGATCTGAACTCCGGGTCCGGCGATGGCGAGCACGGATCGGGCGATGCCGGCTTCATCCATCGACTTAAGCCGCATTTCGCCGAAGTCGGTCAGGCGCGACAGAATGGTGCGGGCGAAATTGGGGTCGACGTTGCCGACGGTGGTCCCCCAATACTCCTCGTAGCCGGGCGACAGAAAATGCTCTTCCAACGCGATCTTTTGCACCATGCGTTTCCTCTATTGTCTCTCGCGCCTGACACCACTTTTCAGCAGGGTCTATATCCGATATTCGGTGTGGTGGTATACTGCCCGATGCTATAACGCCCGCACGCGTGGGCGTACGAGGGAGGATGGCGTGGTCAAGAAGATTCGCGGCGTCGCGATGGAGGAGAACCTCCATAATTCGATGGGGCTCGAGTTTTACAATCTGTCCCATCGCTTTGGCTATCAGTCACCGAATTGGCCGTATTTCGAAGACGTCAAGATCGAGCGCATCCACTACATGGCGAAGTCGGGCGTCTTGTCGCAGCGCATCACGACCTCGATGCACAATACAACGCATATCGACGCCCCGGCCCATGTGGTGCAGGGCACGCCGTTCATCGACGAAGTGCCGTTGCCGCACTTCTTCGGCTCCGGCATCGTGGTCTCGATCCCCAAGAAAAAATGGGAACAGATTACCTACGACGACCTGGAAAAGGCGGCGGGTAAGATCGTGCGCCCGCGCGACGTGGTGATCGTCAACACCGGCTGGCACAAGCTCTACGAAGACAGCGAAGATTATTTCTGCCGCTCGCCGGGCTTCGTGCCGTCGGCGGGCGAGTGGTTCGTGGAGAAGAAGGTCAAGGTGATCGGCCACGACACCCAGGCCAACGATCATCCCCTCGCCACCGCGATCGGCCCGCAGCGTAACGGACCGCTGCATCCGCATCTCGCCGAGGAATACAAGAAATGGTCGGGCGGCCGCGACTGGAAGGAAGATTTTCCGGATTGGGAGCCGGTGCACCGTATCCTGTTCAAGAACGGCATTCTGGGTATCGAGAATGTCGGTGGCGACATCGACAAGGTCACCGGTAAACGCTGCACCTTCGCGTACTTTCCCTGGAATTGGGATCGTGGCGACGGCTGCATTGTCCGGCTGGTGGCGATCATCGATCCGAAGGGATCGTACCGGATCGAGAAAGGGGAGAAGTTCGCATGATCGTGCGTAAATTTTCCGAGGCGAAGGCCTACGAGGCGCCCAATCACCGCGGCTACAAATCGTTCCGCGTCTACGGCGCCGAGATGGGAGGCTCGCAGACGCTGGTGTTCGGCATTTCGCATTTCCTGCCGGGCGGCGGTGCCGGTCCGGACGCCTCGCCGCCGGAGAAGATCTACTACGTGCTTGCCGGCGAGCTGACGGTTATCGCCGGCGGCAAGGAGACGGTCGCCAAGGCGGGCGATAGCGTCTATATCGGCCCCAACGAGAGCCGCGAGATCATCAACCGGTCGAACGAAGTCTGCACCATCGCGGTCGCGGTCGCTCCGGTGAAGTGACTTTTATTCCGTCATCCTGAGGTGCCCGCGCGTCGCGCGGGCCTCGAAGGATGCGGCCGAGGCGCTCGGGCCGTCGCCCTTCGAGGCTCGCTTCGCTCGCACCTTAGGGTGACGGTACAAACAAAGAGAGTGCCATGTCCGACGAAGATGTTCTGAAAAACCCGCTGTCGTTGTTCGACGTGCGCGGCAAAACCGCGATCATCACGGGAGCGACTGGCGCGTTCGGCGCGCTCGCCGCGCAGGTGCTGGCTGGCGCCGGCTGCAATCTCGTGCTCTCGGCCGGCGGCGCCGATGCGCTGAAGAAGATCGTGACGGATTGCGAGCAGCGCGGCGCCAAGGTCGAGGCCGTCAATGTGCGGCCGAACACTGCGGCGGTCTGCGACAAGATCGTCGAGGCCGCGGTCAAGCGGTTCGGTGGCGTCGATATCCTCGTGTGCGCGGCCGGCATCAACAAGGTGCAGAAGATCGTCGATCAGGCGCCGGAAGCTTTTTCCGAAGTGATGGACGTCAACGTCACGCAGTCGTGGCTGATGGCGCGCGCGGCCGGCAAGCAGATGCTGGCGCAGGGCCGCGGCGGCAAGGTGATCCTGATGTCGTCGGCGCGCGGGCTCCTTGGCCATCCGGCCGGCTACACCGCCTACTGCTCCTCCAAATCGGCGATCGACGGCATGACCAAGGCGCTCGGTTGCGAATGGGGCGATACCGGCATCACGGTGAATGCCATCGGGCCGACGGTGTTCCGCTCGCCGCTCACAGCCTGGATGTATGAGGACAACGAGCGCTCGACAGCGGTGCGCAAGGGCTTCCTGTCGCGCGTGCCAAAGGGCCGCCTTGGCGAGCCATCCGACCTCGCCGGCCCGCTGCTGTTCCTCGCCTCGAAGGCTTCCGATTTCTACACCGGACACATCCTCTATGCCGATGGCGGTTACACGGCGGGTTGAATTGGCAAAAACGCGCGTTGCCATCGTCGGCGCCGGGCTGATGGGCCACGGCATTGCGCAGGTGTTTGCGCTCGCCGGTCACGACGTGACGATCACCGATACGGTCGTGCAGAATCTCGACACGGTGAAAGCGCGCATCGCCGCCAACCTGCGCGATCTCGGCGATGACGAGGGCGCCGTCGTCCGCGTCGAGCCGTGCTTTAATCTCGCCGATGCCGTGCGCAACGCGGATTATGTTGTCGAAGCGGTGTCGGAAAATCTGCCGATGAAGCAGAAGCTGTTTGCCGAGATCGAGCGTCACGTGCGGCCCGACACCATCCTCGCCAGCAACACGTCGGTCATTCCGATCACCGCGATCATGCAGGGCTTGGACAGGCGCGAGCGGGCGCTTGGCACCCATTGGTGGAATCCGCCGTTCCTGGTGCCGCTGGTGGAGGTGATCGAGACGCAATGGACGTCGCCGCAGACGGTCCAATGGACGATGGACCTGCATGAAATGGCCGGGAAAAAGCCGGCGCATGTGAAAAAAGACGTGCCGGGCTTTATCGGCAACAGGCTGCAGCACGCGCTCTGGCGCGAAGCGATCTCGCTGGTCGAGAACGGCATTTGCGACGCCGAGACGGTCGACGCCGTCATCAAGGCCTCGTTCGGCCGCCGCATCGCCGTGCTCGGCCCGTTGGAGAACGCCGATCTCGTCGGCACGGACCTTACGCTCGCCATCCACGACAACGTGCTGCCGGCGATCGACAGCCGGCCAAGTTCGTCGCCCTATCTGAAAAAGCTCGTGGACAGCGGTAAGCTCGGCTTCAAGTCCGGCGAAGGCTTTCGCAAGTGGAGCGCCGAGGAGCAGGCTGCCCTGCGGGCCAAGGTGTTCGCGCACCTGAAGGCGACGCGCGACACCTAGGCGACGGCCGGCTCGCGAATTTCACGCAGCGCCGGCATCACGTCACGGGCAAAAAGCTCGATCGAGCGCAGCGCTTCGTCGCGCGTCATGTCCCCGAATGCGAACTGACCGACCACGTAGTTGCAGCCGGTTTCGGCGATTTGCGCGGCCAGCAGCTTGCGCACCGTCGCGGGCGAGCCGGCGATGCCCTGGCCGCGCTCCATCAGCGGCTCGAATTCCTCCGGCCGCGGATGGGTCTGCGCGCGGCCGCGCAACCGCGACAGATGTATGAAGCTGTCAAACCACGGCCGGTAGGCGCGGCTCGCAAGCCGCATCGCCTGTGCATCGGTGTCGGCCACGACGATGAAGCGCCCAAGGCCGATCTTCGGCAGCGGCGCGGAGCCCTTGGCGTCCTGCCAGGCCTTGCGATAGCTCGCGACGGTTTCCCGGATGTGTGCGGTCGGATCGAGATTGATGATGTTGAGCGCTTTACGTGCCGCGCGTGCCGCGCTGTCCGGCGCATGCGCGCCGTACCAGATCGGCGGGTGCGGAGTCTGCAGCGGGCCGAGCGCCATCGGCACGTTGTCGAAGTTAAAATGCTTGCCGTGGAAGCTGAGGGTCTTGTGCGAGAGCCCGGTCAGGATGACCTCAACGGCTTCGTTATAGATGTCCTGCGCCTGCTTCGGATCGGCGCCGAAATATTCTAGCTCAATCGGCGAGGCGCCGCGGCCGAAGCTCAGCTCCAGCCGGCCGCCGCTCATCTGATCGAGCATGCAGATTTCCGAAATCAGCCGCAGCGGATGATAAAGCGGCACCACAAACACCATCGGCCCGAAACGCAGCCGCTTGGTGCGCTGCGCCAGCGCGGCGAGGAACACATTCGGCGATGGTGCCATGCCGAGCGGCGTCGCATGGTGTTCGGCGAGATGATAGGCGTAGAAGCCTGCGCGATCGTAGGCTTCGGCGATCTTCAGGCGGTCTTCATAGAAGTCCGGCAGTGGGGCGCCGGTATGATCGAGATGATCGAAAATTCCGAATTCCATTTCAAGCCCCGTCATTGCGAGCTGCACGCCTCGGAATGACGCGACTGAGGCCGGTCACGCGCGCAAGAGTTCAATCAGCGTACGGCTGTCCGCGAGATTGTCCAGCCCCAGCACTGCCTCAACCAGTGCGCTCTGCTGCTTGTCCGCTATGACGGCTCGTGTGAGCTTGCGGAACTTGGCGACGATGTCGTCTGCGCTGGCGAACGACTGCTCACTGCCGCGCGGCGCTTCGCGCGTCTCGCGCTCGACCGAGCCGTCGCGGAATTTCACGTCGACGCGCACCTTATGGCGGTGCGCGGCGCCAAGCGCGGTGATGTCCGGATCGTGCACCACGCGGACTTTGCGGGACATCGCGATCCGTGCCGCATCGTCGACGCAGTCCGGTGTGAATTCGTCGACGAACACGTCGCCCTCGATCAACAGCGTTGCGACGCAGAACGGCAGGTTGAGCTGCGCGGCCGTCAAGCCTTCGGGTTTGTAGGGCCAGCCGACGTGATCGGCGGTGACCTGCGATCCGTACACGACGAGTTCTTCGATCTCATCGAGCTTGAACGGCCGGCGTTTGCGGATGTCAGCGAGCGCGTCGAGCGTGGTGTGGTTTGAGCCGACGCACGAGTAGAATTTCAGTGCGATACCCATAGTCTCGAATTTCTGGCCGAGGTCCGCGCTCAATGCGTTAAGGTTGAATCGGTCCTGCGAGCGCGAAAATGTCGTGCAGAAGCCGCCATAGGGCGCCTCGAATACGTCGACGATGCCGGTAAAGCCGTTGGCCGCCAGCAGCGCCCCATAAAGTCCGCTCTGCGCGGCGCGTCCGGCATGCATGCGCTTGACCATGGCGCCGTACTGCGCGGCCATCAGGCCGGACGATTGCGTGCCGGCAATGCCGAGCGCGTGCACGGTCTTCTCCGCATCGAGGCCAAGGGCGCGAGCGGCCCCGGCAGCCGCCGAGAAAATTCCGACCGTCGCGCCGGAATGCCAGCCTTGGCCGATATGCTCCTGGCCCATGCACAGTCCGACGCGCGGCCCGATCTCGTAGCCAGCGACAGCCGCGGTAAGAAAATCACGGCCTGAAAGCCTGGTGTGGCTTTCCGCTACCGCGATCAGCGCCGGCAAGGTCACCGCGCCGACATGCAGGACGGCCTTGCGGTGCACGTCGTCGAGCTCAAAGCCCTGCACCTGCGTGCCGTTGACAAGCGCCGCGTGGTCCGAGGAGAGCCGTGCATTCGTGCCCCAGATCGAGGTAGTGCGCGTCGCGTCGAGCGTCTCCAGGGTGCCGCGCAGGATGCGGCACCATTCGAGATTGGCGCCGTAGATGGCGCAGCCGAGCGAATCGAGCATCAACAGCTTGATGCGCTCGCGGACATCCGCCGGAATCTGATCGTAGGTCAGCCCCGAGACGAATTCGGCGATGCTTCGCGTGTGGACGTTGTCCGTATTCCCGTGGTCCGCCATTGCTCACACACATATTTGGCGCTGCACGAGATGGGAAGATGCGCCGTCATGGATTAGATTAGATCGATAATACACGAGCTTCCGTGTTCCTGTCCCGCGCGCGAGACGCCCAATTGACGGTCTCTGCCAAGCGACCCTGCGACCAAGCCTTGATCGAGGCAACTCGCACGGCCGGCGATTGCATCGCAAGCGCCAAGCCGTGGGTGCTTGCAGTCACAATCCGCCTCGAGCATTGCCTATATCGACGAATCCATCGTCAACGTCGCGTTGCCGGCCATCGAGACCGATCTGAAGACGTCGGTTGTCGTCATCCAGTGGCTCGTCAACGCGTACACGCTTTGCCTGTCCGCGTTTGTCCTCACCGGAGGGGCCGCGGGCGATCTGTTCGACCGCCGCCGCATATTCGTCTTGGGCATCGCAATCTTTGCAGTCACGTCGATCTGGTGCGGCCTGTCACCCGATATTTTCCAATTGATCCTGGCGCGCGGCATTCAGGGCGTGGGGGCGGCGCTGCTGATCCCGTGCTCGCTGGCGATCATCGGAGCGACCTTCGATGAAGCCGAACGGGGAAAGGCGATTGGCACCTGGGCAGCCTTTTCCGCCCTCGCGGGCGCCGTCGGACCGCTGCTGGGTGGCTGGATCGTCGATCATCTCACCTGGCGTTGGATATTTCTCATCAACCCTGTGCTCGCGCTGCCGGCAATCTGGATCGCGCTCAGCAAAGTGCCCGATAGCCGCAACTTGGAAGCCAAAGGTGGACTCGATTGGCGCGGCTCGTTGCTCGCCCTCGTGTCGCTCGGTAGCCTTGCGTTTGGGCTGATATCTGCGCCGGTTTTCGGCTGGAGCAGTCCGACAGTCGCTGGCGCTTTGCTGGTTGGATTGCTGCTGCTGGTGGCATTCATCTGGGAGGAGACCCGCAGTCCGGCGCCGATGCTGCCGCTGGGACTGTTTCGTTCCCGCACCTTTAGCGCCGTCAATCTGCTGACCCTGCTGCTCTACGCGGGGCTCGGAGGTGCGTTCTTCTTTCTGCCGTTCGCTCTTATTCAGGTGGAAAGATTTTCGGCGGTCCTTGCTGGTACCGCCTTCCTGCCGTTTACGCTGATCATGGCCACGCTGTCGCGTTGGGCAGGGGGATTGCTCGATCGCTTCGGCGCCAAAGGTCCGTTGATCATCGGTCCAGCTATCGCCGCTTTAGGCTTCGCGCTTTTCGCGTGGCCGATCGGCGGCGGATCGTACTGGGCCTATCTGGTGCCGATCGCGATCTTGGGCTTTGGCATGGTCATCGCGGTGGCGCCGCTGACGACGACGGTGATCGGCGCCGTTCCCGACCATGAGACCGGAATTGCGGCCGGCATCAACAACGCTGTTGCATCGGTGGCGAACCTGCTCGCGGTCGCCGTCCTCGGCGCGCTGGCGCTTGGACTTTACGATGCTGGATTGGACCGACTTCTTGCCGCCAAGCCTCTGCCGCGTGCGGTGGTGCGGGCGATTGGCGACGCCAAAGGGCAATTCGTGTTCGCTCCTGCCTTGGCCAAGGTTCAAGGCAGCGATCGGCAACTGGCCGAGAGCGTCATCAGGGAATCGCTGGCGAAGAGTATCCGCTCCGTCATGCTGATCTGTGCCGCGCTCGCACTGGCGGGAGCGGCCAGCGGGATGCTGCTGCCGTCGTCGCGTCGTCAGCGACCCGGCTGAGTTCTAGTATTACCGTGTGGCTGACTTTGCTTTGACCGCGTCCCACCACGGACAGACGCCAGCCATGACGTCGTAATTGCCTTCCATCACCTGGACGGGGCGGCGGAAACCGTCGGCGGCGTTTTTCAGGCGCAGCGCGCGCGCCTTCTCGTTATCTTCTTTGGACAGCCAGACGCGGTCATGACCCCACATGCTGGGGCCTTCCTTGCGCTCTGAGGCTTGCCATGTCTCGACATCGATCGAACGCGCGCCCCAACCGTACTCGACCATGAAGCCGGACGGCGTGAGGCTGTAGAACGAAGTGATGTAATCGCTGGTGTGGCGGCCGAGTGTGACGCCGATGCGGCCTTCTTCGCCGAGCGCAATGTCGTAGGCCTGGCCGACATCGTCGAAGCTGAACAGCTCCATCATGACATGATGCACCGCGTTCTTGCCGGTCTGGATGAAGGCAAGGCTGTGATGGCGCGGATTGAGATGCAGAAAGCGGGCGACAAACGGATGATCGTAATAGTCGGTGAGGCGAAAGCCGAGCGCGCCGCGATAGAACGTCATCAGGCGATCGATGGTATCGCGCGAATCGACGTTGAGCACGACGTGGCCGAGCCCGAGCGGACCGGTGCGGAAACCGGAGATCGAGCGGCCGGCTTTGAACGGCTCGGCGGTGGTTTCCGCGCCGTGGAAAATCTCAAGCCGGTTGCCGACCGGGTCGGCGAGCACGATCAAATCCCGCACCCGGCGTTCGTCGGCGAGCGCGCGGGCGCCGCGCGCGACATTGACTTCGTTTCTCTCCAGATGCGCGGCGAGCGCATTGAGCGCCGTGGCGTCGGCCACTTCCCAGCCGAAGAACGAAATCCCTTCGCCGCCGTCGGCATCGACCAGGATGCGCTGCTTGCGGTCGTCCATTCGGAAGGCAAGGCTTGAGCGCGACTTGTCGATGCGCTGCAAGCCGAGCAGGTTCGTGCCGTAGCTCGCCCAATCGCCCAGATCCTTGGCGCGGACCCCGACATACCCCAAGGCCTGCGGGGCAGGGGCTGAAGCGTTTGTGGCCGTATTCGCCATGACGGTCCTCGTGTCCGGATTTCCAGGCTCTTTTACACGGCCGACGCGGCCAGTGAAACCACGGCGCCCGCGCTCAGGCGCGGGGCTGGTTTGAGGATTCACCGGCGGAACAGACCGTCGTTCGCCGCTGGCGCGATGGAAGCCGCGCTTTCAAATCCTATCGATCTTGCCGACTTCGATCACGTGCTTCCATTTGGCGATCTCGTCTTTGACGTTGGCGGAAAAATCCGCCGTCGAATCGCCAATCGGTACGACGCCGAAGTCGAGCAACCGCTTCTTCACGTCCGGCATCCGGACGATCGCCGCAATCTCTTTTTGCAGGAGATTGACTACGGCTTGTGGCGTTCCGGCCGGGACGAAGACGCCCGTCATGGTCTCGGCCTCCTCGTTCTTGATGCCGATTTCATCGAGCGTCGGCACATCCGGCAGCGTTTCCAAGTGCTCCTTGGTGGTGATCGCGAGCGCGCGAATCTTGCCCTGTTTGATCAACGGCACCGAATTGCCGATCGCCGCGCAGGTGATGGGTGTGAAACCGCCGAGCACCGACTGGATCATCGGGCCGCCGCCGGCAAACGGTACGGTGACAAAGTTCACGCCGAGCTCCTGCTTGAGCATCTCGATCGATAGCGATGGCGTCGTCCCGGTGCCGGGCGACGCGACGCTGTATTTGCCGGGATTGGCCTTCAACAGCGCGATCAGGTCCTTCATCGTCTTGGCCGGAAAGTCGCTGTTGACCATCCAGGCATTGGGCGAGGCGCCGGCCTTGGTGACCGGGAGGAAATCCTTGGCGACGTCGAAGGGAATCTTTTTGTACAGGCTAGGATTCACCACGATGCTGGATGAGGCGAACAGGATCGTATAGCCGTCGCCGGTTGCGTGTGCGGCGTCGGCCATCCCGATATTGCCGCCGGCGCCGCCGACGTTCTCGATATAGAATTGCTGGCCTAGCCGTTCCGACAGTTTCTGCGCGATGACGCGCGTGGCGATGTCGGTCACGCCGCCGGCCGGGAACGGCACAATCACCTTGACGGTATGATTGGGATAGTTCGCAGCGCGCACATCCGGCGCAACCGCTAGACACAGCGCAATCAGCAGCGCCGCAATTCCAACAAGGCTTCTCATAACGTTTCCCCACAATTCATTTCGTTGATTCTAGCGCACGCGCGCGATCATCCCACACAGCCATGACGTGTCAACCGCGCGGTTGCCCGGCCAAGGATGCTTCGGCGTGGTTTCGGCGCCTTGACAGCTTCGCCGAGCCCTTCCTACGGTGGCCGATCGTGAACAGGAGCTGTGACGATGGCGCGCGATGCGCAAGCCGATCTGATCTTTGCACACATGACGCCGCGCTATCTGGCGACCGGCGTCGATCCGAACGACCTGCAATGGCTCGTCGCGCATATCGAGCGCTGGGACGATTGGTGCCGCGCGTGGTGTGAGCAGGGTCAGCGTCACGAGACGCTGGCGATCGAGGCCGCCAAACAGAATCGCACGGTTACCGCGCGCGACGCCAATCTAAGGGCGTCGATCTATTATCACTACGCGAAACATCTGTTCGCGCACGACGCGGAGCAATATCTCGGCGCGCACCGGCGGATGCTGGCGTGTTATCAGGCAGCGGGCGCCGGCCTCGATCCGCCGATCGAGCGCGTGAGCATTGCCTACCGGGATGCCGAGATGGTCGGCTATCTGCGTCGGCCGCGCGGCGCGGCGCGTCCACCGGTCGCGATCATTCTACCCGGGCTCGACGCCTGCAAGGAGGAACTCCACGCCTGGACGGATGCGTTCGTCCAGCGCGGCATGGCGGCGCTTGCCATCGACGGGCCCGGTCAAGGCGAGACGGCGTTCCGGTTTCCGATTACGGCGCAATGGGGCGGCGTCATTGGCGCCGTCATCGACATGTTGGAGCGGCGCACGGATGTTGACGCGAAAAACGTCGCCGTGGTCGGGCAAAGCCTCGGTGCGCTATATGCGCCGCTCGCGGCGGCCGCCGAGCCGCGCATCAAGGCCTGTGTATCGAACTGTGGTCCGTTCGATTTCGGCGCCGTGCTGCCAACCATGCCGCCGGCCTCGCAGGAAACTTTCCGGGTCAGAAGCTACGCCAAGACGCTGCGGGAAGCGCACCAGATTGCGCGCAGCCTGACGCTCGAAGGCGTGGCGCAAAATATCACATGCCCGATGCTCGTCGTATTCGGCGCCGGCGATAAGCTCATTCCGCCGTCGGAGGGCGAGCGCCTGGCGCGCGCCAGTTCAGGCGCGACCGACTTCGTGGTGTTCGAAGAGGGTAACCACGTCTGCTTCAATATCAGTTACAAATTTCGCCCGCTGACCGCCGACTGGACGGCAGAACGTCTCGGCGCCAACCGGCAGTGATTGGAACAGCGGCGCGGTCAGATCTTGTCGATCTTGCCGACCTCAATCACGCGCTTCCATTTGGCGACCTCGTCCTTGATGAAGGTAGCGAAGTCTGCGGATGAACCGCCTTCCGGCACGATGCCGAAGCTCAATAGCTTCTGCTGCACGTCCGGCAGCCTGACGATTTCGGCGATTTGCTTCTGCAACAGCTGGACGACTGGGGCCGGCGTGCCGGTGGGCGCCAACGCTCCGGCCATGGTCTCCGCTTCCTCGCCCTTGATGCCTTCCTCTTCGAGGGTCGGCACGTTGGGCAACGCTTGCAGCCGCGTTTTGCTGGCGACCGCCAAGGTGTGAACCTTGCCCGCAAGGATTATCGGCGCCGTGTTGCCGTAGGCCGAGCATCCGATCGGTGTGAACCCCCCGAGCACGGATTGGTTGAACGGCCCGCCACCCGTGAAGGGCACGACGACGAAATCGAGATGCAGATCCTGCCGGAGCATCTCGATCGACAGAGATGCAGTCGTTCCGCTGCCCGGCGACGCGACGCTGTATTTGCCCGGATTCGCTTTCAAGAGCGCGACCAGGTCATGCATGTTCTGGGAGGGAAAGCTGTTGTTGACCAACCACGAATTCGGCGTGCCGCCGATCTTACTGATCGGGATGAAATCCTTGCCGATGTCGTACGGGACCGTTTTGTACAAGTTCGGATTCACGACCATGCTGGACGACGCAAACAGCAAGGTATAGCCATCGCCGTGCGCTCGCGCAGCGTCGCCCATGCCGATATTGCCGCCGGCGCCGCCGATGTCAGTGACGAAGAATTGCTGGCCGAACCGTTCCGACAGGTGTTGCGCGATCAATCGTGCGACCACGTCGGTGATGCCGCCGGCGGGAAACGGCACGATGATCTTGACCGGGTGATCCGGATAGCCCGCGGCGTGGGCGCAGGTCGCCACGGCAAATGTCGCGGCGCCGAACAGCATTGCCAGGAATGCGAGCGGTTTTTTCATGGTGTTCTTCCCTGCACGATGCGTGCCAATCAGAGGGTGACGCGCCAATCATCCCGCACGACGGTTGCGTGTCAATTGCGCAGCTTGGCGCGCCGCCGCGATTGACAGGTCCGGTCGATGCTTTCTACGGTCAGCCGTCATGCAACGTGCAAAGCCGCCATTTCGTGCCGACCATGTCGGCAGTCTGATCCGGCCCGACGGGCTCATCGCGGCGCGCGAGGCGGCCGACAAGGGCGAGTTGGCTGCGGCGGAGCTGACCCGCATCCAGCAGGCCGCGATCCGCGACGTCGTGCGGCTGCAGCAGGAAGCCGGGCTGCGGGGCGCTACCGACGGCGAATACAATCGCTTCTCCTGGCAGCGCGATTTTTTGCTCAAGATCGGCAACGTCAAGCCGATGGCATCGCGGCTCACCGTGCGCTTTCATTCCGCCGCCGGAACGCGCGACCACGCGCCGCCGTCGCTCCAGGTGGTGGGCAAGCTGTCGCTACCTGACGACGGCATCTTCGTCGACGATTTTAAATTCCTCAAATCGATCGCGCCCGCCGGCGTAACGCCGAAGCTGACCATTCCGTCGCCGACGATCGTGCACTTCCGTGGCGGCCGTGACGCGATCGATGCGCGCGCCTATCCGCGGATGGAGGCGTTTTATGACGATCTTGCCGCCGTCTACCGCGCGGAAATTCGCGCGCTTGCCGATGCGGGCTGCCGCTATCTGCAGATCGACGAGGTCAATCTCGCCTATTTGTGCGACCCCGAGCTGCGCCGGCAGGTCGCCAACATCGGCGAAGACCCGGACACACTGCCGGCGACCTATGCCAAGCTGCTGAACGATTCGATTGCCGGCCGGCCGGCGGACATGACGATCTGCATGCATCTGTGCCGCGGCAATTTCGCCGGCGCCTGGATCGCCGAAGGCGGCTACGAGCCGGTCGCCGAGCTGCTGTTCAACGAGATTGGCGTCGACGGCTACTTTCTCGAATACGACTCGCCGCGCGCCGGCGGCTTTGCGCCGCTGCGTTTTCTGCCAAAGGGCAAGACCGCCGTGCTCGGCCTCGTCACCACCAAAAATCCGAAGATGGAGACCAAGGACGAACTGAAACGGCGCATCGAAGAGGCGGCGCACCATGCGCCGCTCGATCAGCTTGCGTTGTCGCCACAATGCGGCTTCTCCTCAGGCATCGGCGGCAACGCCATGACGGTCGGCGACGAGATCGCGAAGCTGAAACTCGTGGCCGAGACAGCGCGCGAGGTGTGGGGCGAGGACGAAAATCGGCGCGCAGTCGCCGAATCACGCCTTTGAGTCCGCGCCCTCACGCCACATCGTGATCAGTACCGACATGATTGCCGGACCGATGAACAGGCCGATCAAGCCGAAACTTTCGAGCCCGCCGAGAATGCCGAGCAACACCCAGAGGAATGGCAGGCGCGTCGTGCTGCCGATCAGAAATGGGCGCACGAAGTGGTCAGCCACGAACGTCAATGCGAAGCCTATGATCAACAAGACGATGGCGGCAGTCGTCTGCCCCTGAATAAACAGAAAAATCGCGCACAGGATGAATACCACCGGCGCGCCGAATGGAACTGTTGCAAGCACGGCGGTGACAAGGCCGAGCAGAGCGGCATGCGGAACGCGGGTTGCCGCGTAGGCGATGCCGAGCAGCAGGCCTTCCACCAAGCCGACAAGAATCAGCCCGTTGACGGTGCCACGCACTGCGGCGGCCGTGTCGTTGCCGATTTCGCCGCCGGAGGGGCCGAACACGCGGTGCGCGATGGCATGCGCCTCTTCGGTGACGCGCGCGCCGTCGCGATAGAGAAAGAATAAGGTCAGCAGAGTGAAAATCAGAATGGTGATGCGGTTCGCGACTGCGACGCCAAGCGTGCGGGTGAAGGAGAAAAACCCGCTGGTTTCCGCGTGGCCAAACAGCGCACGGGCGGCGCCCGGCTCGGCGAGGTTGGCTTGCCACCAGGCAGCCAGACTGGCGCCGACGACCGGCACATGCGACAGCCAATCGGGTGTGCCAAGGCCGTGCTGGCGGACGTCATCGATCCAATGCACAAGCGCGCCGCTTTCGCGCGCCGCCTGGACGCCGAGTCCGATCAGCGGCAGCACCAGCAAGAATGCGAGCACGAGCGTCAGCACGGTCGCGATCGCGGTTTTGCCCATGCCGCGGCGGGCCAGCATCTGACGCAGCGGCCATGTCGCGATGGCCAGTACGCAGGCCCAGGTCAAAGCCGGCACAAAGCGCCACAGCATCCAGACGTTCACCGCCACGATGGCGACGATCAGTGCCGTGCGCGCTACACGCTGCGTATCCCAGTCTCCGCTCACGCCATCGCCCCTGTCCGGCACATATGCGGCGGCGCGATACGCCGCCGTCTCCGCCGGCCGAAAGCGGCGGACGTCGCGTCCGCCGCGCGACGCCGGCGTTACGGCTTCTTCGCGTCGGCGTACGGGTAGATCAGTTTGCCCGATTTATATTCATCGGGCCACACCACGACTTCATGGCTCGTATCTTTGAAGTCGTCCAGCGAATGGCCGGCGAGGTGCTGGAACTGCGTGAACACCACGCGCGATTTGGTCCATTCGCCATCCGGGCCGAAGCTGATGGTGCCGACCACAGTCGAGAACGGGTGCGCGTGCATGTAGGCGGCGAGCTTGACCTGATCGAGGGTCTTAGCGCCCTCGACTGCCTCCGCCAGCACCTGCCCGGCCGCATAGCCGAGCGGCACGAAGGCCGCGCCCATAGGATCGATGTGCTCGCGTTGCGCGATGGGGCGGTACTTGGCCAGCACCTCGAGCGTGCCGGGGAAGGTGAAGGCGGGCGCGGGCAGGAACACTTCGTTGTTGACGATGCCGTTCATCAGCGGCCCGAGCTGCACCTTGATCGGCGTCACCAGGAGCCCGATGAAGGTCCCGCCGAACATTTTCGGGGTAAGCCCGACTTCGTTGGCGGCGCGCACGATGCCGACCGAGTCGGGCGGATAGGCGGCCACATAGACGATGTCGGGATTGAGCGCCTGCACCGCGTGCATGATCGGCGCATAGTCGGTTGTCGACGGCGGGTATTTCTGGTCGGCGACGATCTGGAAGCCGCCGATTTCCTTGATCGACTGCCGGGCGCCGTCGGCCGCATTCTGGGCGAACTCGGCGTCGGCAGCGACGATCGCGACCGTCTTGGGCCGCGGATTCTGCTTCGAGGCGAGATCAAAGAAGCCGTAGGCGAACGACTTTTGCGGCTCAGGGCCAGTCGGAAGCATCGAGAAATATTGTTTGTAGTGGAATTTGCTGTTGGCGGCGTTGGCAAGGATGCCGATTGTGGTCTTTTTGTATTGCATCAGCACCGGAATTACCGGCGCCACCATGTTGGTCGCATACGGTCCGATCAAGAGGTCGCACTTATCGATGTCGATCAGTTTCGTGTAGAGACCGGGAATATTGGCCGGGTTGCTCTGATCGTCGTAGTAGACGAGCTGCACCGGCCGTCCGAGCAGGCCGCCCTTGGCGTTGACGTCGTCGCGCCAGATCGAAAGCGCGGCAAGCACCTGTTTGCCGATCGGCGCCACGCCGCCAGTCAGCGCCATGGTCATGCCGACCTTAATGGGCTCCGCGGCCCGTGCCAGGCCTGGCACGAGCAGCGCGCATAGCAACAGCAGTGCCGGTAGTCCGCGGGCTTTCGCCCCCAAGCCGAGATTGTCCATGTTTTTCACTCCTCCATTTGCGCCCCGCCTTTCGCGCCGCATGCGGTGGAGAGGTCGCGTGCTATTTTTGCGGTGACGTTCCTCCTGGTGAATTCCGATGAGGCCCGCCGTCAGGCGCCGACCTTGACCGGCACGAACTGCGTGGTGAACAATTCGCTGTCGGAAGGCGCCTGCTTCAGCAGGCCCATCTGAATGAATGATTCTTTCAACGTTGTGACCGCCGCCGGGTCGAAGGTGCCATCGGTCGAGAAGCCGCCGATCTGCTCATCATAGACGCGGGCCGCGACAGTCGGGCTGATATCGATCACCTTGGCGGAAATTTTTACCGCCTCGTCTTTGTGCGACTTCATGTACGCGATGGTTTCAAACCAGCCCTTGAGGAAGGCGCGTACAGCGTCCGGATTTTTGGCAATCAAGTCGTTGCTCGCGAAGATGACGTGGGTGATGAAGTGATCGACGAACGGCGTGGCCGAGGTGATGACGCGCCATTCCTTGGCTTCTTCCAGCTTGTAGCCGGTTTCGAGCGCTCCGATATAGCCATCGATCTGGTGCGTCTTGATCGCCGCGCGGGCCGGCGGCATGCCGCCGATCGGCACCACGTCGATGCCTTTGTTGCCCCAGCCCTCCTTCTCGTTGATGCGATGCCCAATCCATGCCGTCAGCGAGCCAACCGTGGTGCAGCCGAGTTTTTTGCCCTTCAGATCGGCCACGCTCTTGACCGCCGAATCGTAGCCGACCATGACCGCCATGTTGCGCGGCGCACCATACATTTCGGCCACAGCCTTTTGCGGCGCGCCCTTGGCGGAGAACGCCATGCCGGGTCCCGAGCCGATGCCGATGTCGACGCTGCCGGAGGCCAAAAGCTGCTGCAGCTTGGCGTCACCCGCCGAAGCTGACGCTTGGACGTCGAGGCCTTGCTTGGCGAAGATGCCTTCCTGGAGGCCGATGTCGAGCGGTGTGAAGGTCCAAGCGAAAGGCACCACTTTGGCGACGCGCAGCTTTTGCGCCGCGCGCGCGGGCACGAACGGCGCCGCCAGCGGCAGAATGGCGCTGGCGGTCAGCGCTAGCATCAGGCTTCGCCGGGACACTCGACTCATCGATTCCTCCCAGGGTTCGACGGATTCAATTGCACCCCTAAATCATCGCAGAAATGGGCCGAGAACGCCATGCGGCAGGGCGCCCCTTGCCGGCTGACCGCCTTTGCGCAATTGGATAGCATCGCTGGAGTCCAGTATGAATCGTAAACAACGCAGGGCAAGCGCCAAGCGCGACCTTCATCTGGTTGCTGGCTCCGCAGCGGCCGAGCGGGATCAATACGCAAGTCTGGCCGACCTGATGAGCAGGGCTCATTGGCACCACCAGAAGCGTCAGCCGGAAGAAGCGCGCGAAATCTGCGATCGGATCTTTAAGCGCGAGCCTGCGCATGTAGGCGCCCTGAACCTGGTCGGACTCATTCATCAGGACGCCGGCCGCCACAAGATGGCAATCAGAGAATTCAAGAGGGCCGTTGCCGCCGACGATCTCGATGCCGCCTGTCATTACAATCTCGCGTCGGCCTGGCAGGCACTGCGGCAAAAGAGCGAAGCCGCGGCGCATTTCAAAAAAGCCATCGAGGTCGGATTAAGCGGGCGAAGCATCGAGGATTTCATTTTCTCCAATCCTGCGGTCATGGCCCGCTTCGGACGGATCGGCGAGCTGATGCTACAGCCGCCCGCCGGAGAAGAAAAGCAGCGGACAGATCTTGGATTGATCGCAGACGACATATTTCTGCAATGCGCTTTGACCATGGCGCTACTGCCGACCGCGCGGCTGGAACGTTTGTTCACCTCCTTCCGCTCGGCGCTGCTTGAAATTGCGTATGCTGACAGGCACCGGATGACGGTGGTTGATGAAAGGCTGCTGGGGTTATTTTGTGCGCTGGCGCAGCAATGCTTCATCAATGAATACGTTTTTGCCCAGAGCGAGGCGGAGACGCGCCAGTCGCGCCAGTTGCGCCAAATACTGCTCCAACAGCTGGCGGACAACGCAGAGATTTCTCCGCTCGTTCTCGCCGCGGTCGCGGCTTACTTTCCCTTGCACACGCTGCCGTCCGCGCGCGCTCTGGTACAGCGCAATTGGCCGCAAGCCGTTTGCGCTCTCATCCGTACGCAGCTCATCGAGCCACTGGAAGAAGCTGACGACGTCAGTCGCATTCCAGTGCTTACCTCGATCGCGCAGGGCCCGTCACGGCAAGTCATGGAGCAGTACGCGGAAAATCCCTATCCCCGCTGGACTATGAGTCCGCTATTGCCGTTGGCTGTAACCTGGAAGGCGCTGCCCGTCGCGGCCGGCGAGCGTGCCGCCAAGCCGATCAAGGACATCCTGATCGCCGGCTGCGGTACTGGGGAGCACGTGTTCCATGTCATGCACAATTTTCCGCAAGCGCGCGTGTTGGCGGTTGATATCAGCCTGCCGAGCCTTGCCTATGCGCGGCGAAAAACCCGCGAGGCGAATTTGCCGAATGTCGAATACGCACAGGCCGACATTCTGGAACTCGGGACACTCGGCCGCAGTTTCGATCTGATCGAAGCCGCCGGCGTATTGCATCATCTCGCCGACCCGGAAATGGGCTGGCGAATTCTTCTCTCGCTGTTGCGATCGGAAAGCGAGATGCGCATCGGTCTATACAGTGAAGCAGCACGCCGCGAGCTTGTAGGCGTTCACGCCTTCATATCGGAACGCGGCTACCGCGCGACGCTGGAAGACATCCGTCAATGCCGACAAGAGATATTTCGCGATGCCGACCAGCGGTGCTGGACCGTCGTCACCGGGGCCAGAGACTTTTATAGCGCAAGCGGCTGCCGCGACCTCCTGTTCAACGTGATGGAGCAGACGTTCACCATCCCGCGCATCAAGGCATTTCTGGACGCGCAACGGCTTACGTTTCTGGGATTCGATCTCGATCACAACGCAATGGAGCAGTTTCAGCGGCGGTTTCCCGGCGAGGACGCCCTGATGGACCTTGATCGGTGGGACGCCTTCGAGGCTGAGAATCCGCAGACCTTTCGGCACATGTACCAGTTCATGATGCGCAATGAATAGCTACACGGCCAGCCCGCGGCCCGCCCGGATCGCACCCGAGGACACCGCTGAGCGACAGCCCCGCACTCGCGCTGGCCGATGAAATAAACAATTCTCCGAGCAACTAGCCCGCTAGCCGCATCGTGATTTGAGGAAGCCGCGCGATTGCAGACTCCGGAATAGCGCCTGAAGTCTGTGCTGACGTGAAGCGAAGCTCAAATCTTCAACAGCCGCTTGGCGTTGCCGGCATAAACCTTGGCCTCGTCGGCGGGCGACAGCGCGATCTTCTTGATAACTTCGACGCCCTGCTTCTTGAGCACCTTGAGCGGCGGCGCGTCGGTGCCGAAGATGAAATGATCGGCGCCGACCGTCTCGAAGGCGCAGCGCGCCGCCGGCGGATGATAGCAGGTCGACTCCAGATACATCATCTTCAGGTAGTGGCTCGGCGGGTGCTTGATCAGCATCGGCTCGTAGGAGCCGAGGAAATACGCCTCGTCCTGTAGATTGTAGGCGTAGTCCATGCGTCCGATCATTTCGCAGATGCCGCCGCCGAGATGCGTGCCGACGAGTTTCAGCGTCGGAAATTTCTCGAAGATGCCGCGCACAATCAGCCGTGCCAGCGCCAGCGCATTGTCCATCGGCCGTCCGACGCTCGATGCAAGACGATAGTCCTTCAGCCGCTCCTCGCCGAAGCCGACCGACGGCGGATGAATGACCACTGGGACGTCGAGTTCGGTGGCGAGCTGAAAGAATGGCAGGCACTCGTCGTCGTCGGGATAATGGCCGGGCAGGCTGGAAAGGATCCAGGCACCGCGCAGGCCATCCTGTTTGACCGCGCGTTCCCACTCGCGCAGGAACGCGTCGTCGCCGTGCGGGATGGTGGTGCCGATGCCGTAGATCGTCGGGTATTTATCCTGCAGCGAGGCGATGTAGCGGTTCACCTTTCTGATCGTGTCGAGTTGCTGATCGCGGTCCATATCGCGCAACTCGTGAATCGGCTGGCTCACCAGAGTGGCGTCGACGCCGGCCTCCCGCTGCGCATCGAGTACGTTTTCGATCGTCATCGGACAACGGCCTCGCCAGAACGGCGCGGCCTGCTGCTCGGGTGTCTGTACGTGGGTATGAAAGTCGAGGATCATGTTTGAGACTCTACGCTGCGGTCGAAACGTGAGGTTAGAGATTAGGTTATGGTATGGCGGGCTTGGTGGGCGACAGTTGTTCGAGCGTCTTGCCGGCGGTCTCTTCGGAGAAGAGGGCGCAGGTGATGCCGCCGATCACTGCAAACACGGCGAACATCCCGTAGACGCCGCCGACGCCGTAATGCGGCAGGATAATGCCGACCATATAGGGACTGAGGACTGACGACAGTCGCTGAAGTACGCTCGACGTGCCGCTGCCCAGCGCCCGAAGATGATTGGGATAGTTCTCCGCGGTGTACATGCCGAGCGAGCCGGGGATCATGCCCATGGCGGCGAACGCCAGCGTCGCCATCGCCGCAAGAGCAAACGGCCCGAGGCTTGGCGCGAACACCACGACGAGCAGCGGCACGGCGGCAAGCAGGAAGCCATAGGTGTAGGCGCGCTTGCGCCCGATCCGGTCGATGGTGAATGCCGCCAACAGCAGTACCAAAAGGCCGGTGATGTTGACGACGAAGCCGTACAGGTTCGATTCGCCGACAGGCAGGTGATAGACGGTGCGCATGATGCTCGGCAGCCATCCGGTCAGCGCGTAGGTGATGCCGTAGGCGCAGAACCAGAGCACCCATAACGACAGCGTGCGCCGGCGATAGATACCGGCAAACAGTCCGCCGAAGCGTGGCGTCGCGGCGACCACCGGTGCGACGTCTTCCGGGATCGGCGGCAGCGGCCGGGCGCCTTGCGCCGAAACGAGTGCCTCGATGTGCGTGACGACGCGGTCGGCATCCTCGAAGCGGCCGCGGCTCGCGAGCCAGCGCGGCGATTCCGGCAGCACGCGGATCATCGGTAGCGCGAGCAGAGCCGGCAGCGCGCCGAGCACGAACATCCACTGCCAGCCCCAATGTGGCACGACAAAAGCGCCGACCAGCGCCACCGTGGTCAGCCCGATCGGGAACATGAGTTGCTGCAGCAGCACGAACCGGCCGCGCCGGCTCGATTGCGCAAATTCGCTGACATAGGTGTTGGCGATCGGCACCTCGCCGCCAAGGCCGAAGCCTTGGAGGAAGCGCAGCACCAGCAGTGTCGAAAAGTTCTGCGCCAGGATGCAGGCGAGACCCATCAGCGTGAACAGCAGCAGGTTCGCGATCATCAGCGGTACGCGGCCGTAACGCTCGGCGAGGTAGCCCGAAAGCACCGCGCCGATGACCTGGCCGGCATAGCCGATCGAGATGAGCAGGCCGATCTCGGACGGCACGATGTGCCACAGCGGGATCAGCGCCGGCAGCACATAGGCGATGGTCAGTGCGTCGAAAGCGTCGGAGAAATTCACGCTGCCGACGACCAAACGCAGCTTGTGGTGCCAGGGCGACAGCGGCAGCCGCTCCATGCGCGCCGCGATCCGGTAACGGTCGACGCCTGCGCCGTCCATGCGTTTCCCCCTCGCGCCCCGTTTGTCGAATTTCTTCCGATCATCGAGGCCTAGCAGCCTGTCGGACTTAACGGGGGCACGATAGCGATATGCGTTAGAATCGGCGAGTTGATTCTCGCACGACGAGGGCCGCCTTCTGATGAGCAACTTTCGCTCGATTGATCGGCAGACTGGATTCTTGTTGCCGC
>DATCBO010000035.1:0-2739 GCA_036511795.1 Xanthobacteraceae bacterium
TAGTCATCGGCTACATAGTGTCCGTGGCGATCGCCGGCGGCGTTGGGTTCGTTGGAGCCATCACGGAAGCTACAGGCGCGGCGCCTCCTTCCGTTGCCGGCTTAGTGCTCGGTCTGGGGGGCCGCGCGCCTGTTCCTTTAGTGTTTTTTGCGGCAGTTGCGCTTGCGCTCTATCTCGTCACTCCCTTCTGTTATTTTGCCTTAGTTGCAGCTTGCAAGCGGTTCCTGCTGCCGCGGCTGCGACCAAACGCGACCGCGAATCAGCAGTGGTCGCACTGGCTGTTCCGCACGCTGATCGATGTTCCCTTCTTTCGCATCTATCTGCGGATCACTGTCGGCTCCCATCTGACAAAATGGAACTTCCAGCTACTCGGGGCCAAGATAGGCGCCCGGCCGTTTTTGGCCGCACCGTACACCGCGGAGCCCGAACTCCTCGAAATGGCGGACCGCGCAATGCTGGCGGGCAACATCTCGCTTTACGGGATCGATCCCCACAGCGGCGTGGCCGGCAATATCCGCCTCGGAAATTCGGCCATCGTCGCAAACTCCTGTGTGCTCCACGGCGGGGCTGATCTGCCCGATTTCTCCCTCTTGGGCGACTTGAGCTCGGCGGGGGCCGACAATGCCGTGCCTCGAGGAGCGATTGCTGTCGGTGCGCCACCAGTGATCGTCGGTCGCACCGATTTTCATGCGGACGCGATCAAAAGCTGGCAGTACGTCCGCAACCAGTCGCTTTTGATTTTGCTACAAATCGTGGTGCTGTCCGCAGTCAACGTCGCGGGATTTTGCGCTCTGGGTCTCGTCGCAGATACCTTTGTTTTACCCGCGCCAATCTATGTTCTTTGGCTCGCCGCGCCCGCATTGCTGCTGATTCCCCGCTTGGTCAAAATCGCTGCGTTACCATTGTGCAAATGGCTGGTGCTTGGGCGAGTAGCCGCAGGCGAACATCCGGCCTATAGCTGGTATTACAGCCGCTGGCAGCTAATCGAAACACTGTTGTGGGACGCCGAAGAAGCGATCCTGTCGCAGCTGCACGGCATGGTGTTCCTCAACGTACTCTGGCGCAGCCTTGGCGCGCGGATCGGTTCCGGTTGCTGTATCTTTTCGTCCTCGCTGGCCTGCGAGTACGATCTGAAGGAGATCGGCGACGGCGTCGTGCTGCAGCACAATTCGTTGGTCTTCTGTCACTCGATCGAACATCACAGCTGGCTATTTCGGCCTACAACTATCCGCGACAATGCCTCGATCGGCTCTTTTGCTATTGTCGAGGCCGGCGGGAATGTGGCCGCGAGCCGAAGAGTTGCGCCGCATACTGCCGTTCACGCCATGCACGCCCGACGCGGCGCTGAGACGCGCTCCAGCGATGGCGCATCGGCTGGAGACGAACCCTCTATAAAAGCCGCAACAACCGGCGGCACCGCGCCGTTGGCCCTTTCCGCCGCCGCGCACAAAACCGCGTCGACAGCCGATGCGAACGCAACAGCAATGCAACACACGGGCGGCGACCTTAAAACTCGCTTTCAGACCTTGCATGAGTTTATCAATGCCGCACGCGAGCGGCTCGACCGCAGCAGCTGGGACTATTTGGTCGGCGCCGCCGAAACTGAAACGACCTATGCGCGCAACCGTCTTGCCCTGGACTGCCTCGGGCTGCGCCCGCGGGTGCTGCGGGACGTGTCGCACATCGACTGCAGCACAACGCTTTTCGGCAAGAGGTTGCGCATTCCGGTGCTGTGTGCACCGGTCGGCGCACTGGAAAACTTCCACCCTGGCGGTGCTGCGAGCGTCGCCGAGGCGGCCGACCAGTTCGGCAACGGCATCATCGTGAGCTCGGTGTCACAGCCCGGATTAGAGAAAGCCGGCGCGGCCGCCGGCAAGGCTCTGAAGATATTTCAACTCTATGTGCGTGGCGACCAAGCCTGGGTCGAAAGCCAGGTACGACGCGCGGTCGAAAGCGGTTACGATGCCTTCTGCCTGACAGTCGATACCGACCTTTACAGCCGACGCGAGCGCGACATCGCGAGCCGCCACCAGCGCGGCCGAGTGCGGGTTGCCGAGGAGATTTATCAGGCCCGTTTCAATTGGCGCGACGTGGCGCGTATCAAGAACAGTTGCGCGATTCCGCTGATCCTGAAGGGGATAGCCACGGCCGAGGACGCGGCGATCGCACTCGATCATGGCGCGGAAGCCATATACGTCTCGAACCATGGGGGTCGTCAGCTCGATCACGGCTTGGGAACGATGACGGTGCTGCCGGAAATCGTCGAGGCAGTGTCCGGCCGTGCCAAAATTCTCACTGACGGCGCGATCAGCCGAGGCACCGACGTCGTCAAGGCACTGGCGCTCGGCGCCGACGTGGTCGCGGTGGGGCGGCTTTACGTGTACGGATTGGCGGCGGCCGGCCCGGGCGGCGTCGTGCGGTTGTTCGAGATCCTCGAAGATGAGGTCCGGATCTGCCTTGGCCTCCTCGGCATCACCGGTTTTGCCGAACTGACCAACGCTTACGTTCGCGAAGCGCCAGCCGTAGTCACCGCCCACCTTCACAGCGCATTTCCCCATCTGGGTCTGCCGCAGATGCATCGGACAGCGAACCAGTCCCCCTAGCAGCCTGTCGGACTTAACGGGGGCACGATAGCGATATGCGTTAGAATCGGCGAGTTGATTCTCGCACGACGAGGGCCGCCTTCTGATGAGCAACTTTCGCTCGATTGATCGGCAGACTGGATTCTTGTTGCCGCCC
>DATCBO010000036.1:0-33802 GCA_036511795.1 Xanthobacteraceae bacterium
CGCCAGCCAGTGTCCGGCGCAGACGAGGCTCGCGCCGAACGGCGTCGTAGAGAACTTCAAGCTTGCCGAGTTCGACCGGCCCCTCATCGCCCGTATGAGCAATGGCGCGGCCAAGGAGCCGCAGCCCGACCTCGGCAGGCAGACCACGAAACTGGTTGGCGTCGAACATGACCGGGCCACGCTGTGGCCATGCCGACGGCGCGAGCGCCGCGCGCGCCGCGTGAACGGCGAATTCGATCGCCGCCTCCGCGCGTCGCATTCGCCCCGCCAGCCGCACAAGGCCATGCGCGGTCAATCCCTCGCTCGCAAGCGCGGGCATCAGCGATCGCAGCCGCGCGCGGGTGAAACGCGGATCGCGATTACTCGGATCCTCGCAATAGGCAATGTCAGCCGACCGCAACGTCGCGATGAGACGGGTCTTGGGAACGTGCAATAGCGGACGGACAATAAATGTCTTCTTGTTTCCGCCCATCGGAATGAGCGAGGCCGTTGCCATTCCTGCGAGCCCTGTGAGCCCACTGCCGCGCGCAAGACGAAAAAGAACGGTTTCCGCTTGATCGTCGAGCGTATGCGCGGTCAGCACGTGCCGGTAGCCGGCACTGGCGGCGGACTGCATCAGCAAGCGATAGCGGGCAAGCCGCGCGGCCTCTTGCAGGCCCGTCTTAGGTTTGGTGCCACGCCAGGCGACCGTGCGGTGCGGCACGCCGAGCTGGCGCGCCAGCCGCTTGACGAGGACCGCCTCCGCGGTCGCCTCAGGCCGCAAGCCATGATCGACAGTGACAGCCAGAAGCCGTGGCGGCGTCTTCAGCCGCTTTGCCCAGCGCACAGCAAGGAGGAGGAGCGCGGTCGAATCCGGACCGCCGGAAACCGCGATAACGAGACCGCCCAAACCTTCGAGACTTCGGAACAGAATATCCGCTTCATCGTCGCAAACGGGTGCGTCAGCAGTGGGCACGCTTCTGTTCCCGCGCCACGTTCTCCTTCACGCTCAAGGAGGCGCGCGGGTATTTGCGCAAAACCTCGCCCAGCGACGCGCAAGCCGCTTCCTTCTGACCCAGAGACTCAAGCGACTGGCCCAGCCGCAACATTGCGTCAGGTGCGCGTGCGATCGTCCCATACTTGGTCGACACGATAAGAAAAGCTTCCGCCGCGTCGTGATATCGCTTGTTCTGGAACAGCGATTCGCCGAGCCAGTACTGCGCTTCAGGGGTCAAATGGTCGCTCGGATATTTGTGCACAAAGTCGCCAAACGTTTCCGCTGCGTGCATGTAATCCCTGTGCCCGAAATAGCCCCGGCCGAGTTCGTATTCGTCTTTCGGCGTGGCAGCAGCGACCGGCGGCGGCGCAATCGACGCCTGCATGCCACCGGTCGCGCTTGGATTGGCCGGCGGCGGCGGCGGCAACGGTCCGTTTGAAGGCGGACCGGCCTGCCCTGCGGCAGGGCTCGATAGATCGAGCGGCGTACCGGGCTCGCTGGGTGCGCCAGGGGGCGGCCCCTGGCGGGGCGGTGGCGGCTCATTGGCCATCGTACTGGAACCGAGTGGACGCGGTACGCCCGGCGCACCTGGATCGCCCGAAGGGTTGAAAGCGTCATGCCGACCGGTTTCGGGAGGCGGCGCAGCCGCCGACGCCGTCGGCGGATAGGCCGGAGGCGAGGACGGGTAAGCTGGCGGCGGCGCCGAAGAATAACGGGGCGGTGACGAATATTGCGCTGGCGGTGGCGGTGGCGGTGAATATTCCGCATGAGGCGGCGGCGTAGACGGCGGTGCGCCGCCCTGGACCAGCTGCTGCAGGCGTTGCACCTGCTGTTCAAGTTGCTGATTGTGATACTGCAATTGCTCGACCTGACCAGTCAGGTTGCGAATCGTCTGCTCCATGCGGTCAACGCGAGTGACCAGCTCGGAGTCGTCCTGAGCGCTTGCAGATCGCGCGCCCAGGACACAGATCAGCCCGACAAAAACATATGGCGCAAAGCGGATCATGATTGGCTGCAAATTCGCTGGCCGAAGCGTTCCAACCATAACCGACCCTGCGTCGAAATTGTGAAAATCGCCCTCGCCCGGGACATTGCTTTGCGCGGATCGCAGCTTTCACGGATCGCCTTGCGCGACGGCCAATGCAAGCGGCAGTCCCCGGGCGGCCTGTTTAGGCCGCCCGCACGGGCCGCGCCGCTCTAGGAGCTCTGATTGAGCACCGTGACGGCGCGGCGGTTCTGCGACCAGCAGGAGATGTCATCGCAGGTCGCGACGGGTCGCTCCTTGCCGTAGGAGATGGTTCGCATGCGCTGGGCCGAAATGCCGCGGGAGGCCAGATAATCCCGCACATTCTGGGCACGGCGAGCACCAAGCGCCAAGTTATATTCGCGCGTGCCGCGTTCATCGGCATGACCTTCGATGGTGAAGGAATACTGCCCGTAATGGTTCAGCCATTCAGCCTGCTTATCGAGTGTTGCCCGCGCCTGCTGCGACAGATCTGTTTGGTCTGTGTCGAAGAACACGCGGTCGCCGACATTGACGACGAAATCCTGCTGGCTGCCCGGCACCGCCGCCGCCGCCATGGCGTTGGTCGGGTCGGCGTCATGCTTGGCGCAGCCCGCGATCGCGAGTGCTCCAAGGATAACGGCCGCGAATTTGACGCCGCGGAAAATGTTTATCCCCTTCATTCCGGTGCCTCCGTTGCTTGCGTCGTGGGCCCAAATCGTCCGCCGGAGGGGCCGGCGGATCATGGGCGGACCAGAGCGGGTCTAACAGGCCCTTCGTTAAGCGAAGGTTCTGTCAACCTTGATGAGGCCTTGCAAAAATGCCTAATCCCCGCACGACACCCGAAAACTCTTTAGAATGGTTAATGGGGCCTCAATGCGGCAAGGGTATGATGAAGCCGGGATTACGACAACAGCGGCGACCACGCCGGGTCGGAGGCAAAGCTTGGGGTTGGAACCCGCAGTTGGTTTCGCCCAGTGATATTGATCGTATTGAGCGAGGGCCCGGGGCCGCCCATCTCGTCGCTGAAATACATGATGACCTGCCCATTGGGCGCGAAAGTCGGGCCCTCGTTGTGGAACCCTTCGGTCAGGATACGTTCTCCACTGCCGTCCGGCCGCATAACCCCGATGGCGAACTGGCTCGACGTCTGTTTGGTGAAGGCGATGTAATCGCCGGCCGGCGACCACACCGGTGTCGAGTAGGTGCCTTGGCCGAAGCTGATGCGTTGCGCCGCTCCACCCGCCGCAGCCATCACGTAGATCTGCGGCTGCCCGCCACGATCGGAGGCGAAGCAGATGTGGCTCGCGTCCGGCGAATAGCACGGCGAAGTGTCGATCGCCTGGGTATCGGTGAGCCGGGTCGTTGCTTTCGAGCGCAGATCCATGACGAAAAGATTGGAGTTTGAACCCTCCTGCAGGCTCATGATGACCTTCAAGCCGTCCGGCGAGAACCGCGGCGAAAAACTCATGCCGGGAAAATTGCCGACGATCTCGCGTTCATTGGTCGTCAGGTTGAGCAGATAGACGCGCGGGTCGCCCTCGCCGTACGCCATGTAGGTGACTTCCTGCGTCGTCGAGGGCGAGAACCGTGGCGTCAGCACAAGCTCGTCGCCGCGCGTGAGATACCGCACGTTGGCGCCGTCCTGATCCATCAGCGTCAATCGCTTGACGCGGCGCTGCTTCGGCCCGGTCTCGTCGACAAATACGATGCGGCTGTCGAAATACCCTTTGTTTCCAGTGACGCGCTCGTAGACTGCATCGGAAATAATATGCGCCAGCCGCCGCCAATTGTCGGGCGTCGTCAGATATTGCTGGCCGTTGCCGAGCGGCTGGCCGGACAGCACATCCCAAAGCCGGAACTCGGCCTTGAGCCGGCCGTCGCCTTGCTGACCCATGCGCCCGGTGATCAAGGCCTGAGCGTTGATCGAGCGCCAATCCTGAAAATTCGGGACCCCCTCGAAGTTCGTGATCTTCTCGATGTAGGCCGAAGAATTGATTGGCGCGAACAGGCCGCTGCGTTGCAAATCGGCGGTAATGATCTGGGTGATGCCGTGCGCCGCGTCGGCATCGCGCGGCGTAGCGGCGATGAATTCCGGAACGGCGATCGGCATCGGGCGGAAGTTGCCGCTCGTGACGTCGATGTGGACCTGCGCGGCGGCCCGACGCGTTGTCAGTGACATCGCCGCGCCACACGCACCAAGGGCGAGCGCGCGCCGACGCGTGACGAAAAGGCTCGAGCGTTGCGGACGCGTCATCGTTTTTGGCTTCGCTGGTTAGTTGGAGAGATCGCGAGGATTGAAGTCCACCGTAATGTCCTTCCATTGCGCGTAATGCTCGGGCTTGAGCATCGTGAATGGCTGACACATGAGCAGCGCGCGCTTACCGCTTTCGGCAAGTGCCGGCCCCATCGGCGATGCGCTGCCGGCCACGATGACCGGCATTTGCGCCAAGGATCCGTCGGGTTTGAACAGAACGCGTAGCGAGATGTAGATATTGGTGTTGGCGTCAATGCCAGGCGGCGGACTCCAGCAATCGCGGATACGCTCGCGCAAGGCATCGATCTCGCTCTGCGACAATTGCGCATTCGGCGAAGCCGATGCCGCGCCCAGCCCCGCCGTGCCGTTGAGCGTGTCGGCTGTCGCCACTTGACGCTGCACCTCGCGGTGGTCGAGCAATTGGGCAATCTGGTTGGCGTCGTATTTGGGCGCCGCGGACGTCGGCTTGTCCTTCGGCTTCGGCGGCGTGGTCTTCTTCAACAGCTCGGCAATCTTGTCGGCCTTGAAGTCGTCGGTCTTCTTCGGGTCGGGTTTTTGCTGCGCGGTCTTCGGATCCGTCTTCGGCGCCGGTTTTGACTCGGGCTTCGGCATCGGCATGGGGGTCGGCGAACTGGTGGTAATCGCCGGCTTGTCCGTCACCTTCGGAGCGATCTGATCGACCTGTTTGAGCTCGCCGATCTTATCGGCAAGCGGTTTGGGACGCGGCATAAGCGGTGCATTTTTCTGGCCGAGCGCCGCCCGCGATACATCCGCATCGGTGACGATCGAGACCGGGACGTAGTCCGCCGGATCGTCGATCGGCTTCGAGTTTGCAAGCGTGACGAGCCCCGCCACCAGCAGCGCTAGGTGGCCCGCCCCGGATATGACCCAGTCGGATCGCATCCTATTGTCCCACTGTCTTCTCGTTCGTGATGTTCAAGACGGTGCCGAAGCCGGCGTCGTGGAGCCGGCCCAAAACCTTCGCCACCGCATCATAGCAAATCTCTTTGTCGGCGTTGACCCACACCGTCGGCGCCTGCTGGTGGGGATCGGTGTTGGCGTCCTTGATCGCCTCGAACTTGGTCTTAATATCGTCCATGGCGATCGGCGTCTTGTCGAGGAACAGATCGGCCTGACTGGAGCAGTCGCCGCCGGTCTTCTTCAGCGTCACGTTGAGCGGCGCCTTCTGCGAATTGAGGACCGTGCCGCCGCGCGTATCCGGCAGGTCGACCCGGATCGACAGCGTCATCAACGGCGCCGTGACCATGAAGACGATCAGCAACACCAACATAACGTCGACGAAGGGCGTGACGTTGATCTCGGCCATGACGGCCCGCCGGCGGCGAACGCGTCTGCCGCCTCCCGATACCGTGCCTGCGACGCTTGCCGCCATGTCCCCCTCACGCCCGTTCGTCGATCTGCCGCGACAGGATCGCGGAGAATTCGTCGGCAAACCCCTCCAACCGCTGCGTCTGCCGGTTCACCTCGACAGTGAATTTATTATAGAAAATCGTCGCCGGGATGGCGGCAACGAGGCCGATTGCGGTCGCGAACAGCGCCTCGGCGATGCCGGGCGCGACCACCGCCAGCGAGGTGTTCTGTGTGGCGGCGATCGATTGAAAGCTCGTCATGATGCCGGTGACGGTGCCGAACAGGCCGACAAAAGGCCCGGCCGAGCCGACCGTCGCCAGCACCAGAAGCCGACGCTCCATATGCTCGATCTCGCGCGCGATGGTGACGTTCATCACCTTCTCGATGCGCATCTGCAGGCCGGCAAAGGAGCGGATGTTGCCCTCAAAACTGCGCTTCCACTCGTTCATCGCGGCCACGAACAAGGCGCCGGTCGAGTGTCCGGGCGACGGCGCCAGCGATTTGTAGAGCTCTTCGAGCGACTGACCGGACCAGAACGATTGTTCGAATTGCTCGCCAGCGCGGCGGATGCGGTTGAACAGCAGAGCCTTGTCGACGGCGATGGCCCATACCCATACCGAGCACACGAGCAGACCGCCCATGACGAGCTTGACGACCCAGATCGAGTTCCAGAACAGCGTAAAAAGCTGAAGCCCTGACGATGACATGCGGCGTCCGTCCTTTGCGCGTGTATTAGGCGGTTCGGCCGCCACGGGCTGAAGCCGACTCGACGATGGGCCCTGACCGGCCGCAGCGCACTGGGCTCGGACCAAACGGCAGAGGCCGGGGCAAGCCGCATTGCGCGCGCCGACCGTGACCGAAATTTCGCGAGGACCCGAGCCGGACCCGTCACCGGCCAATGCGAAAAAGTCGCGAAACATGTCCAAACTAGGGCGCTACACCCGTTGTTTGCCGTAACGAAGCCCGAACGTCCTTAATGGGTGGTTAAGAGGCTGGCTAGGCCGAGCCACGGCGAAAAGTTCCGCCGCCAAAAACGCATCGGCCGCCCGCCTTTGCGGCGGACGACCAATGTCTGCGCACTTGTATTGCAGTCCGCGACTCACCCGGCCTGGGGTTGCGCGCCTTCGTCACTGGGTTTGTTGTCGGGCCGGTTCCGGCGCTCTGCCATGAACTGATCGAATTCAGCCCGATCCTTGGCAAAGCGCAATCGCTCCAGGAACCCCTTGAATTCGCGCTGCTCGTCCTCGAGGCGCCGCAACGTCTCGGTCCGATAGTCGTCGAATGCCCTGTTGCCGCTCGACTGCGGACGTCCCCACCAATCGCCGCCGCGGCCGCGATCCATCCGGTCGCGCAAGCGCTCCATTTTGTCCTGCATACGCTCCATCTTCGACTGCCAGCGGCCCATATTCCGGTCCGAGCGATCGTCACCCTGGTAGCGGCCGTTCCTGCCGCAATGACTCCAGCATCCCATTCGGGAACTCCAGATGATGAAGGCGAGAATGGCAAGGCCGAGCGGCCACCACGCCCAAAAACCAAGAAGCATGAGGACGACGAAGCCCAAGGGCCACCACGTCCAGAAACCGAGGAACATGAGTAAGCCGGCTGCAAGTGGCATGACACACCTCGCGTGTGAATGTAAATAACATTTACATTCACTTTTTTCAGTGTCAAGAGGGCGGACGGCAAATATGCGACGGCCTCATTACGCTGGGTTTGCGTCGGGTGCGCCGAGACCCCGCAGGTAAACGAGCACGCCCGCCTCGAGCAGTTCCTCAGGCGACATTGGTAGCTTGCGCTGCGATGCGTCGCCGCGACCGAACAGTGAAGCGACGCCGTGCGACAGTGCCCAAATATGCAACGAAACCATCAAGGTCGGCGGCCTATGCTGTGCCGGAATCTCGGCACAGAGCTTCTCAGCGGCGGCCCGCAACACGGCGAACGCGCGGTCACTCGCCTCGCGCAGCTCCGGGCTCGCGGCCGTCGAAATACCGGCCTCGAACATCGCCGAATAGTATGCGGGCTGCGCGCGCGCGAACGCCAGATAGGCCTTACCGAGACGGTCAAACGCGGTCGAGGTATCCGGGCGTCCGTTATCCCAGGCGCGCGCCAGCGCCGTCTCGAACAGCTCAAAGCCGCGCAACGCCACGTTGGCTAGAAGTTCGTCGCGGTCTCGAAAGTGCCGATAGGGCGCGGCCGGACTGACGCCCGCCGACCGCGCCGCCTCCGCAAAGGTAAAACCGGCCGGCCCCTTCTGCGCGATCAGCTCCAGAGCGGCGCGGACCAGCGCCTCTTTTAGATTGCCGTGATGATAGCCGCGCGGGCCTTTGTCGTCTTTCGACCAGCTCATGTAAATGGCTTTTACATTAAGCCGGTCCGCCCGTCGATGCAGCACAACGTCGACGCAGCACAATATTGGACTATGCGCGGCGCCGGGATGCGGCAGCCCATGGCAAATGCTCGAACAGCCCAGGCTCGCCGTAGCGCGCCCTCTCGATCGAAAGCAGGCGCAGCTTGGTGCGCACACCTCCAGGCCCGGAAAATCCGCCCATTTTACCGCCGGTGGCGAGCACGCGATGACACGGCACGATGATCGGGAATGGATTTTCTGACAGCGCCTGAGCAACCCCGCGCGCCAGAGTGCGATCGCCCAGCCGCTCGGCGATCTCGCCGTAGGAGAGCGTGGCGCCGGGACGGATGCCACGCGCGACGTCGTAGACGCGCCGGTTGAATTCAGAAATCGCGCCGTCATCGAGGCCGACATTGGTCAAATCGATCGCTTCGCCGCGCAGCAAGGCGCCGATAGCCTCGATGACGTGCTGTAGAACGGCTGGCGGCGTCATCTCACGCGCCGCCGGAAACCGACGCTGCACGCGACTGCGCGTCGCCTGGTCGCTCTTTTCTGGAAGCTGCACGCCGGCAATGCCGCGCGCGCTCCAAACGATGCCGCAGCACCCAATCGCCGTGTCGAAGAGCGCGAAGCTGAGGTCCGATGTCATCATCGGTCCATATTGCAATGCTAGGAGCGGAATACTACCCGATCCCTGCTCCGCCGATTTGAGCGCGTCAGGTCTGTGCTTCATCCAGATCGGCTTTCATCGCAAGACGCAACGGCTTCGGAATCGGTCGTGCCCGCCCGTCGCTGATGAAGGCGACGCGCACCGACGTTTCGACCAGCAGCTCATCACCACGCATGACCCGCTGGTGCAGCGTGATCGAGGCGCCCCTCACCTCGTGCGGTTCGGTGAAAACGTCCAGAACGTCGTCCATGCGCGCCGGCTTGAGAAAATCGATGTTCATTGAACGCACCACGAAGGCGAAGCCAGGCGCTTGCTTTGCGGTCTGTTCAAACAGCACCCGGTGATCGGCGCCAAGCAGCCGCAGATAATTGGTGCGCCCGCGTTCCATGTAACGCAGATAATTGGCGTGATAGACGATGCCGGTGAAATCGGTGTCCTCGTAATAGACCCGCACGGTCAGTACGTGCCGGCCGTCGCGGATTTCACCGTCGAGCGGGATACTCGTCACACCCCTATCTCCACGGCACCCGTCCGGCCATCGCGCGTTCCCAATTCTTGCCGTCGAACTGTTTCACCGCGATGGCCGTGAGATCCGAATCCTTCGAGGTCCCGCGCTTGCGCACGAGCAGCACGCGACCATCGACGCCACGGGTCAGCGCCGCGACAACACTGATGACCTTAGCTGTCATCGTCCTCTCCCAAGAACAATCCGAACTGCGCCGGATCGCGGGCCGGTTCCGCCAGACCAAGATGGCGAAAGGCATGTCCCGTAATCAGCCGGCCACGCGGCGTGCGCTGCAGGAAGCCGCATTGGATCAGGTACGGCTCGATAATGTCCTCGATGGCGTCGCGCGGCTCCGACAGCGCCGCCGCCAGCGTTTCGACGCCGACCGGCCCGCCGCCGTAATTCACCGCGATGGTCGAGAGATAGCGGCGATCCATCGCATCGAGACCGGCGGCATCGACTTCGAGCGCGGCGAGCGCCGTGTCGGCGAGCGCACGATCGATCGAGGCGGCGCCTGCCACAGAGGCGAAATCGCGCAGGCGGCGCAACAGCCGCCCGGCAATGCGCGGGGTGCCGCGGGCGCGCCGCGCGATCTCGTTGGCACCGTCTGCCGTGAGCCCGACGCCCAGAACGCGGGCGCCGCGATTGACGATATGCTCAAGCTCGGCCACCGAATAGAAATTCAGCCGGATCGGGATGCCGAAGCGGTCGCGCAGCGGATTGGTGAGAAGGCCGGCGCGCGTCGTCGCGCCCACAAGTGTAAACTTGGCGAGGTCGATCTTGACCGAACGCGCCGCCGGCCCCTCACCGATGATCAGATCGAGCTGAAAATCCTCCATCGCCGGATAGAGAATTTCCTCAACCGCGGGATTGAGCCGGTGAATTTCGTCGATGAATAACACGTCCCGCTCTTCAAGATTGGTCAGCAGTGCGGCGAGATCTCCCGCCTTGGCGATCACCGGCCCCGAGGTGGCGCGGAAATTCACCGCAAGTTCGCGCGCCACAATCTGCGCCAGCGTGGTCTTGCCGAGGCCGGGCGGCCCGACAAACAGCACATGATCGAGTGCTTCCTTGCGACCGCGGGCGGCGGAGATGAACACGTTGAGATTCTTGCGCGCTTGCTCCTGGCCGACGAAGTCGGCAAGCCGCTGCGGCCGCAGGCTCGCCTCCGGCACGTCCTCCTCGCGGCGCTCGGGCGAGACCAGCTTGCGTCCGGGGCCAAGGCTCATTGGCGAAGGCTCATTGCCGAAGACTCATTGGCGAAGACTCATTGGCGAAGGCTCATCGTTCCGGCCCTCGGGTGTATTTGTTCGGCAACAGATCGGCGATCGGCACGGCGGCCGCCGATTTGCCATTCGGCACGATCACCCGCGCGTTGCGGTCATAGTCGAAAATCAGCTCGCGGCAGGCGCCACACGGCGACACGACCTTGATCGATTGATTCGTCTCGTCCGGGCTGGGATGGCGCACAGCGACGATCGTTTCGATGCCCGCGTCGCCGAGATCGACGAAGGCGCGGCCGAGCGCCACCGCCTCGGCGCACACCGCCATGCGGCCGAGATAGGCGTCGAGATTGATGCCGGTAAATACTTTACCGGACCGGGTGCGCAAGGCCGCGCCGACCTCCTGCCAGTCGTCGCGGTAGCGCTGTTTGATCGCGGCGGTCGCTGCCGCGATCAGTTCCTTGTCGCCCTTGCCGAGTTTTGCCGGCCGCTTCACTTCGCCAATTCCTTCAAACCGAGGCGGATCAGTTGGCGCACGTCGCCGGCCTCGCCGGCACTGCGGGCCGCGGCCGCGACGGCGGCGGCGGCCTGCGGCAAACCATAGCCGAGATTGACGAGGGCCGAGACCGCATCGCTGACCGGCCGCGGCGCGCGCTTTTCATCGAGCGCGCCGGATAGCCGCACAACGGCCGGATCGATATCGGTAAACGCCGGCGCTTTGTCCTTGAGTTCCGTAACGATACGCTCCGCCACTTTCGGGCCCACGCCGGGTGTGCGCGCCACCATCGCCTTGTCGCGCATCGCAATCGCGGTCGCGAGATCGGCCGGCTTGAGCGTGCCGAGCACCGCGAGCGCGACTTTGACCCCGACGCCCTGCACCGTCTGCAGCAGACGGAACCATTCGCGCTCGATATCCGTCGAGAAGCCGAAGAGCCGGATTTGATCCTCACGCACGTGCGTCTCGATCGAGAGCGTGGCCGATTCGCCGATACTCGGCAGTTCCTGCAAGGTGCGCGCCGAGCAATGCACGAGGTAACCGACGCCGTTGACGTCGAGGATGATGGAGTCCTCGCCGTAGGAGTCGACCACGCCCCTGAGCTTGCCAATCATCCCGCCGCCAACCTCAGAATAATACTCTGCCGGTGATGCGCGTGCGTCACCGCGATGGCGAGCGCATCGGCGGCGTCGTCGGAGGTGGGGTCGGCTTTTGGCAGCAGCACGCCGATCATCATCCGCACTTGCGCCTTGTCGCCGTGGCCGGCGCCGACGATGCTTTTCTTCACGAGGTTCGGCGCGTACTCGGCAACCGGCACGCCGGCGCGGGCCGGCACCACCATGGCGATGCCGCGCGCTTGGCCAAGTTTGAGCGTTGCCTTGGCATCCTTGTTGACGAAGGTCGCCTCGACCGCGGCCTCATCGGGGCGGAATTCATCGAGTATGCGGGAGAGGCCGTCGTGAATCGTCACAAGCCGGATCGCGAGCGCATCCTGGTTACGGGTGAGCACCGAACCACAGCCCAGGTAGGTGAGCCGATTGCCCGTAATCTCGACCACGCCCCAGCCGGTGCGGCGGAGCCCCGGATCGATGCCGAGAATGCGAATCGGGCGGGTCATCCTGCCATCGTGATAGCCCTACGCTCGGCCGCGGGCAAAGCGCACAGGCAAAGCGCACAGGGAAGCCAAGCCTCCTCGTCAGCGGCTCCCACAATGCTTTAGCATCCGCCGGCAATGCCGGGACCAGGACCGAAAAAGCGCCGGGCCATCATCATTGGCGGCTCGATGTCGGGATTGTTCAGCGCCGCATTCCTGCGCCAGATCGGCTGGGACTGCGACGTCTACGAGCGCTCCGGCGTCGAACTCGTCGGCCGCGGCGCGGGCATCACCACGCATCCGGAACTCTTGGAAGCGCTTGAGGCAAGTGGCGCCGGAACGCACGATCTTGGCATCGAAGTGCCCAAACGCTTCGCGATCGATCGTCAAGGCCGCATCACCGAGGAGCGGTCGCTGCGGCAAATTCTGACCTCGTGGGATCGGCTGCAGGGGCTCTTACGCGCCACTATCGATCCCGCGCGCTATCATCTCGGCTGGGCTTTCGAGCGCGTCGAACAGGACGGCCGCGGCGTGCGCGTTCATTTCAACGGCGGCCGTGTCGAGAGCGCCGACGTCCTGATCGGCGGCGACGGCGTCCGCTCGTCGGTGCGCGGCCAGGTCGCCCCCGAGCTGCAGCCAATCTATGCCGGCTATTACATCTGGCGCGGCTCGCCGAGCGAAGCCGACTTAGCGCCGCAAACGCTCAGAGAGATTTTTCCCTATTTCGTCTTTTACCTGCCGCCGCGCCAAGAGGTCATCACTTACCCGATCGCGGGCTTCAACGACGATCTGCGCCCCGGCCACCGGCGCTATAATTTCATCTGGTATCGCACGGCGGACGCCGCGCAATTGCGCGCCATGAACGTCGGCGAAAACGGCGTCCAGCACGAATTCTCGGTGCCGCCGCCGCTCATTCGCAGGGACCTGATAGAGGCGATGCGGGCCGATGCGCGCGAGATCATGCCGCCGGTCCTGCTCGATTGTGTCGTGAAGATCGCGCAGCCATTCATCACGCCGATCTATGATTTCACCGCGCCGCGCATTGTGTTCGGGCGAGTCGCCATGGTGGGAGATGCCGCCGCCAACGCGCGGCCGCATATGGGCTTCGGGGTCGCCAAGGCCGGCGGCGACGCCGCGGCGCTTGCCGCAGCGCTCCGCGACCATGACGACATCGATACGGCGCTCGCCGCCTACGACGCCGCGCGCCAGCCGATCGGCAACACCATCGTCATGCACAGCCGCAAGCTCGGCACCCATATGGGCGTCAATCTGAAAACCGACGAAGACCGGCGCATGCACGAACTCTTACAGCGCGATGGCGCCATGCTTGACTGGATCGCGGTACCCAATTTCCTGGATGCCTACAAATGAACGCGCTGCCGCGGCCGGATTTTGCGCGCAACGCGCGGCTTATCGGTCACAGCAATCAGGGCGGCCGCACAGTCCAGTCAGTCAGCGCACGCGTCGATGCGGCAGATTTGATTTACTCGATCGACTACAATGCCGAGTTGCCTTTTTCGGAGTGCAGCAGACAACAGACAACCTTGCGCAGATGTCCTCGCGCGCCTAAAATCAATCTATGTTGGACTGGAGCAGCCGCCCGGCCCTCGAGCGCCTGCCTGAAAAGGGTGGCGGCGAGTGGTTATTCAAGCATAGCCGCGTACCCGTGCGCGCCTTGTTCGAAAACCTTGAAGGGGGAGCCGGCATCGACGACTTCCTGGAATGGTTCCCCGGAGTGACTCGCAACCAGGTCGAGCTTGTGTTGCGCCACGCCGGACAAAGCGTCGTTGTGTGACCTTTGGCCATCACGTGAGGATATTGTTCGACCACGGGACTCCTGCACCGCTTCGGAACGCGTTGTCAGGCCACACGGTCTCTACTGCCTATGAAATGGGGTGGAGTGAGATAGACAATGGCCGGCTGCTGTCTGCCGCTGAGCTTGAATTCCATGCAATGATTACAACGGACCAAAGCATTCGCTATCAGCAGAGCTCGCTGGGCGTCGATTAGGCATAATCGTTTTGCCGACGACAAATTGGAGAAAAATTCAGATTCATCAACGCGAAATCTTGTCAGCGATAAACAACCTGCACCCTGGCGAATTGGTCGAACTAAAATTTAAATGAAGCTTCGCTTACGCGCTCATTTTCTCAACCAGCGCGTCCGACACCTCGAAATTGGCATAGACATTCTGCACGTCGTCGCTGTCGTTCAGTCCTTCAATCAGCTTCAGAACCTTCTCGCCCTGCTCGTCATCGACCGCGACGGTGTTCTGCGGCCGCCACACCAGCGAAGATTTGCGCGGATCGCCGAATTTGGCTTCAAGCGCCTTGGCGACCGAACCAAATTTGTCCGGCGCGGCGTAAATCTCGTGCCCGTTCTCGCTCGACACGACATCGTCGGCGCCGGCTTCCAGTGCCGCCTCGAACATCGCGTCCGCGCTCGCCGCCGCCTTGGCGTCGTATTCGATGACACCGACATGGTCGAACATGAAGGCGACCGCGCCGGTCTCGGCGAGATTGCCGCCGGACTTGGTGAAGGTTGCACGCACTTCGCCTGCGGTGCGGTTGCGGTTATCAGTCAGCACCTCAACGATTACAGCGACGCCGCCGGGACCATAACCCTCATAGCGGATTTCTTCGTAATTCTCGCTGTCACCGCCCGAAGCTTTCTTGATCGCACGCTCGATGTTGTCCTTGGGCATGTTTTCCGCGCGGGCCGCAATGATGGCGGCGCGCAGTCGCGGATTCATGTCCGGATCGGGCGTCCCGAGCTTGGCCGCAACGGTAACCTCGCGCGCGAGCTTGCCAAACAGCTTGGATTTTTGCGCATCCTGCCTCCCCTTGCGGTGCATGATGTTCTTAAATTGCGAATGTCCAGCCATGGCTCGATTTTCCGCTCGTCATTGCGAGAAGCGCAGCGACGATCTAATAGTGTTGTGCAGAACGAAAATAAAGTCGGCCCGCGCCGCGATCTCACCCCCAATACGTCGGCATCGCCGGTTCGAGGCAGCCGCCGATGCGTACCGCGCCGACGCGTACCGCCAGCCCGGTTGCGGGGTCGGTCTCAACCCCGACGCCGCAGAGGGTCGCCGGGCCGGATGCCGGTTCGAACCGCGCCGACGGGATTTTCCGCAAGAACCGCGTCAGCGGCTCATCCTTGCCCATGCCGATGACCGAATCGTAGTCGCCGGTCATCCCAACATCGCTCATGTAGGCGGTGCCGCCGGACATGATGCGCAGGTCCGCCGTCGGCACATGCGTATGGGTGCCGACCACAAGGCTCGCCCGGCCATCGCAGAAAAAGCCTATCGCCTGCTTCTCGCTGGTGGCTTCGGCATGGATGTCGACGATGACGGCATCGGCCTCCTTGCCGAGCGGGCAGTTCGTCAGCTCGCGGTCGACAGCGGCGAACGGATCGTCGAGCGCATCCATGAAGATGCGGCCCATGGCGTTCATGACCAGCGCCCGCCCGCCATTCTTGGTTTCGATCAACGCCGCGCCGCGGCCCGGCGTGCCGGGCGGATAGTTGACCGGCCGGATGAGGCGCACCGCGCGCTCGATGAACACCAGCGCCTCGCGCTGATCCCAGGCGTGATTACCAAGCGTGATGGCGTCGGCGCCGGCCTCGATCAGCTCGCGATAGATCGCCTCGGTGATGCCGAAGCCGCCGGCCGCATTCTCGCCGTTGACGACAACGAGATCGAGCTTCCAATCCCGGACCAGCCCGGGCAGGCGCTCCGACACCACGGTCCGTCCGCTGCGGCCAACGACATCGCCGACGAAAAGGATGCGCATGCTTCACGAGTTCCGGAGATCGATTGTTTCACGCTCGGTTAGCACGAGATCGAGCCGTTCGTCGCGCGGCGTCTTGGGGATTTCCGGAACTTCCTGTGCGGCAAAGGCGATGCCGACGGCGATAATCGTCTTGAGCGACCGCAGCCGCGCAAGCGTCATGTCGTAATAGCCGGCGCCGTAACCGATGCGATAGCCGGCACGGTCGAAGGCGAGCAGCGGGACCAGAAGGATATCCGGATCGACCTCAGGCGCCTCTGGCTTCGGCTCCCGAATGCCCCACTGGCCGCGATCGAGTGGGCCGCCGAACTCCCACGCGCGCATCGACAGCGGCTGGCCGCGGCCGACAATGCGCGGCAATGCCAGCCCTGCGCCTTGCTCAGCGAGCCTCTGCATCAGCGCCAGCGGATTGATCTCGCTCTTGAGCGGCATGAAACCGGAGACGATGACGCTCGCCGACACAGGCGGCGGAAACTTGCGCGACGCAATGGCATCCGCCGCGGACCTGCGCTCGTCAGCCGGCAGCGCATCGCGGCGTGCCGCCACCTCAGAGCGCAGCGACGTCTTTAAATCATCCGCGCTCGAGATTGCATTCATAGGCAGATTGAGTGCGGAGCCGCGCCGGCCGTTGGAGCATCGATCCCGGGTTCCCTACACAAGTAGGTGGGCACCGTGTGACCGAGCCCAGGAGCCCGGCCAGGGACAGCTCCCTAAGAGATCGATAAGGCCCCGAGAATAGGCTCCTGACGCACCGGGCAGCATCCGCCCGTGCAATGTAATGGGTGAAAGCGCTCGGCGCCATGCCGATCTGCCATCGGCGGCCTTCACCAGCGACCGCCGCGTCTGAAAAGCCGCAGAATAACCAGCAGAATGACGGCGCCAATCGTTGCACTGATGATTGCGGAGATGATGCCGTAGCCGAGGTGAATGCCAAGACGCGGCAACAGCCAGTCGCCGATAAAGGCGCCGATGATGCCGAGGCACAAATCCGCGACCAGGCCGTAGCCGGTGCCGCGCACGAGGTGGCCCGCAAGCCAGCCGGCAACCAGACCGACAAGAATTATGACCAGAACACTTTCACCCGACATCGTGCCCGCTCCCCGTTGCTGACCATCGCTGCATCGACACGCACCCTACCCCATCGCAACGCTGCCGCCACCCGCCGACTGATTGAGTTTTTTGACAATACTTTCAATACGCTCGGCGGCGGCGTTCAGCGCGGTTGCGATCGCGGTCTGCGCGGACTTGTCGAGATTGATCGACTCCATACGCGCGTCCTTGAGAGTCGCGAGTTCATCCTCCAGCCGTTTGATGCGCAGCCCCGTCTCGGCAAGCGAATCGGCAAGGGTGAGCGCCGCCATGACGGTGAGCCGTGTGTCGCCGATCTCGCCGAACTTCGTTCGCAGCCCTTCGATGCGGCTGTCGAGATCGCGGGCGAGATTCATCAAATGGCCTTCCTGGCCATCCTCGCAGGCCATGCGGAACTGGCGGCCATTGATGGTGACGCTGACCTGGGACATTAGCCCTTACTCACTCTTCGCCCCCAACCAACCCGCGAATTGTCTCGATGGTGCGGGCGATGCGCTCCGCCACTTCGCGATTGGCGATCTCCAGCGCCCGCGCGCGGGCCATGGCGTGGTCGAGTTCGCCGGCGAGGCGTGCGCGATCGTCGCCCAGCGTATGGACTTGCACCGCCATGGCATCTTCGCCGCGCGCAGCCTCGCGTCGACGTTCCGCCACGGCATCGAGCGCGTCCAGCGCAAGCGCCAGCCGCCGGCTCGCAGCTTCGATTGAATCGACCTCGCTCATGCGGCCATCCGTGTCCCGATTGGACGGCGAAAATTGTGAAACGGCAGAGCCTTACCCGCGGAAGCTTACGTCGTGTCGAGATCGAGCGTCAACGACTAACGGTAAGTTCGTAACGGTCCCTGTGCATGACGCCAATAGGGTCCGGCTTCGCGTTTGACTCGAAGTTCGACCATGCTATCTCTGCGCCGCTTTCCTCGTAATCGCGGCGATCCCTTTGGCGGCGCCGCGTTTTTGGCCACTCCCATGACGATGCCGGACCGTCTTGTCGCGGCGAGCGTTCAAAACCTCGCCCAGCCTTCTGCCATTGCGGCTTCGCGCGCCGAGCACGATGGCATGGCGAACGCGATTCGCGTGCTGGCGATGGACGCGGTCGAACGGGCGAACTCCGGCCATCCGGGACTGCCGATGGGCGCCGCCGATATCGCGACCGTCCTGTTCACACGCTTTCTGAAATTCGATTCCGCGGATCCGGCGTGGCCGGACCGCGACCGGTTCGTGCTTTCAGCCGGGCACGGTTCGATGCTGCTTTATGCGCTCCTACACCTGCTCGGCTATGAGCGGATGACGATCGATGAGATCAAGCGCTTCCGGCAGCTCGGCTCACTGACGCCCGGGCATCCAGAATACGGGCACACGCCCGGCGTCGAAACGACGACCGGTCCGCTTGGCCAAGGGCTTGGCAACGCGGTCGGCATGGCGATTGCGGAACGGCATCTTGCGGCCGAGTTCGGCGACATCGTCGATCACTACACCTACGTGCTCGCCTCCGACGGCGACCTGATGGAAGGCATCAGCCAGGAGGCGATTGCGCTCGCCGGACACCTGAAGCTGAAAAAGCTGATCGTGCTCTATGACGACAATGGCATCTCCATCGACGGGCCGACGTCACTGTCGGACTCCGTCGACCAGGTGAAGCGCTTCGAATCCGCAGGCTGGCTATCAGCACGTATCGACGGCCACGATCCGGTGGCGATCGCGGCGGCGATCGAAGTCGCGCGGAAATCCGACCGGCCCTCGATGATCGCATGCCGGACCACCATCGGCTTTGGCGCACCCAAAAAGGGCGGTACCGAAAAAGCCCACGGTGCGGCGCTCGGCGCCGAGGAAGTGTCCGCCGCCCGGCAAAAGCTCGGCTGGACCTCGCCGCCGTTCGAAATCCCCGCCGGCATCGCCGCTCAGTGGCGTACCGCGGGAGCCCGCGGCCGCCCGGCGCGCCTCGCGTGGGAGCAGCGCCTCGCCGCATTGCCGGCAGAACAGCGCGCCGAGTTCGAGCGCCGGACGCGTGGCGAACTGCCAGCCAAGAGACTTGCCACGGCCGTGCATGACGTGAAGCAAGTGCTCAGCTCCGCGCCGAAGGAAATTGCGACGCGCATAGCCTCCGAATTCGCACTCGAATCTCTCGTCCCGGCGCTGCCCGAAATGGTCGGCGGCTCGGCAGACCTCACCGGCTCCAACAACACCCGGACGAAGGGCATGAAAGCCTTGAGCGCCGCCGATTACGGCGGACGCTTTATCCATTACGGAGTGCGCGAGCACGGCATGGCGGCGGCCATGAACGGCATGGCGCTGCACGGCGGCATCATCCCCTACTCGGGTACGTTTCTGGTTTTTTCCGACTATTGCCGCCCGTCGATCCGGCTTGCCGCGCTGATGGGCCAGCGCGTCATCCATGTGATGACCCACGATTCGATCGGCCTTGGCGAAGACGGACCGACGCATCAGCCGGTCGAGCAGCTCGCGGCGCTGCGCGCCATTCCTAATCTCAAAGTGTTCCGCCCGGCCGACACAGTGGAGACAATCGAGTGCTGGCAGCTGGCGATCGAGAGCAGGCATGGCCCCAGCGTGCTCGCCCTGACGCGGCAGAACCTGCCGCAACTGCGCCTCGGCTACGACGAACACAACCGCTGCGCATTGGGCGCCTACGAACTGATCGCCGCTGAGGACGATGCCGCGGTGGTATCGATCTTTGCATCCGGCTCGGAAGTCGCCCTTGCGGCCGCGGCCAGGAAATTGCTCGCCGAACGGAAAGTCTCCGCGCGCGTCGTTTCAGTCCCGTGTTTCGAACTTTTCCTGGCCGCACCGGCCGACAGGCGTGAAACGATCATCGGCAAGGCGCGTGTGAACGTCGCCGTCGAAGCTGGAATCCGCCAGGGCTGGGACGAAATCATCGGCTCGGCTGGCGCCTTCGTCGGCATGACCGGCTTCGGCGCCAGCGGGCCCTATAAGGACCTTTACCAGCATTTCGGAATTACCCCGGATGCGGTGGCGCAAGCGGCATTACACAAGCTAGGCTTAGCCTGACACGGGTCCCATAACGGGGAGCGACACATGCCGGTACGGGTTGCCATTAATGGGTTTGGTCGGATCGGGCGCAATATCCTGCGCGCCATCGCAGAGGCCGACCGCGACGACATCGAAGTCATCGCCATCAACGACCTCGCCCCGGTCGAAACCAACGCCCACCTGCTGCGCTACGATTCGATCCATGGCCGCTTTCCCGGCGAAGTCACCGTCAAGGGCGACACCATCAGCATTGGCAACGGCGCCATCAAGGTCACGGCGATCAAGGACCCGGCGACGCTGCCATGGAAGGAACTCGGCATCGACGTAGCGCTCGAATGCACCGGCATTTTCACCTCGAAAGAGAAAGCCTCGGCGCATCTCAAGGCGGGCGCCAAGCGCGTTCTGGTGTCGGCGCCAGCCGACGGCGCCGACCTCACCGTCGTCTACGGCGTCAACCACGAAAAGCTGACCAAAGACCACACCGTCGTCTCGAACGCGTCGTGCACCACCAACTGCCTCGCACCGGTGGCCAAAGTGCTCAACGATGCGGTCGGGATCGACAAAGGTTTTATGACAACGATCCACTCGTACACTAACGATCAGCCATCGCTCGACCAGGTGCACAAGGACCTCTATCGGGCCCGCGCCGCGGCAATGAACATGATCCCGACCTCGACCGGCGCCGCCAAGGCGGTCGGCCTGGTGCTGCCGGAATTGGCCGGCCGGCTCGACGGCTTTTCGATCCGCGTGCCGACGCCAAACGTCTCGGTGATCGATTTCAAATTCGTCGCCAAGCGCTCGACCTCGAAGGACGAGATAAATGCCGCGGTCAAACGCGCCGCCGAGCAGCAGCTCAAGGGCATCCTGGGCTACACCGTCGACGCCAACGTCTCCTCGGACTTCAACCACGACCCGCACTCATCGGTTTTCCACATGGATCAAACCAAGGTCATGGACGGCACCCTCGTTCGCGTGATGAGCTGGTACGACAACGAGTGGGGCTTTTCCAACCGTATGGCCGACACCGCGGTCGCGATGGGCAAGCTCGCCTGAGCGTTTTGCAATTTTGCACCAATGAAATTCCGCAGCCTTGACGACGCTGACGTGAAGGGACGGCGCGTGCTCGTGCGCGTCGATCTCAACGTGCCGATGGGCGATGGCAAGGTTGCCGACGCAACCCGCATCGAGGAGATCGCGCCGACGATCATCGAACTGGCGCACCGAGGCGCCAAGGTTATTCTGCTGTCTCATCTGGGCCGGCCCAAGGGGCCTGATCCAAAGCAATCGCTCCGCCCGGTGGCGGTCGAAGTGGCCCGCATCGTCAAACGACCGGTGGCCTTCGCCGACGATTGCGTCGGTCCGAAAGCGGAAGCCGCAATCGCCGCGATGAAGGACGGCGACATCGTCTGTCTGGAAAACACCCGATTTCATCCCGAGGAAGAGAAAGACGACAAGGACTTCGCCAAAAAACTCGCCGCTCTTGGCGATGTTTTTGTCGAGGAAGCTTTCTCGGCCGCGCATCGCGCGCATGCGTCGATTACCTCGATCGTGACCGAATCGAGCCTGCCGGCCTATCCGGGCCGGGCCATGAAGGCCGAGCTCGAGGCGCTGCACAAAGCCTTCGAGACGCCCGAGCATCCGGTGGCGGCCATCGTCGGCGGCGCCAAGATATCGACCAAGCTCGATCTGTTAGGCCATTTGCTGGCCAAGGTTGAAATGCTGATCATCGGCGGCGGCATGGCCAACACCTTTCTTGCCGCCCAGGGCAAGCCGATCGGCAAATCGCTGTGCGAGAATAATCTGATCCCGAACGCGCGTGACATCCTGGCCAAGGCCAAATTGCTCAAACGCGAAATCGTGCTGCCGGTTGACGCAGTCGTCGCGCAGAAATTCGAAGCGCACGCTCCAACCCGGGTCGTCCCAGTGGATGAGGTCGCGGCGACCGACATGATCCTCGACATCGGCCCGCGCAGCGTCGAGCACGTCGTCTCGGTGCTCGCGCGCTGCAAGACACTGGTCTGGAACGGGCCGTTCGGCGCCTTCGAGATGGAACCGTTCGACATCGGCACCACCGAGGTCGCCGAAGCGGTCGCGGAACTTACCGAGGACGGCCGGCTTGTCAGCTTTGCCGGGGGCGGCGATACCGTGGCGGCGCTTAATCTGGCTGGCGTCATGGGCCGGTTGAGCCACGTATCAACGGCGGGGGGCGCTTTCCTCGAATCGCTGGAGGGCAAGACGCTGCCGGGCGTCGAAGTTCTCATCATCAGAGACTCCTAGACGGCCCGCAAATGCGGTAAAAAGAGGAAAACTCGCCGCATCGCCGGCGAGGCACGAAACTCCAGGAGAGCACGATGAATCTTGCCGAACTGAACAAAGTCGCGGAAGCGATGGTCAAGCCCGGCCGCGGTATCCTGGCCGCCGATGAATCGACAGGTACGATCGGCAAACGCTTCGAGGCGATCGGCGTGCCGTCAACTGCGGATACGCGGCGCGACTATCGCGAGATGCTGTTCCGCACCACCGAGGCGATGTCGAAAAACATATCCGGCGTCATCCTCTACGACGAAACCATCCGGCAAAACGCCAAGGACGGCACGCCGCTGGTCAAGCTGATTGAGAAGACTGGCACGATGCCCGGCATCAAGGTCGACAAGGGGACGAAGCCGCTGCCGAATTGTCCGGGCGAAGTCATCACGGAAGGGCTCGACGGGCTGCGCGAGCGCCTTATCGAATATCGCGGACTTGGCGCCAAGTTCGCCAAATGGCGCGCCGTGATCGATATCGGCGACGGCATCCCGTCATACGAATGCATCAGCGCCAACGCACACGCGCTCGCGCGTTACGCCGCGCTGTGTCAGGACGAAAGCATCGTGCCGATCGTCGAGCCCGAAGTGCTGATGGACGGCGATCACGACATCGACCGCTGTTACAAAATCACCGAATGGACGCTCAAGACCGTGTTCGAGCAACTCTACTACGCGCGCGTCGCGCTCGAAGGCATGGTACTCAAGCCCAACATGGTCATATCCGGCAAGAAATCGCCGAAGCGGGCCGGCGTGGAAGAAGTCGCGGAAAAGACCGTACGGCTGCTCAAGTCGTGCGTGCCCGCGGCGGTACCTGGCATCGCCTTTTTGTCCGGCGGCCAATCCGACGAGGATGCCACCGCGCACCTCGACGCCATGAACCGGTTGGGCCCGCTGCCTTGGCCGCTCTCGTTTTCCTATGGCCGCGCCCTTCAGCACAGTCCGCAGACGACGTGGTCGGGCAAGCCTGAGAATGTGGCGGCGGCGCAACGAGCCTTCAACCACCGCGCAATGATGAACGGGCTTGCGACGCTCGGCCAATGGAAAGCCGATCTCGAGCGCAAGGCAGCGTGAGTATCAAAGTCCGTCCTCGCCTCTATCTGGCTACGCCCACGCTTGCCGATCCGGAGGCGTTCGTTCCGCAGCTTGAATCCGCGTTGCGCGCGGGTGACGTGGCCGCCGTCCTGTTGCGGCTGGAGGATGCGGACGAGCGGTCCCTCGTCAATCGAGCCAAGTTGGTCGCCCGGGCCGTTCAGGGACGCGATGCCGCGCTGTTGCTCGATGATCGTCCCGCACTGGTCGCGCGCGCAGGGGCCGATGGCGCGCATTTGGCCGGGATCGAGGCGCTGCACGCCGCGCTTCCCACGCTCAAGCCGGACTGGATTGCCGGGGCTGGCGGCTTGCGCAGCCGTCATGATGCCATGCTGGCGGGCGAAACTGATGCTGATTACGTGATGTTCGGCGAACCTGACGGGCGCGGCAACCGCCCTCAATTCGGTCTCATCGAGGAACGTTTGGCGTGGTGGGCGGAACTTTTTCAGCCTCCCTGTGTAGGCTACGCCGCAAATGCCGACGAGATTCGCCCGCTTGCGGAGGCCGGCGCGGATTTTGTCGCGCTGGGTGACTGGATATGGACGCAGCCAAGCGGTGGGGAAGCAGCGGTAGCGGCGGCGGCGCAGATTCTCGCTGCCGCGGCCGCATGATCCGCCTTTCGGTTAAGCTTGTGGTCGCGCTGGGCATCTGGGCCATCGCCGCCGCCCTCTGCACCGGGGCCGCCATAGCCCAGATGCAACTCGCCCCGCCGAGCGCGCCAGCGACCAGGCCCAAGCCGCACCACAAGCCGCCAAAGCGGTCTGACACTGTAAAGCCGACCGCCCCCTCGGCTGCTCAGCCGGCCCCCGCTCCGCCGGCACCCGCGGCATCCGCCGGTTCACAGACTTCGACGGGCCATGAGCCCGACTTGGCATTCGGGGCATTTCAGCGCGGCAACTACATCACGGCCTTCTCACTGGCGACCCAGCGCGCCGGCGAAAAGGACGATCCGAAATCGATGACGCTCCTTGGCGAGCTTTATGCGAATGGGCTAGGCGTACCCCAGAACGATAAGAAGGCCGAGGAATGGTACAAGCTCGCCGCCGCGCGCGGTGACGCTAACGCCATGTTCGCGCTGGGCATGTTCCGTATGCAGGGGCGCGCCGGCCCGCGCGACCGGGTCGTAAGCGCCAAGTGGCTCGCCTCCGCCGCCAAACTCGGCCATCCAATCGCCGCCTATGACCTGGCGCTACTCTACATAGAGGGCGAGCTTTTCCCGCGCGACTTCGACCGCGCCGCCCAGCTGCTGAGCGTTGCCGCGCAGGCGGGCAATCCCCAAGCCGAATATGCCCTGGGCACGCTCTACAAGGAGGGGCGCGGTGTAACCAAGGACATGCACGAGGCAGTACGGCTCTTTGGGCTCGCCGCGCTCGGCGACGAGACCGACGCCGAGGTCGAATACGGCATCGATCTGTTCAACGGTGACGGCGTCACGCGCAATCAGGCGATGGCCGCGGCACTGTTCCGCAAGGCGGCGCTCATGGGCAACCCTATCGCCCAGGATCGCCTCGCCATCATGCTCGCCAACGGCCTCGGCGTGCCGGCCGATCCGGTCGAAGCAGCGAAGTGGCATTTGATTTCGAAAGCGGCCGGAGAGACCGATCTGGCGCTCGACGATTTCGTCAACAAGCTTGACACCAAGTCGCGCGCCGCCGCCGAACAAGGCGCCAAGCCCTGGGTAGACGCAATCAACCGCAGTATTGCGGCGCGAACGCGCGCGGCTACACGCCCGGCATCAACCTCGGTGGCGAAGTAGCCAATCGGCGCCCACGATGACCAAGGGGTGCAGCTAACCCGCTGTACGAGGCAATTCGCCAATCCGGTCAGTGACGCGGCCTCGCCCCCTCCCCGAGCCGCGCCAGAGCACAGCCAGGAGGACGTAAATGCCGCCGACGGCGCCGGCGATAACACCGAGGACGATTTCGCGCCCGGTAAAACCGAACATGTGCGCAATAATGAAAAAGGTGGCGTCAAAAAACGCGATCGAAATAGCCGTGGGGATGGTGAGCAAATGCAGCTGCCGCAGCATAAGGTTTTCTCCGAAACGCCAGCGCGAGCGACGCGTGGTCGTAACAAATACCTAATACCCGACCCTTGTCGCGGCGCTGGAAATTGCCAGCCGCGGCGTCAACAAACGTTAACTACCGCTTGACGGAACTGCATCCGACCACTTACGCATCCCCATGCTGCATTCGGCCATCCTCAACGTCATGATCAAGGCGGCGCATCGCGCAGGGCGAAGCCTCAAGCGCGACCTCGGCGAGGTCGAGAAACTGCAGGTATCGGTCAAGGGTCCCGGCAATTTCGTCACTGCCGCCGACCGCCGCGCCGAGGAAATCGTGCGCGAGGAACTCGCCAAGGCGCGCCCCGATTATGGCTTCCTCGGCGAAGAGGGCGGACTTCGCGCCGGCACCGATCGCAGCCACCGGTGGATCGTCGATCCGCTCGATGCCACTACCAATTTCCTGCACGGCATCCCGCATTTCGCCGTCTCAATTGCCCTCGAACGGGACGGCGTCATCGTTGCCGGGCTGACTTACAACCCCGCCAACGACGACCTGTTCGTCGCCGAGCGCGGCAAAGGGGCGTTCCTCAATAACCAGCGCATCCGCGTTGCAGCACGCCGGCACCTCGGCGACGCCATCGTCGGCTGCGGATTGCCGCATTACGGCCGCGGCGACCTGCGGCTGGCGCGCTTCGAGATCGCCGCGGCCCAGCAAAATTTCGCGGGCCTGCGCCGTTACGGTTCCGCCACCCTCGATTTGGCCTGGGTCGCCGCCGGCCGGCTCGATGCCTATTGGGAGCGCGATCTATCGCCCTGGGACATGGCTGCCGGCATCATCCTGGTGCGCGAGGCGGGAGGGTTCGTCTCCGATCTCGACGGCGGCGAGGCTATTTTCGCCAGCAGCCAGATCATCGCCGGCAACGACACGATGCACGGCGAATTGCTGCGGCTGTTGCGTGAAGCCGGCAAAAAGGCGGCGGCGCCTGTCGCGCCAGCGTAAAGCGCAAAAATCGCAGCCCCTCGGCTCTTCGTCGCGCGGCTGCCATCAGCCTGCCGCAAAAACAGCAGCAGGTTGCTGCCTGCGGTCGCCAGCGATCCTTGAACGTCGTTCGCGTGGGCGAGGCCGGATCACGCAAAAGCGAAGCCGTCAGCAAAACGGCACGCTTTTTGGTTCCGCTCATCCTATGCCATATTGGGCCGATTCTACGGCTGTAACCCGAAGCGATGGCGACCACCGAGATCGACCAGGCAAAGCTCCCCTCGCCCCGCATCTTCCTTGTCCGGATGCTGGTGTTCGTCGTTCTGTGCGTGCTCATCGCGTTCGTGCTGCAGCGCCAGATCCTTCAAGCCTTCTTCGCCAATCCGTGGCTGAACGCGCTGATCATCGGCGTGCTGTGCATCGGCACAATCCTGTCGTTCCATCAGGTGATCCGGCTGTTCGCCGAAGTGTCCTGGGTCAACGGCTATCGCCGCGCCGATCCGGCGCTGAGCGCGAAGCGGGCGCCAAAGCTGCTGGCACCGATGGTCGCCATCGTGGGCGGCGAGAGGTCCGATCGCGTCGCGATCTCGGCCCAGACCATGCGCGCCTTTCTCGATTCGCTAGCGACGCGCCTCGATGAAGTCCGTGACATTTCGCGCTATCTGACCGGGCTTCTCGTATTCCTCGGACTGCTCGGCACGTTCTGGGGATTGATCGAGACTGTGGGATCGGTTGGCAACATCATCAACAGCCTGCAGGTCGGCGGCGACGCCGGCTCGGTGTTCGACGCGCTCAAGCAAGGTCTCGCCGCCCCGCTCGGCGGCATGGGCATTTCGTTCTCCTCGTCACTGTTCGGACTTGCCGGCTCCCTGATCCTCGGCTTCCTCGATCTGCAGACGAGCCAGGCTCAGAACCGCTTCTACACGAGTTTCGAAGACTGGCTGGCGACCACGGTGCAGGACCTTGGCGTCGGCGGGGCAGGCACCGGCGGACCGGCGACGCTCAACGCCATCGACCGGTTGCGCCAAGCCGTGACCGATGTCGGGGCAAACAAAGCCACGACGGCAGCCATGGCCAATCTCGCCGAGGCGATCCAGGGGCTCGTGTCGCATATGCGGTCGGAACAGCAGATGATCCGCGACTGGGCTGACGAGCAGTCGAAGCTCAATCGCGAACTGCGCCGCTTCATGGAGCTGTTGTCGCGCGAGCCCATCAACCGCTAGCCGGGCGCGCGGCAACCTTCCGTAACAAAATGCGCCACGAAGCCACGACTGGGTAGGTCACCATGGCACTCGCCCGCACTCGCCGCGAAGGCATGAATTACTGGCCCGGTTTTGTCGACGCTTTGTCGACGCTGGTCCTGTCGGTGATCTTTCTGCTGACTGTCTTCATGGTTGCCCAGTTTTATCTGTCGCAAGAGGTCGCGGGCAAAGACACCGCCCTCGATCGGCTCAACGCCCAGATTGCGCGCCTGAGCCAGTTGCTCTCGCTTGAGCGGACCGGCAAAGCCAATCTTCAAGACGAGGTCGCCCAATTACGCGCGTCGCTGAGCGCGGCGCAAAGTGAACGCGATCGGCTGCGCGCGTCGAGCGGTCCAGCCCCCGGCGCGGCCGCTGGCGAAAGCGACAAGCCCAATCCTCAGCTCGACCTTGAGAAGCAGGCGACAGCGCGAGCGCTCGCACAGATCGAAAATCTCAACGAGCAGATCGGCGCGCTGCGCCGGCAAATGGCGGCGCTCGAAGATGCGCTTGGCGCTTCGGAGAAAAAGGAAAACGTGTCGCAGCTGCGCATCGCCGATCTCGGACAACGGCTTAACGTGGCGCTGGCGCAACGCGTGCAGGAACTGTCGCGCTATCGCTCGGACTTTTTTGGAAAGCTGCGCGACATTCTCGGCAATCGGCCTGACATCCGCGTGGTCGGCGACCGTTTCGTGTTTCAGTCCGAGGTCTTCTTCGACAGCGGCGCCGCGACGTTGCGGCCGGAAGGACGCGCCGAACTCGACAAGTTGGGCGGGGCCATCCTCGATCTGGAAAAGCAAATTCCAACCGATATTCCCTGGGTACTGCGTGTGGATGGTCACACCGATGTACGGCCGGTCGGTCCGACGTCGCCGTTCAAGTCGAACTGGGACCTGTCTGCGGCGCGCGCCATTTCCGTCGTGCAATATCTGATCAGCAAGGGTGTGTCGCCGATGCGGCTCGCGGCCGCCGGATTTGGCGAGTATCAACCGATCGATCCTGGGACCAGCGAAGAAGCCTTCGCCCATAATCGGCGCATCGAGCTGAAATTGACGGAACGCTGAGCGATGCCCGGCGACCGGGGCACGCACAACGAGTCCTCGGCTTCGCCAAATACGCCAGAGTTTGAGGTGACGTACGCGGCCTACGGCCTGCGGCACTATGATCAGCGCGACGAAGACGCAGCAATCGCACTGTGGCTGCGCACGTGGCAAGCCGCTTACCCGCAGATCGAGTTTGCCGCACGGGTTGACTGGTGGCGGGAGCGCTGGCGCAACGAACTTGTGCCCAGTGCCAAGATTGTGGTCACGGAGATTGATGGCGCGATCACGGGCTTCGTCACAGTGGATCCACGTACGCTTTACCTGGATCAGATCGTGGTCGCGCCCGAGCATTGGGGATCCGGCGTCGCCAAGGTGCTGCTCGATGCAGCCCGACAGCTCTCGCCGTCCGGTCTCGACCTTGACGTCAACACCGACAATGCACGCGCGATCCGTTTTTACGAAAAGTGCGGATTTTCCAGAAGCGGCGCCGGCATCAATCCGATTTCCGGTAAGCGCGTTCACCGCATGAGCTGGCGGCCTCAGATGGAGCGCCAGTCCGGTCGGATTTCATAAAGACGCGATCGTTAGAAATTTGACGATCGGCGCAATTCTTTATTCTCGATCAAGCGGTATCGTGATTTGGCTGAGCTGATGCGGGAACCACGAACCGCGCTTGCCAATCGGCGTCCGGGATCATGAACGTGCTTGCTCAGATTGAGCCACTCGACGATTGCGGAGCGCCAAGCATCAAGGCCGCCGACACCGTGGGCGAGCTCGCGGCCTTGCGCACGATTGTCGACGACCTGCAATATGGCGTTGTTGTGCTGGACAAGGATCGGCGGGCGCAGTTCGTCAACCGCGCCTTTCGCCGGTTTTGGCGCGTTCCGGACGAACTCGCCGACAGCCGGCAGACTTTCGTCAAGCTGATGTATCACGGCCGCGGCATCAAAGCTTACGCGGTATCGGCCGACAAACTGGGCGAGTACATTGCCAAACAGTTGGAACTAATCCGCGCCGGGGATGATCGGCCGCTCAGCATCAGGCTCGCGAACGGCGAGGTCGTGCAGTTCCGCTGCAAGACGCTGCCCAACGGCGGGCGGCTCTTAACCTACGGCAATATCAGCGAACTTGCCGACCAGGCTGAGGCGCTCGAGCGACTCGCTTGCGTCGACGGACTGACCGGGCTGAACAACCGGCGGCATTTCTTAACGCTGGTCGAAGGCGAGTGGTCGCGTTTCCATCGCTATGGACGGCCGCTCGCGCTGCTGATGATCGATATCGATTTCTTCAAATCGGTGAACGACACATTCGGCCACGATGCCGGCGACGCCGTGCTCAGAGCCGTCAGCGAGACGATGCACAAAAGCAAGCGCTCATCTGACATCGCCGGGCGGCTCGGAGGCGAAGAGTTCGCGCTGGTCTTGCCGGAGGCGACGCCGGACCGTGCCATGGCCGCCGCCGAACGGTACCGCGCACTGATTGGCGGGCGGCCAGTCATCGCAAAGGGACGTCAGATTTCAGTGACGGTCAGCGTCGGCGTCAGCATTGCCGAGGCCGGCATGGCCGGCTTTGACGAATTGTTGAAACGGGCCGACATTGCCCTCTACGAGGCCAAGAATTCCGGCCGCAATCGTGTGTGCCGCTTCGCCGCGCAGCCGGCGTAAATCACGCCGCTCCGGTCAACGCCTCGGCCTTCGCCGCATCGAAGACGCGCGAATCGACTTTCAGATAGGCAAGCTTCTCGTCCGCGATCACCACGGCCTCGGCCACGCCCGGCACCTGTCTCAGGCGTGCGGCGAGGCTTTCGACATCCCCGGTCTTGTCGTCTGCAATCGGCACGAGCCGCGTCGTCAAATAACTTGGCTGCGCCATGGTCACCGCAGCGAAGAGCCAGCACAACGCCATCGCAGCAGTAAAGACAAACACGCCGCTGTCGCCACCGTGCTGATGAACATAGCCGCCGATAACGCCACCGACGAAAATTCCAAGAAATTGCAAACTCGAATAAAGGCCCATGGCGGTGCCCTTGGCATCCGGCGGTGCGGCCTTAGTGACGAGCGAGGGCAGCGACGCCTCCAGAACATTGAAAGCCGAGAAAAACACGGTCAGCGCGGCGAGTACGACGAATAAGTTATTTGAGCCGAGATAGAGCATCACTTGGCTGGCGGCGAGCACAACCACGGCACCGACGAAGACGCCTTTCATGCGGCGATATTTCTCGGCGACAATGATCCCCGGCAGCATGAGCGCGACCGACACGAGCAGCACCGGAAGGTAGACGACCCATTGCTCCTGCGCCGGCAAGCCGAGCGTGCTGCGCAGCAGCGCGGGAACGACCAGAAAATTCGCGGTCAGTATGGCGTGGAGCGCGAATATCCCGATGTCGAGCCGGAGCAGTTCTCTGTCGCGCAAGACTGCCCCGATCAAAGCCGGCACCGCCTCGGCGTCGCGATGGACGCGCACAAGGCGCGGGCTCGGCACGACAAGTTCCGTGATCGCAATGCCGGCCAGCGCCAAAGCGACCATCAGCCAAAAGATGCCGGATACGCCGACGAAATGCGCGACGATCGGACCAAGCACGAGCGCAATCATGAAGGAGCCGCCGATGGTGATCCCGACCAACGCCATCGCCTTCGTGCGATTTTCCTCTTTGGTCAGATCGGCGACCAACGCCAGGATAACCGAGCCGACCGCGCCGCTGCCCTGCAGCGCTCGTCCAAGAATTACCCCGCCGATAGACGACGACAGCGCCGCGACGGCGCTACCGAGCCCGAACAGCACGAGTCCGAAGACGATCATGACCTTGCGGCCGACGCGGTCGGACAAGAGGCCGAACGGAATTTGCAAAAGCCCCTGCGTCAGTCCGTAGATACCCAGCGCTTCCCCGATCAGGTACGGGCTCGCGCCGCTGAGCGTGCGGGCATAGGCCGCGAACACCGGGTAAATCATGAAAAGGCCAAGCAGGCGGACGGAAAAGACGGCCGCGAGAGCGCCGGCGGCGCGGAATTCTTGTTTTTCCATCGTCTAGTTCCGGCCCATCGTCTTAGCTGCTGGAAGCACCACTAGGCATTGCTAATGCGCCCACGACGCAGCGCCGGTCAAATTGGGTAGTGGTACAGTTTGGAATCTGGGCCGCTCGCATCCTCACGCGCGCGATGGCATACTGCGAGGATGACAGCAAAGCGCCTGCCCCGTCCCCGTGATCCCGTGCAGCTCGGCAAGCTCATAGGTGACATCCTCACCGGCCAGGTTGAAGACCGCGCGGCGAATACCCCAGCCGATGACGATAAAGACCCGGCCGCCGTTGCTCTTGGCCGCAAGGGCGGTTTGAAGGGCGGCCACGCCAGGGCCGCCAGTCTGACGCCGGAACAACGAGCCGCAATTTCACGCGACGCCGCCAAAAAACGGTGGGGCAAGAAATAGTTTTTTTTCTGCTGATAGAACTGATATTTCCCGCTTTGATATTTGCGTTACTTGCGCTATCGTCTAACGAGTGATTCTCATTCGTTAGCGAGGCCAATGACGTGCGCACTTTAGACGATATCATGTCAGCAGTGACGGTCGCGCTGCGGCCATTGCTTCAAGAGGCCTTTGAGGCTGGCCGCGTTATTGGGCGAGATGAAGCCGCGCTTGATCTGCGCGCGAAAATCGATGGCGTTCTAGCTGCCGGCCCTCGCCAAGCCTCCGCGCCAGTGAAGGCTATCGCACCCCATAAAGCGTCGCATTCTGGTAAGCGAGCGCACTCCGGGAGTGTGAAGCCAACGATCTCCGGGATGATCGAGAAAGCACCGAATGGCTTGACGGCGGATGAAATCCACACGGCAACAAACTTCAAGCCGAACAGCATTCGCGGGACGTTATGGACCTTGGGAAATGAAGGCCTGACCGTTAGGCGCGACGGCCGTTGGTATTGGAAGGCTAAAAGCAGCTCCCCGGAGGGAGAAACGGAGGCCCCCACGGCCTCCGCTCATCCATTAGTAACCAGAGAAAGTGCAGTAGGCCCGTGGAACGGGGCCTCGAAAGGGCAATGGGGTACATGATAATATAGGAATTACCAATTTCCCCACAGACCATGCACCCGCCCGTTCTAAGGCGGGTGCATGGCACTTTTACCAGGATTCGCAGGGGAATGGAATCCCCCCTCAAACTGTAAGATTATGCTTGACCGATCAGGCACGATGCGGCATTATCATGCCCATGAACAAGCTCGATCCAAAAGCCCGCGCCCAAGCCCTTCAGATGATGGCCGAAGGCATTTCGCTGCGCTCCATCACTCGGCTCACTAGCATCAGCCGCACCACGCTAATCAAGCTCCTAGAGGATGCCGGCGAGGCGTTTTCCGAGTATCAGGACCGCACGCTAATTAACCTGAAATGCAAGCGCGTGCAGGTCGATGAGGTTTGGGCATTTTGCTACGCCAAACAAAAGAACGTCCCGACCGCGAAGGCTGCCCCGAAAGGCGCGGGCGACATTTGGACGTGGGTAGGTCTTGATGCCGATAGCAAGCTCGCCTTGTCGTGGCACGTTGGCGGGCGCGACAGTGAGGCGGCCGTGATCTTTATGGATGACCTAGCAAAGCGCCTCGCCAATCGCGTGCAGCTAACCAGCGACGGCCACAAGGCTTATCTGGAAGCCGTCGAAGGCGCGTTCGGTTCGAATATCGATTACGCAATGCTGATCAAGATTTACGGCCCAACACCGGAAGGACAACGCCGCTACAGCCCCGCAGAATGCACTGGTGCGATCAAACATCGCATCGAAGGCAGCCCCGACCCTAAGCATGTCAGCACGTCATATTCGGAGCGGCAAAATCTGAATATCAGAATGGGCAACCGCCGCATGACGCGGCTTACCAATGCCTTTTCGAAAAAAGCCGCGAACCACACGCATATGATGGCTATCTATTTCATGCATTACAATTTCGTGCGCATTCACCAAACGCTGAAGATCACGCCTGCGATGGCTTCTGGCGTTACGTCGAAGCTTTGGGAAATGTCTGATATGGTCGCAGTGTTGGAAACATGGGAAGCCGCGCAATGACTACCGGCGCAGCGATAGCACGTTGCTGAGGCGTCGAAATAAGAGGAAACAACGGCATTCTCAGAAAAGCGATTAACCCAATGCCCAAGGATAATGGTGAACAGAGTAACACAGCAGCAGGCTCCGAGGGTCTTAGAGTCTGTCCGAGAACATCAGGCCGGATTACAAAGTTTTCGGAGCATGAGTCGGATTGATGCGAGGCGCAAGAACGACAGCGCCTTGCGATTGAGGTTCTCCCAGTCCTTCGCGAGCCGTCGGCAACGATTGAGCCACGC
>DATCBO010000037.1:0-110165 GCA_036511795.1 Xanthobacteraceae bacterium
ATGGGCGCACGTTACCTTCTGACCATGAGCCCTTCATCTGCCTTGAGACGCCCGCCGGCGCCTGTGCCCTCGACGCCGGCGGGCGGGTTGGGAACCGCCGTCGACCGCGAACGCCGCCGCGGCCGCGGCACGGTGTCGAACGCCTCGGGCCGTTACGAGCCTAGCGCGCGGATCGCCTTCGATGACGGCTGGCAGGGTTCGGACGAGCTGCCGCCGTTTGCCACCAGCGTGACGATCGACTCGACGCGAAAGATCATTGCCCGCAACGATTCGCCGGACATCTCCTTCGATCGCTCGATCAATCCCTATCGCGGCTGCGAACATGGTTGCGTCTATTGTTTCGCGCGGCCGACGCATGCCTATCTCGGGCTGTCGCCGGGACTCGATTTCGAATCCAAGCTGTTCATGAAGCCGAACGCGCCCGAACTTCTCGAGCGCGAATTGTCGGCGCCCGGCTACGTGCCGAAAATCATGGCGATCGGCACCAACACCGACCCGTACCAGCCGATCGAGCGGCGCTTCAAGATCATGCGCGGCATTCTCGAAGTGCTGGAGCGCGCCGGCCATCCGGTCGGCATCGTCACCAAGTCGGCACTGGTGCTGCGCGATCTCGACATTCTGGCGCGCATGGCCGAGCGCAATCTCGTGAAGGTCGCGCTCTCGGTCACTTCGCTCGATGCCAAGCTCGCCCGCACCATGGAGCCGCGCGCGTCAACGCCGCCGCGCCGGCTCGAAACGCTGCGGCAGCTGGTCAAGGCGGGGGTGCCGGCCTCCGTCATGGTGGCGCCGATCATCCCGGCGCTCAACGACGCCGAGATCGAGCGTATCCTCGACGCCGTCGCGGCGGCCGGCGTGCGCAACGCCGGCTATGTGCTGCTGCGTTTGCCGCTCGAAGTGCGCGATCTGTTTCGCGAATGGCTGATCGAGAATTACCCCGACCGCTATCGTCACGTCTTCAAGCTGGTGCGCGACACCCGCGGCGGCAGAGATTACGACTCGACATGGGGCAAGCGGCAGACCGGTTCCGGCCCGATCGCCTGGATGATCGGACGCCGCTTCGAGGTCGCGTGCGAACGTCTCGGCTTCAACAAGACCAGCGCGCGGACCACGACCGAGCATTTCCGCGCACCGCGCCCGCCGTCGCAGCAGCTGGATTTGTTTTAGGTAGTCGCGCGATGGGCGTTCGGTTGAGCTGGCCGCTGTGCAAGCACCCGACTCGTTACCTCTGGGAACGTTCTCAGCGTCGCTTTCGGGGGCACAACGGACATGAGAGCGGCCGGCCTCGAGGTCGCACTCTGACCCTTAGCGTCGGTTCTCTGCCCCCAAATTGATGCAATGCGAAAGGACCATCGGCGACGAGCAATGATCGCGCAATCATACTAATGCGCGAGCGCGTTTCGCTTGCGGATTGGAGCTCCATTCGCTTAATCTTTCGATGGGCGCAAAGACGTGCCGCTTTAAGGTGCTTCACGGGGTGACATTCCTGAAGAAGTCATAGCGGGTAGTCCAACTTCCGCGGCCCTCATTTTCGGCCGCACGCGCGTGCATCTATGCCGATGCCGTGAGCTGGGCGGCGCCGGCCGATCCAGGCGAATGAGCATTTTTGAGCACGGCGGCGGCTTCCCGTCCGCCGGAGCGCGAGATTTGTGCAACTGGCGAGGCGCTGATGGCGCCGCATAGCAGCGAGGGGACATCGTGACGATCACCACGACTTTTACCGCGAGCGATTTCAACTCGCTCAACACGGCGATCAAGGACATCGACACCACCGGCGCCGATGCGGCGACCAACACCAGCTACACGATCAAAGTCACCGCGGGGATCAGTCTCGGCGTACTTGAGGCGATCAATCTGGACGCGGGCTCGTCGGTTACGATCGAGGGCATGAACTCAGGTGGCACTAGCGCGCAGATCGAGACGATCAACGGCCAGGATCTAGAGCGCGGGTTGTTTGTCTACAGCGGCAGCGTGACGCTGGAGAACCTGACGCTGACCAACATGACCGCCGCTGGTGGTAACGGCGGCAGCGGCTCGTTGGGCGGCGGCGCCGGCGCCGGGCTCGGCGGCGGCGTGTTCGTGGCGTCCGGCGGCGGAGCCACGCTGATCGGCGTGCAGTTCAGCAATGACAGCGCCATCGGCGGCAACGGCGGAGCAGACAGCGGTATCGGGCCCGGGGGCGGGCTTGGCGGTGCTGGCGGCAGCGGCACCAACATCGGCAGCGGCGGTGGTGGCGGCATCGGCGTTTTGGCCGCCGGTGGTAACGGCAGCGGAAGCAACGGTGGTGCGGGCATCGTGCAGGGTGCCGCGCAGGGCGGCGCTGGCACCCATGGACAAGGTGGTGCAAGCGGCGGCGGTGGGGGCGGTGCCAATAACGGGCATGGCTCAGGCGGCGGGGGTGTGGGCGGCTCGAACGCCACGCTCGGCGCCGGCGGCGGCTTTGGCGGTGGCGGTGGCGCTAGATCTGGCGGCGGCGGCGGCCGCGGCTTTGGCGGCGGCGGCGGCGGTGGCATCATCGTCGGCGGCAGCGGCGGCTTTGGCGGCGGTGGCGGCGGCGACAACGGCACTGGCGCCGGTGGTTTCGGCGCCGGCGGTGGCGGAGATTCCATTCAAGGAGCGGGCGGCGGCGGCGGGCTCGGCGCCGGCGGCGACATTTTTGTGCAGCAAGGCGGCGCGCTCACCATCCAGGGCGGCGGCCTGCAGGTTACGACGCTAGGCGCCGCCACGGTCCGGGGCGGCAGCGGCGGCGGCACCGGCGGCTCGCAAGGCGCCAACGGCGACGCCCTTGGCGGAGCGCTGTTCATTCAGGGCGGCAACACAGCCACATTCGGCGCTGCGGCCGGCCAGACCACGCTGGTTTCCGACGTCATCACCGACCAGTCCGGCAATCCGAGCGCGGAGAATTTCACGGCCGGCGCCGGCAGTGTCATCATCAACGCCTCTGGCACGGTGAAATTCACGGCCCACGACACCTACACGGGCGGCACCACGATCCAAGCCGGCACGCTCGAACTCGGCAGCGGCGGCTCGATTGCCGGCACTGTGTCGTTCGCGGATAGCGGCACGGCTGAAACGCTGCGCTTCGACACCGGCGCCAGCCAGCTCGGCGGCAGTATTGCCGGCATGGCTATCGGCGCGGACAGCATCGACCTCGGCTTCCACGCCTTTGCCGCCGGCGATCACGCGGTGTGGTCGCAGAGCTCCGCGAACAGCGGCACCGTGTTGCTGCTCAACAGCGGCAGCACGGTGGTAGCCTCGTTCAATCTCACCGGCACGTTCGGGCCGCAACAGTTCGCCGCGGCGAGCGACAATAACGGTGGCACATCGATCACGGTGGTGGCGCAGCCGGCCAACGCTCCGCCGCCCGCCGGCACGACCGCAGCGATGATCATGCGTGACGGCAACAATGGCGATTACGAGATCTACGATCTCGGCAACAACGCGATTCTCGGCGCGGGTTATCTGGGCCAGGTCGGGCTAGAGTGGCAGGTCGCGGGCGTCGGCGCGTTCAATGCCCCGAATAACCCCGACATGATTCTGCGCAACAGCAACACGGGGGCGTTCGAAATCTACGACATCAGCAACAACAATATCACCGGCGCCGCCCCGATGGGGCAGGTCGGACTGGAGTGGTCGATCTCGGGCTTCGGCGATTTCTCGACGCGGACCAATGAGACCGACATGCTGATGCGCAACAGCAATACTGGGCAGTTCGAGGTCTACGACCTCGCCAACAACGCCATCACTTTTGCGGCGCCGATGGGCCAGGTCGGCCTGGAATGGTCGATTGCGGGCTTCGGCGATTTTTCGACCGGCGCCAACGAGACCGACATGCTGATGCGCAACTCAAATACCGGCGCATTCGAGGTCTACGACATCGTCAACAATACGATCACGTCGTTCGCCCCCATGGGCCAGGTCGGGTTGGAATGGACGATTGCGGGCTTCGGCGATTTCTCGACCCGCGCCAACGAGACCGACATGCTGATGCGCAACTCGAATACTGGCGCATTCGAGGTCTTCGACATCGCCAACAACGCCATCACGTTTGCGGGGCCGATGGGCCAGGTCGGGTTGGAATGGACGATTGCGGGCTTCGGCGATTTCTCAGGCAACCCCAACGAAACCGACATGCTGATGCGCGACACCAATACCGGCGCATTTGAACTCTTCGACATCAGCAAAAACACCATCACATCGGCGGAGCCGATGGGGCAGATCGGTCTGGAATGGTCGGTCGCTGGCATCGCCGCCGACCCGCCGGTGACCGCTAACGCGCAACTCGTGCAGGCGATGGCATCGGTAGTCAGCGGCACCGGCGTAAGCACGCCCGTCAGTTCGGCTGTCGGCGCGGAGACACCTTCGACGACGCTACTGACGCTACCGCAGCACGCCTGAGCACCGCTAAGCGCCATCCTTTGTCAGCGTCGATATGGCTGGCCAATTTGTTGCCGTGCAAAAACGTCGGTACTGGCACTTCGCAGACATAGTCAGACGGTCCATTGATGTCCGTTGTCCAGTTCACAGCGGACTCGGCGTTGTCCCCGTAATCCTCCGGCACAATCATTCGACGTTGCGGTGCGCGCGGTTGCGTGGTCATTATCCGTCCCATGAGTCGCAGCCAAAACGGACGTAATGGAACCGCGCGCAAAGAGAAAGAGCCCGCGCGCCTGCCGCTTAACGAGGAAAAGACGCGCCCGACGTTCCGCCGCGAGCGCGCGGCGCTTAAGCGCGGCACTTGGCCGATTGCCGGCTGCGATGAAGCGGGCAGGGGGCCGCTTGCTGGCCCGGTCGTTGCCGCCGCCGTCATCCTCAATCCCGATGATGTGCCGCGCGGCCTCGACGACTCCAAAGAGCTGACTGCGCAACGGCGGGAAGTGCTGTACGAGCGCATCTGCGCGCGCGCGCAAGTCGCGGTCGCCATGGCGCCGCCGGCGCGCATCGATCGCGACAACATCCTGCGCGCCTCGCTGTGGGCGCTGGCGCGTGCCGTGGCGGCGCTGCCGGTGCGGCCGCGGCTCGTGTTTGTCGACGGCCGCGACCGCATCGATTGCGGCTGCGACTGCGAGGCGGTGATTGGCGGCGATGGACTGGTCGCCTCGATCGCGGCGGCATCGATCGTCGCCAAGGTCACCCGCGACCGGCTGATGACCTGTCTCGGCGCCGCGCATCCGGGCTATGGCTTCGAGCAGCACAAGGGCTACAGCGTGCCCGAACATTGCGCGGCCCTGACGCGGCTCGGTCCGACGATTCATCACCGGCGCTCATTTTCGCCGGTGGCGATTGCGCTCGGCCTGGTCGATCGCGCCGCCGCCGCGGCGATCGTGGACACGCTGCCGCTCTGATTGGCCGGCGTCATTCCGGGGCGTGGGCCGGTTGGCCCACGAGCCGGGAATCCATAGTCACGAAACTTGTGGCACTCAGTACTGAAGTGCCAATTTCGCCGAACTGTGGTTTTGGATTCCGGCTCTCGCTCGCTACGCTTGCTCGGCCGGAATGACGTAAAAGAGCCCGATGTTCTACGTCCCCCTCTATTTTGAAGCGATCCGTTCGCGGCCCGCGCTCGTGTTCTGGCTGGCGACGCTTACGCAGGCGGTGCTGTGGATCCTGGTGCCGATGCTGTTCTACGCAGCGCCGCCCGCCGCGTTGGCGCAGGTGCTCGCCATCGGCCATGAATTTCAGTTCGACAGCGACGTCGGCCCGCCGCTCGCCTTTTGGCTCGCCGAAATCGCCTTTCGCATCGGCGGATTGTTCGGGGTCTACCTGCTGGCGCAGTTTTGCGTGGTCACGACCTATTGGGCGGTGTTCAGGCTCGGATCGGCGATCGTCGGACCGGCGCGGGCGGTGGTCGCTGTGCTGCTCATGGTCGGCATCTCGCCGTTCACGGTACCATCGCCGGACTTCGGGCCGGCGGTTCTGGCGATGGCGCTGTGGTCGCTGGTCCTGCTTTATTACTGGGAAGGTGTTACGCACGGGCGGCGGCAGGCGTGGTACGGCGTCGCCGGGGCAGGCGCGCTGCTTCTCCTGACCAGCGAAGCCGCGCTCATTCTGCTTGGTCCGCTCGCGCTGTTCACCGTCTTCACCGCGCGCGGGCGCGCGGCGCTCGACCGGATCGGGCCGTGGATCGCCATCGTCGTGCTTGTCGGTGTGCTGTTCGTCCATCTGCTCTGGCTCGAGGGCGCAAGCGACAGTCTGACGCCGATCATCGCGCGGCTGCGCGACGCCGGGATTGCCGGCAAGAATACGGTCTCGTGGCTGCGGCTCCTTGTCATGCTGGCGCTCGCTCACGCGGGTCTTGTGATTCTTGCCGGGCTGGCCGCAGGCTGGCCGCGCGGCAGCACCGATCCGCTGCCCGCGTTGCGGCGCGGCGCGGTCGATGACTTTGCCCGCAGCTACATCAAAGTGTTCGCGATCGTTCCGGCGTTGCTGTCGACCATTCTGGCCGTGGTGCTCGGCCGTGCATTGCCGATCGGCGGCGTTGCGCCGCTCGTCGCGCTGTCGGCGCTGGCGCTGGTCGTGATTGCCGGCGATGCCATCGTACTTTATCACCAGCGCATTCTCGGCTTTGCGTGGGCGGGACTTCTGCTGGTGCCGGCCATCATGGTGCCGGCGGTGATGATCGCGCTGCCCTGGGCGGTCGGCACCGATCTCGCGGTAGCCGAACCGGCCAACGCCATGGGCCGCTTCTTCGCGACGACGTTCGCAAACCGGACCGGACATCCGCTGGCGGTCGTCACCGGCGAAATCAGCACCGCCGCCATCGTGGCGCTGGCGTCGCCAAGCCGCCCAAGCGTCTATTTCGAGGATGATCCGGCGCGCTCGCCGTCGGTCACTCCCGAGGTCATTCGCAAGAACGGCGCCGTGGTGGTGTGGATCACGCCGGATACCAATCCGGCGCCGCCGCCCGGCATCAAGTCGCTGTTTCCCGATCTCGTTCCCGAAGTGCCGCAGGTGTTCGAGCGCCGCGTTCAGGGCCGCATGCCGCTGTTGCGCATCGGCTGGGGGATGATCCGGCCGGCGCAGACCGCGGCGGCGGCGCAGGCGAAGCCGCGCTGATGACTACGCCGCCAGCGCCTTCCTGATCGCCAGAAAATCCCGCCAGGCGAGCCGCTTCTGCAGCGGGCTGCGCAACAGGAATGCGGGATGGAAAGTGGCGATGGCGCGGATCTCGCGCGTGCCGGTGTCGAAGGGAAACCAGCGGCCGCGCGTGCGGGTGATGCCGTCGCGCGTGCCAAGGAGCGTCTGCGCCGACGGTCCGCCGAGGCAGACCAGCACGTCGGGGTTGGCGAGCTCGATCTGGCGGCGGACGAAGGGCAGGCAGATCGCGGTCTCCTGCGGCGTCGGCGTGCGGTTGCCGGGCGGCCGCCACGGCACCACGTTGGCGATGTAGGCGCTCGTTCGGTCGAGCCCGATCGCCGCCATCATGCGATCGAGCAGTTTGCCGGAGCGGCCGACAAACGGCGTGCCGCTCATGTCTTCCTCATAGCCGGGCGCTTCGCCGACGAACATCACCCGCGCGGCCGGATTGCCGTCGGCGAACACCAGCCGCGTCGCCGTGGCGCGCAGACCGCAGCCCGTAAAACCTTCGAGCAGCGCGCGCAATTCGTCGAGGGTCGCGGCGTTGCTCGCAGCGTCGCGCGCCGCACTGGCGGCCACTTCGGGTGGCGGCAGCGGTGCGGCTTTTCCCTCCGCCGAAGCGGGCGGGTCGGACTGCGGCGACCGAGTCTGGAAATATTCGCGGCTCTGCCCCCCTCGCGCCGCGTCTTGGCCGGCTACCGAAGCCGCGGCGGGCGGCCGCTTCCTTTCAGGCAGAGGTTCCGCGACCGGCTCATCCGCCATGCGATCGACCGGCGCCTCGCCGAGCAACGCGTCGGCGCCGGCGTCGATATAGAAGGCAAGCAGTTCGCGCGCGTCGCGGGGATCGAAGCTCATACGCGCTACTCTATGCCAACGGCGCAAAGCGTGAAACAGTCGTGCCGGATGCGGAGCAGGTCATGACGAGTTCGGAATTGCCGGCGCGCGAGGCGATGGAATTCGATGTCGTCATTGTCGGCGCCGGACCCGCCGGCCTTGCCGCCGCGATCCGCCTCAAGCAAGTCGCGCCCGACACGTCGGTCGTCGTGGTCGAGAAGGGCTCCGAGGTCGGCGCCCATATTCTCTCGGGCGCCGTGATCGATCCGATCGGGCTCGACGCGCTCATTGCGGACTGGCGCAGCGAGGACGCTTTCGTCAAGACCGCGGTCACCGACGATCGCTTCTATATGCTCGGCCCGTCCGGCGCGCTGCGGTTGCCCAACATGGCGATGCCGCGGCTTCTCTCCAATCACGGCAACTACATCGTCTCGCTCGGCGACGTCTGCCGCTATCTGGCGCGCAAGGCCGAAGCGCTCGGCGTCGAAATCTATCCGGGCTTTGCCGCCGCCGAAGTGCTGTTCGAGAACGATGCGGTCGCCGGCATTGCCACCGGCGACATGGGCGTCGGCAAAGACGGACACCACAAGCCGGGCTTCGCCCGCGGCATGGAGCTGCGCGGCAAATACACAGTGTTCGCCGAAGGCGCGCGCGGCAACCTCACCAAAGGGCTGATCGCGCGCTACGGGCTTGCGCAAAACAGCGAGCCGCAGAAATTCGGCATCGGGCTCAAAGAACTCTGGCAGGTCGCCCCGGACAAACACCGAAGCGGCCTCGTCCAGCATACCGCCGGCTGGCCGCTCGACAACGGCACCGGCGGCGGCTCGTTCATCTATCACTACGGCGACAATCTGGTGGCGATCGGCTTCGTCGTGCATCTGAATTACAGCAACCCGTATCTGTCGCCGTTCGAGGAATTCCAGCGCTTCAAGACGCATCCGCTCGTGAGGGATACCTTCGCGGGCGGCAAACGGCTGTGCTACGGCGCGCGCGCCATCAGCGAGGGCGGCTGGCAGTCGGTGCCACGGATCGCGTTTCCGGGCGGTGTGCTCGCCGGCTGCGGCGCCGGCTTTCTCAACGTGCCGCGCATCAAGGGCAGCCACAACGCCGTGCTGTCCGGGATGCTCGCGGCCGAGCACATCGCGGCGGCGCTCGGCGAAGGCCGCCGCAATGACGAGCTTTCCGGCTACGAGGCGGCGTGGCGCGCTTCGCCGATCGGGCGCGATCTGTGGCCGGTGCGCAATGCCAAACCGCTGTGGTCGAAACTCGGCACGCTCCTTGGCATCGCGCTCGGCGGGTTCGACATGTGGACCAACACCTTCGGCTTCTCGCTGTTCGGCACGCTCCGGCACGGCAAGCCCGACTTCGCCACGCTCAAGCCGGCGGCGAACTCGCGGCCCATCACCTATCCGAAACCCGACGGCAAGCTGACGTTCGACCGGCTGTCGTCGGTTTATCTGTCAAACACCAATCACGAAGAGGATCAGCCCGTGCACCTTCTGGTGCGCGACGCCGCGCTACAGAAATCCTCCGAGTACGACATCTACGCCGGCCCGTCCGCGCGCTATTGCCCGGCCGGCGTCTACGAATGGGTCGAGGAGGGCGGCGCGCCTCGTTTCGTCATCAACGCGCAGAACTGCGTCCACTGCAAAACCTGCGACATCAAGGACCCCAACCAGAACATCACCTGGGTGCCGCCCGAAGGCGGCGGCGGGCCGAACTATCCGAATATGTGAGACGGCGCGCGGAGTCAGTCGCGGTGCCCTCGCCCCTTGCGGGAGAGGGCGGCTCGGCAGGTCCGCAACAAGAATCGGTGAGGGGTTGCGGAGTCGCCGCGACCCCTCACCCATCGGAGACTGCTGAAGCATTTGTGCTGCCCTCTCCCGCAAGGGGCGAGGGCACTGTTTGCACCCCCACCGGCCCGTCCCGCGTCCAGGCCGCCAGCAATTCCCAGGCGATCGCCAGCACCACCGGGCCGACGAAAACGCCGATCATGCCGTGCACCAGAACGCCGCCGAGCACGCCGATCAGGATGACGAGCATCGGCGTTTTCAGTCCGTGCGCCATCACGATCGGGCGCAGGATGGTGTCCAGAAAGCCGACCGGGACCAGATAGAGCGTGAGGACGAGCGCCGCCGCCGTGCTCTGCGTCAGCCACGCGAAAATCAGGATCGGCACCACGACCGGCATCGTGCCGATCTGCAGAATGCCGAGGATCAGCGCGCACAGGCTCAACAGGCCGGCGCCCGGAATGCCGGCGACGATCAGGCCAATGCCGATCAAGAGCGATTGCAACAGCGAGACGCCGATCACCCCGCGCGCCAGGTTGCGGATCGTCACGCTGGTCAGATGCACGAACTCGTCGCCGTGCGTGGCATCGACATGGCGCACCACCGCGCGAGCCTTGTCGGCCAGCGCCGGGCCGGGCACGAACAGAAATCCCGACAGCGCCACCGCGATCACGAAACTCAGCATGCTGATCCCGGAGCTGCCGGCGAACGACAACAGCGTGCCGGCGAACGGCTTGAGCTCCGGGCCGATTTGAAGGATCACCGCCTCGAGATTGGTCGAGGCCTGCTGCCACAGCGCGAACAACTGGCCGCCGATCAGCGGCCAGCTTTTCACCGCGGCGTGCGGCGGCGGAATCGGAATGTCGCCGGCCTGCAGCCGGTGCGCGAACGCGCGGATGCTCTCGATCAGGCTGAGCGACAGCCAGGTGATCGGGCCGAACAGCACGGCAAGGCTCGCCGCGGTCATCAGCAAAGCCGCCACGATCGGCGGCAGCCGCAGCCGTTTCGTGCACCAGACAAAGCCCGGATAAAGCACCACCGCGAGAATGACGCTCCACGCCATGATCGGCAGGAACGGCAGAATGATCAGCGCCGTCCAGTACAGCAGCAGCGCCAGGCACGCCACGCGGATGATCAGATCGACCACGCTGGCATCGACGAGGCGCGATCGGCGGGGCGCGGGGAGGGGCTCGGTCATTGGGGTGTCGCGATGCGTTAAATGTTGGCGGCCATCGGCGGCTTAATACTCCGTGCCAGTATAGCACGGGTCGCTTTCCCACCTGGAGGAGGACGCGGAATAGCTCAGCAAGTGCGACGCAACGAATACTGGCATACGACCAGCGGTTGGGCTAAGTGCTTATCGCTCCTGCACATCCCGAGCCAACAAGACGGAACGAACATGAGCAACGGCGATCTTGGCTGGATTACCAACTTCATCTGGGGCGTCGCCGACGACGTGCTGCGCGACCTCTATGTGCGCGGCAAATATCGTGATGTCATTCTGCCGATGACCGTTCTGCGCCGCCTCGACGCGGTACTGGAGCCGACCAAGGCTGGCGTCATCGCGATGAAGGAGAAGCTCGACAAAGCGAAGGTCGTGCATCAGGAGCAGGCGCTAGCTCAGGCCGCCGGTCAACCCTTCTACAACACCTCGAATTTCACTATGCGCGCCTTGCGTTCGCGTGCCAGCCAGCAGCAGCTTAAGGCGGATTTCGAAGCCTATCTCGACGGCTTCTCGCCGAACGTTCAGGACATCCTCGAAAAGTTCGAGTTCCGCAACCAAATCCCGCGGCTCTCCAAGGCCGATGCGCTCGCCACCTTGATCGAAAAATTTCTCGATCCGTCGATCAACCTCAGCCCCAATCCGGTCAAGAACTCCGACGGCTCAATCAAGCTTCCGGGCCTCGACAATCACGCCATGGGTACGATTTTCGAGGAGCTGGTCCGCCGCTTCAATGAAGAGAACAACGAAGAAGCCGGCGAGCACTGGACGCCGCGCGACGTCGTCAAGCTGATGGCGCGGCTCATCTTCCTGCCAATCGCCGACCAGATCGAATCCGGCACCTATCTGCTCTACGACGGCGCCTGCGGCACCGGCGGCATGCTCACGGTCGGTGAGGAAACTCTGTAGCACTTGGCTGCGGAGCACGGCAAGCAGGTATCCACGCATCTCTTCGGCCAGGACATCAATGCCGAGACCTACGCCATCTGCAAGGCTGATCTTCTCCTGCAAGGCGAAGGCGACGCGGCCGACAACATCGTCGGCGGGCCGGAATGGTCGACGTTGGCCAATGATGGATTTCGGTCGAAGGAATTCGATTTCATGCTGTCCAATCCGCCCTACGGCAAAAGCTGGAAGAGCGATCTGGAACGCATGGGCGGCAAGGACGGCATCAAGGACCCGCGCTTCGTCGTCACCCATGGCGATGATTCCGAATACAGCTTGATCACCCGATCGAGCGACGGACAGATGCTGTTTCTCGCCAACATGCTGTCGAAGATGAAGCAGGGCACCAAGCTCGGCAGCCGCATCGCCGAGGTGCACAACGGTTCCTCCCTCTTCACCGGCGATGCCGGCCAGGGCGAGAGCAACATTCGCCGCTGGATCATCGAGAGCGACTGGTTGGAAGCCATCATCGCGCTGCCACTCAACATGTTCTACAACACCGGCATCGCCACCTACATCTGGGTATTGAGCAATCGCAAGCCGGCACATCGTAAAGGCAAGGTACAACTCATTGACGCCACCGCCTGGTTCAAGCCGCTGCGTAAAAATCTTGGCAAGAAGAACTGCGAGCTGACCGAAGAAGACATCAAGCGCATATGCGATACGTTCATCGCATTCAAGGAAACCGACCAATCGAAGATTTTCGATAATGCGGGGTTCGGCTACTGGAAGGTTACGGTGGAGCGACCGCTTCGGCTGCGCGTTGAGATGTCGCCTGAAGCCCGCAGGCGGCTGCGAATAGCTTGCGAGGAGGCCAAGGAAGCCCCGTTCGCCGGACTCATCGACGCGCTCTCGGACTTGCATGGCATTGGCGCGAACGACGACTTTAATGCCTTCATGGAAATCGTTCGGGCCCACGCCGGAAATGACAACCTTAAGCTTACGACCAAACGCGTGAAGCTGCTTCAGAATGCGCTTGCCGAGCACGATCTGGGAGCGGCACCCGTCATCAACAGCAGATACATGGTCGGCAAAATCGAACCCGACCCATTGCATGGACGCTTCCCGGCCAAGTACGGCGGCAAGGATCACGTTGTCGAATACGAACCGGACAGCGAGTTGCGCGACAGCGAGCAGATTCCGCTACAGGAGCCAGGCGGCATCGAAGCCTTCATCCGCCGCGAGGTACTGCCCTACGCGCCCGACGCCTGGATCGACGAGAGCAAGAGCGAGATCGGCTACGAGATCAGCTTCAACCGCTATTTCTACAAGCCGCAGCCTCTGCGACCGCTGGAGGCGATCAGCGCCGACATTCTAGCACTGGAGAAGGAAACCGAAGGCCTGCTCGGTCAAATCCTCGGAAGCGCGGCATGATCGAAGGATTGAAGCCCTATGCGGCGATGAAAAACTCCGGTGTGCCATGGCTGGGGCGCGTACCGGAGCATTGGGGGGTGCTTCCCAACCGTGCCCTGTTTTCTGAAATCAAGGATTCCGGTTTCCCTGACGAGCAGATGCTTTCCGTTACGATAAAACAAGGCGTGATTCGTCAGGCCTCCTTGCTTTCCAATACCTCCAAGAAAGACTCGTCGAATGAAGACAAGTCGAAGTACAAACGCGTTCTGTCGGGAGACGTCACTTACAACAAGATGCGAGCTTGGCAGGGCGCAATCGGTGCTTCATCCCTTCGCGGAATAGTAAGTCCTGCGTATATTGTAGTGAGGCTCCGTGACCGAAAAAACGCCAGTGGTTACTTCCATTATCTACTTCGGACACCAAACTTCGCGACAGAAGCGGAACGATGGTCGTATGGAATTTCATCCGATCAATGGAGCCTGCGTCCGGAGCAGTTCAGACAAATTTACTGCTGTGTGCCGACGCCTGACGAACAATCCACTATCGTTCGCTTTCTCGACCACGCCGACCGACTGGTTGGCCGCTACATCGGTTCGAAACGAAAGCTGATTAAGCTTCTTGAAGAGCAAAAGCAGGCGATCATCTATCGCGCTGTCACCCGCGGCCTCGATCCGAATGTTCGTCTCGTGCCCTCCGGCGTCGATTGGCTTGGTAATGTGCCGGCACATTGGGATGTACGACGGGCAAAGCAAGTTTCTCGCATTCTCCGCGGGAAGTTTTCTCACCGACCGCGTAACGACCCGGCGTTATACGATGGACCGCATCCTTTCATCCAAACGGGCGATGTCGCGCGAGCACGCAAGAATATTACCTCTTTCAGCCAAACTCTCAATGAGCGGGGCTTTGCGGTGAGTAAGAAGTTTCCGGCAGGAACACTGGTCATGACGATTGCCGCCAATATCGGTGATGTGGCTGTGCTCGATTTCGACGCCTGTTTTCCAGATAGCGTTGTTGGCTTTGTTCCGAAACGAGGCGTTAGTCGTGATTTCCTTTATTTCGTCTTTTACACGATGAAGTCTGAATTTTTGCGGGAGGCTCCAGTTAATACGCAGGGGAATCTCAATGTCGATCGTATCGGATCGCAACGCGTCCCCGTTCCGCCAGAAGCTGAACAGGCAATGATCGTTTCTTCAATCGAATGCGATACGGCAACCGTTAGCGTCGCGGTTGAAGCCCAGAGCCGCGAAATCGATCAGATGCAAGAATACTGCACCCGGCTAATCGCCGACGTGGTGACCGGCAAGCTCGACGTGCGCGCTGCCGCTGCGGCGCTGCCAGAGGCGACCGACGAACCTGACACCGCAGAGGCGGTCGAACAGGACATTGCCGACCTGGAGGATGCCGAGGCCGAAACCGAGGAAGCCGCCTGAAAAGCCACTTGCACGCTTTGGTTGATCGCGTATGTGTGTTCTTGATATCGGAGGCCGTGACAAGATTTGGCGGATGGTGACGGCATGAAAGTACGCGACGTCATCCGCCTGATCGAGCAAGACGGTTGGTTTGTGGTCGCGACACGGGGCTCGCACCGGCAATACAAGCATTCGACCAAGCCGGGCCGTGTTACGATAGCCGGGAAACCGTCCGACGACATGGCGCCCGGCACACTGAACAGCGTGCTCAAGCAGGCCCAACTGAGAGGTCAAAAGTGATGCGCTACGCAGTGGTGATCGAAAGGGCCGATGGCAATTTTTCGGCTTACGTGCCGGACCTGCCCGGCTGCGTTGCAACCGGAGCGACGGTGTCCGAAGTGGAGCTGGAAATCCGCGAAGCGATTCGGTTTCACGTCGATGGCCTCAAGGCCGACGGCTTGGCCGTGCCGCCGCCGACCAGCATCGCCGAATACGTCGAAGCCTAGGCGGCTGCTGCATGGCGCCGTAGTTTCTCATCATGCCGACCGACACCAGCGAAAAGGGCCTTGAAGCGCTGATCGTCGCGCAGATGACTGGCGCGACGATTGCGGCGTACGCCAACACGGGCATGGGCGAGCGGGACCCGGAACCGTTCGTCGGCCTGCACAACTGGATTCTCGGCAGTCCCCAGGACTACGACCGCGCCTATACGGTCGATCTTGCGCAATTGCGTGCGTTCATCGCCGCAACACAGGAAAATCTGACTGACGCCTTCGCTCTCGATCATGACGGGCCTCCGCGGCAGAAATTTCTGGCGCGCCTGCAAGGTGAAATCAGCAAGCGCGGCATCGTCGATGTGCTCCGCAAAGGCGTAAAGCACGGCGCTCACGACATGACGCTGTTCTACGGCACGCCGACGCCGGGCAATATGAAGGCGCTCGAATTTTTTGCGAAAAACCGTTTCTCGGTAACCCGCCAGCTTCGCTACAGCCGGGACGATGCCGCGAACGCACTCGACCTCGCGCTGTTCGTCAATGGACTGCCGATCGCGACCTTCGAATTGAAGAACAGCCTGACCAAGCAAACCGTCGACGACGCTATCGAGCAATACAAACGCGACCGTGATCAGCGCGAAAAACTGTTCGAGTTGGGCCGCTGCGTCGCACACTTTGCCGTTGACGATGCCCGGGTGTCCTTCTGCACTGAATTGAAGGGCAAAGCCTCCTGGTTTTTGCCCTTCGACAAGGGCTGGAACGACGGCGCCGGCAATCCGCCCAATCCGAGCGGCCTGAAGACCGACTATCTATGGAAAGACGTTCTGACGCCGCTCGGTCTGACCGATATCCTTGAAAATTATGCGCAAATCGTCGAGCACAGGGACCCCAAGACCGACAAGAAGAAGCGGGAGCAGATATTTCCGCGCTATCATCAGCTTGACGTGGTTCGCAAACTCCTTGCCGACGCAGGCCAGCATGGCGCCGGCAAGCGCTATCTGATCGAGCACTCGGCCGGCAGCGGCAAGTCCAACTCCATCGCCTGGCTGGGCCACCAACTTATCGGCCTCAAGACCAGCGATGCGGTTGCGTTCGACTCGATCATCGTGGTGACGGATCGCACCATTCTCGACGACCAGATCAACGACACGATCAAGCAATTCGCCCAGGTCGGTGCCACGGTCGGCCACGCCGAGCATTCCGGCGACCTGCGCAAGTTCATCGAGAGCGGTAAGAAAATCATCATTACGACGGTGCAGAAATTTCCTTTTATTCTCGATGATATCGGCAGCGCCCACAAAGACAGACGTTTCGCGATCATCATCGACGAGGCTCACTCCAGCCAGGGCGGCAAGACTGCGGCTGCCCTCAATATCGCGCTGACTGGGGCCATCGCCAAACGGGACGACGACGAGGAAGAGACCTTCGAGGACATCATCAACCGCCTGATGGAGGCGAAAAAGCTGCTGCCCAATGCCAGCTATTTCGCCTTCACCGCAACGCCGAAGAACAAGACGCTCGAATTATTCGGCGAGAAATTCTTCGATGGCGAGAAGCTCAAGCATCGCCCGTTCCACAGCTACACCATGAAGCAGGCGATCCAGGAGGGATTCATCCTGGATGTGCTAAAAAATTACACGCCGGTCGATAGCTATTATCGGCTCATTAAGACCGTTCGGGGAGATCCCGAATTCGACGTCAAGCGTGCCAGCAAGAAGCTGCGGTACTACGTCGAAAGCCACAGCCATGCGATCAGGCTCAAAGCCGAGATCATGGTCGATCACTTTCATGAGCAGGTGCTGTCGCTGAACAAAATCGGCGGCCAGGCCCGCGCCATGGTCGTAACCACCGGCATCCGACGCGCCATCGAGTATTTCCACGCCATCCGCGACTATCTCAAGGATTGTAAGAGCCCTTATCAGGCCATCGTCGCCTTTTCCGGCGAGCACGACTATGGCGGCGCGAAGGTCAGTGAGTCATCGCTGAACGGATTTCCATCGAACAAAATCGCGGACAGGATCAAGGAAGACCCGTATCGCTTTCTCATCTGCGCCGACAAGTTCCAGACTGGCTATGACGAGCCGCTGCTGCACACCATGTATGTCGACAAACATCTTTCCGGCATCAAGGCGGTGCAGACACTGTCGCGGCTCAATCGCGCGCGGCCGCAGAAGCATGACGTATTCGTGCTCGATTTCCTCAATGATACTGATACCATCCGCAAGTCGTTCGAGCCCTATTATCGGACCACCATTCTGAGCGACGAGACCGATGCAAATAAGCTGCACGACCTCAAGCACGATCTCGACGCGGCAGAGGTCTACAACGCGACTCAGATCAATGAACTGGTAAAGCTTTACCTGGGGGGCGCCGATCGCGACAAGCTCGATCCGATTCTCGATGCCTGCGTTGCGACCTACAACGAGAACCTCGACGAAGATGGACAGGTCGAGTTTAAGGGAAAGGCCAAGGCGTTCACTCGCACCTACGGCTTTCTTGCGTCGATCCTTCCCTACACCAACGCCGAATGGGAGAAGCTCTCGATCTTCTTGAATTTCCTCATACCGAAGCTGCCGGCGCCCAAGGAAGAGGACCTTTCCAAGGGCATCCTCGAAACCATCGACATGGAGAGCTACCGCGTCGAGAAGCGCGCTGCGCAGAAAATCCAACTTTCCGACACGAATTCCGAAATCGGTCCAGTGCCCGCGACGGGTGGCGGAAGCAAGCCTGAGCCCGAATTGGACCGGCTCTCCAATATCCTCAAAACCTTCAACGACCAGTTCGGCGGCGTCGATTGGCGCGACGCCGACCGTGTGCGCCGCATGATTACGCAGGAGATACCCGAAAAAGTCGCCGCCGATACCGCTTATCAGAACGCCAAGCAAAACTCCGACAAGCAGAATGCTCGTATCGAGCACGACAAGGCTTTGGCGCGCGTCATCGTCGGCCTGATGAAGGACGACACTGAATTATTCAAGCAATACAGCGATAATCCAGAGTTCAAGCGGTGGCTGGCCGATACGGTGTTCGGCATGACGTATGAGCAGCCACGGGGGACTTGATCCGAAGCGCATCGCCGGGCCGGACGAAGAACCATGATCGAGATCGTACATGTGACAAAGGTGGAGAAGCTTGGTGGCTTCCGGCTGCGGCTGACATTTTCCGATGGCACCGCAGGCGACCGCGACTTTTCCAATCTCGTCGCCGAAACGGGCGAGATGGTCGAACCGTTGCGCGACCCGGCGTTCTTCGCCCGCGTGTTCGTCGAGTGCGGGGTCCTGGCTTGGCCGAACGGGTTCGACCTGGACTCGATTGCTCTGCACATGGAGATGCGGGAAAAAGGACTGCTCCGCGGCACCGCGGCTTAAGTCCTTGTGGAACGAGCGTTTTTTTGAGGGCGTTTGCGAATCATCATTTCGTGACGCGACGCCGCGTTTGCAGCAGCGAAGCTCGCCACAAAAAACTCAGCGAAATCGAGGGTGGTCGCGTTGAGGGCGACAATTATTTGACAAATCCAGAGACAAGGAATATAAACCAAATTCTCTCGCTTTTCGTGCAAGGACGTCAGCCGGTGACTCCGGCTGGCGGGAGCGAGTTGCGGTGCCCGCGGGCCGCCTTTGCGCTCGGGCGGTTTCGGACATCAACCTGCCGGCACAACGACCGGCACGCGAGGTGCTCGCTGCAACCGGGGCAGGCGCCGGCGGGATACCCCCGCCACCGATAGGCGCTGCGCTCCGCGAAGCCTGGTCCGAAGCTGAGTCCTCGGGATGCGTGAGTCCCTTGGACAAGAACCGCCGTGGAACGCCGACAGGCGAGCGCGCCCTGCGCAGGGTGCGCGCTTCGCCGGAAGGTGAAGCAGGGAGACCCGCGTCTGTCGGCGTTCCGCTTCCTTGTTCTCCTCGTAGCTCGGGTTGAGCGAAGCGAAACCCGGGAGCAGCAGTGCGGGAGCGGCAGTGAAAGCCGCACGATCGTCCCCGGATTTCGCTTCGCTCAACCCGGGCTACAGCTTGCGCCGCGTTCGATTGTGATGCTTCGGCCTTTTTTCCACTCCGGGGCATCCGACGAAGATCGAAAATGCGGCGTCGTTTTTGGGAATGGCGTGCCTCATAGCTCGGGTGCGAACAAAAAACGCATCGCGAGAATGATGGCGCGCGTGCGCACCCGCGATAGCGGGGGAGGGGGACCACGCGAAGCGTGGTGGAGGGGCGTCTGACTTAGCCGCTTCGTTTTCGTTGCAAGAGATTCGTCGACGCCCGCGCCCCCTCCACCGCCTTGCTGCGCAAGGTGGTCCCCGTCGCCCACTTGCGTGGGGGCGGATGAAGATCGCCGCCGCGATTTTGCCGCCGTTCGACGCTAAGCGAGGCTATCGCGGGCCGCGATTTGTCGAGGCCGGCGCGTATTTTGCTTCCCTTGCGGGGATGCGGCAAAAGGGTCATGGTTGCGCGGGCGAAGCCGGGCGCGTGATTCCCGTTCCGCCAATCCGTTCATGCACTTATGGAGCCGTCGTGATTCATTCGCTGCTGTTCCGGCATGCCGCCGTCATCGGCGCCGCCGTTGCTTTAAGCCTGTCGTCGGCCCTCAGCGTGTCGCCGGCCAAAGCCGCGCAAACACCGAGCCAACAGGATGTCCTGCGCGACAACGCCGCGGGCAATTATCTGGCCGCGCGGCACGCCGGCATCGAGCGCGATGCGACGTCGGCGGCGAGCTATTACCTCAACGTGCTCAAGGCCGATCCGAAAAATGCCGATCTGCTCAGCCGGGCGTTTTTGTCGGTCCTCACCACCGGCGACATCGATCAGGCGAGCAAGCTCGCCGACAAGCTGCTCGTTATCGATAAGAACGACCGCATCGCGCGGCTGGTGCTCGGCGTGCGCGCGCTCAAGCAGCGGCAATACACGCTCGCCCGGCAGGACTTTTCCCAATCGGTGCACGGGCCGGTAACCGATCTGGCGGCGGCGTTGCTGACCGCGTGGTCGCGCTACGGCGCGGGCGATCCGCACGCCGCGGTCGACGAAATGGACAAGCTTGCCGGTCCCGATTGGTACGGCGTGTTCCGCGATCTGCATGCCGGGCTGATCTTCGATCTCGACGGCGACAAGAAAGACGCGGCCAAGCGCTACGAGAGCGCCTACAAGTCCGATCCGACGGCGCTGCGCACGGTGCAGGCCTATGGCCGCTACCTGTCGCGCAATGGCGGCAAGACCGCGGCGCTGAAGGTCTATGAGGATTTCAACAAACAGCTGCCGGATCATCCTCTGGTGACGGCCGAGGTCAAGCGAATCAACGACGGCGACAAGCTGCCGCCGCTGGTCGATTCCGCGCAAGCCGGCGCCGCCGAAGCGCTCTACGGCATCGGTGCGTCGATCGGCCGGCGCGGCGGCGAGGATTTGGCGCTGATCTATCTGCAGCTCGCGCTTTATCTGCAGCCGTCGCACGGCATGGCGCTGTTGTCGCTCGCCGATCTCTATGAGACGCTGAAAAAGCCGGATCTGGCGATCAAGGTCTACGATCGGATCCCGGCGTCGTCGCCGCTGCATCAAAGCGCCGAGATCCAGTCGGCGCTCGATCTCGACGCGCTCAACAAGAGCGACGAGGCCAAGACGCGGCTCGATCGCGTTATTGCCGATCATCCGAAGGACACCGAGGCGCTGATGGCGCTCGGCAATATCGAGCGCGAGCGCAAGGATTTTGCCGCCTGCGGCGCCTCCTACAGCAAGGCGCTCGATGCGATCCCTGCGCCCACCAAGTCGAACTGGGTGATGTTCTACTTCCGCGGCATTTGTTACGAGCGCTCCAATCAATGGCCGAAGGCCGAGGCCGACATGCAAAAGGCGCTGGCGCTGTTTCCCGACCAGCCGCTGGTGCTCAATTATCTCGGCTATTCGTGGGTCGACAAAGGCATGCACCTCGACCAGGGCATGGACATGATCCGCCACGCGGTCGAGCAGCGGCCGGACGACGGCTACATCGTCGATTCGCTCGGCTGGGCCTATTTCCGCACCGGCAATTACGTCGAGGCGGTGAAGGAACTGGAGCGCGCGGTGCTGCTCAAGCCCGACGATCCGACGATCAACGATCACCTCGGCGATGCCTATTGGCGCGTCGGGCGCACGCTGGAGGCGCATTTCCAGTGGGCGCAGGCCAAGGATTTCAAGCCGGAGCCGGACGAACTCGCCACGCTTGAGAAGAAGCTCAAGGACGGCTTGCCGCCCGACACGTTGCCTTCGGCAGATGTGACCAAGGCCAAGAAAGCGGGCAACGGCGGCTGAGTGGTGACCTCGACCGCGCCGCTCGTCGAGACTGCGCCGGCCAAAGTCAATCTGACACTCCGGGTGCTGGGCCGGCGCTCCGACGGCTATCACGACATCGAAAGCCTGGTGGCGTTCGCCGATATCGGCGACACGTTGCGGCTGACGCCGGGCGACGAGCTTTCGCTGAGCGTGCGCGGGCCGAACGCCGTGCAGGCCGGTCCGGATGCCGACAATCTGGTGCTCAAGGCGGCGGGTGCGCTTGCGGCCAGCATCGTCGGCGTGCGTCTGGGCGCGTTCGAGCTTGAGAAAGTGCTGCCGGTCGCCGCCGGGCTGGGCGGTGGTTCCGCCGACGCAGCGGCGGCCTTGCGGCTCCTGGCGCGCGCCAACGAATTGCGCGCCGACGATGTGCGGCTCTACGAGGCGGCGTGTGCGACAGGCGCCGACGTGCCGGTCTGCCTCGAACCCCGCGTGCGCGTCATGCGGGGCATCGGTGAAATTCTCTCCGCGCCCCTGGCGTTTCCGCCGTTGCCGGCCGTGCTGGTCAATCCCGGCGTTGCAGTGGCGACCAAGGACGTCTTTGCCAGGTGGCGTCCCGCCACGACGCCCGCGTCGCTGTTCGATTGGAACGTGGCTGGTGAGATCGCGAACCGCGACCAGATCTTGCGGCTGCTCCGACTGCAAGCCAACGACCTCGAAGAGCCGGCGATCGCCGTCGCGCCGGTAATCGCCGAAACGCTGACCGCGTTGCGCGCGCTCGGCGGCTGCCGCCTGGCGCGCATGTCCGGCTCGGGTGCAACCTGCTTTGCGCTATTCTCCACCGCCGCCGAAGCGATCCTTGGGGCGCAGGCGCTCGGCGCCCGGCATCCGCAATGGTGGGTGCGGGCAGGCGGCCTCGGCGGCGCAGTCGCGGTGTCGTGATGGCGGAGTCGACCGCGCCGCTCGGGCAGTACGCGGATGTGTGGAAGCGCAAACCCGTGCTGCGCGTCATCTACGGCGATTTCTATGACCGGCTCGCGGCCGCATGTCTGCCCGGCCTGACGATCGAGATCGGCGGCGGCATCGGCAACCTGAAAGAACGTCTCGGCCAGGTGGTGGCGACCGACATTCAGTTCGCGCCGTGGCTCGACTGCGTGGCCGATGCGCAGCGTCTGCCATTTGCCGCATCGTGCGCCGCCAACATCGTCATGGTGGACGTGCTGCATCACGTCGAGTTTCCCGTCGCCTTCTTCCACGAGGTCGAGCGGGTGTTGCGCCCCGGGGGGCGCCTGCTGATGGTCGAGCCGGCCATCACCTGGGGCAGCACGCTGTTTTACCGTTTGCTGCACCAGGAGCCGGTACGCACCTCGGCCGATGTTCTGATCGACGGCCGCCCGACCGCCGGCCGCGATCCTTACGATTCCAACCAGGCGATCCCGACGCTTCTGGCGACGCGGGACCGCGAGCGCTTCCACCGGCTGTTTCCCGGCTTGCGGATCGCGCGCGTCGATTGGTTTTCGTTCGCCGCGTATCCGCTCAGCGGCGGGTTTCAGCCCTGGAGTCTCGTCAGCGCCGGCATGGCGCGCCGCCTGCTGCAGATCGAGCGCGCCGTCGAGCCGATGCTCGGCAAGCTCGCGGGCTTTCGCATGATGATGGTGATCGAGAAGGTAGCCGATAGCGCGGCTTGAGTCGTCAGTGCGTGCGCGCGATGCAGAAATCGACGGCGCCGGAGAGCGCGGCTTTCATCGGCGAGTCGGGGAACAGCGCGAGTGCGTCGCGCGCCATGGCGCCGTAATGCTGGGCGCGGCCTAGCGTGTCTTCCAGCGCGCGGTGCTTGGTCATCAGGCCGATGGCATGTTCGAGATCGGTGTCGGTGGCTTCGCTGCGTTCCATCGTGCGGCGCCAGAAATCGCGCTCGGCATCGCCGCCGCGGCGGAACGCGAGCACGACGGGCAAAGTGATCTTACCCTCGCGAAAATCGTCGCCGACATTCTTGCCTAATTTCTGCGCCGCGCCGCCATAGTCGAGCGCGTCGTCGACGAGCTGGAACGCCACTCCCAGATTCATGCCGAACGAACGGCAGGCGGTCTGCTCGGCCTTGGCGCGACCCGCAATTGCGGGACCGACCTCGCAGGCGGCGGCGAACAGTTCGGCGGTCTTGGCGCGGATCACGGCGAGATACTCATCCTCGGTCGTCGCCGTATTCTTGGCGGCGGCAAGCTGCATAACCTCACCCTCGGCAATCACGGCAGCTGCCGACGAGAGAATTTCCAGCGCTCTGAGGCTGCCGACCTCGACCATCATTTTGAATGCTTGGCCGAGCAGAAAATCGCCGACCAGAACGCTTGCCTCGTTGCCCCAGAGCATGCGCGCCGCAAGCCGTCCGCGCCGCATCTCGCTCTCGTCGACAACGTCGTCGTGCAGCAGCGTGGCGGTGTGCATGAACTCCACCGCGGCTGCGAGCTTGATGTGACCGTCGTCCGCATAGCCGACGAGCTGCGCCAAGGCGAGCGTCAGCATCGGCCGCAGCCGCTTGCCGCCTGAATCGATCAGGTGCTTTGCGACTTCCGGAATCATGGACACTTCAGAGCCGGTCCGGGCCAGAATGGTGGCGTTGACGCGCCCCATGTCGCCGGAAACGAGATCGACGAGGGCATCGATCGACAGTTCGCGTGGGCTCTCAAACGGCAGGATAACGGCCACTTAAGCTTTCTCCACAGGAAACCGCGACCATAGAAACGCTCTGGCGAGGCGGCAAGTGTACTATCCCTGCTGCAGCCAAAGCGAGGTGGCGTGTCGCGATCGCGACCCGCCAATCATGATATGCACGTGGCGGCGCAGAGGAGCAATGTCAAGCAACCAAAATCTCACCGAGACTACGGCCGCGAGCTGGCATGAGGTGGCAATACTGGTACCCTGCTACAACGAAGAGCGCGCCATCGCCAAGGTCGTGGCGGATTTCCGCGCCGCGCTGCCCGAAGCCGTTGTCTACGTCTACGACAACAATTCAAGTGACAATACCGTTGCCGCCGCCAAGGCCGCTGGCGCGGTGGTGCGCCGCGAGCGCCATCAGGGCAAGGGCTATGTGGTCCGCCGCATGTTCAACGACATCGAAGCCGACATCTACGTTCTGGTCGACGGCGATGCGACCTACGATGCGCCAGGCGCGCAGCAGATGATCGCCAAGCTGTTGGCGGATCGGCTCGACATGGTGGTGGCAACTCGCGTCGACCATGAGGCCAGCGCCTACCGGCGTGGTCATCGCGCCGGCAATCTGCTGCTGACCGGATTTGTCGCTCACATCTTCGGCCACGCTTTCACCGATATTCTTTCGGGCTACCGAGTGTTCTCGCGGCGCTTTGTCAAATCGTTTCCGATCCTGTCGGGCGGCTTCGAAATCGAAACGGAATTGACCGTGCATGCGCTTGAGCTTGAATTGCCGGTCGGCGAGGTGGCGACGCCGTATTATGCGCGGCCAAGCGGCTCGGCCTCGAAGCTTTCGACCTGGCACGACGGATTTCGCATCTTGTGGACGGTGTTGAAACTCTATCGCGCCGAACGGCCGCTGTCGCTATTCGGCGCATTCGGCATCGCGCTCGCGATCATGTCGATCGGCCTCGCAATCCCGGTCTTCATCACCTACGTGCAGGAAGGGCTGGTGCCGCGGCTGCCTACTGCTGTGCTCTCCACCGGCCTGATGCTGCTCGCGTTCCTGTCGATCGCCTGCGGCCTTATTCTCGATACCGTCACGCGCGGCCGCCGCGAGGCGAAGCTGATCGCTTATCTGGCGCTGCGCGCGCCCGGCGAGGAGCGGCGGCGATAATCTCGCGGAAGCCCGAATTGCCGCGCTTTCCGGGCAACCCTATCCCATGCGAGTCCGCTCCAATTGGGTGGCGCGAAATTGTGTTATAGGCTGCTGCCACGGGCGGCGGGCTGGGTCTCCGGCGCTGTGTGTGTCGATGACAATGGCGGCGGAGCCAAAACCTTGCGTGAACTGGTGCGGACCAATGATGCTGTGCTGATCTCGGCGATCGAGGCGCTGCTTGATGGCGCGGGCATCGCGCATCTGGTCGTCGATCAAAACATGAGCGTTCTGGAAGGCTCCATCGGTATTTTCCCGCGCCGCATTCTGGTCGGTGAGGACGAACTGGCGGCAGCGCGCCGTTTGCTCACCGAAGCCGGCTTTGAGAAAGAGTTGCGCCAGGGCGATCTCTGAGCGATCGAGCGGACACCGCGCCACAGCGCGAATGGGCCATGTTATTTTGGTGGCGCCGGCTGCGGCTGGCAGAACGGAAGAACGCCGAGCCGGTGATAATAGTATTGCAGCCCTCCCTGGCAAAGCACTTCAGGCCCGGCGCGCTTGAATATATGTTTGACCGGCTCCGCCTGGCTCACAATGAGTGTCGCGGCGATCAGCGTCACACCGAGCGGGTAAGTCCAGCGATGCTGCTGCAGGTCCGTCAGCCGTGCGATCAATAATGCGGCGGCGACGATCGCCAGTGGATCGGTGTAGAGGAAATACGCCTGTTCCAAATGCCGGCCCATACCGAGCAGATCGATGCTCCAATCGGTCAGCATCAGGGCGGTGACCTCGGCGACGAGACGCCACTCGCGCCGGCGGACCGCGATGACGAACGCTGCGATAACGAACCATTCGAGGAAGATGGCCGGACGCGGCGAAGATTGCAGGATGAAGGTGCGCCGCGCGATCACGCCGGCGATGGCTTGCAGCAGAAATTGAACCCCTGCGGCGCCGAAGAGCGACCCGCCAGCCGACAGTTGTGGATTGGCGGCCGCTCCCCACGCATACATCGTTTCCAGGGGGTGAAGCACAACGATCGCATCGTTGGCCTGGAAGCGAATGTCGAGCGTCAACAAACCGATCATGCAGCCGGCGACGACCGCGAACATGGCAGTCAACGCCTCGAGAGTGGCAATGCGCCACACGATCGCGTAAGCGATCATGCCGAGCAAGAGCCAGATGGCGAGGGCGGTCCAATACATTGAGGCGCTGATCCCAAGCGATTTCAGCGGCACGCCGGCACTGGTTGCGGCCAGCCCTATCGTGATGATGTCCTTGGCGAGATACGCCGTGACTAGCGCAATCGCCGCCGCAGCCGCGAGCGCCGGCCACCCCATCCAGGGCTTCTGCCAAAATCCGTGCGGTGACGGTTGCACTTGGGTTGGACCGAACGGCAGCAACAGCACTGGCAGGGCGCAGATCAAAAACAACGCTTGCACCTTGCTCTGCATGGCGAGTGCGAACAGCGCGCTGGCGATACCGACGACCGCGGGACGCCACGGCCACGGTCCACGTCTTGCCAAGACGAGCAGCATGAGGACCGCGATCGTGCACAGTCCAGCCGATAGGAGTTCCGTCCGCATGGTCCGCATCTGCATCGCCATGCCGCCCGAGAAGGCAAGCAGGAAACCGCCCAGCGCGGCGATACGCCAGTCGCGTGTGAGGGCGCGAAGCAGGTACGTGAACGCCGTGACGAGTCCCATTGCGAGCAGCAGTGAGAGCACGCGCCCCGCTTGGGTGAGAGTTGTCCAGACCGCGCTGAAAGCCGGAACATCACTGACCGGCGGCAGGCCGGACAGCGCATCGACCTGGATCAGGCCAATGCCGTGCAGCGCGCGCAGCCAATAACTCAACAGCAGAATCGGCAGATAGCCCGGATGATCGAACATCTCCTGCGGGAGATGATCGTTGAGCAAGAGCGCGTTGTAGACGATGGGGAAATCCATATCGGCGACGCGCCAATACGGGTACCAGAAGCCGGCGACGAGGAAAGACGCCAGCATGAGCGCAAACATGAAGATGAACTGGCCGCCCCAGTTGAACTTCACCAGCCGATCGAACGGTTGTGTCGAGTCGCCCAGCCTGGCCGCCCGCCCAAGGCGCGATAATCCGGTCATGGCTCGCGGAAATTCCTCGCCACCAGCTTGGCAATGGAGTGTAGAATCCAAGTTTATAGAATGAACGCGCGCACAGGCAACCAAAGCGGTTCGACTGAAACGAGCGAAGACGCCGTGCTCGGCGGACGGCTTGTGCTGCGGCAGCCGCTGCGCGGCCATCGCTTCGGTCACGACGCTATCCTGCTGGCGGCGGCGACCTCTGCATCTGCCGGTGATCATGCCGTCGAGCTTGGCGCCGGCGTGGGCGCGGCGGGGCTGGCGCTGGCGCAGCGCGTCGCGGGTCTCACCGTTGCGCTTGTGGACGTCGACCCAGCGCTGGCGGAGCTCGCGCGCGGCAATGCCGAGCGCAACGGACTTGCCGAATTTGTGCGCTCCGTTTGTCTTGATGTGGCGGCGCCTGAAGCGGCTTTTGTAGCTGCCGGCCTCGTGGCGGAGGCGGCGGATGGCGTGCTGATGAATCCGCCCTTCAATGCCGCCGATAATCCATCGCCAGAGCCGGCTCGCCGCCGCGCGCACACGGCGTCATGCGGTGCCATTCGGCAATGGGTGCGCACCGCCGCGCGGCTCCTTCGTCCGGCCGGAGCGTTGACGCTGATCTGGCGCGCCGACGGCCTCGCCGAGGTGCTGGCGGCATTGGCGTCCGATTTCGGCGCGCTGTCGCTTTTACCGGTCTACGGCAAGCCTGGCGCGCCCGCGATCCGCATTCTGGCGCGTGCCATCAAGGGCAGTCGCGCGCCGCTGACGCTGAGTCCTGGCCTGCTGCTCGCCGACTCGGAGGGCAGGCCGACAGACGCGGCCGAGGCGGTGCTGCGCGGTGGCGCCGCGCTGCCGTTGGGCGAAATCTGACCTTCCGGACGGTCACTTGAGCCCCCGCCGCACGTATCCTATGTCATCGGTATGACCGAGCCCGGGACTGGCGCGCGCGTTCGTGATCTCAGCCTACGGGCCCTTGCGCCTGTGCGCTGGCTTGTGCCGGGACGCTTTCGCGCCGATCGGCCGCGCGTGCCGGTGGTGCGGCTCACCGGCGTCATCGGCATTTCATCACCGTTGCGGCCGGGTCTCACGCTTGCCGGCATCGCCCGCGCACTCGACCGTGCGTTTGCCGTCCGCAACGCTCCCGCCGTTGCACTTGCGATCAATTCACCGGGCGGATCGCCGGTGCAGTCGCATTTGATCTTCCGCCGCATTCGCGAACTGGCGGCCGAGAACAACCGGCGCGTCATTGCGTTCGTCGAAGATGTGGCTGCCTCCGGCGGCTATATGATCGCCTGCGCGGCGGACGAGATCATCGCCGATCCGCATTCCATTGTCGGCTCGATCGGCGTGGTGGGCGGTTCTTTCGGCTTCGACAAGGCTATCGCCAAGATCGGCATCGAGCGGCGGCTTTACACATCGGGCGAGCACAAGGCGACGCTCGATCCATTCCTGCCGGAAAATCCCGATGACGTGGCGCGTCTGAAAAAGCTGCAGCGGGAGATCCACGACAGTTTCATCGCGCTGGTGAAGTCGCGGCGCGGGGCCAAGCTCAGCGGGCCGGAAGACGATTTGTTCTCCGGCGAATACTGGGCCGGCCAGCGGGCGCTGGAACTCGGTCTTGTCGATGCGATCGGCGACTTGCGCGCCGTGCTGCGCGAACGATTTGGCGACAAGGTCGTTACTCCCCTGATCGGCGCCGAGCGCGGCTGGCTGGGACGGCGCGTTCCCGGCGTGGGCTTGGGGCGCGGCGAGTTGCCGCAAATTGGAGCAGGATTTGCCACAGGACTTGCCGAGGATTTGATTTCGGCGTTGGAAGCCCGTGCGCTATGGGCCCGCTATGGACTGTAAGGGAGATCGGCGATGCCTCCGGTGATCGCGGTAACGCTGGGATTGATGGGTGTGGCGGCGCTGGCGCGCTGGTGCGTTAAGGAAATGCAGCGCGTGAACGCCGAGCTTGACGGTATTCGCGCTACCGCGACCGTCGAGCCGGTTGACCGCAACAGACTGCCGACATTGCGGCGCGATCCGCGCACTGGCGAATACCGGCCGGGCTGAGTCTGGTCCGGACTTGCCGCTTCGCGGCAATCCGGAATGACGGAATTATTCCATCTTGATGCCGTTCGCCTTAATGACGCGGCCCCACTTGTCGTATTGCGCCTTCATGAAAGTGCCGAGCGCTTCCGGCGTGCCGCCGACCGGCGTCGCGCCGGTCTTGACCAGCTTGTCATGCAGAACCGGGTCGGCGAGCGCGGCGTCCATCGCCTTGTTGAGCTTGTCGATCACAGCCTTCGGCGTCTTCGCCGGCGCCAGCAGCGCATACCAGTTCGCGGCGTCGGTGTTGGCATAGCCCTGTTCGGCGAGCGTTGGAACGTTAGGGAGAACCGCGTCGCGCTTGTCGCCCGCGATCCCTATCGGCAGCAATGTGCCGGCCTGGATCTGAGAGAGCACGACCGGAATGTCGAGCGCGACTACCTGCACCTGGCCCCCCAGCATATCGGTCAGCGCGGGCGCCGCCCCGCGATAAGGGACATGCAGGAATTTCACGCCGGCCGCGGCAGCGAGCAGCAACTGGGCGAGGTGCGGCGGCGAGCCGACGCCGGTCGACGCGAAGGTGACGCCGCCCGGCTTCTTCTTGGCAAGCTCGACCAACTCCTTGACGTTTTTGACGCCGAGCTTTGGCGAAACGACGAGCACCTCGTTGACCGTCGTCACCAGGGCGACCGGCGCGAAATCGCGGAACGTGTCGAATGGCATTTTCGCCATCATGTGCGGCGACACCGTCACCGCGCCAGACGTCGTGAGAAACAGCGAATAGCCATCGGGATCGGACTTGGCGACGTCACCGCCGCCGAGCGTGCCGTTGGCGCCCGGTTTGTTGTCGATATAGACGCGCTGGCCCAAGAGCTTCGTCATCTTGTCGGCAACCAGGCGGCCGACGAAATCGGTCGGGCCGCCCGGCGGAAATGCCACGACGATGCGGACCGGCCGGGTTGGAAAGTCCTGCGCCTTGGCGAATTGCGGGCCGAGCAGAAGCAACAGCGCTGCCAAGCTGGCGAGCACAACGCGAATCCTATGCACAATGTCCTCCCGTGTCGGGTGTTTCTGTATTCGGCCCCGGATATTGGGTAGCAGGTATCGGGTATCGGGAATTGGCGATCAAGCCCCGGAGCCCTCGCAGCGTGAAATTCGGGCGACTTGACCTGCGCCGGGCCTTTCACCAACAACGTGGTCCATGGCCGAAGATTTACCGCCGCATATGCGCCCGCAGCGCTCCTTCCAGGGGCTGATCCTGGCATTACAGCGCTATTGGGCGGATTGGGGCTGCGTCATTTTGCAGCCCTATGACATGGAGGTTGGCGCCGGCACCTTTCACCCGGCGACGACTCTGCGCTCGCTCGGCCCCAAGCCTTGGAACGCGGCTTACGTGCAGCCGTCGCGCCGGCCCAAGGACGGCCGCTACGGCGAGAACCCCAATCGCCTGCAGCATTACTATCAGATGCAGGTGATCCTCAAACCGTCGCCGGACGATTTGCAGGACCTTTATCTGAAATCGCTCTACGCCATCGGCATCGACCCGAAGCTGCACGACATTCGCTTCGTTGAGGATGACTGGGAGAGCCCGACGCTCGGCGCCTGGGGGCTGGGCTGGGAGTGCTGGTGCGATGGCATGGAAGTGTCGCAGTTCACCTATTTTCAGCAGGTCGCCGGTTTCGAATGCGCGCCGGTCGCCGGTGAACTGACCTACGGCCTCGAGCGGCTGGCGATGTATGTGCAGGGCGTCGAGAACGTTTACGAGCTGAATTTCAACGGCCGCGACGGCGCGCAGAAGGTCAGCTACGGCGACATCTTTCTGCAGGCCGAGCAGGAATATTCGCGGCACAATTTCGAGTACGCCGATACCGACATGCTGTTCGAGCAGTTTCGCATGGCCGAAACCGCCTGCAAAAAATACCTGGAAGCCGGATGGCAGGCTCCTTCTTACCCTCCCCCGCATGCGGGGGAGGGTAAGGAGGGGGCGAACAACCGCGGTCACCACGTGATGGCGCTGCCGGCCTACGACCAGTGCATCAAGGCGAGCCATGTGTTCAATCTGCTCGACGCGCGCGGCGTGATTTCCGTGACCGAACGGCAAAGCTATATTCTGCGCGTGCGCGAACTCGCCAAGGCCTGCGGCGAGGCGTGGCTGGCAACGGAAGGCGGAGGGAAAAGCAAATGAGTGAACCTCAAATCGGGGGCCGGCGGCCGTTGCCGATCAACGTCGTTGCCGGCGGGAGCTATTGGTGGTGCGCCTGTGGACGCTCGAAGTCGCAGCCGTTCTGCGATGGCTCCCACAAGGGCACCGAATTCCGCCCGCAGGAGTGGAAGGCCACCGCGAATGAGGAGGTTTGGTTCTGTGCCTGCAAGCGCTCGCAGCACCAGCCGCTCTGCGACGGCAGCCATAAGGCACTGCCGGCGTAGGGGCGAATTTTCCGCTCCCCCTTGTGGGGAGGGGTAGGGGTGGGGGTCGCGAGGTAGCCAATGGTGGAAAAGCAATCCTCGGCCGATCTGCGCACCTGGGCGCGGCGTGATCGCGGCATCAAATCGCCGAATGAAATCCGCGCCCGCGCGATGCGTATCGAGCCAACCGAAGCCGAGCGAAAACTTTGGTGGAACTTGCGTCATCGGTTGGCATTGCCTGCTTCTTACTTTCGCCGCCAAGTCCGGCTTGGACACTACATTGTCGATTTTGCCAGCCATGGCCTAAAGCTCGTGATTGAGCTCGATGGCGGTCAGCACGCGGAACGAACTGAGCTCGACGCAAAGCGAACGAGGTTCCTTGAAAGAGAAGGTTATCGCGTATTGCGTTTCTGGAATAACGACGTGATGCAAACATCGACGGTGTGCTTGAGGTGATTCAGAGTTTCATCCTCGCGACCCCCACCCCTACCCCTCCCCACAAGGGGGAGGGGAAAAAGCGCGCGCCATAAATCATGCCCGATCTCCTGTTCGAACTTTTCTCCGAAGAAATTCCGGCGCGCATGCAGGCGCGGGCGGCGGAGGATTTGCGCAAAGCGGTCACCGACCGGCTGGTCGCGGCCGGGCTGACTTACGACGGCGCCAAGGCGTTCGTGACGCCGCGGCGGCTGGCGCTCTCGGTGCACGGCGTGCCGGCGCGCCAGCCCGACGTGCGCGAGGAAAAGAAAGGCCCGCGCGTCGGCGCGCCCGACAACGCCATTGCGGGATTCCTCAAGGCGGCGGGTCTCAAGTCGATTGGCGACGCCAAGGTGCAGCCCGACAAGAAGGGCGATTTTTACGTGGCGGTGATCGAGAAGCCGGGCCGTCCCGCGCTCGACGTCATCGGCGAAATTCTGCCCGACGTTATCAGGCATTTCCCGTGGCCCAAATCGATGCGCTGGGGCGCGCAATCGAAGGAGCCCGGCGCGCTGACCTGGGTGCGGCCGCTGCATTCCATCGTCGCCACTTTCGGACCGGAGACCGAGGATCCGGACATCGTGCCATTCAACGTCGACGGCATCGCCGCCAGCAACGAGACGCGCGGACACCGCTTCCTCGCGCCCGAGCCGTTCACCGTGCGGCGGCTGGCCGACTATATGGACAAGCTCGGCAAGGCCAAGGTCGTGCTCGATGCCGAGCGGCGGCGCGATATCATCATCACCGAAGCCAAGCAGCTTGCCTTTGCGCAAGGACTCGAACTGGTCGAGGACGAGGGGCTGTTGGCCGAAGTTGCGGGTCTCGTCGAATGGCCGGTCGTGCTGATGGGCTCGTTCGACGACACGTTTTTGCGCCTCCCCGAGGAAGTGATCCGCGCCACCATCCGCAACAACCAGAAATGCTTTGTGCTCCGCGACGCCGCGCACGCCAAGCTCACCGATAAGTTCCTGCTGGTCTCCAACATGGAGGCCGTGGACGGCGGCAAGGAAATCGTCGCCGGCAACGAGCGCGTCATCCGCGCTCGGCTGTCGGATGCTAAGTTTTTCTACGAGACCGATTTAAAGACCAAGCTTGAAGACCGGCTGCCAAAATTCAAGGACATCATCTTCCACGAGAAGCTGGGCACCCAGGCCGAGCGAATTGAAAGAATTGAACGATTAGCCGTCGAGCTGGCGCCGCTGGTGGGCGCCGATGTGGCGAAGGCCAAGCGCGCGGCGCGGCTGTGCAAGGCTGATCTGCTCACCGAAATGGTCGGCGAGTTCCCCGAACTGCAAGGCACGATGGGGAAATACTACGCGGAGGCCCAGGGCGAGGACGAAGCCGTCGCGCACGCCTGTGAGGATCACTACAGGCCGAAAGGGCCGGACGATCTGGTGCCGTCTGATCCGGTGTCGGTCGCGGTCGCGCTGGCGGATAAGGTTGATACGCTGGTTGGCTTTTGGGCCATCGATGAAAGACCGACTGGCAGTAAAGACCCGTATGCGTTGCGAAGGGCGGCGCTGGGTGTGATTAGGATCGTGTTGGACAGCGAGATTAGGATCAGGTTGAAGCCAATAATCGTGAAATCTCACGATGTGCATCTGCGCCAAGAGCGTAATACATTCCGGCTGATAATTCGAGATGCCCTGGACAACCGATTTTTGTACCTTCCAACGTGGGAGGATGCTGTTGACTGGTCCCATTCCGACGAGGATGGCAACGTTGAAATAGATCCAGAGGGCTGGAGTCTACCCACTCAATTCGAATTTAGGCATTACCGAGGCTCCATTGGCACCGACGATTTGCGTTTTCACTTTCTCTCCGTGAAAGGAAATCAGGTAAATTATGCCGTCATCGAACGTGAATCCTATTCACTTGGGAACCCCTCCATAGTTCCGGACAGTCTTCTCGATTTTTTCGCTGACCGCCTAAAAGTCCAACTTCGCGAGCAGGGTGCGCGACACGATCTGGTTGATGCGGTGTTTGCGCTCGAAGGTCAGGATGACCTTCTCTTGGTTGTCCGCCGTGTGGAGGCGTTGGGAAAATTCCTCGACACCGTGGACGGCAAGAATTTGTTCGCTGGCTATAAGCGTGCCGCGAACATCATCCGTATCGAAGAGAAAAAGGACGGCCGCGGATATACCGGCGCGCCGGAGCCCGGGCTTTACAAGCAGGACGAAGAGAAGGCCCTAGCGCAAGCGATCACCGAGGCAAAGTCTGAGGCCGAGCGCGCCGTGGCGGCCGAGGATTTCGAAGCCGCCATGCGCGCCATGGCGAAGCTGCGGCCTTACGTCGATGCCTTCTTCGATAAGGTGACGGTCAACGTCGACGACAAGGCGCTCCGCGAGAATCGCCTCAAGCTGCTCAACGAAATCCGCGCCGCCACCCGCACCGTCGCCGACTTCTCCAAGATCGAGGGTTGACGTGGAGGAGCGAGGGCCGGCGAAATTGTGCCCTCTCCCCTTGCGGGAGAGGGCTGCTCGGCTGTTCAACACAAAGAATGGGTGAGGGGTTGGGCCGCGACCCCTCACCCGACCGTGCCGGCGTGATGCTCTGCGTTGCCCTCTCCCGCAAGGGGAGAGGGCAAAAATGGATGCGCTTGCGCAGCTTGTCGGGAAAGTGACCGAGGTCGTTCCCATTCGTTCGGAAGATGCTAGAACCGAACGGCGGGTTGTGCGTTATGGGTACGTCCCCCGCCGCGATTGCCGCGCCCCTTTCATCACGCATCCTGTTCAAACCTAAGGAAAATCCGATGGTCCTCACCGCTACGCAGATCACGCCGCTTGTTGCGATCGTGGCCGGAATCCTGATTCTCATCATCCCGCGACTGCTCAACTACATTGTGGCGCTGTATCTGATTTTCATCGGTCTCGTTGGGCTCAATCAGACCCATCATTGGGTCCATTTCGGCATGGATACGCACGCCACGCACGCCGTATCCGTCGCCCAAATGCTGTCGTGGTTGCACGTTTAATCGCTAGCCTCATTATTTTAAGGCCAAGTCACAAAAGCCAATTCAGCCATGGCCAAATCGCGCTCCAAAAATTCACGTCAGCCGGTGAGAAAATCCGCGCCCGCCGCGCGCCGCGGCGCCAAGCCGCGCAGGGTCAAAGCCGTTACGCGCAAACCTGCCGCTCCGGCGGCCCGTAAGGGCCGGTGGGTTTACGCCTTCGGCGGCGGCAAGGCCGAAGGGCGCGCCTTGATGCGCAACCTGCTCGGCGGTAAGGGCGCGGGGCTAGCCGAAATGGCGCATCTCGGCCTGCCGGTGCCGCCAGGCTTCACCATCACCACCGAGGTTTGCACCTATTTCTACGCCCACGACAAAACCTATCCGAAAGACTTGAAGCCCCAGGTCGAGGCCGCGCTGGCCGCGGTCGGCCGCATCACCGGGAAAAAATTCGGCGACACGCAAAATCCGCTGCTGGTGTCGGTGCGCTCGGGCGCGCGCGCCTCGATGCCGGGCATGATGGACACGGTGCTCAATCTCGGCCTCAACGACGTGACGGTCGAGGCGGTGGCGGAAAAATCCGGCGACCGCCGCTTCGCGCAGGACAGCTACCGGCGCTTCATCACCATGTATTCCGACGTGGTTTTGGGCATCGGCCACCACCATTTCGAGGAAATCCTCGACGATCACAAAGACCGCCACGGCTATTCGCTCGATACCGATCTCAATGCGGATGACTGGGCCCAGATCATCGTGCGCTACAAGGAGCGCGTCGAGGAGGAAAGCGGCAAGCCGTTTCCGCAGGACCCGCACGACCAGTTGTGGGGCGCGATCGGCGCCGTGTTCGGCTCGTGGATGAATCAGCGCGCCATCACCTATCGGCGCCTGCACAACATTCCGGAAAGCTGGGGCACCGCGGTCAACGTGCAGGCCATGGTGTTCGGCAACATGGGCGAGACGTCCGCGACCGGCGTTGCCTTCACGCGTAATCCTTCGACCGGCGAGAAAAAACTCTACGGCGAGTTTTTGATCAACGCCCAGGGCGAGGATGTGGTCGCCGGCATCCGCACCCCGCAGGAGATCACCGAGGAGGCGCGCCGCGAATCCGGCTCCGACAAGCCGTCGATGGAAAAGGCGATGCCGGAGGCATTCGCCGAGCTCAAACGCATCCATGCCGCGCTGGAAAAACACTACCGCGATATGCAGGACCTGGAATTCACGGTCGAGCAGGGCAAGCTGTGGATGCTGCAGACGCGAAACGGCAAGCGCACCGCCAAGGCGGCCTTGCGCATCGCGGTCGAACTTGCCAACGAAAAGCTGATCAGCAAACAGGAAGCGGTGACACGCATCGAGCCGGGTTCGCTCGATCAGCTCTTGCATCCGACCATCGATCCGGCAGCCGAGCGCAAGATATTCGCCACCGGCTTGCCGGCATCGCCCGGCGCCGCCTGCGGCGAGATCGTGTTCTCGCCCGATGAGGCTGAGCTTCTGAAAAGCCAGGGGCATAAGGTCATTCTGGTGCGGGTCGAAACCTCCCCCGAAGACATTCACGGCATGCACGCCGCCGAAGGTATTTTGACCACGCGCGGCGGCATGACCTCGCACGCCGCTGTGGTGGCGCGCGGCATGGGCAAGCCATGCGTCTCCGGCGCCGGGAGCTTGCGTGTCGACTACCGCGCGCAGACCATGACGGCCGGCGGCACGACCTTGAAGAAAGGCGAAATACTGACGATCGACGGCTCGACCGGCCAGGTGCTGGTCGGCAAGGTGCCGATGACGCAGCCGGCGCTCGCCGGCGAGTTCGCCACGCTGATGCAATGGGCCGATGCGGCGCGCAAACTGAAAGTGCGCGCCAATGCCGATACGCCGGCTGACGCCCGCGCGGCGGTGAAATTCGGCGCCGAGGGCATCGGACTGTGCCGGACCGAGCACATGTTTTTTGACGAGGACCGCATCCGTGCCGTGCGCGAAATGATTCTTGCCGGCGACGAGGCCGCGCGCCGCGTGGCGCTCGCCAAACTGCTGCCGATGCAGCGCAAGGATTTTGCCGAGCTGTTCGAGATCATGGGCGCGCTGCCGGTCACTATCCGCCTGCTCGACCCGCCGCTGCATGAGTTCCTGCCGCATGGCGAGGAAGAAATCGCCGAAGTCGCGAAGGCGATGGGCGCCGATCCGAAGGTGCTTGAGGATCGCGCCAGGGAGCTGCACGAATTCAATCCGATGCTCGGCTTCCGCGGCTGCCGGCTCGCCATCGCCTATCCGGAAATCGCCGAGATGCAGGCGCGCGCCATCTTCGAGGCCGCGGTGGAGGCCTCGAAAAAGATCGGCAAGCCGGTGGTGCCGGAAATCATGGTGCCGCTCATCGCCACCAAGGCGGAGCTCGACGTGGTGAAGGAGCGCATCGACGCGGTGGCGAAGATGGTCGCCGCGGAAACAAAGAGCCCGGTCAAATATCAGGTCGGCACCATGATCGAGCTGCCACGCGCGGCGCTCAAAGCCGGCGAGATTGCCGAGACCGCCGAGTTCTTCTCGTTCGGCACCAACGATCTGACGCAAACCGCTTTCGGCATCAGCCGCGACGATGCGGCGAGCTTTCTCGGCGTCTACACGTCGAAAGGCATCCTGCCTTGCGACCCGTTCGTGTCGATCGACCGCGACGGCGTCGGCGAACTCATGCGCATCGCCGTGGAGCGCGGACGCAAGGTGCGCAAGACCATCAAGCTCGGCATCTGCGGCGAACATGGCGGCGACCCGGCCTCGGTCGCGTTCTGCCACGAGATCGCGCTCGACTACGTGTCGTGCTCGCCGTTCCGCGTGCCGATCGCGCGGCTTGCCGCCGCGCAGGCCGCGCTCGGCAAGGACGCGGGCGCCGACGGCTAGCGTTTCACGCTGCGCCGCATCCGGGAAACAGCGTTTATTTGGCGTGCGCGCCGGGTCGGAACCTGCTCCATTAACGCGATCGCAAGGTTAATTCGCAAAAACCATAGCTGTCGCATTTGCGCCACGGCGACTTAACCGCGGCGGCGTAGCGTGTGTGTTGCGTTTGGGGTGAGGACAATGGCGTCGCGTACTTTGGCGCTTTCGGGCTACGGCTCGACGCGCTTTTGGCTGAGCGTGCTGTGTGTCGCCTTGATGCCGGCCTCGATCGGCTCTCAGGACATTGCGGCGCTGACCTCGCGCCACGCCAGCTCCCCGCAGCATTCCCACCGGCATCTGCTGGCATCGCCGTTCGGCACCATCGAGCCAGCGACTTTCAGCTATGGGGTTCGTCCGATCGGCACGGCGATCCCGCGGCCGCCGGCGATCCAGCTGATCAATTTCGATCCGCGGGCAGGAAAAGCCCAGGTGTGGTCGCTCGACCGGCCCGTGCGCGTGCGGCAGCGGTCCGCCGAGTTCAATTATCCGAAGGTCAATCGCGAGCGGAAGGGCGATCGTCTGCCGATCGCGCATCCGGCGGCCGCTCCGGTGGACCCGCCACCTTTGCCGCAATTGCAGCCGATCTCTGCGCCAACGACGGTGCAGTCGCCCAGGGCACCAGCGCTGCCTGTCATCCCGCCGATGGCGCCGCATGCACAGGCACCCGCCGTTGCGCCCGTGGTCGAACACAAAGCTGAGATCGGCGAACCGCTCGTAACAATCGCGTCGACCGTTTCACCGCCAATCACCTCGACGGCCGCTGCCGAGGTCCCCGCATCTGGGCCGATCGAGGAGGCGCCTGAACTGACCACGGCTTCGCTCGCGCCGACCGATGACGAGGAACAAAGCCGCCGTGCCGAAATCTATTTTGGCGCCGGCATGACGGACGTGCCAAGCGGGCTCGAGGCTTGGGCTCCCGGCGCCGAGCCGGTGTTGGCCACGCCATCATTTGACGGCGGCGTGAAGCTCGCCGCGCTGGAGCAAATCGGCCCAGACGATGTCCGCGATTCAACCGTGGGCGACGCGCCAAATCCGAAAAGCCCGGCGCAGCGCCTTGGTCTGATCGGCAATGCGCGCGTCAAGGCCGAAAAATGCCTCACCGAGGCAGTCTATTTCGAGGCGCGCGGCGAGCCGCTGCGTGGCCAGCAGGCCGTGGCGCAAGTCGTGATGAACCGCGTGTTCTCCGGTTATTATCCAAACAATGTCTGCGGCGTGGTGTTTCAGAACGCCAGCCATTATCTGGCCTGCCAGTTCACCTTCGCGTGCGAGCACAAGGATCTTTCCCGCATCGAAGAACCCGACATGTGGGCGCAGGCCAAGCACATCGCCAGGGATGAACTCGACGGCAGGATCTGGCTCAGCGATATCGGCCACGCCACGCACTATCACGCCTACTGGGTGCATCCGAGCTGGGTGCATGAGATGACCAAGCTCGACAAACTCGGCGTGCACACGTTCTACCGGCCGCGCGCCTGGGGCAAAGGCGAGTATGAGCCGGTCTGGGGCACACCGCCGAATACATCGAGCGCGGATCCGAAGGCTGCCCCGACGTCGTAGATGCAAGCGTCTGTCCTCATCCTGAGGTGCTCGCGCTAGCGCGGGCACCTCACGGTGAGGGAAACAGCTCACATCTCGATATCAAGCCCGATATCCAGATTCTGCACCGAGTGTGTCAGTGAACCGGATGACAGATAATCGACGCCGGTTTCGGCGATCGCGGCGGCGGAGGCGAGCGTGATGCCGCCGGAAGCCTCGATGACGAGCCGTCCGGCCACCATCTCGACGGCGCGTCGCATCGTGGGAGGATCGAAATTGTCGATCAGCACCACGTCGGCGCGTCCGGTGGCGAGCACTTCTTCGAGCTGAGACAGCGAATCCACTTCGATCTCGATCTTCACAAGATGGCCTGCGGATTCGCGGGCGCGCTTGAGCACGGCGGTAATGCCGCCCGCGACCGCGATGTGATTGTCCTTGATCAGCATCGCGTCATCAAGGCCGAAGCGGTGATTGAAGCCGCCGCCGCAGCGGATGGCGTATTTTTCAAGGGCCCGCAGCCCAGGTGTCGTCTTGCGCGTGCAAATAACGCGCGCCTTGGTGTGGGCGATGCGCTTGACGAATTCCGCTGTCGCGGTGGCGATGCCCGACAGGTGACCGATGAAATTGAGCGCCGCGCGCTCGGCGCTGAGAATAACGCGCGCATTGCCCTCGATCGTCATCAGCTTGGCGCCGGCAGCGATCGCCGCGCCGTCGCGCGAACTCGCCGCGATCTCGATCGTGGGCGACAGCCGGCGAAACGATGCCTCGACCAGCGGCAGGCCGGACACAACACCCGGCCTGCGCGCCACGACCATGGCGCGGCCGCGCGTGTCGGCCGGCACTGTCGCGATCGAGGTGATGTCGCCGGCGCGGCCCAAATCCTCTTCCAGCGCGCGTGTTACCGCCGCTTCGATTTCGAGCGGGGAGATAAAGGCATCGGACCGCAGCAGCGACGGATCGAACAGCAACATGGGTGTATCCACGTATCGGTGTGTGAGGGGTTGGCGCGCGCGTGAGACTTATTCGGGATCGCGTAAAACCGCACGGTTTCGATAGCATTGCGGAAACCCATGCGCCAGCGGGCGGGCCAGCCATGCGGCGGGCGGCGCCGGACAGGGTCATTTTCGTTTGGGTGGCCGACGAGGCGTCATTATGCTAGGTCGCGTTCGCAAATTGAACTGCCGCCGGGCGACAATGACCATCATCAGTGACCGACTCACTTCCACTGCACCTGCGCGCACGCTTGCCACTTGGCGCACACCAGTGCTGATCGTCGGCTTCGGCTGCCTGATCGGCATGATGTCGTTCGGCCCGCGATCTTCGCTCGGTTTTTTTCTCTCGCCGCTGTCGAACGCCAATCACTGGGGCCGCGATGTCTTCGCCTTCGCGATCGCGCTGCAGAATCTGCTGTGGGGCGTCGGCCAGCCGGTCGCGGGCTTCATCGCCGATCGCTTCGGCACCGCGCGCGTTTTGTGCGGCGGCGCCTTCATGTATGCCTGCGGTCTGGTGCTGATGTCGCACGCCGACAGCGCGCCACTGCTCGATGCATCGGCCGGCTTGCTGGTTGGCTTCGGACTCTCCGGCTGTTCGTTCATGGTGCTGCTCGCGGCCTTCGGCAAACTGCTGCCGCGGGAGTGGCGCTCGCGCGCCTTTGGCTTCGGCACTGCGGCCGGTTCGTTCGGGCAGTTTCTCTATTCGCCCGTCGCCGTTGCGCTGATGGACAGGATCGGCTGGCAGCAGACGCTGCTCGTCTTTGCCGCCGCTCTGCTCTTCGTGCTGCCGTTGTCGAGTGCGCTTGTCACGCCCGGCGCCAACCGAAGCAAGGAAGCCGCCCCGCAATCGCTGCGGTCAGCCGTGAGCGAGGCTTTCGCGCACCGCTCCTACTTGCTGTTGGTGCTTGGCTATTTCACCTGCGGTTTCCAGCTCGCCTTCATCACCGTGCACCTGCCGTCTTATTTGGTGGACAAGGGCCTGTCGGCGCAAGTCGGCGGCTGGACGCTGGCAACCATCGGCCTGTTCAACGTTGTCGGCTCGGTCACGTCCGGCTGGCTTGGCGACCGGGTGCCCAAGCGTTATCTGCTCTCCGCGATCTATTTCATCCGTGCCGCGGCGATTCTCGGCTTCATCTCGTTTCCGGTCACGACGTTCTCGTGCATCGTGTTCGGCGCGGTCATGGGCTTGATGTGGCTGTCGACGGTTCCCCCAACCAACGGCATTATCGCCGTCATGTTCGGCACGCGCTGGCTGGCGACGCTCGCAGGCTTCGCCTTCTTCAGTCATCAGGTCGGCGGCTTCCTCGGCGTCTGGCTTGGCGGCCTCGTGTTCGACCGCTACGGTTCGTATGGTCCGGTGTGGTGGCTCGCCATCCTGTTTGGAGTTCTGTCGGCGCTGATCAATATGCCGATCGTGGAAAAGCCGGTGCCGCGCGTTGCCGCCGTCGCGGCCTAAAGCGTTAGCCGATTACGTTGAATCGGGAAGCGCTCTAGCTTTATTATTTGGTCGCATTTTCTGCGGAAAACCGGCGACCACTTTTCCGGAAAATGCTGTAGAGGGGAGGGGACGTGGCAACATTCAAGGCAATCGTCATCGACAAGGCCGAGAGCGGCCAGACGGTGCGGCTCACCGATTTCGACGACAAGGATCTGATGGACGGGGACGTCACCGTCGCGGTGGAATGGTCGACGGTGAACTACAAGGACGGGCTTGCGGTCACCGGCAAGGCCCCGGTGGTGCGCCGCTTTCCGATGATCGCAGGCGTCGATTTTGCCGGCACCGTCGAGTCCTCGTCCCATCCGGCCTGGAAAGCCGGCGACAAGGTGATTCTCAATGGTTGGGGTCTGGGCGAGACGCATCTCGGCGCCTTCGGCGCGAGGGCGCGCGTCAAGGGCGACTGGTTGGTGCGGTTGCCGGGGAGCATGAGCGCGCGTGACGCCATGGCAATCGGTACCGCGGGCTATACCGCCATGCTGTCGGTGATGGCGCTCGAGCGCGCGGGCCTGACGCCGGCGCGCGGCCCGGTGATTGTGACCGGCGCCGCCGGTGGCGTCGGCTCGGTAGCGGTGGCGTTACTCGCCAAGCTCGGCTACGCAGTGACCGCCTCGACCGGCCGGCCGGTCGAAGCGGATTATCTCAAGGGACTTGGCGCGACCGAAGTCATCGAGCGCAAGGAACTTTCCGGCACGCCGCGGCCGCTCGCCCGCGAGCGCTGGGCCGGCGGCATCGACGCGGTCGGCTCGACCACGCTTGCCAATGTGCTTTCAATGACACGGTACGGCGGAACCGTCGCCGCTTGTGGGCTTGCGGGCGGAATGGACTTGCCCGTCACAGTTGCGCCGTTCATTTTGCGTGGGGTGTCGCTCGTCGGGATCGATTCGGTGATGTGCCCGCTGCCGATGCGGCAACAGGCGTGGAAACGGCTCGAAACCGACCTCGATCGGGGCAAAATCGCGGCGATGACCAGCGAAATCGGGTTGGACGAGGTCATCGAGGCCGGGCGACGGATCGTCGAGGGTCAGGTGCGGGGCCGGATCGTGGTGAAAATTCGGTAAAAGGAGTCCATAATTCGGCTACGAAATCGCATCACGATGCAGGGCACTATGGTAAGGGGACGGTTAAGAACTTTCGTTAATGTTGAGCGCACGTCCGTGAGGGGGTTGCAGATGCTGCTCCGCGTTGTTGTTGCGTGTGTATGTGCTCTGGGTGTGAGTTCGGCTTTCGCCGAGGACTTGTCGCCGGAACAGGCGCGCGCTTTTATTGCCGGCAAGCTGTTCTCCTATGACTGCTTCGACGGCACGACCGGGATCGGGCGCATCATGCGCGATGGTTCGGTCGTAGGCACTATCCGCCCGTCCGGCAGCCCCACGGTGCGCTTTGCGACGCTGCCGCCAGGCACTATCCGGGTGACATCGACCGCGGTGTGCGCGCACTTGGCGGGTATGCCGATCCAGCCCTGCTTCCGGGTAGAGCGGATCGACTATCATACTTTCCGCGGCTCGGTCTCCGGGTTGGGCTTTGCCTATTGCAACTTCCACCAGCGTAACGCGCGTGCCGCGCTGACCAGACGCGAACCAGCACGTGCGGCGGCGACAGTTCGGCCGCCGTCGACGGCGTTCGCGACCATGCAGCCGACGCGGTAACGCTTAAGCCGTCGCAGATCGATCACTCCAGGTCCAGCCGGAACGGCGTGCCCGCTTCCGCGGCAACGCCGCGGCCGATGGTTTGGATCGCCGCGGTCATGCGGCCGTCGCGGCCGAGCAGCCGGTCTGCGAGTGTCACGATGCGGATGTTCGGCGTCGCTGTCGGCGAGGCGCGGCGCAATGCCTGCGCGATGCTGGCTTCATCGCGATGCGGATTGAGCGCGCAGACGCTGGCATACGCGCTTGCGGTCGAGCGGCTGATGCCGGCGAAGCAGTGGACCACCAGCGGCGCGTTTTGGTCCCAGCCGCGCACGAATTCCAGCAGTTCAGCGACGTGTTCCTCGTCCGGCAGCACATAGCCGTCGAGCGGCGAGGAAATATCGTTCAGCCGCAGCCAGAGATGATTCTCCGGCGCGATGCCGCGCGGTCGTTCGACGCGGAATTGCTCGTCGAGCAGCGACACCACATGGCGAGCGCCGGTCTCCTCGACCGTGTCTTGCAGAAGCGCCAAGGGGCAAACGTGAATCATCGGATCAAACAATGCTGCTTCGCGAGCTAGTTATATAGGAATCGCGGATGGCGCCGGTAAGACAATCAGCCGGCCGCGGCCGGCGCCGGCGGGACGGGTGCGCGCGGATAGAGCAGGCGCTGATACAGCCAGCCGATGCCGAGCAGCACGACGCCGAGGCCGATGACCGACAGCGCGCGGAAGATGCCGCCGATGCTGGCGGTGTCGATGATGAACACCTTGGCGACCGTCAGCGCGATCACGCCGAGCGCCAACAGCCGGGCCGGCTGCGAGCGCAGGAAAAAACCGACCGCCAGAACGATGATGCCGAACATGAGCCAGACCGTCGAATAGGTGTATTGCTCCACGTCGCTGATAGGCCCCCATAGAATTGGGCCGTGAAACAAGCGCCGCACTTCCAGCGTCAGATAGAACAGCGCAAGCGTCATCGCGGTGATAGCAGCGACAACGCGATACGGCATCGGCCGCGTCGTGCGGGCGATGAGCGCCAGCGTGATCGCGAGTACCGCCGGGATGCCATAGGCGAGCAGGAGTGTGTTGAAGAATGAGCCGCCGGCAAGCGGAAGATGACTGGCGCCTGGATCCAGCGCGATGAACAGCTCGAAGACGATCGCGCACAGCGATAGTCCAGCCATGATGACCGCCGCGGTGTTGTGTACAATGCTTTCGGTTCGGCCGCGCACGCGCTCGAGTCCGATGGTCAACGCCAGCCAAGCATTCACATCGAGCGCAATCTCCAGGATGCCGTTCATCGGATGATAGAAATCTCCGCCGACGATATTCGGGCGCAGATCAAACTGATAGATGTTGCCGCCGCTGACATAATGGCGGATTTCGAGGGTGACCAGCAACACCGTGAACAGAATGGCGGCGGCGTCGACCGTACGCGCCGGCAAATCGTCCCCCCGACGCCGCAGCATGGTGCCCGCGAGCCAGAACGACGCAGCCGGAACGCCGTAACCGTAAAGCAGCCAGTTGAAGATCGGCGCAGAACCCAGCGCATCGCCGACGATGCGCGGATCATAGGCGACGCGCGCCGTCACCAGCGCGGCCACGATCGCAGCAAGCGAACGCAGCCATGGCAGCGGTCGCTTTTCCGCGATCCAGGCGGCCGCTGGCGCCATCAACGCAAGGGCAACGGTGAGCCAGCCTTTTTCCAGTGCGAAGGTCAGCGCCAATGCCAGCGCGGCGAGGGCGCCCGTGGCATAGAGCGCGCTTGCCGTGCCGATGCCCGGCCGTCTGTCTCGCTGAAGCAGCGTTTCGGTGGCGATGCCGAAGATTGCGGCGAGCAGCAGCGCCAAGGCGGCGAACGGCAACGATCGATCGACGTTGGCGATGCGGTAGTACAGCGCGATCAGCATGGCGAGCGGCGCGAACACGCTCGATGCGCTCCACAGCGTCGGCGCCAGCGCTCGGATCGAGCGGCCTTGCGCGAGGAATCCGCAAATACCGAACAACGCCGCCCAGGCTGCGGCCAGCATAAGGTGCGAGCCGTAGTCGTAGCGTTGCGGTTCGGCGATGGCGGGTGTGGCCGGGCCTGCGGGCCATTTCAGAAAGTCGAGATTCATCTGCACTGCCCAGTGCGCCATCACCGCCATGGCGAGGATTGCGGCCACCGGCACTGCGCCGCTTGCGGCTTCCGCGCGCCAGGCGACGGCGACCGTCGCCACGGTGAGCACCACGAAGACGGTGAGCGCGGTAGCGTCGTGCCGGCTTGCGAGCACGAGGAGCGCCGCCGCAAGCAAATAAACCGAGAGTGCGAACACCGATACGCGGTCAACTTCGCCTGGCTTGACCTGCGGGCCGTACAGCAATCCGCACACCAGGAAGACCGCGGCGAGCGCAAAGCCGGCAAGCGTGTTGAACGCGTGGGCGCCAACCGCCGCGACCGCGCTCGGCTCCATGCCGGGCAGCGTCCAGGCGGCGCTCAGCACGATGGCGGCGAGCGCCAGCCAGCGCCACATCCGCAAGCGCGCCAACGCGAACGACGCCGCGGTGACGACGGCGATATAGATGTAGAGCGCCCAGTAATCCGGTTGCGCGGTGCTGACCAGGAGCGGCGCCACATACGCGCCGATGACGCCGAGCCCGGCGAGCGCGGGGCCGTGCAGCAGCGCCGCCGTGAGCGTCAGCAGCGCCACAATACCCATCAGAACGAACGCGAGCCCCGGCGGCAGAAAGCTGTAAAGCGCGTAGGCCGCGTAGACGGTGGCGTAGGCCACCGTGGTGCCGGCAGCGGTGAGAATGCCTGGAATGTGCGCCGTGGGCAGGCCCGGCAGCCCGGAGAGATTTTCCTTGCGCCGCGTCCACTCGCCGGTCGCGACCAGTACGAGCGCCAGCAGTGCGCCGAGCATGATGCGCACGCCCGGACCGATCAGGCCTTGCTGAATCGTGTAGCGCACCAGAAAGATGCCGCCGAGCGCCAGCGCCACGCCGCCGACCCAGACCAGCCAACGGGTGCCGAAGCGCTCCTCAAAACTGATCGGCGGCGGCGATGACGGCGTCTGCGCCGGCGCGCGCGGAACGGCGCTCGCCGGCTGTGCAGCCGGCGGCACGGGCGGCGGAGGCGCTGGCTCAATCGGCGTGACGGCTGGTGCTGGTCGTGGCGGTGTAGGAACGTGCGCCGCCACAGGCGCTGCCGCCGGCGGCCGTGTTGCGGCACCGGCGGCCGAGGCCGCGACAGTGCGTTCCAACGTTATGACTCTCAGCTCAAGGCGGCGGACGACCCCGCCGATCGACGACGCCTGAACCAGCGCCACGATGGCGATGACCGGAAACGCCAGTGCGATCAAAACAATGATGACAATGAAATCCATTGCTGCCCCGCATTGGCAATTCAACCCACATTAGCGGAATTCAGCGTACCGCGCGAATGCCGGCAAAATATGGTGTCTATTCTCCTGCGAGTTTGCTGAAACGCTCCAAATAACGCGCCTGCGCGGTCTCGGCCGGCCAGGGTTTCAGATAATCGCGCTCCATCGACGGCGCGATGCGCGGCGGGCGGCCGAAGAAGCGCCGAGCTTCCGCCGTCGAAAAACCGGCGAGCCGGGTCGCTTCCAGAAAGGCGGATTGGTGGTCGGCCAGCTTGATCAGACGTTCAAGCTCGGGCGCGGATTGTGCCGGCAGACCGAAGCGGCGATGGATCGCCGCCAGCAGCCGTCGCTCGACCGCCTTGTAGCTGTCGCCGATCACCGCCTTGAACGGCGAGATCATGTCGCCGATCACGTATTCGGGGGCATCGTGCAGCAAAACGGCGAGCCGGCCGGCGCGGTTGAGCCGCGGCGATTTTTCGCGCGCCAGCGCTTCGACCAGACAGCAATGCTGTGCCACCGAATAGATATGGGAGCCCGACGTCTGCCCATTCCAGCGCGCGACGCGCGCAAGCCCGTGCGCGATATCCTCGACCTCGATATCGAGCGCGGACGGATCGAGGAGATCGAGCCGCCGCCCCGACAGCATGCGCTGCCAGGCACGATCGAGCGGCGGTTTGGTTGCAGCGGGCGGCACGTTCGCTATTCGCGCGGTTGTTCAGATTGCGGTATTACGCGATTCCATGCTGCCGGGACACTCGCGATACTGCAAAGGACTTGCCATGCCGTTTCACCGCCGCCGCTTTCTGCACCTCGCCGCAAGTGCACTTGCCATGCCCGCCCTGCCACGGGCGGCTTTCGCGCTCGATTACCCGGCGCGGGCGGTGCGCATTCTGGTCGGCTACAGTGCCGGCGGCGTCAGCGATATCCTGGCGCGGCTTCTGGCGCAGAAGCTGTCCGACCGGCTCGGCCAGCCGTTCATCGTCGAGGATCGTCCCGGCGCTGCGAGCAACGTCGCTGCCGACGCCGTGGTGCACGCGCCGCCCGACGGCTACACCCTGTTTCTCGCCGGCATCTCCAACGCCATCAATGCCGCGATCTACAAGGACCTCGATTTCAGCTTCGCTCGCGACGTGGCGCCCGTCGCGCTCGTGAGCCGCAGTCCGCTGGTGATGGAGGTGAGCGCGTCGTTCCCCGCCAAAACCGTTCCTGAATTTATCGCCTATGCCAAGGCGCATCCCGGCGCGCTCAACATGGCATCGGCCGGGACTGGAGGCGCCACCCATGTCGCCGGCGAATTGTTTCAGATGATGGCCGGCATCAAGATGCTGCACGTGCCGTATCGCGGGTCGCCGCCGGCCTTTGCGGACGTGATCGCCGGGCGCGAGCAGGTCATGTTCGACAATGTCGCGGCCTCGATCGCGCTCATTCGCGCCGGCAAGCTGCGCGCGCTCGCGGTCAGTTCGCACACCGCTGCGCTCCCCGGCGTGCCGCTGATCGGCGATTTTCTGCCGGGCTATGACGCCTATGTGTGGAACGGCATCGTCGCGCCCAAAAGTACGCCGGCCGATATCGTCGCCAAACTGAACGCGGCCATCAACGCCGTCGTCACGGATTCGCAATACAGGACCGCGCTCGATCATATGGGCAACACGGCGGCCTCCGATACACCCGAGGAATTCGGCAAGCTCATCGCCGCCGATACCGCCAAGTGGGCGAAGGTCGTGCAGTTCGCCGGCATCAAGGCGGAGTGATCACCGCCCGAGCTTCTGCACCGCCTCGTGCCGGTAGCATTTGATCAGATGATCGTTGACCATGCCGGTCGCCTGCATGAAGGCATAGACGATGGTCGGGCCGCAGAACTTGAATCCGCGTTGCGCGAGCTCTTTGGACATGGCGCGTGAGGTCGCGGTTTCGGCCGGGACCTGCTTCGTCGACTTGTAGTGATTGGTCTTCGGTTTGCCGTCGAGAAAATTCCATAACAATTTGGAAAAGCCCGGGCCGTTTTCCATGATGTCGAGCCAGCCGCGCGCCGAGAGCACCGCGCCCTCGATCTTGGCGCGGTTGCGCACGATGCCGGCGTCGGCCATCAGCCGCTCGACTTTGGCCGGCCGGTAGCGCGCGATTTTTTCCGGCACAAAACCGTCGAAGGCGCGGCGAAAATTGTCGCGTTTGCGCAGGATGGTGATCCACGACAGCCCCGCCTGAAAACCGTCGAGGACGAGTTTTTCGTAAAGTGCGCGATCGTCGTATTCCGGCACGCCCCATTCCTGGTCGTGATAGGCGATGTAGAATGCATCGTCCTTCGGCCAAGGGCAGCGCTCCGGAACTTTCACAGAATCCGTGGCTTTCGCTGAGGAAGCGCTCATTCTGCGGCCTTGCCTTCGCCGGGAAACAAAAACCGCGCCCAGTCCGGCTTGACGAGGCGCAAAGACGTTGAGCCCACGGTCAGCGCTTCGCCATGCGCGAGCGCATCGGCGACGCGGTCGAGCCGCAACAGGGCGATCACCCGACCACCGGCGGCGGAGCCGACGTGGCCGAGCTGGCGCTCGCCGGCGACGATGGCCGCGCCGGGTTGCGGCGCCGCGCCGTCAAAGCGCAACGGCACGGCGCGGGTGCGCGCGGTGCCGCGGTGTTCCATGCGCGAGACGACTTCCTGTCCGACGTAGCAGCCTTTGGCGAAATCGACGCCGGCAAGTTGATCCATGTCGGCTTCATGCGGAAAGGCATCGCCGTACGCGAAGTCAACGCCGCCGCTGGGGATGCCGAGTGCGATGCGGTGCGCGTCGTATTCGGCGAACTCCACCAATGTGGCGCCCAATTCGGCCGCTGCGGTCGCGGCGAGATGCGGCGGCAGCATCACCCGAAGACCGAGCGCCGCGAGGCGCGGATCGGCGTAGCGCAGACCGACAGTATCTTTTGCGCTGAGCGCCGGCGCCGCAGGGGCGGGGCTGGCTGCGCCGTCCCAGACTGCCAGCACGCCCAGGATTTCAGATAGATCTTCGACAATCACTTTGGCGCGTAGTTTGTAGAGATTGAGTCTTTCGATCAGGGTGGCGATGCGCGTGCGCGGCGCATCGAGAAAGAAGCCGCCGCCGCTTTTTGCCGGCGCTTCAGCCGCCAGAAAGTCGGCGATGATCTTGCCCTGGGGTGTCAGCAAGGCGCAGTAGCGCGCCTCGCCCTGCTTCAGGTTGAGGAGGTCGGTGGTGACAAGCCCATGCAGAAAAGTCCGGGCGCCATCGCCCACGACTTTGATTGCGCCGCGATCGGGAAGAAGGGCAGCTTTCATCGGCATCGACGCTTTCCGGAGTGCATTGAAAACCTAAGGCAGGCGTGGATGGGCCTCAAGGGCATGTTCGTGCTCGCCGCGGACGGTCCTGAGACCATGGAGGCGCCCGCGGACTCATCGACCGAAATCGCAGGCACCGCTAGCGGGAACTCGTTATATAGTGTTCTGGAAAGTTATACTATTTCAGGTTGTGCAACGCGTGATTATTGTGCGAGACTTCGAATCGTCTTTACCCTATACAATGACCCTTTTCCGGCAGTGTTGGCGCGAGGTAAAGGCCCGCGTGTCGACTCTTGCGGAGCTGGGTTGCGGAAGACAATGCGCTTCTCATTAGTTGTATAATGTTTAAATAACACGCAAATGGCGTTCCAAGGGGACGAACGCATGGACGATAACCTCTTATCGCTGCGCCTGGTCGTGGTGTCGCATTTGGTGGAGGACCACGAGCTGTTCCGGCAGGCGGCGGTTTCCGCCGCAGCCCCGATCGAGATTATGACGGCGAACAGCGCGGATGCGGCGCGCGGCAAGCTCGCAGGCGCGGATCTGATCTATCTCGATGCCGGTCTTTCCGGCGATGAAATCAAGGCAGTGATCGCCGAGGCGCGCGCGGCGCGAAATCCGCCGTTCACCGTGCAGTTGATCGGGCGCGGACGCGCCGCCGAATCGTTTGAGACCGACGCCGTCGCCGACAAGCCGGAAAGTCCCGAAGCGGCGAGGCGGTTTATCAATCGCTCAATGCGCGTGCGGCTGCCGAGCTGGGTTCTGGTGGTCGACGATTCGGCGACCATGCGCAGTATCGTGCGCAAAATTCTCGCCGGTGTGCGGTTTCCTCTGGAAGTCTGCGAGGCGAGCGAAGGCTTTGGGGCGCTCAAGATGGTTCGCGAGCATGCCATCGACCTAGTCGCCCCCGTCATTGATCATGACGGGAATTTCTGAATCTCTCTCGTGGCAAGGCAGAGAGGGAGGTGATTCGTGGCCGGGAAAGAGATTGCCGTCAAGAAATACGTGGTTAGGCTCGTCGCGGAGGAACGCGATCGGCTCAACGAGTTGATCCGGAAAGGCAAGCGTTCCGCCCAGTTGCTGACGAAGGTGCGCATCCTCTTGAAGGCGGATGTATCGGATGCGGGCGCGGGCTGGAGTGACAGCCGGATTGCCGCGGCGCTGGACACCAGCATCGCTACTGTCGAGCGGACCAGGCGCCAGCTGGTCGAGGAAGGGTTGGAGGCGGTGCTGGCCCGCAAATACAATCCCAACTCCGCCCGGCCGCGGATTTTCGACGGCGCGGCGGAAGCAAAATTGATCGCGCTGACCCTCTCTCCAGCCCCGGAGGGCTTTGCCAGATGGAGCCTGCGTCTGCTCGAGGAGAAGGTCGTCGAACTGCACATTGTCGAACGCGCTAGCGACAACACGATCGGGCGGACGCTAAAAAAAACATTCTCAAACCGCATCGCAAGCAGCAATGGGTGATTCCGCCGGACGCCAGCGCAGCCTTTGTCGCCACCATGGAAGACGTGCTGGAGGTCTATCAGAGGCCACAGGATCCGCAGCGTCCGCTCGTGTGCCTCGACGAGACCTCGAAGCAGCTGATCGTCGAGACGCGTGCGCCGATCCCCGCGAAGCCAGGACGCAAGGCGCGTCACGATTACGAATACGAACGCAACGGCGTCGCCAATCTGTTCATGCTGTTCGCGCCGCTGGAAGGCTGGCGGCATGTGAAAGTGACCGACCGCCACACCGCCATCGATTATGCCCATACGCTCAGGGATTTGTCGGACGTGCATTTTTCCGACGCGGTGAAAATCGTGCTGGTGCAGGACAATCTCAACACCCACAAGCCAGCCTCGCTCTATGAGGCCTTTCCCGCGCCCGCGGCGCGCCGGCTCGTCGAGCGCTTCGAATGGCACTACACGCCCAAGCACGGCAGTTGGCTCGACATGGCCGAATCCGAACTCGGCGTGCTCGCGTCGCAATGTCTAGATCGCCGCATCGCCGACAAAAAACTCCTCGCCCACGAAGTCACCGCATGGCAGGAACACCGCAACAAGCACCACGCGAAGGCCAACTGGCAATTCAAAACCGCCGACGCCCGCGTCAAGCTGAAAAGACTGTACCCTCAGTTCGAGTGACTCGGGCGACTAGTCTTCATGGACTACAACATGCCGGGCTTTTCCGGTCTGGAAACGATCGCCGAGTTCAAGCGCGAGAAGCGGCGCGTCCATGTGGTGCTGATGACATCCGTTGCGGATCCTTCGCTCGAAGTCCGTGCCAGCGAGGCGGGCGCAGCATTCCTCAAAAAGCCGTTCTATCCCGCCGATATCAACGCGGTGCTGTGCCGGTTCTATGGATTGCGCGCGCTGAACTCCAAACGCACCTAAAGCGCGATCCCGAAAAATCGTGGCCCCGACGTGATCGAGGTGGACACCGGTTCTCGGAAAAAACGGCGCTGCACCAAAAACGCGTCGGTCTTATTGCCGTGAGATCTCCACGGAAAACTCACCGTTGCGGATTCGGGCGCTGAGTTTCTCCGCGTAGAGCGCGGCAGGCTCCTCGCCATAGGTCGAGATCAACTCGGCCAGCGCCAGAAAAAGCGCAGTCTGTGCCAGGCAGTCGCCGTCGATGCCGTAGTGCCGGGCTTCCGCCCATGCGTCCTGAAGATATCCCAGCGCCAAGCGTTTCTGATCGTGCTCGGCTACCGGTTCACGGGCCGGCCAAAGATTTGTCGCCATTGCCATCGCAGCCAATTGTTTGCCGCAACCCGGCGGCGTCCCTACCCGGAGGCAGGCTTAGCATGGGAATTCCCCGATAATCCCCCAACTTTTGGGCAGGGTTAATGTGCCGGCAGGCTCGAGCCGCCGACCGTCAGTTGGCGTAGCGGGCGGTGACATCGCGGGCGATCTGGGCGCCTTCTTCCAGATAGCGGCGGATAATGATGCGCGCGGCCGGCGTACATGTCCGGTAGCTCTGCCGAAAGCCGAGATAACCGCGATTGAAGCTTTGCACCATTTGATCGTGCCGCTTGCCGCTCGGCGCTTCGGCATTGATCAAAGACTGTGCTTCGTCGCGCCATTTCTGCCCTTCGTCGAATCCGCAGATGCTGCGGAGAAAATGCAGTGCGCCGAGAATTTCGGAGAGCCGCTGCAAGTCCGGGTCATAGGGCGTGGTGACCTCGGGCGGCGGCATGTCGGGTTGCGGCGCGACCTTCGGCACCCGCGGCGGACCTGGCGGCCGCGGCCGGGCCGGCGGCTGTTGCTGCTCCTGTCCGAAGCCGAACGGCGATTGAAAGAACTGGGCGAGGGCCGGCTCCCCGCAAAAGCCGAGGGCGAGCACAACGGCGATCGGAATGCGCACCAGTGACCCGGGCATGATCGAGGCGGTTGGCTTTGCGTTGCTCAGCTGGCGGCCGCGATCCGTTCCGCGGCGGCGGTGACGATTTGCGCCAAGCCTTCGGTAGTCGTCAACCCGGCAAGCTCGCCGGGCAAAAGCCAATGGGCTTCGGCCAATTCCTCGTTCAACGTGACCTCGCCCGCGATCCAGCGCGCCGCGAACGGCAAAATGACGAAGTGCCGCTCGATATCGCCCTTGGCGTCGCGCGCAATCGCCTGACGGTAGCCGGCGAGCCCGACCGGCGCGATCTCAAGCGCGGTTTCCTCGCGGACCTCGCGGGTCACGGCTTCCTCGAGGGTTTCGCCCAGTTCGACGCCGCCGCCAGGCAGCGTGTAGATGCCGTGCGCCGGCGGACGGGCGCGGCGCACGATCAGGACGCGGCCGTCGCGAAATATCGCCGCGCTGACCGCCAGATACGGTCGGGTCGGATAAATCCGCGAGGACTCGTCTCTCGTCGATGGGGGCTGCTGCATCGGCATCGAAACAAAGTAACAAAGGCGGCAAGCGCGGCGCCTTGCGACGAAATCCGGCCTGCCTATCTCGAGCGTCTTAGACCATGTGCGGACGGTATGTCATCATTTCATCGCCGGCAGCGATCAGAGCGCTGTTCGGCTACCCGGAACAGCCGAATTTTCCGGCGCGCTATAACGTGGCGCCGACCCAGCCAATCCCGATCGTGTGCCTGCAGGAGGGCAAGCGCCAGTTCGTGCTGATGCGCTGGGGCCTGATCCCGTCCTGGGTCAAAGACCCCAAGGGGTTTTCGCTGTTGATCAACGCGCGTGCTGAATCGGTCATCGACAAGCCGGCGTTTCGCAACGCCATGCGCCGCCGCCGTTGCCTCATTCCGGCCGATGGCTTCTACGAGTGGAAAGATCTTGGCGGCCGCAAGCAGCCGTATTTCATCCGCCTGCAAAAATCCGGGGGACCGTTTGCCTTTGCGGGACTGTGGGAAACCTGGACTGGACCAAACGGCGAGGAGTTGGATACTGCTGCGATCGTCACCACAACGGCCAATCGCACCCTGTCCGCGATTCATGGGCGAATGCCGGTGATCCTGCAGCCGGACGCGTTCGAAATGTGGCTCGACAGCGCTCATGTCGATCCGCAAACCGCATCAGCGCTGCTGGCGCCGTCGCGCGACGACCTGCTCGAAGCTTACGAGATTTCGCTCGGCGTAAACCGGGTCGCCAATGATTCACAGGCGCTGATCGAGCCGCTGCCACAGCCGTTGCCTGGTCAAGCCTTGCCTGGTCAAGCCTTGCTCGGTCAAGAAACGCCAGCCAAGAAGGCCGCGCGTAAAGTTAAGGAACCAGACGGCCAAGCGTCATTGTTCTAGCGCCGCTCCGAGAATGCACCGTTACTTCGGCCGCGGCCGAAGCATTGTCGCTGGCGATCGCCCGTGGTTCCGCTCATATAAAATGGCATATCGAGAATATGACATGTCGAGCGCACCTCAGATCGCAGAAGTCGCCGCGCTGGTCGGTGATCCGGCCCGCGCCAACATTTTGTGCGCGCTGCTCGGCGGCCGCGCGCTGACCGCAACGGAACTGGCGTTTGCCGCCGGTGTGTCGCCGCAGACGACCAGTGGCCATCTCGGCAAGTTGGCGACGGCGCGGCTGATCCTACCGACGAAGCAGGGACGCCACCGCTACTACAGGCTGGCCGGGCCGCATATCGGACAGATGCTCGAAAGCCTCATGACCGTCGCGCTGGAAGGACCGCCGCGCTTTCAGCCCAGGTCGAAAATCGACGACCAGCTGCGCCACGCGCGCACCTGTTACGATCATATCGCCGGAGCGCTCGGCGTCGGCCTTGCCGACAGCATGATGGAACGCGGCTTGCTCGTTCTCGGCGATGAGGCCGGCGAAGTGACAGCGTCCGGCGCGGAGGTTCTGTCCAGGCTCGGTGTCGATCTCGCCGCGGCGCACGAGCGCCGCCGGGTGTTCTGCCGTCCGTGTCTCGATTGGACTGAACGACGGCCGCACATTGGCGGCGCCGTCGGCGCGGCTTTGGCCAACCGCTGCTTCGAGCTGAAATGGATCGAGCGACGGCGTGACAGCCGGGCTCTGACGATCACGCCCACGGGCCGCCGCGGCTTGCTGGAAACCTTCTCGCTGACAATCTAACTGCGGCGCTCGATCCCGCCCTGGCGGGGGGCACTATTTAACCCCTCCAGAACGGCCGATCGGCCCATTCGCGCGCGTTGCCGCGGTCGATGCCGAGATCTGAGGCGGCACGATGATCCGTTGCCAGTGTGCAGACGCAGTGATGTCAGTACATGAGATCGTCGACGAAATCATGACCGGCAAATTGCGTACATGAAAATGACTACGTGTGACGGCCTTTTGCAGTTTTTGCCGCCGGCTTGAACGCGCTATCATGGACGCCAGCTCTCACGTGTAGGGAAATGGCATGAAATTCGGCATCGGTCAGCCCGTGCGGCGTTTTGAGGATCTGCGGCTCATCACCGGCGGCGGCCGCTATACGGACGATGTGGTGCTGCCGCAGATGACGCGCGCCTTCGTGCTGCGTGCGCCTGTCGCGCATGCGCGCATCAAGCGTATCGATACGCAAGCGGCCCGCCGCATGCCTGGCGTGCTGTTGGTGGCGACCGGCGAGGATTTGCGCGCCGACGGGCTTGGCGACGTGCCGTGCGTCATTCCGTTGACCAACCGCGACGGCACGCCGCGTCACGATACGCCACGGCCGGTGCTGGCGGTCGGCAAAGTGCGACATGTCGGGCAGCCGGTCGCGCTGGTCGTTGCCGACACATTGCTGGCGGCGCGCGATGCCGCCGAGGCGATCGAAATCGAATACGACGACCTGCCGGCGGTTGCCGAGGCGAAAGACGCGATCAAACCCGGTGCGCCGCTTTTGTTCGACGATATTCCCAACAATGTCGTGTTCGACTGGGACAACGACATGGGCAACGCCAAGGCGACCGAGGCGGCGTTTGCCAAGGCCGCGCGCGTCGTTTCACTCGAACTCATCAACAATCGCGTGGTCGTCAATTCGATGGAGCCGCGCAACGCCATCGGCGATTACGATCAAGCGACCGGCCGCTCGACGCTCTATACCGCGACGCAGGGCGCACATTTCGTGCGCGATCCGCTCGCCGATTTCGTGCTCAAACTGCCGAAGGAAAAACTTCGTCTGATTACGCCCAATGTCGGCGGCGGCTTTGGCATGAAGGCCTTCGTCTATCCCGAGCACGCGCTCGTGGTCTGGGCCGCGCGCAAGATCGGTCGGCCGGTAAAGTGGCAGGAAGATCGCTCCGAGGGGTTCGTCTCCGACAATCAGGGGCGCGATCATACGACCCGCGCGGAACTCGCGCTCGACGCGGACGGCCGCTTCCTCGGCCTGCGCGTTTCCATCCTCGCCAATGTGGGCGCCTATCTGTCGCCGTTCGGCTGCTTCGTGCCGACGCGCTCGACCGATCTGGTCTCCGGGCTTTATGTGTTTGGCGCGATCCACGTCAACGTCAAGGGCATCTGCACCAACACGGTGCCGGTCTGTGCCTATCGCGGCGCCGGGCGACCGGAGGCCGCTTATCTGCTCGAGCGGCTGGTCGATGCCGCGGCGCGCGAACTCGCCATGAGCCCCGATGCTATCCGCCGCATCAATTTCGTGCCGCCGTCGGCGATGCCCTACACGTCGGCGACCAGGCTCGTTTTCGATTCCGGCGAATTCGAAAAGGTCATGGACCTGTGCATGGAGGCCGCCGAGTGGTCGTCGTTCGCCAAACGGCGTGCGCAAAGCGGATCGCACGGCAAGCTGCGCGGCATCGGCATGGCGACCTATACGGAGCGCTGCGGCGGCGGCTTTCCGGAGACAGCGTCGATCGAGTTCAAGGGCGAGCACATCGAACTGGTGATGGGCAACCAGGAATATGGCAGCGGGCTCGTCACCTCGTACAAGCAGGTCGTCTCCGATCAGCTCGGCATCGATGCCGATCGCATCGACGTCATCATGGGCGACACCGACCGCACGCCGGCTGGGTTGACCGGCGGCTCGCGCGCGCTTGCGGTTGCGGGCACGGCGCTCTACGAGGCTTCGCGCACCATTGTCGGCAAGGGCAGGGAGCTCGCCAGCCACCTCCTGGAGGTCTCGCCGCAGGATGTCGTCTTTGCCGACGGTGCGTTCGGCGTACCCGGAACCGATCTGCGCGTCGATATTTTCACGGTGGCGAAGGCGGCGCGCGATCCGGCCAAACTGCCCGCCGGCATGGAGCCTGGGCTCGATACCAAACACACCCGCGTGCCGCCGGCGCAGACGTTTCCCAACGGCTGCCACATCGTCGAAGTCGAGATCGACCGCGATACCGGCACGGTCGAGATCGCGCGTTATACCGTGGTCGACGATTTCGGCCGCACCATCAACCCGCTGCTGCTCGAAGGTCAGGTGCATGGCGGCATTGTGCAAGGCATCGGCCAAGCCTTGCTCGAGCACGCCGTGTACGACAACGATAGCGGGCAGCTCCTGTCCGGCTCGTTCATGGATTACGCCATGCCGCGCGCCGACGATCTTCCGTCTTTTTCCTTCTCGACCCACAACGTGCCGTGCACGGCCAATCCGCTGGGAGTCAAAGGCGCAGGCGAAGCCGGCGCCGTCGGTGCGCCGCCGGCAATCATCAATGCCATCGTCGACGCGCTGCATCGTCACAACGGCGTGCGCCACATCGACATGCCGGCGACGCCGCGCAAGGTGTGGGAAGCGATGAACGGCGGGCACTGAACCGCTCGCCGGTGAATGGGCCGCCGCTTCACGCAAAGCCAGTCAGCGAATTGTGAAACGCCGGAAGATGAGCACCTTGAATCGATCGAGTATGAGCAAATAGAGCGCAACCGCACTTAGCAACCCGGCAATGAGCAACGGGCTCACCGGAGTCATCAGCACACCGATCGTCGCCATCAACGCAACGACTGCGAGATCGGCGATCGAACTGACGATGAGCCATGTGCCCGGCCGCGATTGCCAGAAGTGGCCGCGTTCGCGGATCAAATAGACGTTGCCTTGTCCGGTCGCCACCAGCATGACGAAAACCAGCGTTTGCAGCTGCGCTAAAGGCAGGCCGAGAAGGTCGCGCGCGGTAAAAAACACCGCGAAGGAAAGCAACAGCATCACAGCCGCGAGCGCCCCGCCTGTCGCCATGAGTGACTTCACGTTCCACCGGTCCGGAGTGGGTGAGTACGATACGTTATCGGTTGCAATCGACATGGTGACGAAATCGTTGGCGAACAGCAGCAGCACGATAAGCAGCGGCGTGATGACGAACGTGCCGGTGACCATGACGCCGACACTCAGGAAAACCGCAATCTCGAGCGTCTTCATGATCTTGTTGATTGTGTAGGTCAGCATGCGCTGGTAGATGCGTCGGCTGATCTGTACCGCGGAGAGAGCATCCACCAGGCCGGGCGTGGTCAGCACCACGCCGGCCGCGGCGCGGGCGACGTCAGTCGCAGTAGCGACTGCGATGCCGACGTCCGCCTGCTTTAAGGCCGGCGCATCATTGACGCCGTCGCCGGTCATGCCGACGACGTGGCCCGCCTCCTGCAGAAGCCGGACGAGCTTGATCTTATGTTCGGGAAACACGCGGGCGAAGATGTCGTAATTAAGTGCCTGGCCGGCATCGAGATGATCGAGCGCATCGGCAGCAGCGGCGCGGCTGCCGATGCCCACGCGCTGCGCGACGGCCAGAGCTGTCGCCAGGTTGTCGCCTGTGACCATCACGACGCGGACGCCGAGGTCGTGCAAACCTTTGACGAGCGCTGCTGAATCCGGACGCGGCGGATCCTCCAGGGCCACAAGCCCAGTGAGGCGGAGCGAGTTCCGATCGGTGCCGGAGGCGACGGCAAACACGCGGTTGCCGCCGGCGGCGAGCCGTTCGCTCGACGCCGCAATATTAGAGGCATCGGGACTGTTCACGGCGAGCGCGGCGATCGTTCGCGGAGCGCCCTTGACGACGCATAATGTTCCCGGGGCGTCTTCGTATTGCCCGAGCGAATAACGCAGTCCCGGGTCGAACGGCACGAACTCGACCCGCCGCGGCGGATTGGCAAGCAGGCCGCGCGCTTGCGCGGCGGCCAGTATGGCAAGATCGATGGGATCCTGGGTCGCGGGATCGCTGGCGAACGCCGCCTGGCGCAGCAGTTCATCTTCCGAACTGGGCGCAAACGGCGTTGCCCCTGCGAGTGCGAGACGGTTCTCAGTGATGGTGCCGGTCTTGTCGGTACACAGCACATCCATACCGGCCGCTTCTTCGATCGCCGTCAGCCGCGTGACCAGCACGCCGTTGCGCGCCAGCTCGGTAGCCCCGAGCGCGGTCGCCAAGGTGAAGGTCGCCGGCAGGGCTGCGGGAACGGATGCGACCAGAAGGATCAATGCAAATGGGATTACATCGGCAAGCGGCAAGCCGGCCCACGTCGCATAAAGCAGCAAGGCGCCGACCAACAATGCATCGATGATGATGAGCGTCTTGACGATCGCGAAGATGGTCGTCTGCAGGTGGCTCGTTGATTTCGCCGTGCGCACCAGTTCTGCAGTCTTGCCGAAATAGGTGCGGAGCCCCGTCGCCACGACTTCGCCGGTGGCTTCGCCGCGCCGGACGATGGCGGCCGCATAGGCGAGTGTCCCGGCGCGGGCTTCTACGGGAACGGATTCGCCGGTGAGGGCCGACTGGTCCAGGAGGACATCGCCATCGACGATCCGGATGTCGGCGGGCGAAAGATCGCCAACGCGAAGGTGCACAGTATCGCCGGGGACCAAGCTTGCGGCGGGGACCAATTGCCAGCTTCCGTCCCGCAGCACGCGCGCCCTTGTCGTCAACCGACTGCGCAGCAGCGCCAGCGCCTTGCTTGCCTTGCCCTCCTCAACAAAGCTGATCGCGGCGTTGAAGACGAGGAGAGCGCCGACGATCGCCGCTTCTCCGGTTTTGCCGAGGAGAACCTGGATGACGATGGTAGCTTCGAGCATCCAGGGAATCGGCCCCCAGAATTTCTGCAGGAGCGCAAGTGCCGGATGCGGCCGCTGTTCCGGAATGTCGTTCGCGCCATACTGTTTGAGGCGACGCTCGGCCTCGGCGCTTGTTAAGCCTGAAGGCGCCTTGCCGGCAGGTGCAGGCTCCATGGGTGGGTCCATGCGTCTTGCCGCAATCCATCGTCGCCGACCGCCTTCCTACGGTATCTTATTGACGGACTCAACCGATGCACTAAAAGTCCATTTGGATTTTCAGCCGAGCACAATGCCATCATTATCCAAGCTGCCGATTCTGATCGCCGGCGGCGGCCCGGTCGGGATGATTACGGCGCTTGCGCTCGCCCGCCAGGGGCTGGCGGTGCATGTGTTCGAGGCCGATAGCAAGGTCAACGAGTCGCCGCGTGCCGCCACCACGCATGCCGCCACCTTGGAGATGCTGGAAGAGCTTGGCCTCGTCGAGGAGGTCATCGGCCGCGGCTTGGTCGAGCCGCTGTTCCGGAATTGGGACCGCACGACCGGCAAGCTCGTCGCCGAGTTCGATTTCGGCGTTCTGAAAGACGATACCCGCTATCCGTTCGCCGTGCAGTGCGAGCAGCACAAACTTGCCAAAATGGCGGTAGAACGTCTGCACGCTTTTCCCCATGCAAGGGTCGAATTCTCCGCTCGCGTCGTTGCAGTGTCGCAATCAGCCGATGCCGTCGCGATTACGGTCGAGACGCAGGACGGGAGCCACACGGTCAAAGGCTCCTATCTGATCGGTGCTGACGGCGGCCGCTCGACCGTGCGAAAGGCGCTCGGCATCGAATTCGAGGGCTACACCCATCCGGAACGCTTTCTTATTCTCACCACGCCGTTCGACATCGGCGCGAAATTTCCCGGCTGCACGCGAAATTACCTGTCCGATCCGGAGGATTGGTGTGCGTTGTTCAAAGTGTCGGGCGACGACGGCAAGGGGCTATGGCGAGTGCTGTCGACGACCCGGATCGAGCAGACCGAAGCCGAGCTGTTTGCCGATGAAGCGGTCGAGCGCCGCTTGCAGAAATTCATCCCAAAGGCCGACCGCTACGAGGTCGTGCACCGTAATCTCTACAATGTGCACCAGCGGGTGGCCGCGTCGTTTCGCCGAGGCCGCGTGTTCCTGGCCGGCGACGCCGCGCACGTCAACAACCCGCTCGGCGGGCTTGGTCTCAACTTCGGCATTCACGACGCCGTCGAGCTGAGCGGCCTCCTCGGCCGCGTCATTCGCAACGAAGCACCGTCCGAAACGCTCGATCTCTATGACCGCCATCGCCGTCCGCTCAACATCGAGTTCGTGCAGCAGCAGACCATCGCCAATAAAAAGCGCATGGAGGAAAAAGACCCTGCCGCGCGCGCGCGGAATTTCGAACAGCTCGCCGCTATCGCCGCCGATCCCGTGGCGCATCGCGCCTACCTCTTACGCGCCTCGCTGCTCGACAGCGTACGAAAGCGAGCAGCGGTCCAAGCGTGAATTGCGTCAGCATTGATTGAGATCAACTTGGCGGTTAGTCGTTTCCGCCTGACACGCCGACATCGATCAGATTGGACTTAGCGATGGCAAAGGACTTGGCGGCTTCATCCAGGAAGGTTGCGATTCCTCGGCCGGCGGACCCTGGCAGGCGGCGACAGCCGTTGCCTGGGCACCGACCGAAGTCGGCTGACGAGGATCCTGATGCGCCTGCGAGACTGAAAGCAATTCTCGAGAGCCCAAGCTATATCCTGCCCGAACAGGATGTAGCTTTCCTGACCGGCGACGAGGCGCGCGGTGTGCGCCTCCAGCTTGAGTACCTTAAGCCGGAGACTCTGCTTGAGGAGCGCGCCATTCGCGATACCGTCGTGGTGTATGGCTCAACGCGAATACTGGAACCCGCCGCGGCGCGGCGAACTGTAGAGGCCGCGCGCCAGGCGCTTGAAACCGATCCCCACGATAGCATCCTGGTCCGCAAGCTCGCGGTGGCGGAGCGTATATTGGCGAAGAGCCGCTACTATGACGTTGCGCGCGAGTTCGGGCGGTTGGTAGGAAGCTGCTGCGATAGCGATGGGTCTCGGCTGGTGATCATGACCGGTGGCGGACCCGGGATGATGGAAGCCGCAAACCGTGGCGCCTTCGAGGTCGGTGCAAAATCCGTCGGTCTGAATATCAATCTGCCGCATGAGCAATATCCCAATCCCTACATTACCCCGGAGCTGTGTTTTCGATTTCACTACTTCGCTTTGCGCAAGATGCATCTGCTGCAGCGCGCGAAGGCTCTGGTCGCATTTCCGGGTGGCTTTGGAACGATCGACGAGCTGTTCGAAGTCTTGACCTTGGTGCAGACGCGAAAGATCAAGCCGGTTCCGATCGTGCTGGTCGGCGAAGGCTATTGGCGTCGCGCCATCGACGTTGGATTCCTGGCCGACGAAGGTACGATCGATGCTGAGGATCGAGAGCTGTTCTGGTTCGCCGAAACCGCAGATGAGATTTGGAACAGTATCCTGGACTGGTACGACGCATGCGGCGCCCCGCTGGGCCTGAGGAGTTGATCGGCTGCGTCGTTACGTTATTCCGCCTTTTGTGGGAGAAATAATTTGAGACTGTCCTTTCACGGCGCTGATCGCGATGTCACCGGGTCATGCCACCTCGTCGAGTGCGCCGGCCAGCGCTTTTTGATCGACTGTGGACTCCATCAGGGCAGCCGCGAGCTCGCTGTCGATAACGCCGCCGACTTCGGTTTCGATCCCGCCGGCATCGATTTTGTGCTGCTGACGCATGCTCACCTTGATCATTGCGGGCGGCTGCCGCTTCTGACCAAGCGCGGGTTTCACGGCGAAATCATCACGACCAGCGCCACTCGTGAACTCGGCCGGCTGGTCTTGCTCGACTCCGCTCACCTTCAGGAGGAGCAGGTTTCAGACTCGCATCAGGCAGGGCACCGCGCGGACCAGACTGCTGAGCCTTTGTATACCGTGGCTGATACGTCCAAGAGCTTGGAATTGTTCAAGCGCAGTGCCCGATATGGCGAACCAATCGATCTCGCCGAAGGCATCCGCGCGACATTTGTGGATGCCGGACATATCCTTGGCTCGGCCAGCATCCTCGTCGAACTGACGGAAGCCGGCCGCACCGTACGGCTGCTTTTCTCAGGCGACCTCGGCAACGGCACAGACCCTTTGCTTCTGACGGCGGCGCCTCCGCCGCACGCGGATGCGGTGGTGATCGAGACGACCTATGGCGATCGACTCCACAAGCCGATGGATGCGTCGATCGACGAACTGTACAGCGCGATCTCCGACACGCTCAAGCGTGGCGGCAATGTCATCATCCCGACCTTTGCGCTGGAGCGGGCGCAGCAACTCCTGTTCGTGTTCAATCAGGGCATCGAAAAAAGCCGATTGCTGCCGTCGATGCAGGTCTATCTCGATTCGCCCATGGCGATTTCGGCGACCGAGATATTTTCTCATCATCTCGAATACTTGCAGCCCGACGCCGCCAAGCTGTTCCGAAGCGGTCGCGATCCGCTTGCGCTGCCCGGCCTTCATTACACCCGGGGAAGGGCGGAATCGGTGGCCCTGAACACTGTGCACGGCGGTGCGATCATCATGGCCGGGTCCGGCATGGCCACGGGAGGACGGGTGCGCCACCACCTCAAACACAATATTTCGCGCGCCGAATGCAGCGTGATTTTCGTCGGCTATGCCGCCGAGGGGACGCTGGCGCGTCACATCATCGATGGTCAAAATCCGGTGCGGATACTTGACGACGATTATCCGGTCAGAGCTACAATCCACACGCTGAATGGGTTTTCGGCCCACGCCGATCAGGCCGGGCTGCTCAAATGGCACGGGCACACGGGAGCGGCGCACACGTTCCTCACCCACGGGGAGGAAAATGCAATGCAGGCATTCGCGTCCCTGCTCGGCAACACGCAGGTCGAAATGCCCACCCTCAATCAACAATTCGATCTATAGCCAAGACGATAGCCAAGGCTGTAGCCAAGACTATACCCGAGACTATACGCAACGCGCGCTACAGCACCTTGCCCGGATTGAGGATGCCCTTGGGGTCGAGCAGGTGCTTGATGCCGTGCATCAGCTCAAGCGCGACCGGGTCCTTTACCGACGGCAGAAGATCGCGTTTGAGGAGCCCGATGCCGTGCTCGGCCGAGATCGAGCCGCCGTATTTCTTCACCACGGCGAACACCACCTCGTTCATCTCGCCCCAACGTTTGAGAAACGCATCTTTGTCGGCGCCAATCGGCTGCGAGACGTTGTAGTGGATGTTGCCGTCGCCGAGATGGCCGAACGGCAGCGGCCGCGCATCGGGGATGAGCGCGGCAACCGCGGCGTTGGCCTCTCTGATGAACGCGGGAACCGCGGCAACCGGCACGGAAATGTCTTCCTTGATCGAGCCACCGGCGTGGCGCTGCACTTCGCTGAACAATTCGCGCAAGCGCCAGAACGTCTTGCCCTGCTCGAGGCTGTCGGCGATGGCGGCATCGCGAACTAACCCGCGCTCCAGGCCCTGCGTTAGAATGCCTTCCATGCTCTCGCGCAGGCCGTCGCGCTGCTGCGACGACAGCTCGATCAGCGCGTACCAGGGATGCGGCGCGGCGAGCGGATCGCGGGTGCCGGCGCCATGCTCGAGCACAAGCTCGATGCCCGCCCGGGTCATGATCTCGAAGCTGGTGACGCCGCCCGACGTGCGCTCGGTGGCGAGACCGAGCAATTCAAGCGCGGCCTCCGGCGACTCAATGCCGGCAAATGCCGTCTCGACCGCACGCGGCCGCGGCACCAGGCGGAGCACCGCCGCGGTGATGATGCCGAGCGTGCCCTCGGCGCCGATGAACAGGTTTTTCAGATCGTAGCCGGTGTTGTCTTTCTTCAGCTTGTTGAGATTGTTGAGCACGCGGCCGTCGGCGAGCACCACCTCTATGCCGAGCACATGCGAGCGCGCGATGCCGTGCGCGATCGCCGCCGTGCCGCCGGCATTGGTCGAAAGATTGCCGCCGATGGTGCAGGTGCCTTCCGAGGGCAGCAATTGCGGATAGAGCCGGTCGGCGGCGGCGGCGGCCTCGCGCGCGCGCTGCAGGGTGACGCCGGCCTCGCAGGTCAGCGTGTTCGAGGTCGGATCGATGTCGCGGATGCGGTCGAGCCGGTTGAGCGACAGGACGATCTCGTTGTGCAGGGGGATCTGGCCGCCAACGAGCCCGGTGTTGCCGCCCTGCGGCACGATCGGCGTCACGGTGTCGTTGGCGAGTTTCAGAATTCTCGCCACTTCCTCGACCGACGATGGCCGCAGCACCACCGGGGTGTGGCCCTGGTACAGCCCGCGCAGCTCGACGAGATACGGCGCCTGCGCGTCTCGGTCGGTGATGGCGTATTTGTCGCCGACGATCGCGGCGAAACGCGCAAGCAGGGCGGGTTCGAGTTTGGTCTGCGGTTTGTCGAGCATGAAACAGTTCCATCTGGCTTCGGGCCGTTGGCCGCTGGCTCATTTTATCATAAGCGGGGCGGGCGCGGCGCGGCGGCGCGCGCGAGGCGGTCGTTGATGGCTTCGCCGAGACCTTCGCGCGGCACAGGCATCGCCGCGATGCAGGGTGCGCCGGCGGCATCGAGCGCGCGCAGGTGTGCAAACAGATTGGCGGCCGCCTCGATCATATCGCCGCGCGGCGACAGATTGAGCGCACGCACAGCGCGCTCGGCGCCCGGCACGGATTTTGGCCCGAAGGCCAGCAGGGCTTCGCCGGTCTCGATGCCGGCAGCATCGAGGCGAAGCGGCGTGCGCGGTGCGTAATGCGACGGCAGCATGCCGGGCGCGAGCGGGGCATGGTCTGCCGACGCAGTCTCGACTGCCGGCCGCGCCAGCGGTCGCCCCAGCAGCCGCTCGATCGCTTCGCTGGGCACGCCGCCCGGCCGCAGCAGCATCGGCTCGCCGAGGCAGGCGACGATGGTGGATTCGACGCCGACCGGCGTCGCGCCGCCGTCGACAATAAGATCGACCCGGCCGCGCAGATCGGCAAGCACATGCGCCGCCGTCGTCGGCGAGACGTGACCGGAGCGGTTGGCCGACGGCGCAACGATCGGCCTGCCGAATTTTTGCAGAATTTTTTGCGCCACCACGTGGCGCGGCACGCGCACCGCGATGCTGTCGAGGCCCGCCGTCGCCAGCTCGGCCACCGGGCAGTCCGAGGCCTTCGGCAGCACGAGCGTCAGCGGTCCCGGCCAGAATGCCGCCGCGAGCCGTTCGGCGTCTGCATCAAGATGCGCCAGCGCCCGCGCCGCCGCGGCGTCGGCGACGTGGCAAATGAGCGGATTGAAGGCCGGCCGGCCTTTGGCAGCATAGAGCCGCGCCACCGCTCCGGCGTCGGTGGCGTCGGCACCGAGCCCGTAGACCGTCTCGGTCGGAAACGCGACCAGGCCGCCGGCCGCGAGGTAACGTGCGGCCTCGGCGACGGCGGCATCGCCGGCGGTCAGGATCCGGGTCGCGAGCAGGGCTGTCATTGCGGCACCATCGTGCCTAAATAGCACGTGCGGCGGCAAAATCCGTCGCGCTTGCAGGCCCGCAACGCCATCTGTATAAGCGCGCGGCGCGGCCTTGTTACAGCGATGTCGGAGTGTGGCTCAGCCTGGTAGAGCACCTCGTTCGGGACGAGGGGGTCGCAGGTTCAAATCCTGCCACTCCGACCATTCCCCAGCTGTCATTTGAATCGCCAGCCAGACGGAAGCCCGACAGTCATGTCGTGGGTACAATGGTGCGTTGATGGGCCATGATCGAACCAATGACGCCACCCGGTGAGTGGCGTTGCGCCGATCTAATGGGCCGTTTCTTCGCCCAATGCGCTCCGGGCCACGGCATCGCTATCCTTGGTCGCGTAGTTCGCCGCCATCTCCGATGACAGCGCGTAACTCCAAGTGCGATTACAAGGATAGCAGACGAAAGTTGTCTGCTGCATTTGCGGAGCGCTGCGGTGCGGCACCGCCGTGACAAAGATCATCTCGTTGTGGCACTTGGGGCAGACAACTTTTTCTGTCGGTTCATCGGCAGTCATGATCGTGGTCCGAAATGATATGGATGGATCATGGACTCAACTGTTAAACTGTTCATTAACTAATGGCAGACGCCCGACCGCTAAGCCGCAATCAACTGCACTGGCAGGCTGCCAAACTGGCGCAGGCTGTTGCTGAGCTTGCGCCGCGGTTCGCCGACGATGTCGATGCGTTCAACCCGCGCGGCGAGCGCCGTCACGATCATCTCGGCCTCGAGCCGCGCCAGCATCTGGCCGACGCACAGATGAATACCGGCGCCGAAGGCGACGTGACCGGCGGGCCCGGCGGTTGACATCGAAGCGCTCGGGGTCGTCCCAGCGGCGCGGATCGCGGTTTGCGGAAGCCAAGAACAGCAATACCTTCGCGTCCCGCGGGATTTCAAAACCGCCGATGTCGACCGCGCGGGTCGTGGTGCGGAAGAACGTCTGGATCGGCGATTCCCAGCGCAGCACCTCGTCGAAGGCCGGTCGTGCGAGCGCCGGCTTCTCGCGCAACGCTCGCCACTGCTCGGGGTTGGTGGCAAACGCGTAGAGCGCGTTGCCGATGCCGACGATGGTGGTATTCCTCGTAGAATGGATAGGGAGCGGCCAGGAAATCGTCGGAGAACGGATCGAGGGACGAAACCGGAAAGGCGGACATCGCAAATCCTCGATGATGGACGCAGCGGCGTCCGGTGGCGGTGAGGAATACTACGACGTTCGCCTGTAAGCTGAAACCTACGGTCGCCTTGGCAAAAATTGGGCCGCGGACGAATCCGCGGCCCGTTTTCTGTTGTGACGCCTTGTTAACGCGCCGCCTTATCAGAACTTGTAGCTCAGCCCGACACGCGCGACGTCGACGTTTGTCCTGCTCCAGGAAAAGCTCGACGGGAATGCCGGGAATGCCGCCGACGTTGCGGTTGCGCCTGCGGCGCTGTTGAGGTGATAGAACAAATACTCGCCGCGCAGCGACCAGTTGTGCGTCAGCGCCCATTCGACGCCGCCGCCGACCACGAAGCCGTCGGATGTGTTGTTGAACGACGTGCTGGCAAGATAGCCAACGGTTGGAGCCGACGCTGTACCGCTGTAATGCACGTCGCCCCAGGCGACACCGCCGGTGGCGTAGGCCAGCACGTTCGGCGTCACCAGATAGCCGAGCCGGCCACGGAACGAGGCGAGCCAATCGACGGTCGAATTCATGCTGGTGGCCGCGCCGCCACCGACCGGGGTGCCCGTGCCGAACAGGGTCCAGGCTTGGCTGTTCGAGCCGCGGTCGTGCGTCCAGGTCCAATCGCCCTCGACGCCGAACACCCAGGTGGGTGCAAACTGATAGTCGTATCCGGCGTGGACGCCGCCCAGGAAGCCCGAGCCGTCGAGGCTGCCACCGGTCGGATTGACGCCAAACGCCGCGGCCGACGGCAGGCCGGTCCAGCTTCCGTTGGTGTGCGACCAAGAGCCGCCGATGTCGCCGCCGATATAGAAGCCTGTCCAGCTCGCCGGTGGCACCATCATCGCCGGTGCTTTGTACATCGGCGCGATCGGCGCCAAATCGGCGGCAAACGCTGGTGCGGCAGCCAGCATGGCTGCGGCGGCAATTCCGAGAAGAGCAGTCTTTTGCATTTCTTTCCCCTGACACGTGGATAGTGCACCGCCCCAACGCGCGACGGAGCGTTTTGGCTGTGTCTTTCGCGTCACACCGGCCGGGATTCGATTGAAGTAAGGTTCGCTCTCGAAGTTCCAGGCGTCGAACGAGGATCCGCGCGGCATGGGTCGATTGTGGCGTGCCCGTTGGCGATCATGCCGCAATCACCCCCTGTTGCGGGCCCGCAAAGTCTAAGCAATCATGACATCATGATTGGCCGATACGCCTGCCTGCGCGTCGGGCCCCGCGCATGACCGGTTACATCCAGGGCCGCAACGTCAGCCTGACCTTCCGGCCGCAGAATCGCGCGCCGGTCCGGGCGCTGGGCAATTTCGATATCGATGTCGAGGAGGGCGAGTTCCTCTCCATCGTCGGGCCGTCGGGCTGCGGCAAAAGCACTTTTCTTAACATTCTGCTCGGCCTGACCAAGCCAGATTCGGGCGATGTGCTGATGCACGGCAAGCGCATCACCGGCCCGGGCAGCGACCGCGCTATGGTGTTTCAGGAATTCGGGCTGTTGCCGTGGCGCAGCGTTGCGCACAACATCGAGCTCGGCCTCGAACTCAAACGCATGCCGGCGGTAAAACGCCACGCCGTCGCTGAGCGGCTGATTAGGCTGGTCGGTCTGTCCGGATTCGAAGCGCATTATCCGCACGAATTGTCCGGCGGCATGAAGCAACGCGTCGGGCTGGCGCGGGCGCTGGCGACCGACCCGGACGTGCTGTTGATGGACGAGCCATTCGCGGCGCTCGACGCGCAGACCCGCGACCTGATGCAGGTCGAGCTGCTGCGCATCTGGCGCGAGGCCAAAAAGACAGTGCTGTTCGTCACCCATCAGATCGACGAGGCGATTTATCTGTCCGACCGCGTCATGGTGATGAGCAAGCGCCCGGGCCGGTCGAAAAAAATCTTCGTCATCAAGCTGCCGCGACCGCGCGAGTACGAAATGCGGGTGACGCCGGAATTCAACGATCTGAAGCTTGAAATCTGGAACACGTTGAAAGACGAGATCGTGATTTAGACGATGGCCGAAATGGTACCCGACTTGGCAACTGACTTGGCAACCGACTCGGCAATCATTGCTCCATCATTCGCCGTGCGTTACCGCAAGCCGCTGCTCGGTGGATTGATGGTGGTGCTGTTCTTCGCCGCCTGGCAGGCGATCTTCCTCGTCGTGCCATTCAATCCGCTGTTCATCTCGAAACCGAGCCTGATCGCTGCGGGCTTTGTCGATCTGATCGAGAGCGGCGACCTGGTGCATGATCTCGCCGTCTCCTCGGTGCCGTTTTTTGCCGGACTCGGTGCCGCGGTTCTGATCGGCGTGCCGCTGGGCATCGTCATGGGTTGGCGGGTGCGGGTCGGCTGGGCGCTCGATCCGCTGATGACTATCTTTTATGCCAGCCCGCTGGTGGCGCTGGCGCCGCTACTGGTGATCTTTTTCGGCGTCGGCGTCGCCGGCAAGGCCATCATCGTGTTTTCGCTCGCGGTGTTTCCCTTCATTTTCAATGCCTGCGCGGGCGTGCGCGCGGTCGACCGGCTGTTGATCAACGTCGTGCGTTCGCTCGGTGGCGGCGAGTGGGACCTTTATCGCAAGGTCATCTTTCCGAGCGTGCTGCCTTATGTGGTGGCCGGTGCGCGCATCGCCGTCGGCCGCGCGCTGATCGGCGTTCTGGTCGGCGAGTTCTTCGCCGCGTCCGAGGGCATCGGCTTTGCCATCTCGCGCTTCGGCGACATTTTCGCCATCGATCGCATGTTTGGTTGCATCCTCACCGTGATGGTGATCGCGGTGATGCTGACGGAAGGCATTCGCTGGGCGGAGCGCGCCGCGTTCCCGTGGCGTGCCGGACAATAAAGCCAAGGCTGAACACGCAATGGCCGATACACATACCCTCGAAGGCAATGTCGCCGCTCGCGAACGCGCCGATGCCGCGCCGGGCCGCGGTCTGTGGCGGCGGCTTGAGCCCGTGGCCTACGGCACCAGCAGCATCGTGTTGCTGCTCCTGGTTTGGCAGTTCGTGCCGTATTTCGTGCCGTTGAAAGCGGGCACGAAGCTGTTCTTCACGGTGCCGAGCCAGGTGATTGGCACGCTGTGGACCATGATCGTCACCGGCTCGCTGTGGGCGCCGCTCGGGGTGAGCGCCTCGGCGTTCGCGGTCGGCCTGGCGCTCGCGATCGTCGTCGGCCTGCCGCTCGGCATCCTGCTCGGCCGCTCGAATACGCTCAACGCCATGTTCGATCCGTTCATCACCGCGTTCAACGCATCGCCGCGGCTGGTCTTCCTGCCGCTCTTGATGCTCTGGTTCGGCATCGGCCTGTGGTCGAAAGTCGCCGTCGTGTTTCTCGGGGCGCTGTTTCCGCTGCTCATCAATACCTATGAGGGCGTGCGCAATGCCGACAAGCTTCTCATCAATGTCGTGCGTTCGTTCGGCGCCGGCGAATGGGACATTGCGCGGCTGGTCGTGGTGCCGAATTCGCTGCCGTTCATCGTCGTCGGCCTGCGGCTCGCCATCGGCCGCGCCGTGCTCGGCGTCGTCGTGTCGGAATTTTTCGGCGCGCAGGACGGCCTCGGCGTGGTCATGGTGCGCGCCGCAAGCGGTTTCAAGGTCGACGTCGTGTTCGCCGGGCTCGTCGTATTCGCCGGCCTGTCGTTGCTGATGACCGGCCTGGTCAAACTGCTCGAAGACCGCATGAGCCGCTGGCGCCCGGGGCACATCAACGCGGACTAAAGCGAGTGATTGCCGCTACCGATGAGCTGTGCGGCCAACTTCGGGAACAGCAAAAATTCGCCGTTTCTTTGCGCTGCAAATGGCGGAATGGCATATCGAAGCATTTTTTTGGAATGTCCGCGCTTGTTTCTGCGGTCTGTATCGGGGGCAAAGCCGATATTCCAAGAGCCGTCAAACTCTGACGCGATGCCTCGAACGGTCTCTTTGATCGGTTTCGCAATAAGCGAATGAATCCTGAAAAAATAGACATTGACGCGCTTCGTAATAGAGGAAAGAATTCCGCTTTCAGACATGGGGCGAATGTCATGACAATGAAATTACTGGGCCTCACGGCAAGCCAGTCGAACAAGGCGAACACTGAAACGCGGGATCAGAGCATGATCCATCGCCTTAGGCGCTTCGGCATGCACGTTTCATGAGCGCGGACGATTGGCTGGTCAACGGCACCGCGGGTTGGACGGCGGCCGTCGATTGGAGCACGGGATCCGTTCCAGCGAGCGGGGACGACGTGTTGATCGGCGTCAATAGTCGTGATGCTATTGTCAAAAGCGCTTCCGACGAAACGATCCACACGCTTGAGATCACGAGCGGCGATACGCTTGATCTGACCGGGGGCAACTTTGACGTAACCGACGGCCTTCCCTTCGGAATGTTCGGATTCATCGAGGTCGATAGCGCCAATTTTGAGATCGCCGGCGGCACGATCAATAATTCCGCGACGATCGATCTGACGCCCAGCGGCAATATCACGACCGATTTGACGATCTACAATACCGTGCAGTTGAACGGTGCCGGTTCGATTGTATTTGCAGGAGACGGCAACGATGGGATTTTGGGCGGGACGCCGTCCGCGACCCTCACCAATTTCGACAACAACATTTCCGGCACTGGCTTCATCGAAGGTCTTGTGTTTATCAATCACGCGACCGTCGAAACGAACAATGTTCTGGGTGCCGGCACTCTTCGCATCGTGGGAAGCGCCTACGGCGGCAGTTTCGACAACGAGAATTCGCTGTTCGCCGACAACGGCGGCACCATTGAGCTCGGCGATTGGTCAGGGACCGGGTCGTCGACCATCCTCGACGACGATGGCGCGATATCGTTGCTTTCAACCGGTGCCGTTACCACGATCGAGATCGCCAACAGCGTCACGATCACGACCACGTTTGGAGATGGCCTGATCGGACTCGATGGAACAGATCCCGCAAATGACAGGATCATCAGCAACGGCAGTAGTGCCAGCCTCACGCTCGGCTTCCACATCGAGGTGCTCAATACGGGCACCATCGGTGACGCCAACCTCACGTTGACCAACGATGGCGACATACGCGCAACCGGCTACACGCTGGTGATCAACACCGGCGCCCACACGATTACCAATGCCGCCAACGCCTCAATGGAAGCCTATTCAAATTACGGGGCCGCTTCCTATTTGGATCTCCAAAGCGCAGTTCAAAATTCCGGCAGTATCTATGCGAAGACTAACGATCTCGTCACTTTCGATCAGGCTTTGACCAATTTGGGCGCCGACAGCAGCATCTATACTAACGGTGGCACAATTACCTTTTTCAAATCTGTCACCAATAACGGCGGCCTTATCCAGGTTGGAAACGGCGGCGAGATTATTGTTTATTCCTCCATTCTCGGCCTCAACGGCGGCCAGATCGAAATCGGCAGTGGCGGGTTGTTCGACCTACGCTCAGGCGGCACAGCTTCGCAGGGGGTCGAATTCACCGGCGCCGGCGGGACTCTCGAACTAGATCAGGATGCCGGGCAGATCGGCACGGACATCTCGGGCCTTACCGTCGCGGACAGCATAGATTTGCGCTTCCTGAATTTTGCATCGGGGGATCACGCGGTCTGGACCCAGACCAGCGGCGGCGAAGGAACGATCACGATCGCTGCGGCCAATGGCGCCGGCCTGGCGACGCTAGTCGTGGAGGGAACCTGGAACTCGCAGGACTTCACCGTGACCCCGGATAGCAGCGACGCCGTCGAGGTCACTGTGAAAGGCGCCGGTGCACCCGCGAGCTCCACCGCCGACCTGATCATGCGGAGTGGCGGCAGCGGCCTCTACGAGCTCTACGATCTGGGTAATAACGCAATTGTCTCCGCCACCTCGTTGCCGCTCCTCGGTCCTGAGTGGCAGATCGCCGGGCTCGGCGGTTTCTTCGGCTCGGACACCAGCGACATGCTGATGCGCAGCAGCAATACCGGCGCGTTAGAAATCTACGATGTCAGCAACAACAACATCACCGACAGCGCAGCCGTGGGCCAAGTTGGCTTGGAATGGTCCATCGCCGGCTTTGGCGATTTCAGCTCGCGCTCCGGCGAAACCGACATGCTGATGCGCAACAGCAATACGGGCGTCTTTGAGCTTTTTGACATCGGCAACAACGCCATCACTTCGGCGGCCCCCATGGGGCAAGTTGGCCTCGAATGGTCGATCGCGGGTTTTGGCGATTTCTCGACGCAGCCCAACGAGACCGACATGCTGATGCGCAACAGTATTACCGGCGCGTTTGAGCTTTTCGACATCAGAAATAACGCCATCACCTCGGCGGCGCCGATGGGCCAAGTCGGGCTCGAATGGTCGGTGGCGGGCTTCGGGGAATTCTCAGGTAACGCCAACGAGACCGACATGCTGATGCGTAACAGCAATACCGGCGTGTTTGAGCTTTTTGACATCCGCAACAACCAGATCACCTCAGCGACGCCGATGGGCCAGGTCGGATTGGAGTGGTCGGTGGTGGGCTTTGGCTCGATCAACGGTGCCGGCGAAAGCGACATGCTGATGCGCAACAATAATACCGGCGCATTCGAGATCTTCGACATCGCCGACAACCGGCTCACCAACGCTGCGCCGATGGGGCAGGTTGGGCTCGAATGGTCGGTTGCCGGCCTCGCCTCCGATCCGTCCGGCAGCGCGGCTGCCGCAAGCACTCAGTTCGCCCAGGCGATGGCGTCGATAGGAGCAGGCAGCTCTGGCAGTGGCGGGATGAACACGCCCGCCTGCCTGGAGACGGCACCGCCGACGCTTCTGACGACGCCGCACGCCTGACGAATTGTTTCGTTCCGCTGGCTGACAGCCCATCCGGAGTCGCGCGCCGCTAGCTTAATGATCGACGCTATTGATGTGGTGGGCGGCGCCTGCTCCGGCGTCGAAGTCCCATAGGGTGGTTCGTCAAACACGCTGCAAGAACGGGAATCTCCCCGCGTCCTCTCCCGTGGGGGAGGGGACTGAATCGCTCCCGCGCGGACCTCGCAACCGGCTTGCGGGCCGGCGAGCTACAGGATCAAATCAGATGTTTGCCCGGAGGATAGGACCATGGTTCGCGAACCGCTGCTGACGACGGTTGCCATCGCCGATCTGCGCCCGACCCAGATCACAGTCGGCATGCGCGAGGTCATGGCCAAGCGCAAGCACTGGAAGGAAATCGGCACCAAGAACGGCGGCAAATTTCTCGGCCGGCACATGATTCCGGTGATCCTCGGCCCCAAGCACCGGCACTACGTGATCGATCATCATCATCTGGCCCGCGCGCTTTACGACGAGAAGGTCCGCGATGTTGCCGTTATCGTGGTCGCCAATCTGAGCAAGCTCGAACCGGATGCGTTCTGGATCGTCATGGACAATCGCAATTGGATGCATCCGTTCGATACCGCGGGCCATCGCCGGCACTACGAGGACATTCCGAGATCCGTCACCGGCCTGGTGGACGACCCGTTCCGTTCGCTAGCCGGCGAATTGCGGCGCGCCGGCGGTTTCGCCAAGGACACCACGCCGTATGCCGAGTTCCTGTGGGCGGATTTTTTGCGCCGGCGCATCAAGCGCAAGCTGGTCGAGCACGATTTCGACCGGGCGCTGGAGCGCGCGCTGCAATTGGGCAAGAGCACGGATGCGGGGTACCTGCCCGGCTGGTGCGGCCCCGTGCCGGAGGAGTGACCCTGACTTGCCCCACCGCCAGTGTGCTATGCTTTGCCGGGGGCGATCAAACAGTAAAGGGAGAACCGACATGCAGCCGGATCGCGGCCTTTCTCGGCCCAACATTTCGCGCCGTGCCATGCTGGGCGCGGCGGCCGCGGTCGCGGCGACGCCGGCGCTTGCCAAGGAGTGCCGCGTCGGTCCGCCGCCGCACCCGCAGGGTCCGAGCGTGTGGCTCAACATGGACCAGGTCGAGCTCGACGCCTCCTACGACCAGTCGGTCTATGCGCCGCTCGGCACTCAGGTGATCGCGCGCTGTGTCGCCAACAGCGAACTCGTTCGCAAGCGTCTCGGGCCGCCGCAGCGCGTTGCCTACGGTCCGACCGAGATCGAAAAACTCGACATCTACCGCACCAAGCAGCCGAATGCGCCGATCTTTCTCTTTATTCACGGCGGCGCCTGGATCCATGGCAGCGCCAAGGACTACGCCTATGCGGCGGAAACGTATGTCAATGCCGGCGCCCATTATGTGCTGCCGGATTTCACCGCGGTCGATAAGGCCAACGGCGACCTGGGCGTGATGGCGGCGCAGGTTCGCCGCGCCGTGGCCTGGACCTACAAGAACGCAGCGAGCTTCGGAGGCGACGCATCCCGGCTTTATGTCGGCGGCCATTCCTCCGGCGGGCATCTGTCCGGTGTCGTACTGGTTACCGATTGGCAGAAGGAGTTCGGCCTGCCGAACGACATCATCAAGGGCGGCATGTGCATGAGCGGCATGTATGACATGAAGCCGGTGCGTCTCTCCAAGCGCGGCAATTACGTACATTTCACCGACGCGATGGAAGAGGCGATGAGCTCGCTGCGTCATATCGACCGGATTCACGCCCCGATCATCGTGAGCTATGGCACCTACGAGACGCCCGACTTTCAACGCCAGAACCGCGACTTTGCCGCCGCCGTCAAGGCGGCAGGCAAGCCGGTCGAATTGATCGAGGCGGCGGACTATACCCATTTCGACATGATGGAATCGGTCGGTCATCCTTATGGCCCGAACGGTCGCGCCGCGCTCGCCATGATGAAGTTGTCGGCGGCGTAACTGACTGTGCAAGCATGAGCACGTTGCGGACAGAAGCGGTCTTGTTGGTCACGGCGCTGGCGCTTGCCGGCTGCAGCAGCTTCGGGGGATCGAAGCCCAAGCAAGATTTCGTGGTCAACCCTAATGTCTATCCGACGAACTATAACAAGCAGATCGCCGACCTGCTCACCATGCAGCTCACCAATCCGGTGGAATTCCGCACCGCGCTCATCTCTCAGCCGGTGCTGAAGCCGGTTACCGACGGCACGGAACCGCACTACGTCGTATGTCTGCAATACCCGAACCGCACCGCGCACAGGGTCAAGGCCGTGATCTTTCTCGAAGCTGCGCCGACGCAATACGTCGATGCGACGCCGCAGCAATGCGGCGACGCGGCCTACCAGCCGTTTCCGGAGCTGGCGAAGATGTCGCCTGTCAAATGATCCGGGCGGCGCGCGGCGATCGTAACCGATAATTGGACCGACAATGGATTGCGACGTTCTGATCGTGGGCGGCGGACCGACTGGATTGACGCTTGCAGTCGATCTCGGCCAGCGCGGCGTGCGCACGATTCTGGTCGAGCTGAAGGAGCGTCCGGCGTTCCTGCCGAAAATGGAGCGCGTCAACGCCCGCACCATGGAAATCTATCGCCGCATGGGGCTGTCGGAGCAAATCCGCGCCGCCGGGCTGCGTCCGGATTGTCCGATGGACGTCTACATCGTGCTCGCGCTCAACCAGCCGCCGCTGCTGCGGCTCGGCTATCCGTCGGTCGCGCAGGCGCAGGCCGAAACGCGCGCCACCAACGACGGCTCTCTGCCGCTCGAGCCCTATCAGCTCATTTCGCAGTACACGCTTGAGCCGCTGTTGAAATCGGTGGCGGAGACGCTACCCGCCGTCAGCGTCCGCTTCGGCTGCGAGTTTCTGTCACTGCGCCAGGACGGCGACGGCGTGACCGCCCGCGTGCGTCTGCAGGATGGCGGCACGCAGGAACTGCGGACGGCGTACCTCATTGGCTGTGACGGCGGCACGAGCCCCGTGCGCAAGGAGCTCGGCATCGGGCTTGCAGGCGAAGGCAATTTGCTGGGGTTGCGCCAGGCACTCTATCGCTGCGACGAACTGTTCGACCGGCTGCCGATGGGCAACGGCCCGGGCAAGGGCCGCCACTATCATGTCGCCGACGACAAGGCGACGCAGCTCATCATGCAGGATTCGACCAGACACTGGACGCTGCACTCGATCGTCGACACGAACGAAGACATGAACGCGACGTTCGAGCGCACCGTCGGCGTGCCGGTCAAATACGAGATGCTGTCATGCGATCCGTGGCGGCAGAATTTGCTGCTGGCCGACCGTTACGGCGAGGGCCGCGTCTTTCTCGTCGGCGATGCCGTGCATCTTGTCATTCCGACTGGCGGACTCGGTATGAATTCCGGCATTGGCGACGCGATCGATCTGTCGTGGAAGCTTGCGGCAACACTGAAAGGCTGGGGCGGGCCGAACCTGTTGAAGTCCTACCAGATTGAACGCCGCCAGATCGGCGAGCGCAATATCGGCGCGTCGCGCTACGCGACGCTTGGCCGCCGCAAATGGCGCTCGATGTGGCGGAGCAATATCGGCGACGACACGCCGGCCGGCCAACAGACACGCTACATCCTGCGCACCATGGCGGATATCGAGCAGCGCAAGAGCAACGAGATGATCGGCGCCGAACTCGGCTATCGCTACGTCGACTCGCCGGTGATCAGCAATGTGCCCGGCGGCCCCGAGCATCTGTTTCGCGAGTATCATCCGACCACTTGGCCGGGCGCGCGGCTGCCACACGTCTGGCTCGGCGACGGCACGCCGATCCAGGACCGCATTGCCGATGGCTACACGATCCTGAAACTCGGCGGCACCGCCGCCGATGCGAGCGGGCTCGAAGCGGCGATCCGCGCACGCGGTGCCCCGGTCGCGGTGCTCGACGTGCCGGACCGCATCGCGCGGGAAATCTATGGGTTTGATCTGATGCTGGTGCGGCCCGATCTGCACGTCGTGTGGCGCGGCAATGCGGCGCCGGACGACGCGGCGCAACTCGCCGCGCTCGCGACCGGGCATGCTTCGGATGTGTGACGTCAACCGGGCAGGAAGGCCGTTCGCCCGGTGTCGCGATCGGTAATCAGTTCGACTGGCGTGCCGTATAGCGCTTCGAGTTGCGGCCGGTCGAGGATCGCGCCCGTAGCGCCCTCGGCGATGCGCTCGCCCTGGCGCAGCAGATAAACGCGATCGGCCGTGCGCATCGCGTGGTTCGGGTCGTGCGTGGAGAACAGAACGCCGTGCCCGGATGCTTTGAGGGCCAGGATTTCGTGCATCACTCGACCCTGGTTGCCAAAATCGAGGCTCGCGGTCGGCTCGTCGAGCACGACGAATTGCGGCGCCTGCGCCAGCGCGCGGGCGAGCAGCACAAGCTGCCGCTCGCCGCCCGACAGCTCGGTGTAGGGCCGTTCGCGCAAGTGCGCGATGTCGAATCGTGCCAGCGCGCGCGCCGCGGCATCGCGGTCGGCGGAGTTCGGGCGGCTGAACAGATTGCCATGGGCGGTGCGGCCCATGAGCACGACGGTTTCAACAGTGAACGCGAAGGTCGTGTCATGAGATTGCGGCACATAGGCGAGCAGGCGGGCGCGTTCGCGGTCCGAGTAGCCCACCAACGGGCGGTCCGCGAGTCGCACTTCGCCGGCTTGTGGCGCCAGCAGGCCGAGCAATGTTTTCAACAGCGTGGTCTTGCCGCCGCCATTCGGGCCGAGCAGCGCCAGGATCTCGCCGGTCGCGAGTGCAACATCGAGGCCGCGGCCGACCACATGGCCGCTGTAGCCGATCGTCAGCGCATGACCGGAGAGCATCATCGGTTAGGACCAGGTCTTCGACATGCCGGCTAGGAGCCAGATGAAAAACGGCGTGCCGACCAGCGCGGTGAGAATGCCGAGCGGAATCTCGGTCGCGGTTGCGGTGCGGGCGATCGTATCGATCGCGAGCAGAAAACCGCCGCCGAGCAGCGCCGAAGCCGGTAGAAGGCGCGCGAAGTCCGGCCCGACCAGCGTGCGCGCGATATGCGGCACCACGAGACCGACCCAGCCGATGATGCCGGCCGCGGCGACGCTTGCGGAGGTCACCAGCGTTGCGGCAGCAATAATGGCGATGCGCAGCGGCCCGGTTGGCACGCCGAGCGCGCGCGCCTCTTCGTCGGGCAGCGACATGACATTCATGCGCCAGCGCAGCGCGCCGAGAACCAGCGTGCCGAACGCGACCGGGCCGAGCAGCGGTACGAGATCGGATGCAGTCGTTGCCGCGAGGCTTCCCAGGAGCCAGAATGTCATGGCCGGGAGCTGGTTGTACGGATCGGCGACATACTTGACGAGGCCGACGCCGGCACCGAGCAGCGAGCCGATGACAACGCCGGTCAGCACCAACAGCAGAATCGGATCGCGCGCGCGCATGGCAGAGCCGATCAGATAAACGGCACCGACCGCCGCCAAGCCGCCAGCGAACGCGCACGCCTCGATGGCGAATACGCCGAGCGAGAAATAGATGCCAAGCACGGCGCCAAGCGCTGCGCCCGACGAGGCGCCGAGCAAATCAGGCGACACCAGCGGATTGCGAAACAAGCCCTGGAACGCCGCGCCGGCGATGGCGAGCGCCGCGCCGACCAGGACCGCGGCAAGCACGCGCGGCCCGCGGATCTGCAGCATCACGTCGATCGCCGCGGCCGGCACGCCGGACGGAAGGCCCGTGAGACTTCCGGCGATGACGTGAAACAGATCGCCGAGGCCCGCCGGATAGCGCCCCACGGTGAATGCCAACAGCAACGCCGCGAGCAACACTGCGAGCGCGATCAGCATGCCCGGCGCGGAAGAGCGAGTCATGGCGGAAGAGTATCAGCTTTGAGCGGAGAGAACGCGGTCAAGCTGCGCGTCGGTCAGGTCAATATGATAGAACTGCTTATAGAATTCGCCCGTGAGCGGCCGCAGGTCTTCGGTGAATCGCTCGGGGTAGAGCGCCTTGGCAAGCCACCACAGGCCGATCAGACGGTTTACCGACGGCGGAAAATCGACCCAGCCGAATGGCAGCTTCGGCGACAGATAGATCCGGCCGGTCTTTACCGCCTTGATCGGCGCCCACAACGCATCGCCGCGCAATGCTGCCGCGACCGCGGGCTCAATGGTGATGATGACATCGGGATTCCATGCCAGCACCTGCTCGGGAGACACGGTCGCCATTCCGCCCTTGCGCTCGCCGGCAACATTCTGCGCGCCCAGAAATTCGATCGTCTCCACATTGATGGAGCCGCCCAGTCCGGTTTCAAGTCCGCGCGGACCGCGGGCGTAGTAGACGCGTGGCCGTTTGTCCTTCGGGATTTTGTCTATGCGTCCGGTAACCGTCGCGATCGTCTTTTCGGCGTAGAGTGCTAATGTTTCCGCGGTATCCGTCCGGTGTGTCAGTTCGCCAAGCTTGCGATACGTCGAGGCGATCGCAGTGAAGCGGCCATCGAGCAGCGCATAGGTGATTCCGGTCTGCGTTTGAATGCGGTTGGCGAGCGAAATGTAAGTGTCGTTGATGGTGCCGACGTCCAAGATCAAATCGGGTTTCAGATTGAGCAACACTTCGAGATTTGTGGTGTTGCCGCGGCCGGTGAGGCGGCCGACCTCGGGCTTGTCGCACGCGCCCACACCGAGGAACGCGCATTCCGCCGGCGCGGGTCGGCGCGTCCATCCCAGCAGCAGCTCGGGTGCGAAGGTGTAGAGCAGGATTGCGGCCGGCGGCCCGGCGGCGAACACGCGCTCGACTTTTGCAGGCGGCGCAACCATGCGTCCGGCGCGTTCGGCTTCGCCTGCCGCGCGGGCCGCGTATGGGGCTGCGAGCGCTGTTGCAAGTCCGCTCAGAATTATCCGGCGATTGACCGTCATAAAATCCTCACCGCTTGCCGACGCGGATGGAGGTTCGTTTTGCCGGCTGGTCCGAATTCACGCGTTTGCCGTCACGCAGCGCGGATTCGAGACGGCGCAGTCGCGCTTTGGCAGCACCAGCCGCCGCGGTCTCGATGGCGCGATAGTCGCGCACCAGTCCCGCGCCAAATTCGGTCAGCGCCGCGCCGCCGCCCTGCGAGCCCCCCGATTTCGCCCGCACCACGGCTTGCCGAAACGAGTGATTGAGGTCGTCAATCAGGAGCCACGCGCGCCGGTAGGACATTCCCAGACTGCGGCCGGCTTGCGAAATCGAACCGCCACGGCCGATTTCTTCAAGCAGCCGGATCTTGCCCGGGCCGATCGATTTCGAGCCAAAGTCTACCCGCAGGGTCAATCTGGCGTTGCTCACGGCAACCTCTGTTTGATGAAAGCGGAGCCGAGACAATACAACAGCTCGTGGCGCTGCCAAAATGCATGCCGGTGCGTCGCCGTGGGCGGACCTAACTCAACGCCCATACCCGCACGGATGCCGGGTCGATATCGAAGCGGCAAAAGCCGTTGGGACGATCGGCGTAGCCGTCGAGCGCGCGGATCAGCGCATCGCCGAAGCGGATCGAGAGCTGGCGTCCAAGGCCAACAGCCGTCACGCCTTCGATCCGGCCTTGGTAGCGGCCCTGTTCGTTCAGCCGGATGAGCGCCGAAGGAACGCTCCAGCCGACGCGCGAACCGGGTTGCGGGCAGGCTCCGGAAATCTGGAGAATGGCGCCGTCGCCAATCCTGAGGATGTTGGCCTCGGCGGCAGTGCCTTCGGCAACAAACTCGGCGCCGAGCAGTCGCGCCGCCAAGGTACTCGCCGGGCGCAAGAACACTTGCTCTGTTGGACCTGATTGCAGCACGCGGCCGCCTTCGAGCACGAGCAGCTCGTCGGCGAGTAGTGCAGCCTCCACCGGGTCATGCGTGACGAGAACTGTCGTAGCGTCGAACTCGTTTTGCAGGGTGAGCATTTCCTGGCGCAGCGCCGACCGCAGCGGCGCATCGAGTGCAGAAAAGGGCTCGTCGAGCAGGAGCAACCGCGCAGGGCGAACCAGCGCCCGCGCCAGCGCGACACGCTGTTGCTGGCCGAGAGACAGCGCCTGCGGGTGCCGCTGCTCAAGCCCGCGAAGACCGAGCCGCTCGATCCAAGCCTTGGCCAGCGCCGGATCGGCGTTGAGCGGAAATCTCAATTGCTCGGCAACTGTCAGATGCGGAAACAGGCCATAGTTTTGCGGCACGTAGGCGATGCCGCGCGCCGCAGGTTCGAGTGACGAAATATCCTTGCCGTCGAACGTTATGTGACCTCGGGCGCAGGCTTCGATACCGGCGATGATCTTCAGTGTCAGCGATTTTCCCGAGCCCGACGGGCCAAGAATGGCGAGCCGGTGGCGGCGCGCCGACCATTGCACATCGAGATGGAAGCTGCCGATTTGCCGCTCGATTTCGAGCGCGAGATCCGTCGCGCCAGTCTTGATCGCGGCTTGTCGCGGCGGCGCATGTGCGCCATTATTTGGCAGGTCCTTAACGTTTGGCAGGTCCTCAACCGCGGGGATACGCCGCGACCGCGCCGTGGCCAATTCACTCAGCAGCATAATGACGAGCGCGAGCACGAGCGCCGGCAACAGCACCGGCAGCATGGCCGGCAAACCTTGCGAACCAAACGCCACATAGGTGTAAACCGGCAGCGAATAGGGATGATAGGCGACCATAACGGTGGCGCCGAATTCGCCGAAGGCGCGCAGCCATGCGAGCAGCAATCCCGACACGATCGCCGGCCAGGCAATCGGCACGCTGACGCGAAAAAAGACATAAAGCGGGCCGCGCCCAAGGGTTGCCGCCACATCCTCCAATAGGGGATCAATTGCCGCGAATGCGGAGCGTGCCGCAATGATCAGAAACGGCGCCGCCACAAAGACCTCGGCGACGACGATGCCTGCGAACGAGTCGGTCAGCGCGCCCGAGGTCAGCCGGCCGATCGGCGCGCTATAGCCGACCAGGAACAACAGCAAAACGCCGCTCGCGAGCGGCGGCAGCGCAAGTGGCAGCTGCACGAGAAAGCCTACTGTCGCCATCATCCGGCCAGGCAGCCGCGCCAGCAGATAGCCGAGCGGCACGCCGCCGAGCGCGATAAGGAGTGTGGCGACTGTCGCGCTGGCGATCGAGACAGCGGACGCGCGGAGCAGGCCGGAAGTGTCGACCGAACTCCAGTCCGCCAGACCGGCCTGTCGCGCGCCCGCGATCATCGGGGCGATCAGATAGATCGCAAGCAATCCGGCGAGCCACGGCAGTGGCGCTGGAATGCGACGCGTCAGTTGTCCGGTTATTTGGCGAGTCACTTGGCAGTCACTTGGCGAGTCACTCGGCCGGTCATTTGGCCTTATCGACGATGGCTTTGATGTCTTGCGGCACAGCCGTTGCGTCTCCCGACACGTCCATTTTCTGCAGCGTGAGGCCGTGCTCTTTTAGCAGGTCTCGGCCGCCCGGCCCTAGCAGAAAGGCGACGAACTGGTCGGCGCCGGCAGCGTTCGGCGCGTCACGCAGTGTGGTGACGGTATAGACGGCTTTCGGTGCGATGTCGGGCGGCAGGCTGATCGCCGGTATTTTGGCATCGGACGTTTCGGTCGAGTAAAAGAACCCAACATCGAGCTGGCCCGACTGCAACCGCCCGACCAGCGTCTCCTCGGGCAGGACCTGGGCCGGGTTGTCGGGTGCGCCGAGCACCTTCTGCGAGAGCCCAGGGCTCTTGTAGAACGTCTCCGCCTGCTTCAACAGCGCCACCGTGAGCGCGCCCTTCGGGTCGAGCTTTGCATCCGTCCGGCCGATTCTGATGCCCGGCTCCAACAGCACCTGATACCACGGCTTGGTCTTGAAATCGGCGGCGAACTTGCTCAAGGCATTGTAGCCGATCACCAATGGCGACTGTGCAAAGGCGACATACCACTTCACCCAGTCGCCGTTGGCCGCCCCCATCAGGGCGGAATTGACCTTGGGATTGGCGCTGATGAACACGTCACCCTTGCGCAGCTTGCCCTTGATCTGATTGGCAAGACCCACCGAGCCGCCGCCAAAACCTTGAAACTGCGTGCCCGTCGCCTTGTCGAAGGCGGCGCCGACGCCGTGCTCCATGAGGTTCACCAGCGATCCGGCGTACAGGACATTGACCGTGCCGGCGGCAAATGCCGCTTGAGCCGGGGCAGCGAGCAGGGCCGTCGCCAACAATAAGGCGGCCCCGCGAGTCGAGCGTATTGATCGTGCAAGCCGATGGCCAGAAAGCACCCGTCTCTCCTGTAAATGCAAACCCGCTATATCGTACAGGATATTACGGGGGCCGAAAAGTGCGCCATCTCGGCACATGCAGGCCCGTTATGGCCGGTAGAATATAACGAGGTCGCCCGCGGAGGACGAAAATTCAGGCCGGGGGCCGCCAGCCTTGTTTGGCAAGCTGGATCTTCGAATAGATGTGCTTGCGAAGCTCGCCGAACCGGGCCATCGACCGGGTTTCGAGCTGCGTGCGCTCGCCGGGCAGATCGATGGCCACATCTTCCATGATCACGGTCGGCGCGTGCGACATCACCAGCACACGCTGGCCGAGATAAACCGACTCGTCGATATCGTGGGTGACGAACAGCACGGTGACCCGCAGACGGGCCCACAACACGCGGATGAGGTCTTCGAGATCGGCGCGCGTCTGCGCATCGACGGCCGCGAACGGCTCGTCCATGAGCAGCACATGGGGCTCGTAAGCGACCGCGCGGGCAATGGCGACGCGCTGCTGCATGCCGCCGGAGAGTTGCCACGGATAGGCGTTCTCGACGCCCTTGAGATCGACGGCCGCCAGCGCATCGCGCACCAGTTCCTCGCGGCGGCCCGCGTCGATCTTCTTGTGCTTGAGCGGCAGAGCCACGTTGTCGTGCACGGTCATCCACGGAAACAGGCTGCGGCCATATTCCTGAAACACGACCGCCATGGCGGGCGGCGGCTCGACCACTGTCTGACCTTCGAGGATGATTTCGCCTGACGACGGCGCGAGCAGTCCGGCAACGCACTTCAAGAGCGTCGTCTTGCCGGCGCCAGACGGTCCGACGATGCAAACCAGCTCGCCCTGGCCGACGGTGAAGCTGACGTCGCGGATCGCCTCGACCGTGCGGCTCGAGTCTGCATAGACCTTGCGCAGATGCTTGACTTCGAGCATCGCAGAAGCGGCGCGGATCATATCATCCTCTGCTGTAATCAGTTGGCGCGCTGCGACTGCCGCAAGCCATGATACCAGCCCAATATCCAGGCCTCAAAGGCACGAAAGATCAGCGACAGAACAATGCCGATGATGCCAAGTAGAATAATGCCGCTCCACATTTCGGGAATAGCAAAACTGCGCTGATATTGCACCAGCGCGAAGCCGATGCCGTCGCTGGCCGCGAACATCTCGCTGATGACCATCAGAATCAGTCCGATGGACAGCGATTGGCGCAGCCCGGTGAAAATCTGCGGGCTCGCTCCGGGCAGGATAAAGTGCCAGAAGCGCGTGAATGGCCCGATTCGATAGCTGCGCACGACTTCGGCCAGCACTTCGTCCAGCGCGCGCACGCCGGCGACGGTGTTGAGCAACACCGGCCAGATGCAGCCTGAGACGATGACCAGCGCCTTCATTTCGTTGCCGAGGCCGGCGAACAGGATCAGCACCGGCACCAGCACCGGCGGCGGTACGGCGCGCAAAAATTCCAGGACCGGTTCAAGCACATTGCGCAGATTGCGCGAGGTTCCAACCGGAATGCCGATCGCGATGCCCAACACCGCGGCGGCAAGGTAACCGACCGAAAACCGCACAAGACTGGGCACGACGTTTTGCATCGCCTGCGAGGAAAACCACAGCTTGCCGAACGTCTCCACAATCGTGCGCAGCGGCGGAAAGTAAAAATTCTGACTGTGCGCGCTCGTGAACCACCACGTTGCAATCAGCGCCACAGGCAGCGCGAGCGTCGCCGCGATGCGGCGTGGCAGCGCCGGCACGGCGGTTTTCATGCGCGCGCCTCCACGCTGTCCAATCGCATCGACGGGTGCCAGGCGAGCACACGCCGCTCCAAGGTGCGGGCGCCCAGATTGACAATGACGCCGATAATTCCGGCGACGATCAGATAGGCATACATGGCCGCCACCGCGCCGCCGGATTCGGTGTCGGAGATTTCCTTGCCTAGGCCTTGGGTGTCGATGGCGACTTCGCTGGTGATGGCGAGAATGAGTGCGACGGCGGCGGCGAGACGCACACCGGTCATCAGATAGGGCAGGGTGGTGGGCCACGTGACGTAGCGGATTTGCGCCCATGTGCCGAGACCGTATGAGCGCGCTGTCTCGCGCGCGACCGGATCGACATCTTGCACGCCGTAGAGCACCTGAATCAGCACCTGCCAGAACGAGGCGTAGACCACGAGAATGAGCGTCGATTGGATCTGCGAACCGAACAGCAGCACGGCGAGCGGTATCAGGGCGACGGAGGGAATGGGTCGCAGAAACTCGATCGTCGAGTGGGTCAGCGTCCGCACCACCTGCGAACTGCCGATGACGATGCCGATCACCACGCCTGCGATCACGGATATGACAAGTCCAATCGCCCAGGCTTCGAGCGTATCGCCGAGCGCGGTCCAGAACTCTGCAGTCATCATCTCCTTGTACAGCGCCACCATGATGGTGCTGAACGGCGGTAGATAGAGCGGCGAGACCAGACCGATCCGCGGCACAATTTCAAGGAGCGCGGCAAACCCCGCGAGGCCCGCAAGACCTTGCAGCCAAACGATCGTGCGGGCGCTGGTCCTGGCCCGCACGCTGGTCGTTGGCGCGCTCATTCCGCTGCTTAAGGCAACAGGGCGGCGACATCCGCCTTCTTGTTGATCAATCCGTCCTCAAGGGCGTCATCCGCCAGAGCCTGAATCGACGGACGGTTAAACTCCGTTGGCCAGATTGGCAGGACGATCTTGGAGGCGACCTCGGGCGATATCCGCGTATAGGTCGGAATCATCTGGCGCACTTCGTCGGTGTGGGAACCCGCATAGGCGAGCGACTCGGTAATCGCTGCCTTGAACCGTTTGACGATGTCGGGGTTCGCGTTGACGTATTGCGCCGAGGCAAAATAGATCGCGATCATAACCTTCGGCGCAATATCGACGAGCGGCCAATTCACGACCTTGTCGCCGCGCGACTGCGCGATGTAGACGAATGGCTCCACCATCCAGCCGGCTTCGATGCGGTGATCGGCAAGTGCTGCCGGCATGTCCGGAAACGGCACCTCGATAAATTTCAAGTTTTTTGGATCGCCGCCGGCGGCCTTCACGCCCGCGCGTACAGCGACGTCGCCGATGTTGTTGAGATTGTTCACCGCGACGGTTTTGCCAACGAGGTCCTTGGCGGTCTTGATCGAGCTGTCGCCAGGAACGAGGATCGCGGAAAAGTCGTGACCGCTCACACCCGTGGAGGCGACGCCCGGCGCAACGCCGACGAATTTCAGCCCCTTGTTCTGCGCAATCAAGAGCGATGGCACGTTGCTGAAGCCGAACTGCAGTTGGCCCGAGAGCACGCCCGGAATGATCGCCGCGCCGCCACCTTGCGTCGACAACGTGATGTCGAGGTTCTGTTTGGCAAAGAAACCCTTTTTCTTCCCCAGATAGATCGGAGCGCAATCGGCGATCGGGATCACCGCAATGGAAAGCTTGTCCGCCGCCAGTGCACGGGAAACCATCGGGGCAGAAAGGCTGACCGCGCCGGTCGCGGCAAGCGTGGCCAAGTGTGTTCTTCGGGTGATTGGCATCGGTCCTCCCATCGGGATTTGTTGTGGGCGCGGGCCCAAATTGGTTTGGGACCGGAACGGAGTCAAGGCGCGCTTGGACGCTGCTTGAGGGGCAGTGTCGTCAGTGTCCGAAAGCGGTAAACGACAGCGCCTCGCCGCCAACCGCACAAAAAATGACCACCAGCCACGGCGGCGTCTTCCACATGAACAGCAGGAGGAAGGCTGCGACTCCAAGCACGAAATCACCCGCATTGGTGATGCCGGAGATCCAGACCGGGTTGTACAACGCCGAGAGCAGAAGCCCGACGACCGCGGCGTTGACGCCGCGCAAGGCGCCCTGCGCGGTGCCGTGCCGCCGCAGATCGTCCCAAAACGGCAGCGGCCCGATCACCAACAGGAAAGCGGGGAGAAACATGGCGATCAGGCACAAGATTGCGCCGAGCCAGCCATTGGGCGCCGGGCCCATGACGGTGCCCAGATACGCCGAAAAGGTGAAAAGCGGCCCCGGCACCGCTTGCGCCGCACCATAGCCCGCCAGGAACGCATCGTTGCTGACCCAGCCCGGCGGCACGACGGACGCCTGCAGCAGGGGCAGCACGACATGGCCGCCGCCGAATACCAGCGAACCGGCGCGATAGAAGGCGTCGAAGAGTTGCAGCGCATGATTGGGCACCGCCGCAACCACGAACGGCAACGCAATCAGGGCGCCGAAGAAGATGACTATGGCGGTGACGGCGACGCCGCGGCTGACTGGATGCGGCAGGCTCACGTGATCGGCCGGCGGCGTGCCGCGAAACAGCACGAGACCGACGATGGCGCCGAGGACGATGGCGCCGATCTGCCCGATCGATATCGGCAGGGCAGTGACGACGACCGCCGCCACCACAGCGAGCGTTGCGCGCGGCCGGTCGGGCGCAAGCGACCGCATCATCATCAGCACCGCCTGCGCCACGACGGCGACGGCAGCGACCATCAGCCCATGCAGCCAGCCGCTGTGCAGCACATTGTGGAGCGCGGTAACGCCGTAGCCGAACAGAACCAGCGCAATCGCCGACGGCAGCGTGAATCCGGTCCAGGCGGCAAGCGCGCCCCAATAGCCCGCGCGCGACAGCCCGATGGCGATGCCGACTTTGCTCGACGCCGGGCCGGGAAGAAATTGTGCGAGCGCGACGAGATCGACGAAGGTCTTCTCATCGAGCCAGCGTCGGCGGACCACAAACTCATCGTGAAAATACCCGAGATGCGCGATCGGGCCGCCGAAGCACGAGACGCCGAGACGCGAAAATACGGCGAGCACTTCGCCGGGGCTGCCGCCCCTTGCGTCCGCGCGTTGCGCTGCGTCGGATTGCCCGCTCATCGTCGCTATTGTTGACAAGTTATCGCGTGCGGGCAAGATTTTGTGCGCGCGCGATAACGTCACGTGCAATGATGCTGCGTCGGCCGGGCGCCGCAAGGCAAAACAAACCGCACGCCGCGCGAGGGAGGTTTCATGGCCATCACGGCTCCGCAGGGCGTCGTCCGCGACGCCGCGGCTGTTACCGCCGCGACGCGCGTGCGTTGGACCTACATCGCGCCCTCGCTCTTGATCCTCTGGATTGTGTCGATGTTCGACAAGAGCAACATCGCGATCGTGATCGCCAATCCGCGCTTTCTCAGTGAGATGCAGCTTACCGGACAGACCAAGCTGCTCGGCTGGCTGGTCGGCGGCCTGTTCATCGCCTACGGGCTTGCCGCTCCCGTGTGGGGTTGGACGGTGACGCGCTATGGAGCGCGCCTGACTGCGATCGCCGGCCTTCTCATCTGGGCGCTGACCTGCTTCTGGGCCGGAGCATCGCACAGCTACGGTAATCTGCTGGCGTCGCGCATCGCGCTCGGTGTCGGCGAAGCGATCTGCTATCCGATGACGCTCGCGCTGGTCGCCAATTGGTTTGCGCTGCGCGAGCGCGGCAGGGCCACGGCCTATTGGTGGATCGGCACGATGATCGGGCCGATGCTGACGGGCCTCATCGTCACCGGTCTTATTGTTTATGTCGGATGGCGCGGGCAATTCTATGCGATGGGCGTTCTCGCGCTTATCCTGCCGATACCGATGGTCTGGTTCCTGGTGCGCGACAAGCCCGAGCAGCATTCGGCGGTCAACGCGGCCGAGGTCGATATCATCCGAGCCGGCTCTATTGAGAACAACGATGATGCGCCGGGCCGCGTCTTGAAAACCGTCGACAGTGTCTGGAGCAATCACCGCTTCTGGCTGATGACGATCGCGATTTCGGCCAATGCGATCTTCTTCTGGGGCTGGTCGGGTTGGCTGCCAACCTATTTGCGCAGTGAGCGCCATTTCACCTTCAGCACGTCGGGCTATCTGACGTTTGTCATTTACGGCTTTGCGGTGGTGGCGATTCTGATCCTCGGCTACGTGTCGGATCGCGTGTTCCGCCGCGCGCCGTTCGCCGGACTTGGCTGGGCCTTGGCGGCGGTCTTTTTGATCGCGGCGGCGCTGGCGCCGAGCGCGACCTGGAGCGTCGTGCTGATGATCTGCGCACTGTGTGCGCAGCAGGTGGGCATCTCCGGTGCCGAAATGCTGATGCACAGCGTCGTCGGCACCGCCGACATGGCCAAATCCCAAGGCGTGCGCGCCTTCGTCACACAGATGTTCGGCGCGTTCTCGCCGATCATGATCGGTTATCTGTTGGCATTCTCGCACGGCGCCTTCATCGTGCCGTTCGCGGTTCTGGCGTTTGCCGTGATCATTGCGGCCGGCTGCATGATCGCGCTCGCCAGAGAAGGGCTTTAGCAGCAAGGTTTGTGACAGAGAGGATTTTTGACATGACGCTGCCGGCACTGCGCGTGGGCGAGATCGAAGTGGTGGGGTTGAGCGACGGGATTCTCAAAACCTCGCTCGACCTCGTGATCGGCATGGATCGGCCGCAGGCCGAGAGTCTGGTCGGCGGAACGGATAACGGCTCGTTCTATATCCCGGTCAACAATTTCCTGATCCGCCGCGATGGCAAAGTCATCATGATCGATGCCGGCGCCGGCAACACTATGCAGCCGACGCTCGGCAAGCTGCCGGAGAATCTGCGCGCGGCGGGAATCGCACCGAACGCCGTCACCCACATCGTGATGACGCACCTGCATCCCGATCACGCCAACGGTCTGGTCGACGATGCCGGCAATCCGCATTATCCGAACGCGGAAATCGTGGTGCATGAAACAGAGGCGGAGTTCTGGCTGCGGGCTGACGTCGCCAACGACGAAGCGCGGGTCAAAGGCAACCGGGCTCGCACGCGGACCAATCTGAAGCCGTACCTCGATCGCATGCGGCGCGTGCGCGATGGCGAAGAGTTTGCAGGTTTCACTCCCATGCTGGCGCCCGGGCATACGCCAGGCCACACTTGTTGGCTGTTTGCACCGGGCGGCGCGGGCACGGGCTTCATGGCGTTCGGTGACGTAGTGCACCTGTCGGCGATACAGATCTCGCACCCGGACGCGGCGCTGACCTACGATCTCGACAAGAATCTCGCGATCAAATCGCGCAAGCGCATTCTCGATATGGCCGCGAGCGAGCGCTTTGCGATTGCCGGCGCCCACGTCAACGCGCCGGGCTTTGGCTACATCGTGCGTAAAGGGCCGAGCTTCGCGTTTGAGCCCGCCGCCTGAGGGCGGCCGGCGAGTCGAAACAGCGTTCCCACAGCCGAAGCATTCTCCGCGCTTCCACGCGGCTGCCTTATTTTCCTCTGGGCGGCTGTTAATTTGGTAGAAAAATCTGCTATTTGCGGCCTGAAATCAGCTCTTATATAGAATATTGTTCCTGCGGTATTCGTGCCGCGTGGCGGGCCTCCGCTCAGGTCCGCCTCCGCTCAGGTCCGTTGTGCAGATGAGGCCACGATGACGTCCCCGCTCGATCAAAAAATCAGGATTTCCGGACCGGTCATGGTGACCGCGAACCGGGTCGGCGATGGCGCGGTGGTGTATCGCAGCGCCGACGCGCGCTGGAGCACCGATCTCGCCGATGCGGCCGTGACAAGCGATGCCGCGGTCGCTCGCGAACTGCTCAAGAGCGCAATCGACGACGATCTCAACGCGGTCGGCTCTTACATAGCACCGGTGAAGCGAACCGAAACTGGTCGTTTCCAACCTGGAAATCTGCGCGAGCTTATTCGCTGGCGGGGACCATCCATCGTATTGCCGGCCGGATCGTCCGTGCCCAGCCTGGTCCTGCAAAACTAACTGGCCGACCGCGCATGTACGTCTATGACGCATTCGATCGCACGCTGGTCGCCGAGCGGGTGGCGGAGTTTCGCGACCAGGTCGCGCGCCGCTTCTCCGGCGAACTGACTGAAGACGAGTTCAAGCCGCTGCGGCTGATGAACGGCGTCTACCTGCAGCTTCATGCCTACATGCTGCGGATTGCAATCCCGTATGGGACGCTGTCGTCGGAACAGCTGCGCATGCTGGCGCATATCGCGCGCCGCTATGACCGCGGTTACGGCCATTTCACCACACGGACGAACATTCAGTTTCACTGGATCAAGCTCGATGAGCTGCCTGCGGCGATGGCCGATCTCGCCAGTGTCGGCATGCACGGCATGCAGACCAGCGGCAACAACGTGCGCAACATCACCACCGATCAATGGGCGGGTGTCGCCCCGGACGAAATCGAAGACCCGCGCATCTGGGCCGAGGTGATCCGGCAGCATGTCACGCTGCATCCGGAATTCTCCTTCATGCCGCGCAAGTTCAAGATTTGCGTCGGCACCTCAAGCCACGACCGCGCCGCTTTGCGCATCCACGATCTGGCGCTGCGTATGCATCGCAACGACGCCGGTGAGCTCGGCTTTGAGGTCATGGTCGGCGGCGGTCTCGGCCGCACGCCTTATCTTGCGAAAACCATCAAGCCGTTCCTGCACAAGCGCGACCTGTTGAGTTACGTCGAGGCCGTGTTGCGGACCTACAACCAGTTCGGTCGCCGCGACAACGTCTGGAAGGCGCGCATCAAGATATTGGTGCACGACCTCGGCCCCGAAGCGTTTGCCAAGGAAGTCGAAACCGAGTGGGAAGCCATCAAGAACGGAACGCTCGCGCTCGATCCGGCGGCGGTCATGGAGATCGCGGGCCGCTTCATCTATCCCGACTATGCGCGGCTCGACGACAACCCGCCGGAGCTTGCCGAGAAGCGCCGCGGCGATCGCCGGTTCGCGGCCTGGCTCGACAATTCGGTCGCCAATCACAAGGCGCCCGGCTATGCGATCGTGACGCTGTCGCTCAAGCCGGAAGGCGGTACGCCGGGCGATTGCACCGCCGAGCAGATGGACGCGATCGCCGATCTCGCGGACCGTTACTCGTTCGGCGAGATTCGCGTCGGCCATGAGCAAAACATGGTGATGCCGCATGTCGCGCAGCGCGACCTGCCGGCGGTGTGGCGTGCGCTTGACGAGATCGGCGTCGCAGGCGGCAATATCGGGCTTGTCTCCGACATCATTGCCTGCCCGGGCCTGGATTACTGCAGCCTCGCCAACGCGCGCTCAATTCCGATCGCGCAGGAGCTTACACGCCGCTTCCGCAATATCGACCTGCAACGCGATCTCGGCCGGCTGCACATCAATATCTCCGGCTGCATCAACGCCTGCGGGCACCATCACGTCGGGCATATCGGCATCCTGGGCGTCGAGAAGAACGGCGAGGAGTTTTATCAGATCACGCTTGGCGGCAAGGCCGATGAAGACGCCAAGCTCGGTACGCTGATCGGTCCGGCGGTTCCGTATGCCCAGGTAGCCGACGTGGTCGAGGATATCGCCGCGGCGTACCTGGAATTGCGCCAGCGGCCGGATGAATTGTTCATCGATACCGTCAATCGCCTTGGTGTCGAGCCCTTCAAAGAGCGTGTCTATGCGACTCGTTGAAAACGGCCGCATCGTCGAAGACCGTTACGTCCGCGTCGATGACGAGGCGCCGATCCCGGAGCGCGTGCCGGTTATCGTGTCGGCCAAGCGGTTTCTGGCGGATGCCGCCGCCCTTGTTCGCCGCGATGGCTCGCTTGGCGTGGCTTGGCCCAATGACAAACGCGTGGCGGAGCTTGAGCCGTGGCTCGGCCACATCGCACTCGTCGTGCTGGTATTTCCGAAATTCAAGGACGGCCGCGCCTACAGCCAGGCGCGCTTGCTGCGCGAGACCTGCGGTTTTGGCGGCACGTTGCGCGCGGCCGGCGACGTGTTGCGCGACCAATTTCATTTCCTGGTACGCGCTGGCTTCGATTCCTTCGAGGTGAAGAAGGACGCGGACGCGCGTGCCTTCGCCGAGGTTCTGGCGCGCTATAGCGTCTATTACCAGGATGGCGCCGATGGACGCGAGCCGGCATTGCGGCGGCGCCTGCAGAGCGCGCCTCCGGTATCGAACACCGGCGAAACGGTGTAATTGTCATTCCGGATTGCCGCCCGGCGGCAAGCCGCGTAGCCCGGCTTGAGCATGGCGAAAGCCGGGAACGATCGGTCCGCTCAACGTCAGCTCCCGGATTTCGCTTCGCTCAATCCAGGCTACTGAAGAGAATCTCATGACTCCAGTCGTCGCAGTGATCGCGCCCGGCATGATGGGCGCGGCGGTCGGAAAAAGGCTCGTCGATAACGGGCTGAAAGTGCTCACCTCGCTCGATGGCCGCAGCGCCGAGACCGCAGGCCGCGCCGCGGCGGCCGGCATGGTTGCGGCAAGCGACGAGGAAATCGCGGCCAGCGATTACATTCTTTCGATCCTGCCGCCCGGCGACGCGGTGGCGCTCGCCGAGCGCTTCATGCCGGCGCTCAAGGCTTCCAATGCAAAGCCGATCTATGTCGACTGCAATGCCATCAACCCCGTCACGGTCGCGCGTGTCGCCGCCGCCATCGCGCCGACCGATTGCCCATTCGTCGATGCCGGCATCATCGGCTCGCCACCAAAACCGCCTGCGGCGGGAGAGGCCAAAGTGGCGGGGAGCCCGCGCTTCTATGCCTCCGGTCCCGTGGCGCCGCGCTTTGCGACGCTGCGCGACTACGGCCTCGACATTCGCGTGCTCGACGGGGCGCTGAGCACGGCTTCGGCGCTGAAAATGTCGTACGCCGGTATCACCAAGGGCACGCAGGCGATCGGTGCGGCGATGATGCTCGCGGCGTCGCGCGCCGGCACCGCGGACGCGCTGTTCGCCGAGCTGAGTTCGAGCCAGAAGGAAATGCTGGCCTGGTTCAAGCGCGGCCTGACGCTGATGCCGCCGAAGGCCTACCGCTGGATTGCGGAAATGCACGAGATTGCGGGTTTCGTCGGCGAAGATCCAAGCGCGCACGAACTCTACGAGGGCGCGGCGCATTTCTACGAGCAAATCGCCGAGGATTTCGAAAGCGGCACGAAGAAAGAGACTTCGGCGCTGGCAAAATTCCTCGGCAAAAGCGCGTCATGATGGCATGTCCGCTTTGCGCCTGATCGCGCGCGTGAAAGCGGACATCCGACGTTTCGGTTTAAGCGGACGAGGTGGCCGGTAGGGGGCTGCCCAAAATAAATGCCACTTCGTGGGTCGGCGGCAAGCTATCGGTTGAGCCACCGCCGCGCAAAGCCGAGCAGGCCCTGCGGCAGGAAAATGATCATCGCGATAAAGACGATGCCGAGCGGGATCAGGTAGGGGAATTGATCGCCCAGCCACTGCGACAGCAATTGGCGCGCGAGCTGAAAGAACCCCGCGCCGACGATCGGCCCGACCAGGGTGCCGACGCCGCCGATCAGATTGTAGATCACGGCCTCGCCGGACGTCAGAAAGTAGACGAAATCCGGCGCCGCGAACTCCTTCTGCACGGCGTAGAGCACGCCGGCCAATCCGGCGAACAGCCCGGACAGCATCACCGAGACGATCTTATAGCGCTCGACCGGATAGCCGATGGCGCGCGTGCGCGCCTCGTTTTCGCGGATCGACTGCAGCACCATGCCGAACGGCGATTGGGTGACCCGCCGCAGGATCAGGTAGGACCCGGCGACAACCGCCAGCACGAACCAATGCATCGTCGTGGAATTGAAGGGAACATTGACGAGAAACGGAATGGTGAAATGCGGCTGATCGAAGATCAGGCCGTTCTCGCCACCGGTGAGCGACGTCCAGGTGAAGATGATGACATAGAAGATCTGGCTGAAGATCAGCGTGGTGATGGCAAAATAAATGTCACGCAGGCGCGTGGAGAAATAGGCGACGAACACGGCCGCGCCAGCGGCGCCGCCAAGCCCGAACAGGATCGCGAGCCACAGATTGCCGGGCTTTACGAGCAGCAACGCCGCCGCGGCGCCGTACATGCCGAGGCCGAAGAACGCCGAGTGGCCGAACGAGACCATGCCGGTGTAGCCGATCAAAAGATCGGACGACATCGCCAGCAGTCCCCAGATCAGCACTTCGGTGAGAAAGCCGGCCCAGAATTCGGGCAACACCAGCGGCGCCACGATCAGCGCCGCCATGACGATGCAAAAGACCAGCCAATACGTTGTGGTGTGGCTTAACCGCTTCTTGGCGAGCGGCATGGTTTTGTCGAGCGAGGCGCTGGTCATTTTGGCACCGCGAACAGACCGGTGGGACGGAACAAAAGCGTCAGGATGAGCACGACAAAGGACGCGATCACCGCCTGCGACGGGTTGAGCCACACCGCCGCATAGGCCTCAAGCAGGCTGATGAAGATGGCGGCGACCACCGAACCGCCAAGATTGCCCATGCCGCCGACCACGACGACGATGAACGCCTCCAGCACCCATTGCAGGCCCATGCTGGAATCGACGCCGCCGAACGGCGCGAACAACACGCCGCTGGCCGCCGCCATCGCGGCGCCGAGCGCGAACACGCCGGTGTAGACCCAAGGCACCGGAATGCCCATGGCCTGCGCCATGACGCGGTCCTGCGTGGTGGCTCTGATCCAGACGCCGAATTTGTTGAATTTGAGGAACAGCCAGAGGGCGCCGATGATCGCAGCCGACAGCACCGCGATGACGATGCGATACCAGGGATATTGCAGATAGAACAGGGTGAACTCGGCGCTGATCGGCTCGGAAATCTTGCGCGCGACCGGGCCGAACTGCCACAGCGCATAATTCTGCAGCACCAGCGAAATGCCGAACGTGGCAAGAATCGTATTCAGCGGATCGCGGCCGATCAATGGCCGCAGCGTTACGATCTGCAGTGCGGCGCCGAAAATGCCGACGATCAGGGAGGCGAGCACTAGAGCTACCCAGAAGTTGCCGGTAGTGGCAAAGGCGATCACGCCCATATAGGCGCCGAGCATGAACAGCTCGCCATGGGCGAAGTTCACTACATCCATGATGCCGAAGATTAGCGTCAGCCCGGAGGCGACCAGCGCCAGGATCATGCCGGTGACGATGCCGTTCACCGTCTGAATGATCAGCAGGTCGATGGGAATGGAATGGATGAAATCGCCGACCGCGCCCAAAGCTCACACTCCGAGATATTGCTTGATGACTGCGTCGTTCACGTCGAGTTCGGAAGCCGCGCAGTGGTGGCGCACGTTGCCTTTTTCCATGATGTAGACACGCTGGCTCGCTCGCAATGTCAGAGGCACGTTCTGCTCGACCAGAAGGATCGAGATACCCTCTTTATGGAGCGCTTCGATGATGTGCCCGATCTGTGAAACCATGCGCGGCATCAGCCCTTCGGTCGGTTCGTCGAGCAGGATGATCTTCGGCTCGAGCATCATGGCGCGGGCGATGGCGAGCATTTGTTGCTCGCCGCCCGACAGTGTGCCGCCGGCCTGGGTGCGGCGCTCGGCCAGCACCGGAAAATAGGCGAAGACCTTATCGAGCAGGGACTTGCGGGTTTCTTCCGTGACACCCTTGCGGTCGAGGCCGGTGCGGAGATTTTCCATGACGGTCAAGAGCCGAAAGATGCGGCGGTCTTCCGGCACGTAGCCGATGCCTAGACGCGCGAGCCGGTGCGGCGGCATTCCGGTAACGGCGCGGCCGTTGAGGGTCACGGTGCCCTGGGTCGGCTGCACCAAGCCCATGATGCTTTTCAGCGTCGTCGACTTGCCGACGCCGTTGCGGCCAAGCAGACCCACCACCTCGCCGGCGCCGATGGTGAGCGAGACGCCATGCAAGATGTGGCTCTTGCCGTAATAGGTATGCACTCCCTCGACCCGCACGAGCGGTTCGGCGCTGTTGGCTTCCTCACTCATGTCTTGAGGTAAACCTCCAACACCTTGGGATTGGCTTGGATCTCCTCCGGCGTGCCCTCCGCCAAAATCCGGCCGTAGTGCAGCACCGTGATGCGGTCGCACAGCTCCATTACCACCTCCATGTCGTGTTCCACGATCAGGATGGTGAGATCCTTGCCGATGCGGCCGATCAGTTCCTTGGTTTCGTTGGTTTCGGCGGCGCTCATGCCGGCCGTGGGTTCGTCGAGGCAGAGCAGCTTCGGCTCGGTGGCGAGCGCGATGCCGATTTCAAGGTTGCGCTGTTCGCCATGCGACAGGTTGGCGCCCAGTTCGTGGGCTTTGGCGAGCAAGCCGACAGATTGCAGCGCGGCTTCAGCGCGCTCGTTGATGTCGGCGAACCCGCCATGGTGCGAAACCATGTTCCAGGCGTGGCGACGCGATTGTGCCGCGATGCGCACATTCTCCAGCGCGGTAGCGTTCGGCAGAATGTTGGTGATCTGATAGGAGCGCGCAATGCCTCTCTGCGAGATCAGATTGGAGCGGAGCCCGGTGATCGCTTCGCCATTGAAGATGATATGGCCGCCGGTCGGGCGCAGGACGCCGGTGAGACAATTGAAGAACGTGCTCTTGCCCGCGCCGTTCGGGCCGATCACGGCGCGAACTTCATTGCGGGCGAGTTCGAAATTCACTTCGGAAAGCGCCGCCAGTCCGCCGAACTTGACGGACAACAGTTCGGTCTTGAGGAGTGGCGACGATGCCGCTCCCCGACTATCGGCCGGGGAGCCTGCATCGTTCGAAGCTGCTGCGCGCATTCAGCGCGCACTTACGCGGAGAATGTGCACGCCGGTGGGACGAGGGTTTTATCCTTCGGCACCGTCTCGAGAAGCTTGTAATCGTCGTTTACGATTTCGAACAGGAACTCGCGCAGGAACGCCTGATGGTCGGCCTTGCGCAGGGTCTTGTCGCCCTGCGGAAAGTCGGGGCCTTCCTTCATTTCCATGCCCTCAAGCGCGTCGATCAGCTTCGGCGTATCGGCGCGGCTTTCGAATTTCGACGCGATCATGGCCTGCTTCAGGGCGTTTAACGCCTCGTAGTTCGACTGCACATAGCGGTCGGGCAGCGGGCCGGAAGGATCGACCTTCAGCAGCCGTTTCTTGGCCTCGTCGAAGAAGGCGTGGAGATACGGCGTGTTGAGCGGCCCCTGGAACACCGGGATGTAACGGTTGATGCCGACGAAGCCGTTGATCTTCTTGCCAAGCGCCGGCATGTTGCTGGACTCGCAGATGGCGCCGTCGCCGGCCCACTTGTACTTCTTCGTCAGGCCGAGGTCGAAGGCCTGGTTGCCGATGGTCACGCCGTCCTTGCCGAAGAAGATGCCGAACAGTCCGTCGAAATTGCCGGTGATTTTCGACAGGAACGGCGTCATGTCGGCGGTGCCGAGCGGAATTCCGGTGGTACCGACCACTTCGCCGCCGTTCTTCTTGATCGCGGCCGCGTAGGCGTCGCGCGTCGACTGGCCCCAGGAATAATCCGCGTAAGCGATGTGCCACTTCTTGCCGAGCTTGGCGAGCATCGGACCGAAGGCGATGGCTTGCGCCGGAGCGTAATCGTGGACGCGGAAGCTCTCGCGGTTGCAGGCCGAGGTGGTCAGCGTGGTGTCGAGACAGACGCTGATCATGTTGACGATCTTGGCATGCTCCCAGACCGGCATGCAGGCGATGCAGATGTTCGACAGGAAGCCACCGACATGGGCGTCGATGCTGTCCTGCTGCACCATCTTCTCGGTCTTTTGCCGAGCGACGGCCGGCGAACTCTGATCGTCGACGATATCCAACTCCACCGGCCGGCCCATGATGCCGCCGCTTTTGTTGATGCGATCGGCCGCCATCTGCAATCCGACGACCGCCGTCTTGCCGCCGATGGCGCCGACGCCGGAAAGCGGCTGTTCAGATCCGATCTTATAAGCCTTAGCGGCGCCGAAGGCCGCGCGCCACGGCGCCGGCACCAGCATCGTCGCCCCAATCGCGCCGGCGCCCCAGCCGATGACCCGGCGGCGCGTGGTCTTGCCGCGATACCAGATATCTTCGGCCCATTTCTCTTCTTTCCACTTTTCAGTCATCGCGACTCTCCCTCTGGATTCCCACCGAAATCGATAGCTTGCGCGTGCACTATTATTTGACGGCCGCTGGCTCCGGCCCTTGGCGGGCTCTTGGCAAGCTACGAATAGCTTAGCAAACGCGATCTTGAAGGTAGTTTCAACCAGATTCGCGTTGGCTGCGGCGGGGCGTGGCCGCGGTCCCGCGCGTAACATCGTCGCGGCGACCGTATGTTTCCGTCGGCGATTGATGTAAAAATGGGCACTCGGTTTTGGGCTTTGACCTGAGAGGAGTCCCGCCATGGCGACGGCCACATTGCAAAGAGAGGCGCCCTTGGCGCAGGCGGGCACGCCGCACACCGGCGTTGCGGCGCGTCAGAAAATAAGACGCGGCGAGCACTCAGGGCCCACGTCAGGTCTGGCGCCGGGCTTCGTACAGGCCAACCTTGCTATCCTGCCACAGCGGCTTGCCGAGGATTTTCTGCGTTTCTGCCAGCTCAATCCGAAGCCGTGCCCGCTCATCGGCGTTTCGGCGGCCGGCGATTGGCGCGTACCCGCGCTTGGTGCGGACCTGGATATTCGCACCGACTTGCCGCGTTATCGGGTCTGGCGCGACGGCGCCATCGTCGACGAGCCGGCCGATCTGATGCGCTGGTGGCGTGACGATCTCGTCACCTTTGCGATCGGCTGTTCGTTTTCGTTCGAACAGGCGTTGATCGAAGACGGCATCGAACTGCGCCACTTTACCTGCAATTGCACCGTGCCCATGTACCGCACTTCGATTGAAACGGTTCCGGCGGGCCCATTCCACGGGCCGCTGGTCGTTTCGATGCGGCCGATGAAGGCGGCCGACGCGATCCGCGCCGTGCAGATCACGACGCGGTTTCCATCGGTGCACGGCGCGCCAGTGCATCTGGCCAAGCCCGAAGCAATCGGCATTAAGGATATCGCCAAGCCGGACTGGGGCGACCCGGTGCCGATCGGTGACGACGAAATCCCGGTGTTCTGGGCCTGCGGGGTGACGCCGCAATCGGTGATCATGGCGGTGAAGCCGGAGTTCTGCATCACGCATTATCCCGGCGCCATGCTGGTGACCGACCGCCGCAACAACGAATTTGCCATCATGTAGAATGCGAATAGCGAGTAGCGAATGGCGAATGGCTGGTTGCAGCCTCGTTTGCTATTCGCTACTCGCTATTCGCTATTCGCGCGCCGGCTTCTCATCGTGCCATCTCAAGGACTTCCATGCTCATCGACTTTCAGCAACACTACACCCCGCCGGAATTGCTCAAGGGCGATCCCGGCAAAATCACGGTCGATCTCGATCGCGACGGCAATCCGCATTATCTGCTCAACCCGCTGCTGGCCGATCTTGCGGCGCATGTGCGGGTGATGGACGCCGCCGGTATCGACGCCGGCGTGCTGTCGTGCGGATCGGGATTCGACCAGCCCGATCTTGCCGTCTGCCGCACCATCAACGATCGCATGCGTGAGGCAGAGAAGGCCCATCCCGGCCGCTTCATCGGTTTGGCGCATGTGCCGGCGCTCAAAGGCGCCGAAGCAGCCGCCGAACTCAAGCGCTGCGCTGTCGAGCTGGGCTTTCCGGGCGTGGTCATTGCCTCGGAGCTGCAGGACCAGGGTCTCGATGCCGAGGCGCTGCGCCCGTTCTGGAAGGCGTGCGCCGACCTTAATCTCTACGTGTTCATCCACCCGCTGCCGCGCGTGATCCGCTGGAGCCGGATGGATGCCGACGATCTCGGCCGCATGCTCGGTTGGGAATTCTCGCTGATGACCGCGGCGGTGCGCCTGATCAATTCCGGGCTGCTCGATGAGCTGCCGACGCTGCGCATTCAGTTCTCGCATTTTGCCGGCGGCATCGGCCGCTACCTCGGCCGCATCCGCGGCTTTCAGCAGCGCGGCAAATGGGGCACGGCCGCGCTGGCGCGCCACGGCCGCCAGCCGCCGCAGCCGTTCGACCATTATCTCGATCATCGGTTGTTCTACGATATCGCCGGCTGGGCCGGTCCCGATCACGCCGGCGAGTGGGGCGCCGACTGGGTGAAATTCGGCCTGCAGGAATTGGCGTTCTCGCAGCTCGTCTTTGCTACTGACTATCCGCAGGCGGTGCGCGAAGCCGGCGAGGTCACGGCCTATGTGGAGGCCATCCGCGGGCTCGGCGCCAATGGCCGCGCGCTCGCCGACGGCGTCAATGCCGAAAAACTCATTCCCGATCTTGCCCGGCGCCTTGGCGCGCGGCGCAAAGCTTCCGCCGAGGCTCAAGCATGAACGATACGGCGCAAGCGGAGTATGCCAAAACATTCGACCCGGCCGCGCAAGGCTGGGAACAAATCTCCAATCACACCGCGTTCGGCGACCTGGTCGGACCGATCTGGCGCAAAGAAGAAGACGGGGCTCTCCGTTTCGGATTTACAGTCGCGCCGAAACATCTCAATCGTGCGGGCAATCTGCATGGCGGCATGCTGATGATGCTCGCCGATCAATCCATGGCCATCACCGCCCGGGTCGCAACCGGCGGCAAGCGTCACGCCACGATCGAGCTGAACACTCAATTTGTCGCCAGCGTGAAAATCGGCGAGTTCGTGGTGTCGTATCCCGAGGTGGTGCGGGTGACCCGCTCGGTGGTGTTCATGCGGGCCAAGATGCTCGTCGGCAAGCGCGTGGTCGTCACCACCAACGGCATCTGGAAGATTTTGGACGAAGGGTAGGGGCGGCCCTTGTGGCCGCCCGTTTTCGTGCCTGTCACCGGGCGCCCACAAGGGACGCCCCTACGCCCGAAACTTCGCCAGCGTGCCGCCCTTCATCACCGAGCCGGGCAGAGGATGGCCGACCACATCCTCGGCGAGCCGCGCGGTTTCGATCAGCGCATCGAGATCGATACCGGTTTCGATGCCCATTTCGTGGCACATGAACACGAGATCCTCGGTGCAAACGTTGCCGGCGGCGCCCTTGTGGCCGGCGAACGGGCAGCCGCCGAGCCCGGCAACCGAGGCATCGAACCGTGTCACGCCCATTTCCAGTCCCGCATAGGCGTTGGCGATCGCCATGCCGCGCGTATCGTGCAGGTGCAGCGCGATGTCGAGGTCGGACCAGCGCTCGCGCAAGGCGCCGACCACGCGCTTGATCGAGGCCGGCGTCGCCCACGCCATGGTGTCGGCAAGCGTCACGTATTGCAGCGTCACGCCGTGCGCCTTCGCCACGTCAAGAATTTGCCCAACAAGCAAAACCACGCGCTCAGCCGGAATATCACCCTCGAAATTGCAGCCGAACGCCGCCATGATGCTGCCGCGCTCGACCGCGATGCCGTTCGCCTTGTACAGCTCGACGATGGCGTGCTGCCCGGCGAGTTGTTGCTCCATCGTGCGGTTCTGGTTGCGTTTGAGAAATTTTTCAGACGTGCACAGCTGTATCGTGCCGGTGAGCGCAAGCCGGTCGTGGTGCGTGAGCGCGCGCTCGAAGCCCTTTTCGTTGAGCCACAGCGCGGTATAGCCGACGCCCGGCCGCGGCGTTATTCGTTCCACGACTTCGTCGGCATCCGCCATACCAGGAACCAGCTTTGGATTGACGAACGATACGATTTGCATGTGGTCGAGGCCGGTTTGCGACAGCGCATCGATCAGCGCGATTTTCCGGTCGGTCGGAATGACGCCCTTCTCGAACTGAAAACCCTCGCGCGGGCCTTCTTCGCTGATGTGGACCGATGTGGGCAGATCGCTCATATGGTTCTCTCTATCGCCGTAGCTTCATCTTCAGCGATGGTTCGCCACCCCGACAATTCCGCGCGCCGCGAGTTCGTCGATCTCGGCGTCCGCAAGCCCAAGCTCCGCGACGATCTCGGCGGTATGCTCGCCGATGGCCGGCGGCTGATGGATGAGCCCGAGATCATGATTGGCCATCTCAATCGGCAGGCGCGGTATCTTGGCGTGCACTCCATTGGAAAAATCGATGTCGAGCATACGGCCGCCGGCATTAAGCTGCGGGTCTTCAAACAGATCGCCGGGTTTCGCGACCGACGCGAACGGGATATCGAGGCGATCGAACAATTCGGCAAGATCCCGGCGCGTGTGCTGCGCCACGATGGCGGCGACGATCGGCAGCAGCACGGGACGCTCGCGGACGCGACCTTCGTTGGTCTTGTAGGACGGGTCGTGCAGCAAGTCCTTCCGTCCGAAATGTTCGCAGAAACGCTGCCATTGCGCGTTGCTGGTGACACCCACAAAGATTTGCTCACTGTCGGCGGTCGTGAACGGGTCGTAGATCGCCCAGGCGCCTTCGCGCGCCGGCATCGGTGGCGGCGCGCGGCCCGTGATGGCTTGTCCGGCCATGTGCTGTGCGACGAGGAAAGCGGTCGATTCGAATAGCGCCGATTTGACGAGCTGGCCGCGCCCGGTGCGCTCGCGCTCGCGCAACGCCGCCTGGATGGCAATGACCGCGAACGTGCCGCCCATGATGTCGACCACGGACGTCCCGGCGCGCAGCGGCCGGCCCGGCGGGCCGGTCATGTAGGCGAGCCCGGCCATGAATTGCACGACTTCATCGAGTGCCGGCCGGTGCTCATAGGGCCCGCTCAGGAAGCCCTTGAGCGCGCAATAGATCAGACGCGCGTTCAGCTTGGCGAAATCGCCATAGCCGCAGCCGAGCCGGTCCATGGTGCCGGGCGCGTAGTTCTCGATCGCAACGTCCGCATTTGCCACAAGCCGATGCAAGATCGCGCGGCCTTCATCGGATTTAAGATCGATGGCGAGGCTTCTCTTGTTGCGGTTGAACGTGGCGAAGAAGCCTGCGGCGAATCCAGGCAGGCGGCGCGTGGTATCGCCGTCGACTGGCTCAACCTTGATCACGTCAGCGCCGAGATCGGCGAGAATAAGCCCCGCGCTCGGCCCCATGATGGTATGGCAGAATTCGAACACGCGAATGCCGGCAAGCGGACGCGCACCATCGGCATTTGTAGGAGTACCGAGCATCGCCGTAATGTAGGCCATGGCAACCGGACGGACAAACCCACAGGAGGGGTTATGAAAAAGTCATTCATTCGCGGCACGTACCAGGAGACCCGCGCCTATTCACCCGTAGTGATTACCGAGGGGGGCAAGACCCTATGGGTCGCCGGGCATACCGGCGCGGTGGACGATTCCGGTAAATCGCTCGCCGGCGATTTCGACGCGCAAGTCCGGCAGTGCTTCCGCAATATCGAGAAGACGCTCGCTCAGGCCGGCGCCAAACTCAGCGATCTCGTCACCATGACGGTGTTTCTCATTGATGTGCGGCACACCACGCGCATGACGGAGCTTCGCCACGAAATCTTCGGCAAGGATTTCCCGGCCAGCGCCGCCATCACGGTCGCCGGCTTCGCACAGCCGCAAATGCTGCTCGAAATTCAGTGCGTGGCGGTTATCGCGGCCTGATGTTTGTGTCACGGTAGGTGGACACGCCGGCCGCTGGCGGGCAAATATCGGAAACAAGCGGGGAGAAATGTCCATGAGGTTTTCGCGGAGAGACGTTCAACGCATGGTGCTTGGATCGGCGGCGCTTGGATCGGCGGCGCTTGGATTGGCGGCGCTGCCATTTGCGGCGCCGGCGCTGGCCGATGATTACCCGAGCCGGCCGATCCGGCTCATTGTCGGCTTCCCGGCCGGCAGCGGACCGGATATCGTCGCCCGCATCATCGGCCAGGGCATGTCCGCAAAGCTCGGCCAATCCGTCGTCGTCGAGACCCGGCCGGGCGCCGGCAGCAATCTGGCGACCAGCGATGTCGCGCATGCCCCGCCGGACGGCTACATGCTGATGCTGCTGACCACGGCGAACGTCATCAACGCGACGCTCTACAAGAATCTCAACTACGATCTGCTGCGCGATATCGCGCCGGTCGCCAGCCTCGACAATGAGCCGTTCGTCTTCGAACTGACGCCGTCGTTTCCGGCAAAGACGCTGCCGGAGTTCATCGCTTACGCCAAGGCCAATCCAGGCAAGGTCACGATGGCGTCCGCGGGCATCGGCAGTGCACCGCATATATTCGGTGAGATGTTCCAGAAAATGGCGGGGGTTCAACTGACGCACGTGCCGTATCGCGCCAATCCGATACCCGACGTCATCAGCGGCCACGTCGATTTCTTCATCGGCCCGATGCAGTCGGCGCTGGAATTCATCCGCACCGGCAAGCTGCGCGCACTCGGCATCACGACGGCGCAGAGATCTCCCGGCCTGCCGGACGTGGCGCCGGTGGCCGATGTCGTGAAGGGCTATGAAGCCAGCGGCTGGCTCGGCATCGGCGCGCCCAAGCGCACGCCGCCCGACGTCATTGCGCGTCTCAACAAGGCGATCAACGACACGCTGGCCGACCCGGCCGTCAAGGCGCACCTCAACAGCCTCGGCGATACCGTGGCGCCGCGAACGAGTGCCGACTTTGGCTTGCTCATGAAGAACGACGTCGAAAAATGGGCCAAGGTCATCCAAGCTGCGAACATCAAGCTCGAGCAATAGGTCGCAAACGCGGCTCAACGCCGCGCGTGCGCGACAGCTCGTTTATTGGGATAACACATCGATGATCCAAAACGACCAAATCAACGCCGTCGAAGAGAGCACCCTTGAAGTCGATGCCGCCGACGGGGTGCTGGCGAACGATACGATCACCTCGAATGGGCCGCTGACCGTTGTTGAAGGCTTGTACCGGACCACCGGCGGCGGGCAGATCTATTTCTCGCCGGACGGCTCCTACGACTACGTCTCGGCCGCGGGCTTTTCCGGCACCGACAGCGTCCAGTACACGGCGCTCGATAATAGCAGCAACGTTGCCGGAACCGCCACGCTGACCATCGACGTCGCGGCGAGCGCGCTTCAGCCCTTCGTCTCCATCGGCACCCAGCTCGGCGTGCGGCAGGTCGTGACGGCCGGCTTCCCGCAAGTCGGCAACGGGGTCGACACCAACGCCACCACTCCGGTGCCGCTGACTGGCGGCGGATACGTCATCACCGTCGACTATCTCGATCAGGCGAACGGTACAACCGCGCAAGTGCAGACCTACGACGCCAACAACAATCTTGTCGGTACGTTCAATCCGGGAGTGCCTGTTCACGACCTGCTAACGACTGCGCTGACGGACGGCGACTATGTCGTCGGCTGGGCCACCGGAGACTCTCCGACCGAGACGAGCCAGGTCGAGCTTTTCGATGCGGCGGGCACGGCCCTCGCTGGGCCGGTCACGATCAATGTGCCCGGGGGCGGAGTTGGGATTTCCAAGATCGCAGCGCTGCCGGGCGGCGGCTTTGTCGCGCTGGAGCTCGGCGACAACGGGCAGCAGCTTTATGCATGGTCGTTCAACGCCGCCGGCATACCCGACAGCCAGCCCTACGCGATCGGCCCGGCCCCTCTGTCGACGCAAAAGCTCGCGGTCCTGCCGGACGGCGAGATCGTCGTCGCGCAGGTCGAGAACAGCGACGAAGTCGAAGTGCAGCGATACGACACGCATGGCAATGCGATTGGAGGCGAAATCCTTCCTCCGAGCGATGGCAACGTCATCGATCCGGGATCCATGTCCGTGACCGTGATGCCCAATGGCGGCTTCGCGGTGAGCTGGGAATCCATCATTTCGAACTCCAATCCTCGAGAGGAACTCTCTCACATCCAGCTCGTCGACGCGAATGGCAATCTCGTCGGCAACCAAGCTCAGACAGACTTTAGCTATACTACCGTCTTCGGTGCGCCGCTTCCGAGGGTGACGCCGCTTGCTAACGGCGGATTCGTCGCGAGCTGGCGCGGCATCGTCGACAACGGCAACACCTACGAAGGTGTCCAGGCCTACAACGCGAGCGGAAACGCAGTCGGCAGCCTCATCGAGTTCAGCGACCTGGGCGCGTTCGGCTCTACCTTTGCCCGCGTGTTTGCGTTGTCCTCCGGCGGCTTCGCCGTCGTCTTGGAAACCGCCGACGACACGAACAGCCGCCAGAATCTCCACATCTACGACAACGACGGTAACTATGTGGGCGACGTCCGGATGGAGGGTGCGGGCGACGGCTCGGATTTCAGCAACATGTCGCTGGCTAACCAGCCCGACGGCAACACCCTTGTCCTGTATGACGTGGAAAACGATACCCTGGTGTCGAGCCGTAACACCGTTCAGACTCTGAACCTGAACGACGGTTTGTCGACGCCGAGCATCCAGACGGGCATTTCGTTCAACGAGAATACGACCGGCACGATTCCGGTGGTCGTCTCGCTCCCCGATCCGGACGGCTCGGAGATTGTCCAGTGGATCGACGTCGCGGGCGTTCCGTCCGGTTGGACGCTGAGCGACGCCGGGGCAACCGTCGTGTTCGATGGATTCGATTGGAAGGTCATCGCCGGCAACGTCGCGCACGGTGGGGAGATCGATCTTTCGCTGACGCCGCCTGCGAATTTCGTTGGATCCGAGGCGCTCACCGTCACCGCGCACGTGGTCGACACCGGCAACGGCAGCCAGAACCAGAGTATTCCGGTCACTTTCAATGTGACGGTGGCCGCCGTAACCCCCGAGCCCGGAAGCACTACGGCCGACATGATCATGCGCGACAGCAACAACGGGAACTACGAGATCTTCGATCTCGGCAACAATACCGTTCTGGCTGCCGGCCTCCTGGGTCAGGTCGGCACGGAGTTGCAGGTTGCGGGACTTGGCGGCTTCTTCGGTACCGACACCTCGGACATGATCCTGCGCGACAGCAACAACGGCGTCTTCGAAATCTATGACATCAGCAATAATACCATCACCAATGCCGTCAACGTGGGCCAAGTCGGACTGGAGTGGAGTGTTTCGGGTTTCGGCGATTTCAGTTCTCGCTCGGGCGAGACCGACATGCTGATGCGCAACAGCAATACGGGTGTGTTCGAGCTTTACGACATCAGAAACAATCAGATCACCTCGGCGGCGCCGGTGGGACAAGTCGGGCTGGAATGGTCGGTGGCGGGCTTCGGGGATTTCTCGACGCAACCCAACGAGAGCGACATGCTGATGCGCAACAACAATACTGGCGTGTTCGAGCTTTACGACATCAGAAACAATCAGATCACCTCGGCGGCGCCGGTGGGACAAGTCGGGCTGGAATGGTCAGT